>CAJXNO010000018.1 GCA_913057205.1 uncultured Flavobacteriales bacterium
CTTTCTGGCCCTTGATCGAGAACCTCCCATCCATATCGGTAGTGCCGCCACCGATGAGCGCGCTGTCTGTGCTGTAAAGTGCAACGTTTACGAAGGGAATGGGCGCACCCGAAGGCTCGGTTACCCGTCCACTCACCGTCTGCGAAAAAGCCAGTCCAGGCAGCAAAACAGCAAGTGCAACTACAAAACAATGGAGTGATTTAGTCATGTGTTGCAACATCGATCGCGAAAGTCATAAAAAAGCCGATGGAAGAATGACATCCACCGGCTTCTCATCTTAAATACTTGTTAATCCTGCATTCAGCTTAAAAACGAGTGCAGGCACAAATGGTTCAATTACTTATCCAAATGCACATCCATCTGAGGATAAGGAATACTGATCTTCTCTTCGTCGAATCGACGCTTCACGCTTTCAATCATGTCAAAGTGCACGTCCCAATACTTCGGAGCATCTACCCAAACACGTGTGGTGATGTTGACGGAGCTATCTGCCAGTGCACCTACCCGTACGAATGGTGCTGGATCTTTCAAGATGCGATCATCTTTCTCAATGATGTCACGGATGACTCCTTTCGCTTTTTCAAAATCGTCATCGTAACCGATCCCAAAGGAGAAATCCACCCGACGCGTAGGCATGGTGCTGTAATTGGTCATCGAAGAGTTAGCCAATCCACCGTTTGGAATGATGATGATCTTATTGTCTGGGGTATTCATGATGGTATTAAAGATCTGAATCTCACGAACGGTTCCTGCGTGACCCGCAGCTTCAATGTAGTCGCCTACCTTGTAGGGTTTGAACAGCAGGATCATAACGCCACCAGCGAAATTCTGCAAGGTGCCTTGCACCGCTAAACCAACGGCCAAACCTGCAGCACCGAGGATGGCCACAAAGGACGTCATCTCAATGCCCACCATTCCTGCCACGCTGATGATAAGGGCTACTTTAAGTACGATGCTCAAAACACTGCGTATAAAAGGAACCAAGCTGGGATCCATTTCTCTCCGCTTCATCACATCGTTAAGACGCGCCACCAATCCATTGATAATCCATAATCCAATTACGAGTGCAATTACAGCACCCAGTAGCTTCATGCCATATTCAACGATAAAGCCTTGAAGTTGCTCCATTAAGTCGGAGACTTTATTGATTTCTAATTCCATGGGTCAAATAAGTTTGGTTCAAATAAGCTTAGAAGTTTGGGATCAGAGGAAGGGATTGTGAATTTTCTCATGTCCTATTGTCGTTTGTGGCCCATGGCCTGAATAGACCGTGTAATCATCATCTAATGTGAAGAGCTGTTCTCGGATTGAATTTAAAAGAGTCCCATGATCTCCACCCGGAAGGTCTGTTCGGCCAATGCTTTCCCTAAACAAAACATCGCCACCGATCACCATTTTCTGCTCGTGCTGGATAAATACCAAGTGCCCTGGTGCATGTCCCGGACAAAAACGGATTTCGAATCGATCACCATCCAGATCAAGCTGGTCTTTCTCAGAAAGATGAAGCTCACATGAAGGAGAGCTTTCGAAACCTGGAATTCCATACATGCTGGCACTTACTCCTGCCATGTTCATGGTTGGCTCATCGCGTTCATCGTATTCCGGTGATAGTCCGTACTCCGAATGGATGAATGCGTTCCCGAACACGTGATCTAAATGACAGTGGGTGTTCAATAATCGGGTAGGGGTCAAGCCCTCAAAGGCAATAAATGCTTTCAGCTCCTGTTTTTCCATGGGGTCATAGCAACCCGGATCGATGATCCAACAGTTCTTCTGGTCTGAATAGAGGACGTAGGTATTTTCTTGAAAAGGACTGAAGGTGAATTGGCGAATGTGCACCATTACTCGTCTAATTTGTTAGGATGATGTGCTTAAGGCTTGTTACATTTAGAGCTTCGCTCTGTTTTAATCAATGATGTTCAAAGGTAGAAGGATTCCATTGCGGCTTGCGACTCTAGTCGCCTCCTTGCTCTTGGCGGGTGAACTGCGCGCGCAGTTCTACCACGGGATGCACCATCCTTTTGGAAAGAACCGGATTCAATATGAGCAGTTCGATTGGATGAAATACGAATTCGATCACTTTACGGTTTTCTTCTATGGCAGGAATAAGAACCTCGCCGTCTTCACTGCGAAGAATGCTGGTGAGATGATCGATGAAATGGAGCAATTCTTTGATTACTCCATGAAGCGCGAACGCACCCAATTCGTCGTATATCAGAAACTGGAGCATTTCCGGCAGTCCAACGTGGGGATTCCGGAAACGGATGAATCCAACATCGGTGGCACCACCCAGATTGCGGGATCCAAGATCTTCGTTTACTTCGATGGCGACCTGAACTCATACCGACAGCAGATCCGCGAGGGCATTGCTGAAGTGTTGATCGGACAGATGCTTTTCGGAGAGAATTGGCGCGAGATGATCAAGAACAACGCTTTGATCAACTTTCCGCAATGGTTCATAGCCGGCTTGACCAAGTATGCAGCGAGACCGTGGGATATCGAGGCAGACGATCGATTGCGCGACTTGGTTTACCGAGATCGTTACAAGAAGTTTAACCGACTGGGCGAAGAAGATGCCGCGGTGGCAGGAAGGTCGCTTTGGTATTACATCGGCGAGACCTACGGGACCAACGTGATCCCCAACATCATGTACATGGCACGGGTCACCAGGAGCATTGAGTCTGGTTTTCTCTTTGTACTGGGTACTTCTATGGAGACCTTGCTGGAAGATGCGCAGCGCTATTTCGAGATGCGCTATGCAAGTGACCGCGAAGGCACACAAGACTTTGAGCCATTCCTGTATATAAGAAGTCGAAAAGGCAGAGACTTCACAGAGCCTAGGATCAGTCCAGATGGAAGGTACCTTGCCTACGTAACCAACGTCAAAAGCAAGATGAAGGTGTTCATCTACGACGCTAGCAAAGACCGTAAACGCAAGCGTTACCGCCAAGGCCATAAATTAGATCACATCTACGACACCTCCTACCCGGTAATGGATTGGAATCCAGTAACCGGCGAGCTGCATGTGATCGTTGAGCGCCGTGGTCGACTGTGGATGCATCGCATCGATCCAAAGGAAGGAGAAACAGGAAAGATCGAGCTGTTGCGCTTGGAGAAGGTTCTTGATATGAGCTTTTCTCCTGATGGAAAACAAATCCTATTTTCTGCTATAAACGGAGGACAAACAGATATCTACCTCTACAGCATCGCTGCAAACAGCCAGAAGCAATTGACAGCAGATATCTATGATGATCGATATCCAGTATTCCTGAACGAGGAGGAAGTCCTTTTCGCATCCAACCGAGCCAACGACACCATTGATCTTGCCAAGGACAATTTGAGCTATGCACCTCTTCCTACCATGGACATCTACAAGCTTCCGGTAGAAGACGGTGAGGTGGCCATGAATTTGACGCAGTCCCCAACAAGCAATGAACGGAAACCCTTGCGCTTGAACAATACGTCGTTCATGTTCGAAAGCGATGAAAGTGGCATCAGAAACCGGTATTTCGGACAAATGGATAGTGCGATCGTATCTATTGATACCGCCATCACTTATCGTTACTACGCTAGAACAGAAGCGTTAACGGGTTATCCAAGGAATTTAACAGGGTTCGACTACGAAGCGAGTGAAGAGAAGCTGGTTGAGCTCTTTCTATACGACGGTGGCTATAGCATGCAGATCAAGGAAGGAGATGAGGTTACCCAGCCTTTTCTTCCAGTCAACTCGAACTTCAAGCAAAACGAGTTGATCGATCAAGCCAGAGAAGAGCGCGCAGAGCGTGCTGCAGAACCCTTGCAAGAGGATACGCTGGGCATCACCATCATCCGAAAGAAAGTCTTTGACCAGGATGCGGTGAGTAAGTCGATAGACGATGGCACCATCAACATTTTCGATTATCAATTTGATGAGGAGTCCATGCGGGATGCGGCCAAAGACAACGGGGAAAGCCGCAACACAGTATTGATTCCGCGTGATTCGATCAAACAGGACGATGACACCCCCTTCGTGCTTCCTGTGATGCGGAATTATGACCTTGCTTTTGCGGCTACCGATCTCACCACCCAAATGGATTTCGATTACGCTACTGATCTGTACCAGCCTTTCAATGGCGGTCCCTTCATCAATCCTGGATTAGGAACTTTCCTGAAGGTAGGAATGCTGGATGTGTTCGAAGATTACAAACTCGAAGGAGGCTTTCGTTACTCCTTCAACAGCGATGGAACGGAGTACTTCATCTCTTTAGAGGATCGGTCGAGGCGACTGGATCGTAAGTACATCCTCCAAAGACAGGCTTTGACCACTATCGAAAGCCTGCCCTTGAACCAACGGGTGCAGATCTATCAAGCACGAGGCATCTTTCGTTACCCGATCGATGAGGTGCAATCGGTTCAACTCACCGCCACTGGGCGATACGATCGCTTGATCACGCTAGGACAAGACCGTCAAGGCTTAGAGCAGGACGATGAGACTGACTTTTGGGGTGGTGTGAAACTGGAGTACATATTTGATAACACGCTTGATATGGCGTTGAATATCCGAAGTGGTACACGTTTGAAGGTTTTCGGTGAGCACTATCGCAACATCGTAGATCCATCGTCTTCGTTGTATGTAACTGGACTCGATCTTCGAAACTATATACCGATCCACCGGGAGTTGATCTGGGCTAATCGCTTGGCGGGGAGTTCAAGTTTTGGTCCGCAAAAGCTGGTTTACTACATGGGCAGTGTAGACAACTGGATCATTTTGGGCAACCGAGAACGCTTTGATTTTGGCAATGATGTATCTAGAACCCAGGGCTATCGCTTCCAAACCATAGCAACCAACATGCGGGGCTTCGTGCAAAACGCGAGAAACGGCAACAATTTTGGCGTGCTGAACAGCGAGCTCCGCTGGCCGGTGGTGCGTTACTTCACCAACAAACCACTGAAAAGCGAGTTCCTCTCTACTTTTCAGGTGATCGGTTTTGCCGATGTGGGTACGGCATGGACGGGCGTTTCACCCTACTCAGAAGAGAATGCGTTTAACCGCATCACAGAAACCAATGGCTCAGTAACGGTGACTTATGAGAACCAGACCGATCCGTTCATCGGTGGGGTAGGTTGGGGCCTCCGAGCGAAGGTTTGGGGTTATTTCGTACGCTTTGATTATGCTTGGGGCATAGAAAACGGCTTATTTTTGAATCCTACGACGCATTTGTCGTTCGGACTAGACTTCTAAATGACCTTGAACGAAATCATCATCCTCATACTGATTGGGCTCTTTGCTGGGATATTCAGCGGACTTTTTGGAATCGGTGGTGGATTGATCATGGTTCCTGCCATGGTTTTCTTTTTAGCGATGAACCAACATGAGGCACAAGGCACTAGCCTTGGAGTTTTGGTGATTCCAGTGGCAGCCGTTGCAGCGTTCAACTATTACAAAGCTGGAGCACTGAACGTGAAGTTTGCAGTGATCATCGCCTTGAGCTTTGTGGTGGGTGGATTCTTGGGTTCCAAAGTATCTCTTGGCGTGAGTGAATTGATGCTGAAGCGCGTCTTTGGTGTGTTGATGCTTCTAATGGCAATCAAACTGATCTTCTTCTCAAAAGCCAGCGCTTGATGAAGGAACAGATCCAACAACGGGCAAATGAATTGCAAGAGCAGTTGGTTGAAGTCCGCAGGCACTTACACCGATACCCTGAACTCTCCTTTCAAGAGCATCAGACCGCAGCTTTCGTACTAGAACAGCTGAATTCCTACGGGATCGATGCCAAGTTGCACTCTGAAACGGGTATTGTTGCCTTGATCAAAGGTGAAAACGGAGATTCTGATCGTGTGTTGGCTTTGCGGGCTGATTTAGATGCCCTTCCACTACAAGAGAAAAGCGATAAGAACTATTGCTCCGAGCATTCCGGAGTGATGCATGCGTGCGGGCATGACGTACATACGACATCGCTCCTCGGTACGGCGATGATCTTGCATGATCTGCGATCGTCCTTTGCAGGAACGGTTAAGTTCATCTTTCAACCGGGTGAAGAGAAGCTTCCTGGAGGAGCCTCCATCATGATTAAGAATGGAGTTTTGAAGGATCCTGAACCTCAGGCCATTCTAGGACAGCATGTTTTTCCTGACCTAGAGGCAGGTAAAGTGGGCTTCCGCGCAGGGAAGTACATGGCGAGCTGCGATGAGATCTACCTGACCGTAAAGGGTAAAGGAGGTCATGGCGCACTTCCGCACAAGGTCATCGACCCCGTTTTGATCGGTTCACACATTATTGTGGCCTTACAGCAGATTGTTAGCCGACGAAGTAATGCTTTGCTACCGACCGTATTGTCGTTTGGATGCTTCAATGCCAACGGAGCAACCAACGTCATTCCCGATGAGGCTAAGCTGGAAGGAACCT
This sequence comes from uncultured Flavobacteriales bacterium, assembly GCA_913057205.1. Lineage (GTDB taxonomy): Bacteria > Bacteroidota > Bacteroidia > Flavobacteriales_G > Salibacteraceae > SHAN690. Next base: position 6,386 of record CAJXNO010000018.1, read on the forward strand.
TCAGAACCTATGATGAGGAATGGAGAGAAGAGGCCCATAAGTTAATCCGGCAGATCGCTGAACAAACAGCAGGCTCCATGGGAGCAAGTTGTGAAGTCAAGATCGAAAAGGGCTATCCTTTTGTATACAATGATCCACTACTGACTGATCAAGCCAGATCAGATGCAGAGGCATACCTGGGAAAGGAGAACGTTGTGGATTTAGAGATGCGTCCAACCGGCGAAGATTTCAGCTTTTACACCCATACCTTACCAGGAACGTTTTATCGACTCGGTGTGCGCAATGAGCTAAAAGGCATCACAAGTGCAGTACATACCACTACCTTTGACGTGGATGAAGCTTGCCTTTCTGTAGGAAGTGGCTTGATGGCGTGGCTGGCAATTCAAAACCTAAAGAGATGAAGTACATAACCCTATCCTTATTCTTTTTGTCGACACTGTTGGTCAGTTGTGCTGATCCACAAGAAAAGAAAGTCCAAGAACTAAAGAAGGTGACCATTGCCTTGCACGACGAGGTGATGCCGCGCATGGGAGAGATTACAGAGCTTTCTACCGACTTGAAAGACTTACGCGAGGATTTGAAGGCTGATACAACAGATTCAGCCATTAATGAGATCGGTGTGATCAATGATCGAATCAAGTCGCTGGATGATGCCTATGAAGGAATGATGCAGTGGATGGCAGACTATGAGCCGCGATTTGAAGAGGAACATCCGATGGATTCAGCTGTTGTTTACTATGAACAGCAGCGCACATACATCGAGCGCGTGAAGTTGGATATGGAGAAAAGTATAGAGGATGCAGCAGGGTATTTGGAGCAATAGGTACTCCCTTTTTCTTATAGCGGTTTTAGGTATGGTGATTACAGGCTGTGAAGCGCCTACCCAAGAACTTCCAGTGCTCGGCCCGTACACCGTTGAAGACCAAATTGTTGATGGTGTATTGCAAACCGATACCGTATTCACTACAATCCGAGATTTTGCATTCGTAGATCAAGACGGTAATAGCATTGATCAAAGCACGACAAAAGGTAAGGTCTACGTCACCGATTTTTTCTTCACCTCTTGTCCAACCATTTGTCCCAAGATGAAGCAGCAAATGCTACGGATCTATGATCGATTTGAGACAAACGATGATGTGTTGTTGCTATCGCACAGCATTGATCCAAAGCGGGATAGCGTTGGTCGATTGAAGACCTATGCGGATAAGTTGGGGATATCATCTACAAAATGGCATTTGATGACCGGTGATCGGGACAGCATCTACAGCATGGCCAAGCATTACATGATCGCTGCGCAGGAGGATGAATTAGCTCCCGGTGGGTTTGCACACAGTGGTGCCTTTCTGCTGGTGGATAAGAACCGCCAGATCAGGGGTATTTACGATGGAACCAATCCTGAAGAAGTAGACCAACTCATGCTCGACTTGGAATTCTTGCTGAATGAACCGCAGGGCTAAAAGCATATGGGTCATTTTGCTCCTCGCATTGACTGGTATTACCGTGTTTGATGCCTGCGATTACAAACCACGAAACCAAGGTCAAAAGCTTTACGAAAAAGAGTGTGCTAGCTGCCACATGGAGAATGGACAAGGACTAGGTGAGCTCATCCCACCTGTGGCGAATGCAGATTATGTGGTGAAACACAAAGAAGACCTGGCCTGCATCATCCGGCATGGGATTGCAGGACCGATGACCGTGAACGGCATCGAATACGATGGTGAGATGGAGGGAAATACAAAGCTCTCCGATATTGAGATCAATAACCTCATTCACTACTTATTGGTCGATCTGAACCAGCAGAAAGAGCATTTCGTGATCAGCGATATCCGGGCTCAGCTGGAGGATTGTCAATTTCATTCAGACAAGTAGCGATTTAGAATTGGCTGCAGCAGGTTGGTGCACGTGCGTGCCATAATATGCGAGCCGCCGGTTACGACGTGATCAGCACCCGACCTTCGGATGGGTAAGGTGTGATCATCATCCCCATGGATGTGGATCACCTTGTTCTGGTGTTCTGGAGGCTGCCAGGCAGCAATCATTCCAATGGCGCGTTTGATGAATTTAGCATCCTTATCCTTCAGCATGGAACGAAAAAGGGGGGCAAAAGCCTTCCGGTCAGGTTCAAATAGCGGTTGCGCTATGCGAGAACCCATTTTGATGATCCCAGCGGGCATTAAGCGGTAGAAGGGAAGCCAGCGTTGGCTGCGGTAGAAGGGAGGAAGTTCCTGCCGTTCTGTAATGCTTGAAATGGCAATGACCTGCTCCGGATCAAGTTTCCGACAAAGCTCTTGGCTGATCATTCCACCCAGCGATACACCCATGAAGGTATAGGGTAGTGCCGTATCAATCTGAGGCTGGAGCCGATCTGCATAGCTGGACATGCTTTCACCTCGATGAGGCCGAGGATAGTCTATCGCGATTACTTCATATCGGACGGAGTCGAAATGCAGGCCTTGAAAAATGCGCTCGTCTGAACCTTGTCCAGGAAAGAGATAGATACGCTCAAGTTGAGCAAAGCATGCGAAGCACCAAGGCGAACAAGCCATAGACATTAAAACGCCTACTCGGCTGGATCGCATGAAAACGTCTAGGCCTTGCTAGCCTGAAGCTTGAGTCGGATGATACCGAGCTTATCCATCACCTTGATGGCGATGTATACCGGATCGATCTCATGCCAGCGGATGCCACCAAAATTGGCACGGGCACCGTGCTTATGGTGGTTGTTGTGGTAGCTTTCGCCTAACATCAAGAAGTCGAAGGGTAGCAAGTTCTTGGAAGTATCGCCTACTTCAAAGTTGGTGTAGCCGTAGCGGTGTGCAAACCAGTTGATGATTGCACCGTGTACTGGACCCATGATGAAGTGGATTGGAAGTAACAAGTACATCCACCATGCCGTAGCAAACTCCACGTAGAACCAGATATAGAAAACACCCCAAAGTATGCGGATCGGCCAAGCGTCTGCAAATCGTTCGAATACAAACCACTCCGGCAGGTCTTTTTTCCATTTCTGATCGATCTTCACTCGGCCATAGAAGATGTTCGAATAGATGGTCTTCGTCCGCCACATCATACTGAAGAGGTTCTTATCGTATTTCGGCGAATGTGGATCCAATTCGGTGTCCGCATGTGCGTGGTGCATGCGGTGAAGAATGCCGTAAGTGTTTGGGCTGAGGTAGCTGGAACCTTGGAAAACGAACGAAATCACCTGAAAAAAGCGCTCCCAACCTTTGCTCATAGTGAACATTTGGTGAGCGGCATATCGATGATGAAAAAAGGTTTGGGTGAAAAGGCTCAAATACCAATGAGCACAGAAGAAAATGAGGATTTCCATTAAACGGATTTTAGGGTAAGAAATTCATGAAGCCTGGTGGAAAAGCCTCGAAATAATACTGCGTCAAATATAACGGTTTTGCCTCCTTTAGGTTCAAGGAAAAAGCACTTCCTGACCTAAGTCATTGTAGCTATGAACGTTTCTTAAGCTTGTTCGTCTTCGGAGCTTGCGTCCTTCAATTGCTCCATCATCCGATGCACTTCTCGTATGCGCTCTTCGTTGCCCACCTTTCGGTAGCTGTATTCCAAGTTGTTAAGTGCACGCTTTAGAATGGTGGTATTCTTGGCGGGTTGATAGAAGCTCTTCTTAGGCTCCATTTTCAACTGCTCCAAAAAGTAGTCGATTTCCTTACCGGAAAAGACCGTTCCCTTGCTGAAAGGATTGATGTAGAAGAGGACATCGGAGGTGTAGATATCATTGGTCTTGTAAAGACTGAAACGATCCAAGTAGCCCAAGATGAAGTGCCGAGGTAGATTCACCCCATAGATCGGAAGATCAAGGTTTTGCGCGATGATCGAATAGATCAGACTTAAGCTCAAAGGATTGCCTTTCTTGGTCTCCAATACCACGGATAAGAACGAATTCTTGGGCGAGTGGTAATCTGCGGTATTCCCAGAGAAACCGTAGATCTCAAACAAGATGTGGTTGATCACCTTCACCTGCTCGAATGCGGTAAGGTTGGTGTTCAGTTCGATCCAAATGTCTTGCTGGATCTGCTCCAGTTTCTTCAGCATAGCCTCTTGATCGAAGTCTGGATACTGGTAACGATTGAGGATGATGACTCCATCGAGGAGGTTGCTGGCACCAGCATCAGCCCATGCCTTCAGGTTTGTTAGCAAGCTTTCGAACTGGATCTCATGGATCAACTGTTCGATGCGCTGTTGAAAGACCAAGCCGAAAAGATTCGACTCCCAAGCTTCTTCCAGATTGGGAATGGCTACCTCACCCATGGCCAATAACTCTGTACGCACCTGTTCGAAAACATGATCGTCTGGATCGTCGATCAGTTGGATGAGGGAGCTGAGTTGATGCTTTTCCTGCATGGTTCATCAAAATTACGGGGGTTTGGAGCCCGCAAGGTTTAGGTTTTGGGGAGCTATTAACATCAACCTTGTTAATTAAGCATGGTTCACCCCACAATGGCATCGAGGGTTTGATCGATGAGTTGCGCCATCGCCTCCTTGTAGCGTGTACTAAAGGATTTCGCTTTTCGATTGGCCACCACCAAACAGATACAAGCACAGCGGTGTCCGAGTGCCTTACCCAAGGCAAAGAGCGCTGAACTCTCCATTTCATAGTTCATAATGCGCCTACCGCCGTACTCAAAGCGGTGGATGCTGTCATTGAACCCCGGCCGAGCGATGGGTAGTCGCAACTGTCTACCCTGCGGACCAAAGAATCCATTGGCAGTGAGGGTGATACCTGTCTTGCCGATGTGTCGCAGTTTTTTCACCAATTCTTCTGATGCCTGAGCTACATAAGGTTCGCCTAATGTTTCTTCATCACTCAGGAAACCTTCAAACGCTGTTTTCAGTAGGTGTTCTCCTTCGTTATAGTTGAGATCATAGAAATGTGCAACACCATCCAGTCCGATGCTGAATTCAGAGATCACCGCCGTATCTGCTGCCAGGTCGGGTTGGAGTCCACCACAGGTGCCAATACGTATCAGGTTCAAACGCCGAAGTTCTTTCTTAATCCGGCGTTCTGAAAGATCGAAGTTCACCGCCGCATCCAATTCATTCACTACAATATCGATGTTGTCTGTGCCGATTCCTGTAGCCAGAACGGTGAGTCGTTTGCCCTTGTAGGTTCCCGTATGCGTAATAAACTCCCGGTTCTCGATCCGATGCTCTACGGCGTCAAACCGTTCCGAGATCAGGGCCACTCGTCCGGGGTCGCCCACTAAGATCACATCGTCTGCTATGTGTTCTGGCTTCAACTTGAGGTGATAAACACTTCCATCAGGGTTGAGCACCAACTCGCTTTCCTCTACTTGCATACCGAATAAAATTGAATCGCTCAAACCTAGACATTATATAGTTTTACGCCGCCATGAAAGCACGCATCATAACCATAGGTGATGAGATCTTGATCGGACAGATCGTTGATACGAATTCTGCCTGGCTGGCTGAGCAGTTGACGCTCATCGGTTTGCAAGTAGATCAGATGGCAACCATCTCAGATACCAAAGAAGCCATCCATGCCCAGCTCGATGCGCACGTGGGTAAGGTTGATCTGATGATTTTCACGGGTGGACTCGGTCCAACGCAAGATGACATCACCAAGCCAGCCTTAGAGGAATGGTTTGGAGGCGGATGGAAGACCGATCAACGGGTTTTGGATCGGGTACAGGCTCATTTCGAAGAACGGGGAATTCAGATGCCCCCGATCAATGCGGAGCAAGCGGATATACCTGCCGTATGTGAGGTGTTGTTCAACGCACATGGTTCTGCTCCCGGGATGCTCTTTGAGCGCAGCGGTACCGTGGTTGTATCCATGCCAGGTGTCCCGTTTGAGATGAAGAGCATTTTTACCGATGAATTGCTTCCAAGACTCAACGTTCGGCTTATCGATGAGACCGTCGCTCACCGCACCGTGCATACTCAAGGAATCGGTGAGAGTTCATTGATGGAAATCATTACCGACTGGGAGGCTCGTCTTAGAAATGAAGGCTTGAAGTTAGCTTACCTGCCTTCTGTTGGAGCTGTTCGTTTACGGATATCAGGAAGTGGTGCACACCAGGCCACGATCCTTGGACGGATCGATGCTTACATTGCTGACCTCTTGCCGCTCATCGATGACTATGCCTTTGGCTATGATGGTGATCAATTGGAGGAAGTGGTGGGTAAACTTCTGAAAAGGGAAGGCCTCACCTTGTCGGTTGCTGAAAGTTGCACAGGTGGATACATCGCACACTTGCTCACTTCCGTTGCGGGCAGCAGTACTTTTTTCAAAGGAAGTATTACCGCGTATGCCAATGAAGTGAAAACCCAACAGCTGGGTGTGCGTGCGCAGGATATCTTAGACCACGGGGCAGTGAGCGAAGTAGTGGCGATCCAGATGGCAGAGGGGGTAAAGCGTAGCTTACATACCGATTTCGCAATCGCAACCACGGGTATTGCCGGACCCGATGGTGGTACCCCAGAGAAGCCTGTGGGAACGGTGTGGATCGGTGTTGCAGGTCCATCCAGAAGCTTTGCACTACGTTATCGCATGGGGACCAACCGTGAACGCAACATCAGAAAGTCCGCCCTCCAAGCATTACAGCTACTTCGCAAGGAGATTTTGAAGGAAATCGGAATTTCTTTCCAGAAGGCACTGATAGAATAAAAGTTACTCCTATATTTGCACCCCAATTTTCGAGGAATCATGAGAATTTGTCAGATCACAGGAAAGAAAGCAATGGTTGGTAATCACGTATCACACTCCAACCACAAAACGAAGCGTAGATTCGATGTCAACTTGATGACAAAGAAGTTTTATGACGCAGAGCAGGATGAGTGGATTACCTTGAAAGTGAGTGCTTCTGGTATTCGCCACATCAACAAGCGTGGACTAGCGGCTTGTTTGAGTGATGCACGTGCAAACGGCTACATTAAGTAGATCGTTTCCAAAACGAATTTTGCAAGCCCCGATTTCGGGGCTTTTTTTGTACCTAGATGCTCACAGTGAGGTTTTGATAATCTCCTTTGTGGTGCGGTTTGGTATGAAGGGAATTGAGCGTGCTTTGTACCGTCACAAAGCATATGCGTTCGATTATAAGCCTTTTTTTATTGTCCTTTTCGCTGGGGAACGGAGTGATGTTCGCTCAACAAAGTGCCGCTCAAAACCCCCTTAAAAACCTCGTCAGCCTGCCTCCGTTTGAGGAAGAACTCAGCGCTACCTTCTTCGCTGAGAACAGAGAACGCTTACGCGACACCTTGCCGGATAGCAGCGTAGTCGCCTTGTTTAGTGCACCGCTAAAAACGCGATCGAACGACATCCATTTCCCATACCATCAAGATCCTGATTTCTACTACTTCACAGGCATCAAGAAAGAAAATGCCATGTTGTTGCTCTTCAAAGAACCCATCCGAATTGAAGACAAATGGTACCGGGAGATCTTGTTCATAGAAGACAAGGACCCGAAGAAAGAAATGTGGACGGGTAAGATGCTTGGTGCTGAGGAAGCAGCAGAGATCAGTGGAGTAGGCGCCGTTTGGTCAAATACGCAGTTCAAGCCGCTTCAGCTGGATTGGGATAAACTGAAGCATGTCTTTGCGAACCGTCACCTTTTTGTGGAGGGTGATGACCTGACCCATCCAGGCGATCTCATGAGCTTGATCAATCACTTTTACAATAAATGTGAGCGTGCCGGTCGACCCGTTTTGGTGAATGAGGGGGAGGATCTCTTTGCTTTTTTGAGGCAACAGAAATCGCTAGAGGAGTTACGGATGATCCAGCGCGCGGTAGACATAACCTGCGAAGCACACAACAATGTGATGAGGAGCATTCAACCCGGTATGACAGAGAATCAATTGCAGGCCATCATCGAGTACACGTTTCGATTCAATGGGGCAGACGGACCTGCTTTTCCGAGCATTGTTGCTAGTGGTGACAATGGAGCAATCTTGCATTATACCGACAATTCAGGCGTGCTGATTCCTGGTGATCTGGTTGTGATGGACATCGGTGCTCAGTATGAGCAATATGCGGCTGATATTACACGTACGATTCCGGTCAATGGCGTGTTCTCAGATGAACAACGTCAGGTATATCAATTGGTGCTGGATGCGCATACCGTTGCGATACGATATGCTCGTCCGGGATATAAATTCTGGACACCCCATGAAGAGGCGCTCCGTATGATTGGTAAGGGGTTGATCAAACTCGGAATCATCAAAGAGTGGTCTGAAATTGGAGATTACTTCATGCACGGTACATCGCATTACCTTGGACTGGATGTGCATGATGCTGGCATCTATTCTGCCCTGAAGCCAGGAGACGTGATTACGGTTGAGCCAGGCATTTACATTCCAGAGGGATCACCATGTGATGAAAAATGGTGGGGAATCTTCGTGCGCATCGAAGACGATATCTTGATTACGGAAGATGAGGCGATGATCCTTTCAAACAGCTCTCCAAGAAGCATTGATGCCATTGAGGCGATGATGCGGAAACCCGATGTGATGGTTGAAGATCAGCCATAAGAAGTCTTATTGCTTTACAACACAATCTTTATTGAAGACATAGACGAAGGATTCTACCTTCTTCGATCCACCGATGTTGATGGGGATGCCGAGTCCCAGCATGGTGATTCCTGCGAAAATTAATGGAGTTGATCCGAGTGGTTGGTCGCTAAAGTAATAGCCACCCAATGCGGCTGCCGTGCAAACTACACCACAGCTCGCCAACATCAATCCAAATGCTTCCGTTTGTTTGCCTGTTTTGTAAATGTTCCAAGCGCGTGGACAGTTCTTTGTTAGCGCTTCTATCCTGTTTATGCCGATTTCCATCGGACCTTGGTAGAGTCGGTAGCCAAAGGTTTCATCTACACGTGTGATGGAATCGCTCATGATCTGCGCCTTTGATAGGCTAGGAATAAGCAGGAGCAGACCAAGGCACAATTGAAGAAGGATTGGTTTCATCGTAAACAGATAACGATCCGCAAGTTAACGTAAGCTTGCGGCTTCGTCAATTACTGTTTTATGATGCGGTAGCTTTCATGGCGTGAAGGGTGGATTACGTGCAGCACATAAGTAGCTGCCGCAATAAACCGAAGGTCGATCTCTATGATTTGATCTTTGGAGGTGAGTTCAACCACTTTACTCCCGTCCATTGCCGTCAGTACATAGGTGGCTTCTACACCAAGGTCGGCACTCCAAGCAATGTTCAAATGGTGTCGAGCAGGATTTGGGAAGACCTCAAGATCCTCACGTCGTCTACTTTGCCGTTGAAGAATCGATTCATTTCCGTTCGATCTACACCGATGACGAAATTAACGTTGGGGAAGGAAAAACTTCCATTGCCAGACGGCGTCCCCGTATAGAACAGTTCACCGTCGAGATAGTAAAAACTGGTAGTTGCATTTCTGATCATGGCAACGTGTGTCCACCTTGGCAAGGTATCAAAAGGTGAGATCACCACAGCACCTTCGCCTCCGGCGTTAGCCTTAATGTCTCCTTCGTCATACCTGTATGCAAATGCTCCATACGTCAGACTTGCTGCGTCTTGGTTGAGGATGAATTGGTCATCCGTGGTATCACGTGTATACGCCCAACCCGTAACTGTTCTCTCCTGATAATCAAACGTCTCATCTAAGTCAATCCAATCCCCAGCACCGTCAAAATCATATGCGGAACTATCGTTTCCGTATCGATCAGTGGTGGGGACCGCTTTCCAGATCGTTCCATCAAAACCATTTCCGCTTTCGTCGAGTGCGTTTCCATCAAGTGGGTAATGCAACTGCATACTGTCCTGTAACGTGAATTGGCTTTGAGCTTGATATGGCAATATCACGCAACTCAATGCGAGTAACGCAAGGCCTAGGTAGAAACGATGATGCAGCATAAGTTTTCGGTCGAAATTTTCAATCCAGTAGTGCTCAAAAGTAGTAAACTGATGGGGAAATTTTTAGGTTTTGGCTAAAACCTAGACGTGCTATTCAAGAGAAAGGTTGTAAGGGTAAAAAATCGCCTCAGAAAGCATACATTTGCAGTCCGAATAAAATACTTGATGATAGATTATAAATGTTTGATTTAAAAGAGATTAGCACAGCAACGATGGTCTTGTTTGCGGTGATTGATATCATTGGTTCGATTCCGATCATTATTCAGTTGCGACAGAAGGCCGGACACATCCAGTCTGAGAAGGCCAGTATCGTGTCTCTGGTGATCATGATCGCCTTCCTGTTCATAGGGGATGAGATCCTTCAATTGATCGGAATCGACATCAATTCCTTTGCGATCGCGGGTTCGTTCATTCTGTTCTTCCTCTCCCTTGAGTTGATCCTAGGAATTAAACTTTACAAAGACGATGAGAACGCTGAAGCCAACGTCAGCAGTACATCCATCGTTCCGCTCGCTTTTCCTTTGATCGCAGGGGCGGGGAGTATGACCACCTTGGTGTCGCTCCGCGCAGAATTTGCCATTCAGAACATTGTTGTGGCCATCTTTTTAAATATCCTACTGGTCTACTTGGTCCTAAAGAATACCAAACGCATTGAGCGTTTGATCGGCCCGATCGGCATTGCCGTTTTGCGTAAAGTATTCGGTATCATCCTACTGGCCATTGCCGTGAAACTCTTTCGCACCAACCTGGGACTCCTCTAAGCTTCTGCGCACTAACTTCGTGGCCCTATGGGACTAAAGGCGTACGCAGCAAAGTGGCTGGCAAAAAGAGAGGTTGCAGGCATCAAGAAATGGTCAGATCATCCCCTTGAACAGCAAGAGAAAACCTTCTCTTATTTGAAGCGTGTGCTCGCATCCACTTCTTTCGGTAAGGAACATGGCATAACTAACGCCCTGAGCTATGCACAATGGAAAGAAGCCGTCCCGGTGAGGGATTATGAGCAGCTTCGTCCTTGGGTTGATCAGGTAGTGCATGGTGAAGCAGACGTGCTGTGGAAAGGTAAACCCGCCTACCTCTGTAAAACCTCCGGCACCACCTCTGGCGTGAAGTATATACCGATGAGTAAGGAAGGCATCGATGCTCAGATCAAAGCCGCCCGATCCGCGCTGATGTGCTACATCCATGCATCTGGCAATGCGTCCTTTGTAGATGGTAAAATGATGTTCCTCCAAGGAAGTCCGAAACTTGAAACCAAACATGGGATTGAGGTAGGTCGACTCTCCGGTATCGTTGCGCATCATGTTCCTCAGTACCTCCAAACCAACCGTTTGCCTTCATGGCAGGTGAATCGGATGGAAGATTGGGAGAAAAAAGTGGATGCGATTGTTGATGAAACCAAGTCTAAAGACCTGCGGCTCATTTCGGGTATTCCTCCTTGGGTGCAGATGTACTTTGAACGGATGCTGGCTCAAACCGAAAAGGAATCTATCAAAGCGGTTTTCCCAAACCTTAGCCTCTTTGTGCACGGAGGTGTGAACTATGCGCCCTACAAGCAACGGCTTGAACAACTCATCGGCGACAGCATCGATACCATTGAAACCTATCCCGCCTCTGAGGGATTCATCGCCTATCAAGATGACTACCGTTCTGAAGGCCTCTTGCTGAACCTAGACGCTGGTATCTTCTACGAATTCATTCCTCTTGATCAGATCCATGCTGAGCATCCTGACCGACTTCGCTTGGATCAAGTGGAGCTGAATAAGCAATACGCGATTGTCTTGAACACATCAAGCGGTCTATGGGGATACCTCATAGGAGATACAGTCAAATTCATTTCTAAAGACCCTTATCGCATTGTGGTCAGCGGTCGCATCAAGCATTTCATAAGCGCCTTTGGTGAGCATGTGATCGCTGAAGAGGTTGAGAACGCCATGACCAGGGTCTGTGCCATGGAAGGACGTTCGATTCAAGAGTTTCATGTAGCTCCGCAGGTGAGTCCGGCCGAAGGATTGCCCTACCACGAATGGCTCATCGAATCTGACGAAACTTTGTCAGCAAACTTCGCAAAAGAGCTAGACCGCATCATGCGAGAACTCAATCCTTATTATGACGACCTGATCGAAGGGAAGGTGCTGCAAGCGTTGAAGACAACGATTGTTCCGCGTGGCGCATTCAATGCTTACATGAAGTCTCAAGGAAAGCTGGGTGGACAAAACAAGTTGCCACGTTTAAGCAACGACCGTGCGATTGCTGAGAAGATTCTCTCAACAATGGTCTGATTAACATTGTTTGTTGATCTGATTTCACGATCAAAACGCATCTTTGCAGCCCTTTATGGAACAGGAAGAAACCAGAGGAATAGCCATACTCGGTAGTACCGGTAGCATTGGTACGCAGGCCCTAGAGGTCATCAGCGAGCAACCAGACCGGTTCAGAGCAGAGGTGCTTACAGCAGGGAGAAATGCCGACCTTCTGATCGAGCAGGCAAAGCGCTACCGTCCGAATGCCGTGGTGATTGGTGATGAAGCGCAATACCAGAAAGTAAGCGATGCCTTGTGGAACCTCGACATCAAAACCTACGCTGGCAGCGAAGCGCTGGAGCAGGTGGTAGAGATGGAAGGAGTTGATATTGTACTCACGGCATTGGTTGGTTTCGCAGGCTTGAAACCTACGATGCGCGCCATCAAGGCAGGGAAGCACATCGCATTGGCCAACAAAGAAACCTTGGTTGTAGCAGGAGAACTGGTAACCAAAGCCGCCCGTGAAGCAGGGGTTAACCTTTACCCGGTAGACTCTGAACACAGCGCCATCTTTCAATGCTTGGTGGGTGAGTTCCACAACCCCATTGAAAAGATCTATCTCACTGCCTCTGGTGGACCGTTCCGAGGAAAGACAAGAACCGAGCTCGAGGATGTCAAGAAAGAACAAGCCCTCAAGCATCCGAATTGGGACATGGGTGCCAAGATCACGATCGATTCCGCTACGCTCATGAATAAGGGCTTAGAGGTGATTGAAGCAAAGTGGTTGTTTGCCTTACGACCTGATCAGATCGATGTCATCGTGCATCCGCAGAGCATTATTCATAGCATCGTGCAGTTTGAAGATGGAAGCATGAAGGCGCAAATGGGATTGCCAGACATGAAGCTTCCGATTCAATATGCTTTGGCTTATCCGGAGCGGTTGAAGACCGATTTTCCGCGCTTCAATTTCATGGATTATCCATCCTTAACCTTTGAACAAGCAGACACATCCACCTTCAAGAACCTTGCTTTGGCGTATGAGGTGATGGAGAAAGGCGGTTCCGCTCCATGTGCGATGAATGCTGCAAATGAGATTGCGGTTGAGGCATTCTTAAAGGATCAGATCGGATTTTTGGAGATCAATGAAATGATCAATCACTCGGTTCAGAACACCGCTTTCTCAAAACAACCGAGCTTAGAAGACTATTTGGAAATAGATAAAGAAGCGCGACAAAAAGCGCGCGAATGGATCAATTAATATGGAAGATTTTCTCATCAAAGCAGCCCAGCTCATCTTGAGCCTCTCGATCCTCATCGTTTTGCACGAGTTGGGGCACTTCATACCTGCCAAATTGTTCAAGACGCGGGTAGAGAAGTTTTACCTCTTCTTTGATCCTTGGTTCTCACTGTTCAAATTCAAGAAGGGAGAAACCGAGTATGGAATGGGATGGCTGCCTTTGGGCGGATATGTCAAGATTTCCGGAATGATCGATGAGTCGATGGATAAGGAGCAGATGGCCAAGGAACCAGAACCCTACGAATTCAGAAGCAAGCCCGCCTGGCAGCGTTTGATCATCATGATCGGAGGTGTTACCGTGAATTTGATCCTTGGGTTCTTGATCTACAGCATGGTACTCTTTGTTTGGGGTAAAGAACGTCTGCCTTTGGAGAATATGACGCATGGGGTATACGTGGATAGCACCTTGACGCCTTACGGATTACAAGATGGCGATCGGATCGTTGATGTGTTGGACGGTGAGGTCCGCTACTATGAAGACCTTGGCAAAGAGATATTGATCAACGGAGCACGCCAATTACAGGTAGAACGCGATGGGGAACGGATGACCGTAGCGTTACCTGATTCCATTGAAAAAGTGCTTTTAAAGAATGAGGTTAAAATGCTCTTTACACCGAAGTATCCGTTCGAGGTAGACAGTGTGATTGCCGGACAGAATGCAGAGAAGGCGGGTCTTAAGAAAGATGATCGCATCATTGCCGTTGCAGGTGAACCCACTCCTGGACCGATCGAGGGTATCAAGGCATTTCAATCGAATAAGGGACAAACCGTTAACATGCAAGTGCTGCGCGGTGGCGATACTACTGAACTCAGCGTGGATGTAACCGAAGCCGGTACCGTCGGTTTCGGCGTTCGCCCGATGTCTGCCTTCATGGAAACCGAGACCTATAAGTACAGTTTTTGGGCTGCGATTCCAGCAGGGGTGAACGAGACCGGCGAGATCTTGGGGAATTACATCACCAGCATGAAGTTGATCTTCACGAAGGAAGGTGCTTCTCAGATCGGAGGTTTTGGTGCCATCGGTGGACTTTTCCCAGCAACTTGGAACTGGCAGGTGTTCTGGAGCATGACGGCTTTCTTGTCGTTGATCCTTGCTTTCATGAATATTCTGCCTATTCCTGCCTTAGACGGCGGACACGTGATGTTCTTGTTGTACGAGATGATCACCGGACGCAAACCGGGAGACAAGTTCTTGGAATACGCCCAAATGGTGGGCATGATCCTACTGTTCGGCTTACTCATCTTTGCGAACGGTAACGACATCCTTCGCGCATTGCGCTAGCGGTTTTTCATTTCCTTTGACCAATCGTGAAAGGTGGTCATTGGTCAATCATGCGTTGGGGAATCTATATCCTTACGGTAGCTGCGCTCGTAGTTTTGCTCCATGGCATGCTGCGTGACCTCCCTACTGTTGCTGCTGTTTTCTTTTTTCTACTCTTTTTACCGTTTTCCTATGCACTGGGTGTTTCATTCGCCTTCGCGTTCAGCATGCATCGCAAAAGAAGCGGTCTGAACTTGATCATCTCGCTGACCATATTGTTAGCGGCTTCCAGCAGTTGGATAGCCTACTTTCCGCCTGATCTACGTCCAACGTTAACGGTGGTCATTCCAGATGACTACGAAGGCAATGTCTATTATTTCAGACCCGATGGAGGAGAGGTCCAGCTGACCGCGGATGAGTATGGTTGTATCTATATTCCTCCCAATGTTTCGGAAGGTAAACGCTTCGAGTTGTACTATGGAGATGAAGAGATCCAGGAAGCACAACTAGCAAGTAAAATCGCCATGTATACGGCAGAAATTGGGGAGGATAAGCGGATGAAGAGGAAGGTCCCGTTCGCAAGTTTTGCGGTCAATGGCACACGCGAAGGTGTCGTCATCTCCAAAGCGAAGGCTCCTTTGGAATCTTTCTATGTCTTGATGCAAAAAGGCGTCTTAGACCAGCGAATCTCCGCTGCGACCAAATAAAAAAGGACCTCCAATCGAAGTTCCTTTTGGCTTTTCATTCACTGTCCTGATCACATCAACTCAACGATCATCGCACTGGCACCGCCGCCGCCGTTGCAGATGCCTGCACCGCCTATCTTACCGCCGTGCTGTTTCAACACATGGATCAAGGTAACGATGATCCTGCTTCCTGAGCTACCGAGTGGGTGACCCAAAGAAACGGCTCCACCGTGCACGTCAACTTTAGCAGGATCCAATCCAAGTAGTTTCACATTCGCTAGGCTCACTACGGAAAAGGCCTCATTCAATTCCCAGAAGTCAACATCTTCCACCTTCATGCCAGCACGATCAAGTGCCACAGGAATAGCTTTGGAGGGAGCCGTTGTGAACCACTCGCTGTCTTGCGCTGCATCACCAAATGAGCGGATCTTAGCCAAAGGCTTAAGTCCGAGTTCAGCGGCTTTCTCCGCACTCATGATAACCAATGCCGAGGCACCGTCGTTCATAGTAGAAGCATTTGCTGCAGTGATGGTTCCCTCTTTCTCAAAAACCGCTCTCAATTGAGGGATCTTCTCAAACTTCACATTCTTATACTCTTCATCCTCCGCAAATAGGATCGGGTCTCCTTTACGCTGTGGGATCTCAACGGGCACAATCTCCTCTTTGAACCAGCCATTCTCCCATGCCTTTGCAGAACGCTTGTACGACTCAATCGCAAAGTTGTCCTGGTCTTCGCGCGAGAAGTTGTGCTCCTTGGCGCAAAGCTCAGCGCAATTCCCCATTAATTGGTTCGTGTATACATCCATCAAGCCATCGTTGATGATACCATCGACCATCTTTCCATGTCCGTACTTCTGTCCTGGTCGCAGGGCGGTGTAGTGAGGAGTTTGCGACATGCTTTCCATTCCACCGGCCACTACCACATCATTGATGCCTGCCATGATCGACTGTGCACCTAGCATGATGGCCTTCATGCCTGAAGCACATACCTTGTTCACGGTGGTGCAAGGAACCTCGCTGCTCAAGCCTGCTCCAAGCGCTGCTTGTCTCGCTGGTGCCTGACCAACTCCTGCTTGCAACACATTTCCCATGAAAACCTCTTGAACATGCTTCGGATCAATACCGGCGCGCTCAACCGCACCTTTGATGGCAACGGAGCCAAGCTTGGTCGCTGGAATCTGAGAAAGGCTTCCCATGAAACTGCCCATGGGCGTTCTAACCGCGCTTACTATTACTACTTCTTTCATCGCTATTTTGAATTTCTTGGTTTGTGTACGATCTGTGAGCCGCAAATGTAGCAGTCTCGAAGGAGTTTTTTCCTATCGCTTCCTCAAGCGCCACATCGATTGTTGTGGTTGTGCTACTTTCGCTCGAAGTGAAACTCAACTGGAAAGATCGCATCAGAAACTATCCGCTCATACAGCGGAGTATAGCGTTCATCTTGGCGGTGGTGGTGATCGCTCTTTTCCTTCCCAAAGATGCCCTTTTCAAGTACGAGTATCAGCTCAACCAACCTTGGAAGCACGACAAGCTCTTCGCGCCCTTTGATTTTGGGATCAGGAAGAGCAACGAAGAGCTCAAAGCGGAAGAAGAACGCATCCGATCTGAGCAATATCCCGTCTTTACACTGAACAGAGCGGTGACCGAACAAACGTTACACCGGATCGATGAAGCATGGCTTGCGATGGAGGATTCCTTGGCTCCGTGTGACAGTTTCAGAACCGCGCACCTGCGAAGGATGGCCGATCTTCTGAGCAAAGGAATCTTGCGGCAAGATAGTGTGGTAAGATCTCTCAAGTCAACCGACTTCGTTTACCTCGATCGATCTGATCAGCTCGAGCGAGTCTTTTTTGGAGATGCCATGATGATTTCTGACGCACTGGCAGCAGTAGTTGACTTCACCGAGCAGTTTACGGATAGCGTGTGCATGCAGCGCGCCCAAGATTTGAGCAAACGCTACCTGATCTCCAACTTGGTGTACAATGACAGCATCACTTCTCGTTTGATCCAAAAGAAGCTGGACGACATGGTTCTTCTGGAAGGGAAGATGAACCGTGGACAAGTGATCATCGATGAAGGGGAGGTGGTTACGCCAGAACGTTTCAAAGTACTGGAGAGCTTGAAACAAGAGTACGCGGCCCGTACAATTTCAGAAACGGGCTTCCAATGGTCATTGATCGGGTCCTTGGGGATCGTCGTCATCTTGCTTGGATTGCTGATGCTCTTTGTGTACCTCAGTCAAGACAGACTTTTTAACGACCCTCGTCCCATCACATTGGCGCTCTCTCTGGTTACGGTGAGTTTTGCGGTTACATCCATCGCACACAGCAGCAGCACCTTATCCATTTACGCCATACCGATTGGGATCACGCCCTTGTTGATGCGCATGTTCTTCGATTTTAGGGTCTCCATCTTCACCTTCTTCGCACTGGTACTCATAACGGCCATCTTCTCCTCGAATCCTTTGGAGTACATCGTCCTGCAATCCAGCGCAATCTCCTTTGCGACACTGTATCAATCTTCTTCCACCAAGCGCTCAAGAACTTTGGGTACGGCGTTGCTGGTATTTGCAGGCTACAGCATCATTTATGTGGTCATCAGCCTTGCTCAGAATGGCAACTTCAATGGGGTTTCCAATGCTTATTTCGGTTGGTTTGCCATCAATGGCCTTTTGTGTATGATGGTTTTTCCTTTGATCTATCTGGTAGAAAAGGTGTTCGGTTACATTTCTGAGACCACCTTATTAGAGCTTTCAGATAGCAATCAACCGCTTCTGAAAGAATTGGCCGTAAAGGCGCCCGGCACCTTTCAGCATTCTCTGCAGGTAGCCAACCTAGCGGAAAAGGTAGCTGCAAGAATAGGAGGGAGTCCGGTGTTGTTGCGCACGGCAGCGATGTACCATGACATCGGCAAAATGAACGATCCACAGTTCTTCATCGAGAATCAGTTGCCAGATAACAATCCCCATGATGACTTAGAGCCAGATGAGAGTGTCTCGATCATCATCGGTCATGTTACCAAAGGAATTGCTATGGCAAGCAAGGCGGAGTTGCCTTTTGACATCATCCAATTCATTCAAACCCACCATGGCACCAGCAAGGTGCGTTATTTTCTAAAGAAAGCGACCGATCAACAAGGGGAAGGCCAAGTGGATGAATCAGTATATACCTATCCAGGCCCACGACCCAACACCAAGGAACAGGCCATTTTGATGATGGCTGATTCTGTGGAAGCTGCATCACGAAGCCTCTCGAGTTTTGATCACCAGTCCATCGATCAATTGGTGGAACGCATCATCGATGGCCAACAGACAGACGGACAGTTTGAAGAAGCACCAATCACGTTCAAGGATGTGAGCGCCGCCAAGCAAGTGCTCAAGGGAGCGCTGAAGGGGATCTACCACCAGCGCATCAGCTACGACTAGAAAAGAGAAGGTCCCGACTTGCGCCGGGACCATAAAAATGTTGAAACTGTAAGCCAGATTCTGTGGCTGCTTTTGAGGCAGCTACCTGTCATTTATCTACGCGACCTACCCTCCCACATCAGGCGAGCAGCCTTCAAACGTGGGTTTACATGGTCTTGCAGCCCGCGAGGTTTACCCAGATCCCGATTGCTCGAGAAACGCGTGAGCTTTTACCTCACGTTTTCACCCTTACCCCGAATACACGGGGCGGTTTATTTTCTGTGGCACTTGCTGCTGATGGCAGGGCCATCACCCTCGGTTTCCCAAGGCACGGTGCTCTGTGCAGTCCGGACTTTCCTCCATTCCGATTACTCGGAACAGCGACAGGTCGTTTCAACACGGCAAATGTACGCTATTAGCGGTGTATCAATACTTCCGTGGCTCCAAATCCGTAGGTGCGGTAGGGGGCATCGTGGTAGCTCAGGTGGTCTTGCTGATCCAAGAAACGGTGTACTTCAGACCTGAGTACACCTTCACCAACGCCATGAATAATCACCACTTTCGGATAGCGCTTTTCTATGGCCTCTCGAAGAAAGGCACGGCAGCGGGTCATCTGATACTGTAGGATCTCACCATTGGTCATATGCTCAAACCGATCGAGAAGGGCATGGATGTGCAGGTCGAGTTCGTAAGTGGCATCTTCTGCATCTTGTAATCCTCTGAGCTTCTTTCGAGCCGCACGTTCGGCTTCTCGTTCCTTTGGAGTGAGCGTAGCGCGTTCTAGGTGTGGCTTGATGAGGTCATCGTGTTCAACCCGTACCAATTCATCTTGATCGTATGGAAAGGTCATTCCATCCACGTTTATATAGTAGGTTGCGCCATCGATCGCTTCAATGATTCCTTCCGCAGCTTCATCCACTGCACGTACTTTTTCACCTACCTTGAACATGTCAATGCTTCAGTTTGTGGTTCAAAGATAATTGGATGTTAACACCCATGCTGCCAACGCTTTTGGGTTACATTCGTTTATCTAGTAGTGGAACGCTTCTCAAAAGCATATGAGGTCCTAGGACTCACCCCCGAGGCAGACTTGGATCAGGTCAAAAAGGCCTATCGACGGCTTGCCTTGCGCTATCACCCTGACCTCAACAGCGACCCTCAAGCGCATGAACGCTTTCTGTTGGTCAAGAAGGCTTACGATGTGATCTTGACAGCAGACAAGAAATGGTCAGAATTCGATTTTAAAAAGGCTAGCAGCAAACCTGCAAAAGCGAACCGTGATCCCGCTCGGAAGAACATGTCGCGTGAAGAGGCGATCAAAACTGCGCGTGAGAAAGCTCGCAAGTATGAAGCCATGCGCATGCAGCGGGAAGCTAGAGAGTTTTCTAAGTTCAAGCGCTCCGTGCTCTATCCTTGGACGATGGGTATGAGCTACCTCTCATTGGTTTTTTTCTTTCTCATTCTGATCGATGCCTTTGTTGTAAACCGCACGCATGAGGGTTTCGTGGTAGAAAAATCGCCGATCGTATTTCATGCCATGGGGATGGAAGCTACCACTGGCTACGAACTTGTATTGAAAGGGGGTGAAAAAGTGGTGTTGGGTACAGAGCCTGCCAACCGGATATCGGTGAATTCTTATGTGAGTTTGGCGGAGACCTTCATCTTTCGTGATGTCCCAAAGATCTGGGTGGTGGATGAGGATTTCAGATCGTTTGAAGTAGATGGATTCAACAAGCCGCCTTACTTGTTCTTCCTGCTGTTCATCGCAGTTCCAATTTTGGTTCTGATTGTGGATAAGCCCAGCGCTGTATTCTACTCAGCAGGAGCGTTCGCGCGCTATTTCTCTGTGATCTTTATCCTGTATTTCGTGATCTTCTGATTTTAAGGCGCAGCCATCTGCATCAAGAGACCGCAGATATAGGCTCCGTAGGTGCCGAGCGCGTATCCCAATACAGCAAGCAAAACTCCAACAGGGGCAAGAGAGGGATGGAAGGCTGCTGCTACTACCGGTGCAGAAGCGGCTCCACCAATGTTGGCTTTTGAACCCACAGCCAAAAAGAAGAATGGCGCTTTGATGAGTTTTGCCACAACAAAGAGCAACAGCACATGGATGGCCATCCAGAGTAATCCAACCAGAAAGATTCCTGGGTTAGAGAAGATCTCCATCACGTTCATCTTCATTCCAATGGTGGCTACTAAAAAGTAGATGAATACTCCTCCGATCTTGGATGCGCCTGCACCCTCGAAATTCCTGAGCGGCGTGAAACTCATGATCAAACCAAAGGTGGTAGCCAGAACGATCAACCAGAAGAACTTCGAATCCAAGCTGAATTGTTTCAAACTGGGTAGGTTTTCAGCAATGTACGGTGCAATGATGTCGGCGATCAAATGCGCTCCACCCGTCGCCACAAAACCTATCGCCAAGATGATGAAGAAATCTGTCATGGAAGGAATGCGTGCGATGCGCTGACTGAATTCATGCATCTTGTTCTTGAGGTTGGTCACGCTGCTTGCATCGGCCTTGAAGAAGCGATCGATTGATTCTGATCGTCCAACACCCAAAAGCAAGAAGGCCATCCAGATCTCGGCAACAATGACGTCTACCGTGATCATGATGGAATAGAGCTTAGACGATGGTTGAAACACCTCAAACATGGCTGCCTGATTGGCACCACCTCCGATCCAGCTTCCCGCAATGGTGGTCATGCCACGCCACACGGCTTCTGGTCCAGCACCTCCAACTACGTCAGGCATGAAGGCGGAGAAGGCTAGAATGGCCAATGGACCGCCGATCACCACCCCAATGGTGCCAGTGATGAACATGATCAATGCTTTTGGTCCGAGTTTGATCAATTCAGGGATGCTAATGCTCAAGGTGAGCAAGACCAAACTGGCAGGCAAAAAGTAACGAGAGGCAGCGAAGTAGAGCATGCTCTCCTTCTTGAATGCGGATAGATCACTTGCTGATAATCCCAAGGACTCTACGCCCGCCTCAAGGTCCTTGGCACTCCAATTCGAGGGAAGTGCATATCCCAGTTGTACCAGATGGTCTGCAACAGCGGAAAGATCATACCATTTCGGAGCGATGATGCCCAATGAAGTGAAAATACTCGGCAGAAAATAGCAGAGCAAGAGAGCGGGAACATAGGTGTAGAACTTCTTCCATGCGCCCGTATTGATTCCGTTGGTATAAAAAATCAAGCCCAGCAGTCCGAGCAAAATGCCCAAGACAGTGGCGTCATTCGTGATTAAAGGTTCGTGTAGATGCATATTGGCCGGCAATATAGGAGTTATGCGGATTCTGTGCAGTGATCAGATGTCTTTGAAGCAGGGTTCAAAGTAGCATTGAAAAGATATATTCGCGCCGCCAACCAAAATCTCATGATAAAACACTACGGAGCCCTGATTTTATTGACCTATTCGTTCTCCCTGAGCGGTCAGCATGTAGATACACTTTCAACCTTCACGATCACCGGAAATCGGCTCGAATCCTCTGTAATGGAGTCGGGACGAAACATTCAGGTGATTACGCGAAAACAGATCGAGGCATTGCCAGTAAACAGTCTGAACGAAGCTTTGCAGTATGTGGCCGGGCTGGACTTCCGGCAGCGTGGTGCCTTCGGTGCGCAGGCCGATGTGAGCGTGCGCGGTGGAACCTTTGATCAGACTTTGATCTTGGTGAATGGTATCAAAGCGATAGATGCACAGACAGGGCACCACAATATGAACCTAGGCATCGATCTCCAGGCGATCGAACAGATCGAAGTGATCAAGGGTCCAGCAGCAGCACGCTATGGATTGAATGCCTTTAGTGGAGTCATTAACATCATTACGAAACCTGCTGAAACAGCAGAATGGACCGTTTCTAGTTCAGTTGCACAAGACGCTGCAGACTCTTCTGTTCAACCGTTTTATGGTGGGTATGAAGTGAACACCACCGCCCACCTAGGAACGGAGCAGTCTCGACACTTGGTTTCGCTGGGTAGATTGCAAAGTACGGGTTACCGACCCAACACCGATCTCGACCGAAACAACGTTTTCTATCAAGGCGAAACACGCACGCAACTCGGAAACTTCAAGGCGATGGCTAATGTGGTGAACAATACCTTCGGAGCAAGCGGTTTCTACGCGTTTCCGATCGATTCGAGCAGCGAAGAGGGAGTGACTACTTTTCTCACTGCCTTGGAGCATCAACTTTCCACCGGAAGATTCAAACTGACGAGTCGCATCTATTCTCGCAAGAACTTTGATACCTACACCCTCTTTAGAGCGCAGCCTCAAATTTTCCAAAATCGCCATCGTACCGATGTTGAAGGCGGTGAGATACACGGCGCCTATGCGTATGGAGTGGGCAGTTTTGGTGCCGGATTGGAGTATAGACGTGAGGCCATCAATAGCTCAAACCTAGGACTTTGGGTGAGGGATAATGGGGGCTTTTTCGTAGAGAACCGGCTTTATTTGCTAAAACAAAAGCTAGCCCTCAATACCAGTGCTTATATCAATGTTTCAAGTGATTACGGAGTGCAGATCCTACCAGCGATGGAGGCGAGCTATGCGGTTACCGAGCAATGGTCGGTCTTTGGAAATGCCGGGCGCTCCTTCAGGGTCCCCACGTTTACTGACCTTTATTACGTCGGACCAACGAATGTGGGTAATGCCAACTTACAGCCAGAGCAAAGCGATCAAGTTGAGTTGGGTTTGAAATGGGGATACGGCGGCCAATTGTTACAAGCATCGTTTTTCAACCAGCGTTCTCAGGATCTGATCGATTGGGTAAGATCTTCAGAAACGGAAGCATGGACACCCGAAAACTATGAGTTCGTGGTCACGAACGGTGTGGATGTCAATTATACCTGGATGCCCATAGGCGCTTCAAATGATGGTGTTCGAGTGGGTCAATTGAGGGTGGGCTACACTTACTTGGACATGCAGCGTCAATCCATTGATGCTCGCATATCACGCTACGCACTAAATAACCTACGCCATCAACTCACCTTGAATGGTGGCTTGAACCTAGGTGTACATTGGGCCATAAGCTTGAATGCGCGCTACCTAGACCGAGTGGCATACCAAAATTATGTATTGCTGGATGCGCATATTCAATATGCCCAGGAGCGCTTTGAATGGTGCTTGGATGCCACAAACGTGCTCGATACGGATTACATTGAGGCAGCCAATGCACCAATGCCGGGTAGATGGATGCGTATGGGACTTATGGTCAGACTTCGCTAGTTGATTATTAGTTATTTACAGACATTTTGGCGGTGATTTTATTCGGATAGGGACAAATTGTCCTTTATAGATCCTTTTAAATGCCTTTGGATTGTTCTTTGTTTTCAAATGAGCAAGTCCTTCGATCGAGGCTCTACCGGGATGAAGTGTTTCGGTAGAGGTTCGGTGGGAAGTTTAACCAAGGATTGAAAAACGAATAAAACATGAATTTCAACAAGTTTACATTGAAGGCTCAAGAGGCGGTGCAGCGAGCACAGCAGATGGCGGTGTCAAAGTCACACCAGTCGATAGAGCCGAGCCATATCCTGAAAGGGATACTGGAATTGGATGAGAACGTAGTACCGTTTTTGTTCAAGAAATTAGGGGTGAACCAAGACATGGTTTCGCAAACCCTAGAGCGCATCATAGATGGCCTACCGTCGGTAGAAGGCGGAAAGCAGTACCTCAGTCAAGTGTCATCTCAAGTCCTCGCCAAGGCGCAAGACAAATTGAAGGATCTTGGGGATGAGTTCGTATCCATTGAGCACCTTTTGCTGGCGCTCTTAGATGTCAATGACCAAGCTTCATCCGTGCTTAAGGATAGTGGTGTAAACCACAAAGACCTCTTGCAGGCGATCGAAGCACTGCGGAAAGGAGCTAAGGTGACCAGTCAGTCGGCCGAAGAAACCTACAATGCACTGGGCAAGTACGCTATTCATCTGAACCAACAAGCAAGAAGTGGAAAACTCGATCCGGTCATCGGCAGGGATGAGGAGATCCGAAGGGTGCTGCAGATCTTATCTAGACGTACCAAGAACAATCCGATCTTGATTGGAGAACCAGGTGTAGGTAAAACGGCTATCGCAGAAGGCTTAGCGCATCGTATTGTGAATGGCGATGTGCCTGAGAACCTAAAGGATAAGGAGCTTTACAGCCTAGATATGGGCGCACTTGTGGCCGGTGCGAAGTACAAAGGTGAGTTCGAAGAACGCTTGAAGGCGGTGGTGAAAGAAGTCACGGGCAGCGACGGCCATATCGTTCTCTTCATCGATGAGATCCATACCCTCGTTGGTGCTGGCAAAGGTGATGGCGCCATGGATGCAGCAAACATCTTGAAGCCTGCCTTAGCGCGCGGCGAACTACGAGCTATTGGCGCAACTACATTGAACGAGTACCAGAAATACTTTGAAAAAGACAAAGCACTGGAGCGACGTTTTCAAACCGTGTTGGTAGATGAACCTGCAGAAGACGATGCGATCAGTATCCTTCGCGGACTTAAAGAACGCTACGAGACCCACCATAAGGTTAGGATCAAAGACGAAGCCATCATCGGAGCGGTGCAGTTGAGTCAGCGCTACATCACCGATCGCTTCCTGCCAGATAAGGCAATCGATTTGATCGACGAGGCTGCGGCCAAGTTGCGCATGCAGATCAACAGCATGCCTGTTGAGCTGGATGAAGTTGAGCGAAAGCTTCGTCAGCTCGAGATTGAGCAAGAAGCCATCAAGCGCGAGAACGATGAGAAGAAGCTGGACGAGCTCAAGAAGCAATTGGCAGACCTCCGCGAAAAGCGTGATGGGCTTAAAGCCAAATGGGAGAGCGAGAAGGAAGTGGTTGAAGGCATTCAACAAGAGAAAAAGCGCATCGAAGAACTTAAGCTTGAGGCAGATCAAGCCGAACGCAGCGGTGACCTCGGCAGGGTTGCTGAAATCCGCTATGGTAAGATATCCGAGGCAGAACAGCACCTCAAAACGCTGGAGGAACAATGGAGTGAAATGGATACCAGCGGTTCACGGATGATCAAAGAGGAGGTGGATGCCGAAGACATTGCCGAAGTGGTAGCGAAATGGACGGGAGTTCCGGTAACCAAAATGCTGCAAAGTGAGGCGGAGAAACTCCTGCACCTCGAGAACGAACTGCACAAGCGTGTGGTAAGTCAAGATGAAGCCATAGAAGCCGTAGCCGATGCAGTGCGTCGGAGCAGAAGTGGACTCCAAGATGCCAACCGACCCATCGGTTCATTCATTTTCTTGGGGACCACCGGTGTAGGGAAAACCGAACTGGCAAAAGCGTTGGCAGAATACCTCTTTGATACCGACCTGGCCATCACGCGGATCGATATGAGTGAGTACCAAGAACGGCATGCAGTGAGCAGGTTGGTAGGTGCACCTCCCGGATATGTGGGGTACGATGAAGGTGGTCAACTCACAGAGGCCGTGCGCCGGAAGCCTTATTCCGTAATCTTGCTAGACGAGATCGAAAAGGCGCATCCGGATGTCTTCAACATCCTTCTGCAAGTCTTGGATGACGGTCGACTCACGGATAACAAGGGGCGTGTAGCCAATTTCAAGAACACCATCATCATCATGACCTCGAACTTGGGTTCAGACATCATCAACCGCAACTTCACCGGAGTAGTAGACGAAGAGTTGGATATCACCATGGCGAAGACAGAGATGGAGATGAGGGAAATGCTACGCGCTAGCTTAAAACCAGAGTTCTTGAATCGGATCGATGAGACCATTGTGTTTAAACCGCTCAACAAACGTGATGTGAAAGCCATTGTACGCATGCACTTGAATGCCTTAAGTAAACAGGTGAAGCAGCAAGGCATCCGCATCACAGCAACAGAAGAGGTGATCGATCACTTAGCTGAGGCAGGGTTCGACCCGCAGTTTGGAGCACGTCCGATCAAGCGATTGATTCAGAAAAACGTACTCAACGTACTGAGTAAGCAACTACTCTCAGGCAAGGTGGAGCGTGGACAAGACCTTGTACTCGACATCTTTGACGGAGAATATGTGTTTAGAAAACCCATCAAGTCGGAAGATTGGAAATAATGATTCAAATAGTTAAGAAGTAACAAAACTTTTTGATTATCGCTAGCTCCGTGCAGCCTTCCCAGTATTTGTAGCTACCCCTTCTTCAGAAAGTGAAAAATATAGTTTTCTTCCTTTCAATACTTAGGTTCTAGTCCCTAAAAACTTCGCTGTGAATTGTACTGGACTCATTTCCGTCAATGACCTGTGCGGGTGATTTTGGTTGTAATCTTCTCTTGAGTCTTCAGCTATGAGCTTGACCTGATGCAAGTCTTCAAAGATGTATGTATCCAGCACATCTTCTCTGAAGGTTCTATTGAACCTTTCGATGTAAGCGTTTAGCACGGGTTTACTTAGCTGGATGTATTGCATATCATTTCTTTGTCTACGCACCAATTTCTAAATGCCTTAGCAACAAACGCACTTCCTTTATCTACTCGCATGGTTGATGGTTAACCTCTGAACTCAACGAACCTTTCCATGACATGAATAACCTTCTCAGATGGGAACTGTACTCTGGCTCTACAAGCCAATGCTTCACGTTTGTAATCGTCGATCACATTGAGTGTTCTGAGTAGTGAAAAATTAGATGCTTATTTGGAGCCTTTTGAAAAAATATAATCCTAAACCATTGATATTCAACAATTAAGGATTATAAAAAGTGGTCCCACCTGGGCTCGAACCAGGGACCACCTGATTATGAGTCAGGTGCTCTAACCAACTGAGCTATAGGACCAGTGCGTGCCGAAGCACACGAAAGTATGTTAAAGTCCTTATCGCTAACCAATTCAGTGGTGGCAGAAATCTTTGATTTCGTCGCCAACATTAATCCCGATGGCAATCGGGACTGAGCTATAGGACCAAAGGCGTTAACCGTTCAATACTGTTGCGTTGCTTATAAAAGCTCACACCACTAAAATAAAACTTTTGAAACGGCTCTCATCTGTGCGGTGTGGCCGCTACTGAGTGGCTGCATTTCAAAAGGGCCGCAAATGTAATCAACCAATCGTTTTGTGAACATTACCTTGGCCGCATGAAACTGGATTTTGGAAGTATTGATGCCGTTATCCTCGATTTAGGAGGCGTTATCCTCAACATCGATTATCAACGCACCATAGATGCGTTTCAGGCGTTGGGCTTCGATGATTTTGATGCCCAGTATTCGAAGATGCAGCAGTCAGGGTTGTTCGATGATCTGGAGATGGGCCGCATCGATCAAGCCGCATTTGTATCCCGCATTCAGGAGGTCATTCCCTATGCTCCTGATGCGGAAATTATCAGTGCTTGGAATGCACTGCTCGGAGATTTTCCAGAGGGACGCATTGAAACGGTGGAGCGCATTGCCCAACGTTACTCTACCTGCTTGCTCAGCAATACGAACGCCATCCATTACTGCGCCTTCAGCAAGACACTGGAAGATCAAACGGGACGCAAAGAAATCGAGTCATTGTTCCAAAAGGCCTACCTCTCGCATGAAGTCGGTATGCGGAAACCTGATGTGGAGATCTTCAAGCACGTGCTGCATGATCAGGGATTCGTTCCAGAACGGACGCTCTTTGTTGATGACAGTCCGCAACACTTGGTGGGCGCTCAGTCATGTGGCATTCAAACCTATCACATGACAGATGCTGATTCCTTGGAAAACCTATTCGGGTCGGTCTTGACAGAGCTCTAGGAGCACGCCATGGGTAGACTTCGGGTGGAAGAAACAAACCAGCTTGTTGTCTGCGCCCTTCCTTATTCCGCCAATGGCTTCGAAGCCCTCATCGATCAAACGCTGCCGCTCCGACTCAATGTCAGATACATCGTAGGCAATGTGGTGGATCCCTTCTCCGCGCTTCGCGATGTACTTGCTGATCGGACTATCGTCATTCGTGCCTTCGAGCAATTCGATCTTGTTTTCACCTACCTGAAAAAAGGCGGTGGCAACGCCCTCAGACTCGACCCGCTCTTCTTTGTAGGGCGGTTTTCCGTAAAGCTTGGTGTAGGTCTCGTTCGCATTCTTTAGGTCCTTGACCGCAATGCCGATGTGTTCGATCTTTCGCATGGAGCTAAAATAAAAAACCCCTCACGTGGAGGGGAAAAAACAAAACTTAGGTAATGCCTGCTTACTTCTTTTTCATGAACTCCTCGGTGGAGTTATCATAGTTCAAGTAGTACAATCCTTTCTTCAAATTGGTTGCATCGATCTTAGAAGAGTATCCCTTCTTCACGATGTTTCCGTGGATATCGAATACCTCGTACATCGTCTCTGAGGTAAACTCGATGTTTTCTTCTACCTTCTTGGGGTTGAAATCAACCTTCGCTACGCTTGATTGGTAGGTAGCAGTTGGACTGTAGCGTGGAACGCCGGTATAGTCTACCTGCTTCACACGGAATTTATTCTCACCTGAATGTGGGGTGATCTTGAAGTTATACTTGTTCACCGTACCTGTGCGTCCGGCCCCTTCAACCTCACCAACATATACCCACTTGTTCCACCGGAATTGCTCAACGATGTAGGTCAATACTCCCGCTTCGTTCTTGGTAGACCAATTCAATACACCGTCATTGCTAACGCTGATGCTTTCAGTTTCGAACGTACTCTTCGGGTTCAACACCTCTGGGTTCAACACCTTCGGTGCACAGTCGTCTTTGTGCTTGATCACAACTACGATGTGGTCACCCAAGTCAAGGTTGTGGATCGACAGGTCGATCTCAAACGCGCTGGAGTTCCATTCGTCGGTTGTTACACTTCCGTTAACGGTTACTTCGTAGGTACAAAAACCAACACCGGAACCGGCAAATGGATTTCGGACGTAGAGGTTTTTCCCCTGATAGTTTCCTTCCAATACAATATTGCCGGCAAAAGACAGGCTAGCGGAAAGACCGAAAAGCAACGCTAACAGTAGTCTCATCTGAGGGATGGTTTCGTTTGAATCTGGTTTACGAAGGTTCCTTGGTCGCTCAAATTTAGCATTCCATTTCATCTAGCGCTACGATGCCGCTTGATTTGCTTTTACATGTTTCACACTTTCGAGCATCAACCGAGCGATCGATTCTGCATAAGGACCTTCGTCTTTATTATCGCGGAACTCAAATTGAATGCCGTTGATCTGCTTCACAGCATAAAAGTGATACTCAGGATCTAAGAAAGAATCCTTGATCTCGGATTTGTACAAAAAGTAATCATCACCTTCCTCTACAACTGTGTTCGTGTACATCAGGTCATCCATGACCTCAGCCTTCTTCGCTGCTACATCACCACCCTCTGCGATCAGCATGTTGTACATGGAGCCTACGCGAACAATGGTTTCGCCGTAACCCGTTTCGATCACTTCTGGATAGCCTTTTGTGCTGTCTGGAACATACAAAGAGAAGGGTAGGTAGTATTCCGAGAGGTCTAAGAGGTTCGTTCCGTTTGCTAAAACACGTGGAAGCTCTTCTTGGGTTTGCTCTTCTGCTGCAGCGTCATCAGCTCCTTCACCTGAGGAACCACACGCCGCGAGCGTCAAAACCAAGCTCAGCATCAATAGGTTGTTCCAAGTCAATTTCATAGTCGGTGTTTCGAGTCGAAAAGTAATAGATTTTCCGAAGTGCGCTATTTTAAAGAAGTCCGCGGAATAAAATCAATTCTAATACACCAATCAGCATGATCAATTTCAATACGCTGCTTGCCTTGCATAGGCGACGCGCATTCAGATTAGACACAAGAAGCATCACTACCAATGCCGATAATCCCGTGACAATCGCTGTGATCAACCAACCTGAAAGGGTGCTCCCTAGCATGAGTTGAAGCCTCAATTGTAAGGCAATTACCATCAACAGCAGGAACACAACGATCCAAGCAGTTGGCCTTTGTCCGATCAAGATCACCAAAGACCTCCCCGCTTGCACCCGATCACCCTCCTCGTCCTCCATATCCTTCACTACCTCGCGGGCAAGATTGATCAAAAAGACCAACCCGATGTAATTTACCACCGCATCAACCCATACTGAAAACTGCGTAGGATAGGCCTCACGCCACTGCTCCATCAACCCAAGCTCCGGAAGTATTAAGATGCCGGGCAGCGCCGCAATCAGCAAACTCACCACCACATTCCCAATCAACCCCATCGGTTTACCGTAGCGTGCATAAAGCCATAGAAGCATGCCCACAACAGGGTAGATCCAGATGAATCGTGTTTCACCATAGGTAACGCCGAGGTAGATACAGATCAACATGCCAGCAACAAAAGCGCCCCAAGCCATGCTGCGCACCAGGCTTGGTTGAAATTGCTCAGAAGACAACGGCCGTTCTGGTCGATTGATGCGGTCTGCCGCCTGATCATGCAGGTCATTCAACCAGTAACCAAACCAGGTGATGAGCAATAGATCAAGTACGTACAACGTTCGGTCTATCCATGTTAGATGCGCTGGTACTCCAAGACGCTCACGCAAAGCATCCAAGACAACAACATCTCCTAGCACAAAGAATGCGATGATCAGCAATACGTTAGGTAGCCGCAACATTCGTATGAACGAAAGCATTTCCCCTCTGTTCCTCGGTGTATCGTCCATTTCCGCAAATTTGAGTAAACTTTTCTACTGCCAAACACCGCATTACTTTCGTCTTATCCTCCACATGCGAAGCCTCATAACGATCATCTTATCACTCCTTGCTGTAGTGGCGACGGCCCAGAACTACACGATCAGTGGCTTTGTAGAAGATGCTACCAGTGGAGAAAAACTCATCGGCGCCAATGTGTTTGAGCAAAAAAACTTCAAGGGTACATCGGCCAATGTCTATGGATTCTACTCCCTTACCTTACCCGCTGGAGAACATGAGGTGCTGGCTTCATTCGTAGGCTACGATGCACAATTGCTGCGTATCAATCTTCAAAAAGATACAGCCATCAACTTTGAATTGAGTGGGGCGGTGCAGCTCCAAGAGGTAGTGGTTGAGGCAGATCGAAGTGTTAAGATCCAAGAAGAAAGCCAGATGAGCATGATCAAGGTTCCAATCCAAACCATACAGAACATTCCCGCTCTCTTGGGTGAACGCGATGTGCTCAAAGCATTGCAGCTGTTGCCGGGGGTACAAAGTGGAAGCGAAGGAGCAAGCGGACTATACGTTCGGGGTGGTGGACCTGACCAGAACCTGATTCTGCTCGATGGTGTTCCAGTGTACAATGCTACCCACTTGTTCGGCTTTTTCTCGGTGTTCAACCCCGATGCGATCAACAGCGTAGAACTGATCAAAGGAGGCTTCCCAGCGCATTACGGTGGTCGACTCTCATCTGTGATTGATATCCGCATGAAGGAAGGGAACATGGAGGAGTTCCATGGCAACGGCTCAGTGGGGATTGTGAGTTCAAAGCTCACCTTGGAAGGCCCGATCGTGAAAGACAAAGCATCCTTCATCGTATCGGGTCGCCGAACTTACATCGACTTCCTTGCTCGACCCATCATCCGAAACCAGTTTGAGCAGGCGGGCAATGAAGGACTCGCAGGTTATTATTTCTATGACCTCAATGGAAAGGTGAACTGGAAAATATCGGATAAGGACCGCATCTATTTGAGCTCTTACCTGGGTGATGATCAGTTTTATTTTGATATCGATGAGTCCTACGATGGTGGTGGCGGGCGACGTATTACGGATCGCATCGGTGCGGAGCTCGGCTGGGGAAACCTCACCACGGCGCTGCGCTACAATCGCGTCATCAACAGCAAGCTTTTCGCCAACCTGACCGCTACCTACAGCAGCTATGACTTCCTTGTAGGTCAGGCTACAGAGGTGTTCAGTGAACCCGCAGACCCGAGCATCGATGAATCCTTCGCGTTCAGTTACCTATCAGGGATTTATGATTGGTCTGGCCGCATTGACTTCGATTACGTGCCTACTCCGAATCATGCCATCAAGTTTGGCGCAGGGGATATCTATCACACCTTCACCCCTGGAGTAAACGTATTCAGCGCAGACGCAGGTAATAATGCACAGTCAATCGATACCACCTATGGTGCCGATAAGGTCTTCGCCCATGAGTATTTCATTTATGTGGAAGATGATTTCAAGATCTGTTCCCGTCTGAGGGCCAACCTAGGAGTACACTTTGCGGGATTCCTATCGCATGACAACCACTTCTATGCACTGCAGCCACGTGCCTCAGCGCGTTATTTGATCAATGAATTCTTATCGGTAAAGGCATCTTATGCGGAGATGCAGCAATACATTCACCTCCTGACCAATGCTGGGATTGGTTTACCCACAGACCTTTGGGTGCCGGCTACGGATCGCATCCCACCTCAGTATTCGCGCCAAGTGGCCCTAGGCTTGGCACAGACTTTTCGGAACGACATTGAATTGAGCGTGGAGGGGTACTACAAATGGATGAACAACTTGATCGAATACGGTGAAGGAGCGAGCTTCTTCACTGGTGGACAAGATTGGGAAAGCCAGGTGGAAACGGGACGAGGCTGGTCATACGGCGCAGAGGTCTTCCTTCAGAAGAAGGTGGGTAAAACGGCTGGCTGGATCGGATATACACTCAGTTGGACCAACCGTCAGTTCGATGCGCTGAATTTTGGCAACCCCTTTCCCTATCGCTATGATCGCCGGCATGATTTGAGCCTTGTGTTGACCCATGAATTCAACGATCGCATCGATGTTGCAGCAACGTGGGTCTATGGAACAGGAAACTCTGTTAGCCTGCCGATTGAGCGTTATCAAGCCTTCAATACGCAACGTTCCTTTTTGGATGAGATCGAATACTACGAAGGACGCAATGGCTTCCGCATGGCTCCTTATCATCGATTGGATGTGGGCATCAACTTTCACAAGGAACGCAAATACTGGAAACGTACATGGAGCTTAGGCGCATACAATGCTTACAGCCGACGCAATCCCTTCTTCTTGTATTTCGATGAAACCTTTACTGAAGTCAATGGCCAACCAGAATCTACCAATGAGCTCATTCAAGTGAGTGTTTTTCCAATCATTCCTTACATCACCTATAGTTTCAGTTTCTGATGGGTAAACAGATTACATATTGTTTGGTCTTCTGCTGCGCTTTGATCCTGGGTGCGTGTCAAACGGTGGTGCAGATCGATCTTCCAGAGCGAGACAGCAAGTTGGTTTTGAATGCTGAGGCGCATCCTGACAGCGTTTGGCGATTCTACCTAAGCCAGAGCAAGGGCATTTTGGAACCCGGTGAGTTGGAACCCGTACTCAACGGTGAGATCACCATTGCTGGCTCAGACGGAAGTTATGAAGTACTAGACCAGGTCTACGACGAAGCGTTTGGAGTTAGTTTTCCGGTCTATCGCGGTACGGGAAAGCCGGTTTCGGGGGTAAGCTATCAAGTCTTGGCAACGGCTGCAGGGTTTGAACCGATCACAGCCTTGGACTCTCTGCCTGAACCTGTTCCGATCCTCGGATTAGATACCGCTTCAACCATCATTGAGGACCAAGACTTCTTTGAGCTTATGGTCACGTTTGAAGATCCTATCCAGACCGACTACTATGACCTTCGGCTCTTTTATTTCTTGGAGTTACCCTTCGACACGGGCAGTGGCCAGTTCACCAATACCGCCTACTTGGGTGAGATTCCATACAATTTTGAGGTGGAGTCTTTCTTTGATGGTGGCGCAAGTACCGTGATCAATGATGAGCGCTTCAATGGTCAGACCTATACCTTGCCCGTAGTATTCTCAAAAAGTGTGTTGGATGCTGTTGCTGAAGAAGAGTTGTTTCAGCTCTTTCCAGCCTATGTAATCTGCGAGTTGCGAACGGTATCAGAGACCTACTACAAATACGCAGAGAGCTTTGATGACTACCAATCGAGTTCGTTTGATCCTTTCTCTCAACCTGTGCAAGTGTACTCCAATGTGAGCCAGGGTTTCGGAGTGTTTACGGCCTTCAGTGTAAGCAGAGACACCATTCGGATCAACTAGGGGAGTGCAGAGAACGCCTGCTCCAAGTCTTCGATCAGATCATCAGCGTCTTCTATCCCAACACTCAGTCGGATCAGCGAATCGGTAATGCCTGTTTTTGCTCGCTCTTCTTTTGGGATCGATGCGTGGGTCATTGTTGCCGGATGGCCTGCAAGCGACTCAACACCACCGAGCGATTCGGCGAGCGTAAACACTTGCAATCGGCTGACCAATTCGAAGGCTTCCTCCAGCTGATCTCCTTTCAAAGAAAAGCTGATCATCCCGCCGAAACCCTTCATCTGCGCTTTAGCTACAGCATGGTTGGGATGATCCTCGAAGCCGGGCCAATAGACGTTATCGACCCGATCGTGCTTCCTCAGCCAATGTGCCACTTTTGACCCATTCTCACAGTGCCGCTGCATCCGCAGGTGAAGGGTCTTAATACCGCGTAGGGCCAAAAAGGCGTCCATCGGGCCGCATACTGCTCCTGCTGAATTCTGAATGAACTTCAGTTCTTTGTGCAGTGCTTCATCGTTCAAGGCCAGGAAGCCCATCACCACGTCACTGTGTCCGCCAATGTACTTCGTAACGCTGTGCATTACGATGCCTGCCCCGAGGTCAAGTGGGTTTTGCAGGTAGGGAGATGAGAAGGTGTTGTCAACCACCAGGATCAAGTCGTTTTCCTTCGCAACCTGAGCAAATGCTTTGATGTCTATGATGTTCATCGTAGGGTTGGTTGGCGTTTCTACCCAAAGCATCTTGGTATTGTTGCTGATCAGAGGAAGGATCTGGTCTACGCGGTCCATGCCCGTGAAATGAAACTTCACGCCGTAACGATCATGGATCTGGGTGAACTGCCGATAGGTGCCGCCGTAGAGGTTATTCGTGCTGATCACCTCGTCACCGGGATTCAGCAATCGTATGCAAGCATCAATGGCCGCCAGACCGCTTGCGAAGGCGAGTCCGAAGTGTGCATTTTCCAATGCCGCTAAGTTCTTCTCCAAGGCACTCCGGGTGGGATTACCACTCCGACTGTACTCAAAACCTTTGTGATCACCGGGCCTGGCTTGGGCGTAGGTAGTGGTCTGATAGATGGGGGTCATTACAGCTCCCGTGGCAGGATCAGGGTCGAGGCCTGCATGGATGGCCTTCGTGGCAAATCGCATCTTCTTCTTCATGCGGTTGAAGGTAAGCTTAGAAAAGAAATTGCGCGAAGATTGAGCGGGTTAAGCTTCTTGGGACGAGGAGCTATCCTCCGCTAAAAACTTGCTCAGGATCTCATAAAGACCTTGTGGGCGTTGCGTCCCTAGGGTGATCCGTTCGCCGTTCTTCGTTTCAAACTCGACGCACCATTTTCCATAGGTGAAGAATCGGATACTCTCTTTGCGGTGCAGGTTGAACATGGGTCTGTTCAGCAAGAACTTCGAGTACGGCTTGACCTCCAAAGCGCGCAAACCATCCATTTCCAGCTCAACCTTCTTGAAGGTCATCGGTCCGATCAGCGTGAGCTTGCTTCCTTCCAAACGTGTTTCCAAATGCTGGATCATCATCGAGACAAGCGAAAGCACCAATACCACAATGGCCAGTAAAAAGAAGACATTCTTGGTCTGGTCGTCGACCTCAGATGCGTAATAGAAAATCAGACAGAATAAGGCGATCACGGTTCGGCGCATGATGCCGAATCGGTTGAACCCGAGGTACTGCTTTTCTTGGTAGTCGTACTTAATCGCCATTCGGTTCGAAAGATAAGGAAACAATAGGTTCAAGCCCCTTCTGCCACTTGAATTCCTCTGCCACTTGCCATTCAGGAACCCAGCAGATGTCTCCCGCTTGGTTGCATACAACGATCGTGTGACGTAAGTGGGCATAACTCGCACCTTTTTCAAGGAGGTATTTCCGGATGTTCACCGAGTAGTTGAGTCCAAGTGGGG
Organism: uncultured Flavobacteriales bacterium; assembly: GCA_913057205.1. Lineage (GTDB taxonomy): Bacteria > Bacteroidota > Bacteroidia > Flavobacteriales_G > Salibacteraceae > SHAN690. The sequence continues at coordinate 43,004 of CAJXNO010000018.1, forward strand.
TGAAAACGTCTGATTCATGCAAGGGCCTCACGGTCAAAGGAAGTTGATTTGGAAGCATCGCAAGCCAGACCTTTCGGTTCCTTAGATCGAAACTTGGTTCACCGCCGAGGTGTTCTAAACAGGTCACCGTTCCCATAGGGAGTTCACAAACTTCATCGGTGCTGAGTTTCTTGTTGAACGTAACAAGGGGCTCCTTTGGGAGCAAGCTGATGTGCCGTGAACTACGAATAAAGCTGTGCGCCATCTTCTCCCAACGCGCGCCCACGTTTGCAAGCACCATTTCTGCCGCCTCCGAACGCTGCAACCCTTCGTCGCGAAACCCATGGTAAAGCAGGCCCGCCCACAGCAATTTTTCGTTCGGATCAAGCTTCATCACCTTCGCGTCACCGATCTGTTCAACCCGCGCTTGCGCCAATCCGTTCAATACCTCCGCATCCTGTTCAAGGAAATCAAGGCTCCCCTCGATTCGCTTCAAGGTGTTTTGATCCAATGCCTTGAGCGGACGCATCACTTCATGTCTGATCCGGTTACGGGTATAGTCCAACCCTTCGTTGCTTTGGTCAGTTCGATACACCACACCGTGTTCAGCGGCATAACGCTCAATTTCCTCCCGACCAGCCCACAACAAAGGCCGAACGATCCTCCCTCGCTTTCGCGGGATGCCTTTCATCCCATAGATCCCTGTCCCTCGTGCCAGGTTCATCAAGGTGGTCTCCACCCGGTCATCCAAATGATGCGCTGTGAGCAAATGCGTGTAGCCATGCGTCGTGCACAATCCTGCAAAGAATTCATACCGCAATGCTCGAGCTTGTTCCTGCACGTTTTCTGCTTCTTTATCAATGCTCACGCGCTTTCCGTGATAGTCAACACCCCACCGTTGGGCCTGTGATTTGACCAATGCTTCATCGGCGTCAGATGCCTCACCCCTAAGCTGATAATTCATGTGCGCGATGCCAAAACGGTATCCAGACCGATGGATCAAATGCGCCAATACCATGCTGTCAACACCCCCGCTCACGGCTATAAGCAGCCGGTCGTTCGTATTCCACAAGGCATGTGCTTGAACGTAGCTAGATAATCGGTCGAGCATCATCCAAAGGTAGGGGCTCCGTTGGCTTGTTCTGCTTACAGCTATCAACCAAATCGATCAACGGACGGGCTTTCACGTAGCTTTCTTCCCATTCTTCCATGGGGTCTGATAGTGCAGTAATGCCACCTCCTGCATAACAAGAAATCAGTCCTTTCGCTTCATTGTAAATCAGGCTTCGGATAACCACGTTGAAGTCGGCAGTAGTATTCGAACGGATGTAGCCTACCGTACCGCTGTAAATGCCACGTCTACTGTGCTCCAACTCATCCAGTACCTGCATCGCGCGTACTTTCGGGGCGCCTGTCATGCTGCCCATCGGGAAAGCTTTCAACAGAGCGGCTACTTTGTTGGTTTGCGGACGTAGCTGTGCTTCTACCGTAGAGAACATCTGATGCACCTTCGGATAGGTTTCAATCCGATACAATTCCGGTACATTAACACTTCCCTTCGTGGCAAAGTGAGATAGGTCATTCCGTACCATATCAACGATCATCACGTTCTCTCGACGGTCTTTTTCAGAGCATGCCAGCCGTTGCTTGAGTGCAGCATCTTCCTTTTCATCCGCTCCACGTGGCATAGTGCCTTTCATGGGCTGCGACATCACGTGATCGCCCTGCATGGCCAAGAAGCGCTCCGGACTGAAGCTGAGCAACTGATGATTTCCGATCTTGTAGTAGACCGCAAACGGATTCGGGAAGCGCGCATGTCCCTCAAGGAAAAGAGACGGTCCGTCCACGCGCGCAGCATCCCAGTAGAATTCCTGACAGTAGTTGCCTTGATACACTTCGCCGCGCTGTATGTGCGTTTGCAGCGCATCCAGGTCCCGCAGGTATTGCGCTTGATCTACCCGAGAATGTAAATCAGAACACGCTAACGTTGCCGGTTTCACCGTCGTTTCTGAAATGCCTGCATAGATCGCTTCAAGTTGCTCAATGCGGTCATTATATCCCCAAGCTTTAAAGCACACTTCGTGTGCATTCAATTCAATGCTCACCTTGGGAACAAAGGCCGCACAATGTGGAAATCCCATGTGGTCGGGATGCCTACTCTGCAGGTCCTCCAGATCGTTCTTCACATCGTAATTGAGGTGGTAGAAGATGTCTTTGTCTTGGTGCTTCTCCTGGAAGGAAATCAGGTCGATCGCATTGGTATGAGCACTTTCCCACGCTACACCAACGGCTGCCAGCGCCTTGAGCCCATGGTACCAACCGCTGCCATGAAAGACCATTGCGACGGCTTGTTGTCCGGCCCATTGGGTGAGCTGGGCAAGAAAAGCATCGCTATCCTTGAGGTCTTTCTTAAGCGTGATCATGCGCGTTGTCTCACCATGTCCTCCAGTGTGTCGATCCAGAGAGGATGGTCGTTCAAACTTTCCACCAGTTGTACCTTCTCACCGCCGTGTTCTTCGAAGATCTCTTGGTACTCGTCTCCGATCTCGATGGTGGTTTCCAAACAGTCGGCAACAAAGGCCGGAGAGAAAACGAGCAGCTTCTTCGCACCCTCTTTGGCTTTCTGCTCTACCACTTTGTCGCTGAACGGTTCTAGCCAATTCTTGTCCAAGCGCGATTGGAAACAAACGGTGTATTTTTCTTCTGGAATGCCGAGTCCTTCTGCTAGCAGGCGTGTGGTTCCATAGCAGGTGGCTTTGTAGCAGAACTTGTTTTCCTCGGTGATTTCGTGTTCGCAGTTCTTGGATTGACATAAGCCTTCATCGTAAACTTTGTCTACTTGTCGTTCTGGCAAGCCGTGGTAGGAGAAAAGTACGTGATCATACTCCTTCCAATCGTATTGGCGTCCGCGTTCCAAGAAGGCGTTGATGTACCCCGGGTGATCCCAGTACTGACTGATGATCGATAGCTCGGGCATGACCCACCACTTTCTTACCACATCCAACACCGCTTGCAAGGCACTGCCCGTGCTGGCGGAGGCATAGTGCGGGAAGAGTGGAACCACGATGATCTTCTCTGGATTGCTCTTACGGATGCGTTCCATCACATCTGGGATGCTCGGATTCTTGTACCGCATGGCGAGCTCCACATGGAAATCGATGCCTAGTTTATCTTGAAGTTTCCTCTGCACAGAAAGGCCGTGCAACAGGATGGGTGATCCCTCCGGGGTCCAAACCTCTTTGTACACCTTGGCACTCTTCGGTGCACGGAAGGGAACGATGATCAAGTTCACCAAGATCTTGCGGAGCAACCACGGAATATCGATCACTCGCGGGTCATTCAAAAATTGGGAGAGGTAGCTCCGCACATCGGAAACGCTGGGGCTATCTGGGGTTCCTAGGTTCACTAGGAGGACGGTCGTCTTACTCATGGTTCAATGTTCGCTAAATCAACAGCTGCTGCTCCAATTGGTTTGTAATACCGGTTATTCAAATTCAAGCCTTTCCCGGTTTGCACATCAAGGTTCAAAGGTCTGAGTAATACTTCATCTACCCAAACCGTCATCGGCTCATCGCGATGGAGCAATAACTCAAATGAGCTTCCGCTTTCTTGAGGCACGATGACGATGCTGCATAAGGCCCATTCACCATCAAAAGCTACTACGTGGTGCGCCACTTCGCTCACTTCGAATTGTACATCCTGATCGTTCTTCCGCTCCCAGAACCAAACCTGTGTGTTCACCGCATGCGCATCGGTATAATGTACCCAGAAACTCAACTCATAGGTACCTAGTTTTTGGAAGGTGGTCCCCTTCGAGATCAAAGGCGTCCAGTCTTTCCGATCAAAGGCAAGGGCACCCCCTCCGCGATAATGCAATGCCGTGTTAGCATCATCAAAGGAGTGGTAGGTCACATCTAAGCTGTCTACGGACGTCTGAACCGTTACTGCTTCTGGTGCTTCTGCTCGAACCGCTGCGACCTGGTCGGCATACAGGTCTTTCAGTGCTGTGAGGGATAAGGAACGCAGGTCATATTGCTCAAAGCTGCCTACCTGCTTCGTGTACCTGATCAATTGCGCTTCCGATGCCTTCAAGGCGTGGTTGCGATCAACGAGCAGCAACCAGTTTTCTTGCGAATGTGCAGTTGCATATGGGTGTACTTGAAGGTGTTCACCGGTGAGTTGAAGCTGCTGCACCGTCTGCTCCATTGAGGTCCGACTCATCTGTACGCCTACCAGCGGAATACCTGTTCCTAAACTAATGCGCATGGCGTCTTTGGCGATGTATTCTGTTTTACGCGTACCGAAGTTCTCTGAACCCACATGGAAATATGGAATGGGGAGGATGGCGTCGTAGTTGGAAGGATCAATCGCCTCTGGCGCAGCACTCACGGTTGTTTCGCTCACCGTATGGGAGATGATGTGTTTTTGATAGGGAATCAGCTCAAGGAGGAAGATCATGATCATAACCGACCAAATCGCAGCGCGCACCTTGAGGGAGTCCCAAACCTTCGCGATCATAACGAACGCGAACACATTCAGCGCGTAATAAAAAACAAAGGCAAATCGACCGATACCGCGAAACTGTCGGAGTGGACCGGTGTGGTCGAGGTAGTGTTCAAAGCCTTCTAGGGTAAAGGGCATCCCGATCGACAGGAGCATCACCGGAATGGAAGCCAAGAGTAGAATCCAAATCTGATGGTCGCTCGTCCATGTAAGATTTCGATGTGCAATGGCTTTTGCGATCCACCCGATGCTAGCGATGATCGAGCCGAGGGTGGCAGCAGCACCCACATAAAAGAAGCCTTCATTGGAGAAACTCGCCCAGCCTGGAAAAAGGCGCATGATATGAATGGCATAGTCTGCATACAAGGGCAAAATGATCGAGGTGAAGGTTGCCCGGAAATACAAAAAGCCATAAGGCACATCTGGACGGTCGATCACGGGATCTGTCAAGGTGATGATGGCCTGAAAGAGTAACAAGGGAAGGATCACGGTGCTGAGGCGCAGTAGCCATTGTTTCCAATCGCGCAGGGCTCGGGTGGTGATCAGTTCTAGTCCCAAGTATAGCCCAGTAAAAAGGCTTCCCATCGCAAGGAAGTAGGGGTGGATGAAACCAGCGGTAAGCAACAGCAAAACAACCCAGATTCCATTGCGCACAGTACGCTCAGAAAGCAAGAGGTAGATGAGCAGCGGAAGAAAGAAGCCGTGCGCCAGGGAGTAGTGTCCACCTAAGCGCGCCCATTGCGGAGAGATCAACATGATGGCCACCGACGCGAACAGCGCGAATACCTTGCCTACTCCGAGCTTCATCAGACTTCGAAAAAGGAAATACGCACCCCATTGAAAGGAAACGATGAGCAACAGCGTAAGGATCCACACCAGTTGGCCATTCAGCGGAAGGATAGCATGTACAGCTTTCAGCAGAAGCGCAATGGGAGCCTGGTTATCGGTAAAGGTGAGGTGCTCGCCAAAGGGGTGGTTCATACCGGTGAACCAAAACCATTGTTCCCCGTGAAGGATATGGTAGGCGAAGGTGTAGAAGTTCTTCATGGTATCCTCTCCACTTCCCATGAGGAAGCTCCCCCAATCAGCGAACGCAGCTCCGTAGAGAATGGAAGTGCAAACGAAGAAGGTAAGGCCATGAAGAAGGTACTCGATGATCGCGGAACGGTTCATGCACGCCTAGCTTGCCGCGAAGCTACATCAAACTTAATGCACATGAGGTATACGAACAGTTGAGCGGAATTGTAAATTAGTCGCGTGGTACGAATTGTATTGGCAGACGATCATCAGCTCATCTTGGATGGCTTGAAATCCCTCATTGAAAAAGTTGAGGGATTCCATGTTGTTGCTGAAGCACGCAATGGAAAGGAGTTGATAGACATCCTAAGCGCCGTGAAGGCTGACGTGGCTTTGGTGGATATCGATATGCCCATTCTTTCCGGAATCGATGCCATCAAGGAACTCACCCAAACTTCGTCTGATGTCAAGTGTATAGCCCTTACCATGCACAAGGAAAAGGGGATGGTACAGCGGGTCATGCAGGCAGAGGGGCCTATAGGTATATCCTCAAGAACATTGATCAAGACGAGCTTATCGCGGCGATCAAACAAGTTGCAGGTGGCGAGAAGGTGCTCGATGATAACATCTTGCAGATCATGAAAGAAGGTTCAGTCAAGACAGATGAAGGCCCGAGCAGCCTGCACCTGAGCAACGAGTTGACCGACCGTGAATTGGAAATATTACGGATGATCGCCCAAGGCATGTCGAACAAGGAGATCGGGGAAGCGTTGTTCATTTCACACCGAACCGTAGACACCCATCGAACCAACCTCATGAAGAAATTGAACGTTCATAATATTGCCGGACTCATCCGATATGCCATACGAAGTGTCTATGTTGAGTAAGGCAACGTTGAAAGAATCAAACGTCTTAAAATCATCACTAAAACAAATAACCAAATCGTATGAATCTGTTTAGGAATCTCGCAATCGTAGCCCTAGTATTAAGCACCCTGGCATTGGGCGCTTGGAAAGCTGACTCAGAACAACTGGAGATCGGAGAGATCATTCCATTGATGCAAGTTAAAATGGAGGATGTCTCTGGATCTTCCTTCCACCTGAGGGAGCTGCATCAAGAAAACGGACTTCTCGTCATCTTTTCGTGCAATACCTGTCCGTTTGTGTTGCAGTGGGAAGATCGCTACAATGAGCTGTACAACTTGTGTAAGGCCAATAACATTGGCATGGTGCTGGTAAACAGCAATGAAGCCAAGCGCGATGGTGACGATTCATTGGAGAAGATGAAGGAGAAAGCGAAGGAGCAAGGATACCTCATGCCCTACGTAGTTGATTCTGATCACGTGGTCGCAGACGCTTTCGGGGCACGCACCACTCCGCACGTTTACCTCTTTGATCGCGATGCTAAGCTGGCCTACCGTGGCTTGATCGATGATAACGGTGAAGACAAGAACGCGGTGCGCAAACCTTACCTCATCAACGCAATCAACGCGATGAAAGCAGGTCGTACGATCGATCCACAAGTAACGAAGGCGATGGGTTGCAGCATCAAGCGCGTAGAACAAGAGTATTGATCTATTCGATAAAAGCGAAGGCGGCCGATGGTCGCCTTTTTTTATGCGCTGTTCTGCGGGTCATTTCTTTCTTTGCAGCCACTAATACGCATTGCAATGGAAAAGATTCGAGTACTGTTGTTGGGAGGAGGAGGACGTGAACACGCCTTGGCTTGGAAAATGAGCCAGAGTCCGCTGTTGGATCACCTCTTCGTAGCCCCAGGTAACGGAGGCACCAGTGAGGTAGCCACCAACCTCAACTTTTCAGACAGCGACTTCGATGCCATGAAGCATGCGCTGATCGAGCACCGCATTGATCTTGTGGTAGTGGGACCCGAAGCGCCGCTGGTAAAAGGGGTGCGTGCATTCATTGAGGAAGACGTTGACCTTCAACATGTCAAAGTGGTGGGCCCAGGAACGGAAGGTGCCCAAATGGAAGGTAGTAAGAGTTTCAGCAAGCAGTTCATGGAACGCCATGGCATTCCAACTGCCGCCTTTGGTGAGTTTACGGGAGCTGAATTGAACGATGCAAAGGCATTCTTGGAGCGGTTTGATCCCCCTTATGTGCTGAAGGCAGATGGTCTGGCAGCAGGTAAAGGGGTGTTGATCCTCGACGACCGCAGCGAGGCGGAGAAGGCCTTGGAGGAGATGCTGCAAGGCGGGAAGTTCGGCAGTGCAGGAGAGAAGGTGGTGATCGAGGAATTTCTGAAGGGAATCGAGTTGTCGGTATTTATTCTGACCGATGGCACCAACTATGTTTTGCTTCCTGAGGCCAAGGACTATAAACGCATCGGTGAGGGAGATCAAGGTTTGAATACAGGAGGGATGGGCTCTATTTCTCCTGTGCCGTTCGCAAACGAAACCTTCATGCAGAAGGTCGTTGATCGCATCATTGAACCAACCGTTCAAGGGTGGAAGAAGGATGGCATGGATTACAACGGCTTCCTCTTCGTAGGATTGATGGCTGTGGATGGTGAGCCTTTTGTGATTGAATACAACTGCCGCATGGGAGACCCCGAGACAGAAAGCGTAATGCCGCGCATCAAGAGCGATGTGTTGGAGTTGCTTTGGAAATGTGGGGTAGGTGAGCTGGAGGGTGTTGACTTAGAGGTTGATGAGCGTTTTGCCACCTGTGTGATGGCCGTTTCAGGAGGTTATCCTGAGGCATATGAGAAAGGAAAGCAGATCACGGGAGCCTCCACTTCATCGGAAGATACCATGCTGTTTCATGCAGGAACCAAGATGCAAGACGGTGAATTGGTGAGCAGCGGAGGAAGAGTGATCGCAGTGACCTCGATGGGGGAGCACATGACCGATGCCTTGCGTAAGAGCTATGCCAAGCTGGATGAGCTCCATTTTGACGGAATGTACTTCAGGAAGGATATTGGATTTGACCTCTAGTTCGTGGTCGGGTGCTTATTTCAGCGTGCCGTTCTGCTTGGCTTCCTTGTTAAAGTCGCCCATTTTCTTGATCCAGATCACGCCAAGAATCGCCATGATCACGATGATGAACCAGTTGAAACCGTTGCCAAGAAGGGTCAATAGTTTGAAGCTTTCTGTGAAAAGGTCTCCAATTGCTTCGATGAATGCTGCGTCCATGTGATCAAATGTTTCGGCAAATCTAAAAAACGGATCAATTACGCAAGCCATCCCCTTAAGTTTGCCTTGATTTTTTTGTCATGATCAAAAGCTTAAGAAAGCGAGATAGCAGCTTCATCCTAATCGCACCAGTGGTTTGGCTGTGCTGGTTGGTGGCGCTTTTGATTACCATAGAACCGCATTCATTTGGCCTCCATCGCCTCCTGGCGGTGCGTTGGCTGCCAGGCTATGCAGACCTCATCCTGGGTTCCGTACTTATCGTGATGGGCGCTTTTGCTGCGAATCGCGTGGTGCAAAACAGCGTGCTCCTCGGACGCATCAGTAATTTCCCCATGTTGTTCCTAGTGGTGATGGCGGCCTTCATTCCGCGTTCAGCGTTGGGAGTGGATGGTGGATTGATTCTGCTCATACAAGTGCCGCTTCTTCGTTACATCCTTGATCTGCCAGAAGGGCATCGCAGCAATTCCTTGGCCTACAACAGCGGCGTGATCATCGGGGCGATGTGTTTTGTTGAGCCTTGGGCCATACTCTTGGTGGTTGTGGTGCTTCAAGCCATGCTAAGTACGGGATTGCTTGACCTCAGGAAGTTCATACTCCACCTCCTTGGGGTGCTCACACCGGCATATCTGTTAAATGCAGGACTTTTCCTTGCGGATCAGCCTTTGCTCTTCCCGCAGTTCGAGGTGGCGTTCTCCCGAGATTGGTTTTCTGTGATTGACGTTTCGCACGGACTTCAACTTGGGCTGCTTTTAGTGCTTGGACTCTTTGCCTTCTTCTCCGTGCTACAAATATCATCGCATTCTACGTTGCGTGAAAAGCGCAAATGGTACCTGGTAATTACCTATGCCTTCGTTGCATTCATTAGCATGCTTTTGGCTGGATTCAGCAGAGGGTATTACCTGATGCTTATTCCAGGATGTATTGTGCTTGCGCGATTGTTCTTGAACGGATCGAACAAACGGGCGTTGAACTTCGCGCTGATCTTGCTATTTGTGCTGTGGGTTCTTGCGATTTTCTTAGGCTCTTGAAAGGGGTATTGCTACTTTTGACAACCTAATTCTAGCGCATGAAATTTGGTGTAATAACATTCCCTGGTTCCAACTGTGACCAGGACATGGTGTACGTATTGGAAACCATTATGGGCCAAGAGGTTGTAAAGCTCTGGCACAAGGATCACGACCTGCAAGGCTGCGATTTCATTGCCCTTCCAGGAGGATTCTCCTACGGCGATTACCTGCGGTCAGGAGCCATCGCGCGGTTTTCACCGATCATGCGCGAAGTGATCGATTTCGCGAATAAAGGGGGGTATGTCTTTGGTGTATGCAACGGATTTCAGATCCTATGCGAGTCTGGATTGCTTCCAGGTACGCTGCAGCACAACCAGAACCGACAGTTCATCTGCAAGAACGTGAACTTGAAAGTGGCATCAATAGATTCGCTGATCACGCGAGGATTAACGAAAGGTGAGGTGCTGAACATTCCCATCGCACATGGCGAAGGAAACTACTATAACAATGCAGCGGGTTTGAAGGAGTTGGAAGACAATGATCAGGTCCTTTTCCGCTACTGTGATGCAGATGGTAACCTTACTCCAGAAAGCAATCCAAACGGGGCACTAAACAACATTGCTGGCATTACCAACAAGAACCGAAACGTGTTTGGAATGATGCCACACCCAGAACGCGCGGCCGACCCAGAATTAGGAAATGTGGATGGGCGTGGCTTGTTTGAGTCGATCCTGATGGAAGTGTTGGCATAATCCAACTCTTTTTCAGAATTGACGTACATTAGAACTTTATGCGCATCGTTTTGTTCCCTTGGTAAACCATCCGAAAAATTATGTCAGAATCTAAGTTTCAAGCGGGCGAGTTTCTTTCCCAGATCCAATATCCAGCGGATCTAAGAGAGAAATTTGGTATTGAAGACCTGCCCCAAGTCTGTGACGAGCTGAGAGACTTCATCATTGATGTGGTGTCACAGAAAGGCGGTCACTTCGGTGCCAGCCTGGGTGTGGTCGAGATGACCGTCGCCTTGCACTATGCCTTCCACACGCCGTATGATCGATTGGTGTGGGATGTTGGTCACCAAGCTTACGGACATAAGATCCTGACAGGAAGGAGAGACATTTTCCATACCAATAGAAAGTACGGGGGTATCAGTGGATTCCCCAAGATCAAGGAAAGTGAATACGACACATTTGGAGTAGGACACTCTTCCACGTCCATCTCGGCGGCACTCGGAATGGCCGTAGCCAACAAGAGCATGGGTGATCACAAGCGCCAGCATGTGGCGATCATCGGCGACGGTGCGATGACTGCGGGTCTTGCCTTTGAGGGCTTGAACCACGCTGGTGTTGAGAACAGCAACCTATTGGTCGTACTCAACGATAACTGCATGAGCATCGACCCGAACGTTGGTGCGTTGAAAGATTACCTTACCGATATCACCACCTCGCATACCTATAACAAGGTGAAGGATGAGGTGTGGCACCTGCTCGGTAAGATCAGCAAGTTCGGTCCATCTGCGCGTGAGATCGTACAGAAGGTAGAGCACAGCATCAAGTCATCTTTGTTGAGCAGCTCAAACATGTTTGAGAGCCTCAACTTCCGCTACTTCGGACCCATTGATGGTCATGATGTGATCCACATGACGAAGGTGATGGAAGACCTGAGAGACATTCCTGGGCCAAAGATCCTCCACTGCATTACCAAAAAGGGTAAAGGCTATGCGCCTGCAGAGCAGGGATCGGCAACCAAATGGCACGCACCGGGGATCTTCAATAAGGATACCGGTGAGATCATCAAAGTGACGCCGAACAGTCCGCAGCCTCCGAAGTATCAGGATGTATTTGGACATACCATCGTAGAGCTAGCGGAGAAAAATGAAAAGATCATGGGCATCACCCCAGCGATGCCTTCTGGAAGTTCATTGAACATCATGATGAAGGCCATGCCTGAGCGTGCTTTTGATGTGGGTATCGCTGAGCAGCATGCTGTTACCTTCAGCGCTGGTTTGGCAACACAAGGACTTCGACCTTTCTGTAACATTTATTCATCCTTCATGCAACGCGCCTACGATCAGGTGGTGCATGATGTGGCCATTCAGAACTTGCCTGTAGTGTTTTGCTTGGATCGTGCCGGTGTAGCCGGAGCGGATGGACCAACCCACCACGGTGCATACGATATTGCTTACATGCGCTGCATTCCGAACTTGGTGGTTTCTGCACCAATGAACGAGGAAGAGCTTCGAAACTTGATGTATACTTCACAATTGGAGGAGACCAACGTGCCATTTGTGATTCGCTATCCACGAGGTCAAGGCGTAATGCCAGAGTGGAAGACGCCGATGAAGAAGATCAAGATCGGCAAGGGTAGAAAGGTGCTCAACGGA
>CAJXNO010000019.1 GCA_913057205.1 uncultured Flavobacteriales bacterium
GATCAAGGAAGATTACTTTGATGCAGCCTACAGCGTGGGTGCACTTTTCTTTAACCGAGGTGCTGAAATGCTGAACAAAGCAAACATGATCAGTGATGACGCCGAGTACAAGAAAGCAAAAACTGCTGCAGAAGGCGTGTTGAAGGAAGCGCTTCCTTACTTAGAGCACGCACACGAATTGCAGCCAGACGATGTGAGTACCATGAGCTCGCTGAAAGAATTGTACGCACGTACCAACCAGATGGAGAAGTATGAGGCGATGAGCAAGAAGCTCAGTAACTAAGCTCTTGAAAATAAGATTTATAAGAAAGACCTCTTGATGGGGTCTTTTTTTATGCCTTATTTTTGAAGGCTCCATGAAATTGCGCTTCATCATAGGAATCAGCATCGTGACGGTAAGTTCGGCCCTGGCATTGACTTCTTGCAACAGGTCATGCGAAACCGACTGCAACGGTCGTGGGTTCTGCTATGAAAGTGAATGCTTGTGCGACAAGTGGTACAGTGGCGAGAGCTGCGAGCTTTCCTTCAACCGAAATTATGCCGGGGTGTATTACGGTGAAGCTTCTTACCAGAACGGAACACGCATACGCACGGCAGATAGCATTGTTTTAAGCGCACACCCAACCATTCCAAACCGTTTAGAGGAAGCATCTGGTTACCATTTGATATTAGAAACCGATTCTACATTGACTATTCCGCTGCAGCAGGTTGTTGCGGATGACGACACCTTCAGAATTGAAGGCGAGGGGAGGCATCAAGTGGGCGTCATAAGCTTTGAATACCACCGATTTTCGACGGATAGTGAGCCCATGGGCATGGTTGGATTCTCCGGAGAGTTGGTAGACCGCTCCAATGAAGGCAATTAATTCAATTTGAAGGCGTTGATTGTAGCAAAACCTGCTACGCATACCATCCAACCCATCGTTTTCAAGCCTTGGTTTGCTCTTATTCATCGTAATCCTTTCAGCGTGCAACAAGCCGGAGGGATGTCCATATCAATACACGATGCCAAATGGCACGTGTAAGTGTGACCCTGGATTCGAGGGAGAGCATTGCGAGATCATCGTAGACTCTTGTTTGACCAAAGTACCTGATTGTGGGGAACATGGTGCATGTGTTCATGGTATTTGTGAATGCCAAGAAGATTACACCGGATCGTATTGTGAGCAATATATTCCTGAAGAAATAATCGGAAGCTTCACTGTAGTAGAACATTCACACCAACCGGATGACCTCAGGCATTTGAATGATCCAGGGTTCCGGACCATTGAAGTTACGAAAGAGGAAGTATCCGCGTTTTTCGATCACCACATACCGTACTACATACAGGGTTCCTCTGAATACATTCACAGGGTGCAGTTCTCGGGAAATGACCGATTGCACATCAAAGAAGGTTTCTAACAGAATAGAGAAGGCTATGAGCATTGGATGCTGAGTTCGCTTTGGGGGTATTGCTATTATAGTACCATAGCCTTTAAATACAGCTTAGTATATCGAAACGATTCAATATTCGGTAAAGGTCAGCTTAGTGATTATTATGACGCAAAAACTGGCTCAGGTCGTGGTGGTACAGCCTGCAATGAGAAGAACCGTGTTCGATCTACCTTCATTGCTGTGCGTACTTCTGAACTCGATACGAATGATCGGTAGAGCATACGTTGTCAAGGCCGGATGAAACAAGATGGAGTGTTGATAGTATTAGAGTACAAGCCGTTCTTTTAAATTTAACATAATATATATTATAGTCTTTAAACTATATATGTTCTTAATCACGCTTATCGTCCAGATCACTGATACAGCTACAATCTCGATAGTCCATACCAACAGGCTGAGTTGTTGGTATACGTTGACGATGTATTGTATGCTAGAAGAATCTTTCAACCATAGATTGAAATTCCCTTGGGATTGATCAATGCCTTTTCAGAGCAAACCGGAGATCTTAGTCCGAAAAACCAAGAACCCTTTCAAGATGGCGCTCAAATCGAAATACACGTCTCTTGGTATAGTTTCTATTCTCCAAACAACGATCAAAACGACCCTTTACCCTCAAAATCTCGACTGGCTGTCCTAAGCGCTGCTCAAGCATTTCTGCCTTCCGTCAAATCCGCTTACTCGGATGTGGCATTCCATAACGAGTGGTTAGAGGTAAAAGCAGACTTGGTTTTTGAACCATATGCTAACTAATCATTGAATTCTACCGTTTCCTTATTTTTAAATGTCACAGTATCGTCCCATCTGTATATTTCGAGTATGATCAATAATCTACACTTCGTTCAGCTATCGGCCCTCCTCCTTCTTCTGCTCTCGTTTGCTACTTCTTGTCAAAACGATTGTCCAGATAATTGCTCTGGGAATGGACGCTGCGAAATAGATCAAAGCTGCACGTGCGACCCGGGCTTCACGGGGCTCGCTTGTGAGTTTGAGGACTCGTGTAATGCAGCTGCTTTGACTGTGGAGAGCACGGTCGGTGCGCATCTGGTAGATGTGATTGTGACGAAGGCTACTACGGTACCCTCTGCGACTCTGCTGATTTATGCCTTGTGAACCAAGTTGAGTGCCTTAATGGCGGTGAATGCATCGCAGGGAATTGTGGTTGCCCGGACGGCTTTGTAGGGTCTCAATGCGAGCTCATAGACAAATGTTACCAAGTATCGTGTGCTTTTGATGAGCCTTGCGTTGATGGACGTTGCTTCTGCAGCGCTTACACAACTGGCGAGCTTTGTGCAGAAAAGCGTATTGACATTCATTTAGGGTCCTATTCTGGTCAATGAACCATTCGTCAGAACGGTAACACCTCAACCTTTTCCGGTGCTTTTACATTGGTAGAAAGTACGGATAAAGCAATGCTACAAGGCGAAGCAGATGGATACCTAGAAAGTGACCCCTTGAGCTTTCAGTTCATCTCCTCTAACTTGAATCGATTTAATGTGATTGGGGTCGGTATGAATAATGACGTAGAGGGAAATGGTGAAATCATCAGCGCATCGCTCTCCTTTGGTTTCACAATGAGAGATGCGCTAGGAAATACTGTTGAGGTTAGCTTTGAGCGCTAATAATGGTAAATTATCGATCACCTCTAGTGGTTAGGATTCCTAGATGCACGCCATTTACTTTCAAACCTTTTCCCTGTAATGGGTTCTTTTGTTGTAGATACATCCAATATGAAAAAACGATACGCTTCCCTCCTTTCCATCCTTTGTTTTAGCCTCATGTCTTACGCCCAGTTCGGTGAATGGACAGGTATTGCCAATATGCCACAAGGCAAGCACCACCCGGTAACCTTCGC
Source organism: uncultured Flavobacteriales bacterium (assembly GCA_913057205.1). Taxonomy (GTDB): domain Bacteria; phylum Bacteroidota; class Bacteroidia; order Flavobacteriales_G; family Salibacteraceae; genus SHAN690. The sequence continues at coordinate 3,287 of CAJXNO010000019.1, forward strand.
CATCGATGGCTTCGGGTATGCCGTTACCGGCTCTACCAACAACGGACTACAGATCCGCACAGACGATTTTTACCGCTACGATCCTATTGCCGATGAATGGACGGTTTTAGACGACTTCCCTGGCGCAGACCGCAGCTTTGCGATCGGTCAGGCGTATAAAGGCAAGGGCTACCTCGGCTTTGGAGCTTCTACCACCGCTTACTTGAGAGATATTTGGGAATACGATCCTCAAACCGAAGAATGGGACCTGCTTACACAGTGTCCGTGCGAAGGACGCAGACACCCGGCATTTGTGATTGAGGACGACAAGATCTTTGTAGGTCTGGGCGACAATCAATTTGGCAACCAGCGCGATTGGTGGGTCTACGACATGGTCAACGATACCTGGGAGCAAGGCGACGACCTTCCGGGTCAAACGCGACACCACCCTTTCATGTTCTCAGCTGGTGGTGAGGTTTACACAGGTTTGGGACACGGTAATTTTGGCATCTACAGAAACTGGTATCGTTGGGATCGCGTGAATGAAGAATGGGAAACCATGAACATTTTCCCTGGTGAGGCGCGCGTTGCAGGCACACAATTCTTTCACGACAGTACAGGTTACGTACTCAGCGGTGATGGCTCAGATCACTCTTTCATGCCTACCGGTGAATTCTGGAGATACGATCACGTGAATGATGATTGGGAGGAACTTGAGCCGCATCCAGGCATCAGTCGTTGGGCTCCGGGTTCATTCGTAATAGAAGACACCGTTTATTTTATGGGCGGACAAAACAGACAAACAGGATTGGTGCGGAACGACGGTTTCAAATTTCAATTGGTAGAAGATCCAGTGGATACCATCCCTCCTGCTGGTCAGCCTGAAGTCAACGCTATCACTACAAAGATCTATCCGAATCCTAGCAATGGTATCATCAACATCCAGGCATCCAGCACTGATAATATGCTGGTTGAGGTATACAGTCTCGATGGACGCAACATCATGAAGCAAGCGTTCAATACCACAAGCTCTTTAGATCTTAGTGATGTTGAAAATGGCATCTACCTGCTTCGAATAACACATCAGGGAGCAACACTGCGGGCTAAGCGTATCGTCCTACAGCACTGATTGGACAATTAATATCACTCCTCGTCAGCAGCTCGATCAATCAACTTTTGGTCGAGCTGTTTGCTTGTTTTGAGTCCCAACTTCCGCAGGTCCTCTGCCCGCTTCACCAAGTTACCGTTGCCAGTAGAGATCTTCTTCATGGTGTCTTCGTAGGTTCCTTGCGCCGTTCGAAACTGTTTACCGAGTTGGATCAAGTCTTCCGTTAAGCCCACAAACTTGTCGTAAAGGTTCCCGCCCTGTCGAGCGATCTCCAATGCGTTTTGGGTTTGCTTCTCTTGCTTCCAAATGCTCGCAATGGTGCGGAGTGTGGCCAACAACGTGGAGGTAGAAACGATCACCACATTGCGGTCAAATGCCTCCTGGAAAAGCCCAGCATCCGCTTGCACTGCGGTGGAGAAGGCACCTTCGATTGGGACGAACAACAAGACGAAATCGAGTCCGTCAATACCATAAAGGTTCTGGTAATTCTTGTCTGAAAGCCCTTTCACATGGGCCTTGATGGATGCAATGTGTTCTTTCAAATGCTGCTGTTGCTCCTCTGCTGTTTCCGATGAAGCGAAGCGTTCGTAAGCGATCAATGAGACCTTCGAGTCAACAATGATGTTGCGATCCTCTGGTAACTTGATGATGACGTCGGGTTGAAAGCGCTTACCGTCTTCCGTGGTGATGCTCTGCTGAACGAAGTATTCCTGATCTCGTGTCAATCCGCTTTTCTCCAAGATCCGCTCTAACACCACTTCGCCCCAATTTCCTTGAGCCTTCACATCACTCTTCAATGCGTTTGTCAAGTTCTCGGCGTCCTTTGCCAGCTTTGCACTCTGTTCGCTCAGCATCTTCAGTTCGCTTTTCAACGAAATGGTGTCTGCCTTTCCTTTTTCATAAGTCTCCTCTACCTTCTTCTCAAATTTCTCCAGTTTCTCTTTGAAAGGTGAAAGCAGGGTTCCGAGTTGTTCCTGATTCTGCTGCTTGAAGGATTGGCCAGTTTTATCCAACACCTCCTGCGCCAAGACTTTGAAATCATTCTTGAACTTTTCTTGCAACTTATCCATTTCGGCCTTGTCTTGCGCCAAGCGTTCATCCAGGTTCCGGTAGCGCTCCTTCCACGTAGATAACTCCTGCAAACTATCCTGCAGCCTACGCTCCACCTCTTGGTGTTCTTCGGCCTCCTTGTTCAGGCGCTGCTGCAAATCCACATAGCGATCCTTGGTTACAAAACGCTCTTCATCCATCGCTACAGCAGCACCGGATTTGAGTCTGAAAAACAAGTAGCCCAGCGCTGCACCTAGCACTAGACCGATCAATAGCATAACGATGTCCATAAGATTGAAGTTGATTACAAAGAAAAAGGCTCCTGAAAAGAGAGCCTTTTTCTGTTGAATTGTTCTTAACAAAAATCAATCTGCGTTCAAGATCAGCGGCAAGCCATCGTCTCCCCCGCCGATCAAAATGATCTTTGTGTTCTGAGATTCTGCGAGCTTTTTGGTAGCCTCAATGCCCTTCTCCTTTAAGATCTTATCGGTCAATGAAGCGTTCAAGATCTTATTTGCAGCAGCCTTACCTTCAGACTCAATGCGCTGTCGTTCAGCTTCCTTCTCTGCCTTTTCCAAACGGAATTCGTACTCCAAACTTTCTTGTTCCTGACGAAGCTTACGCTCGATTGCTTCCTTGATCGTTGGCGGCAGGGTTACATCACGTACCAAGACATTATTCACTTGAACGTACTGCCCATCGAGAATCCCCTTGGTCTCTTCAAAGATCTCTTGCTGAATAGCATCGCGCTTCGATGAATAGATCTGTTCGGGTGTGTAGCGTCCGACCACACTTCTGGTCGCAGAACGGATCGCTGGTAAAATCACGCGTTCGGTATAGTTCTCACCCTTCTCCTTATGCAATGAAGGCAGTTTGTAAAAGTTGGGTTGAAACCAAATGGAGGCATCCAATTTGATATCAAGTCCATTGGAACTCAATACGGTCATCTGTTCAAAAACCTCCTGTTGGCGAACTTCGTAGATGAACATGGTGTTCCACGGTGCAATGATGTGAAAGCCTTCATTAAAGGTCTCAGTGGTATCTACCCCACCCCCAAACTTGCGATACAATACCCCGGCCTCACCGGATTCAATGGTCTGGGTGGATGTAGCCAGGATGTACACAACGATCACAAAGGCTGCGACTAAGGGAATGAGAAATTTTGGTGCATTCATATGTTTTGATGCTTTACTGTTTATGATAGTTCAAACGTACAGGATATACCTGCGCTGACCTAATGTCTGCTTGGTTAACAGCGTTAGCGTAATCCTGTTTGCTCTCCGGTGCTCACCACCATCACCTGATCACGGATCACGCGCAGCTCTCCGTAGTGATCGCGGTAGCGCAAGACAAAGGGGTAGCTACCTGCTGGAACCTTGGGTCCGTTCACCCAATGTCCGTCCCAGGCACGGTCGGGCGTGTTCGAGCGGAATACTTGCGTACCCCATCGATCATAGATGATCAAACTAAAATCTTGGTAGGAGATCGCTTCTCCCTGGATCTGGAAGACATCATTCAATCCATCATCGTTGGGCGTGAACCCTGAAGGATAGAACAAGGTGGTTTCGAAAATCAAGCGCACCAATTCTGCTGTGGAATCTGCGCAGCCTTCGTCGTTCTTTACAAACAGCTCTACCAGCGCAAAGGAATCAAGCGGGTCAAACACATAGGGCACTTTTTGTTGCTGTTCAAAGGTGTCTGCACCAATGATCCAATACCATTCATCCGCACCAAGCGATGTATGATCAAACACAGTGAAGGGCTGTGTATTGGAAGGCAGAATAGGTGCATAATTGAAGGCCGCTTCTGGGGTATCAAGGATCTTGACCAAGCACGGGTAAGCCTGCTCGGTTCGGCATCCAAAGGCCGTGATCACCTCCAACTCCACCGGAATGCAACCTGGATCATCGAATTGTTGCAACAAACTGTCAACGGCATAGTCCTCGTACCGGTTGCCGTTGATGACCCAGTTGTAAGTGCTGGAAGCGTTGAACCCGGTCTTTCTGAACTCCACATCCGATGCACCACAGGCTTCCATCGGTAATGCCTCTACACTTGCCATTTCTGGTTCGCCTACATGTACTGTAATGCTGGATGAGCCTGGCTTCGAAATGCAGAGGTCGGCAATGGTAAGGTCGTAGGTAGTGGTCTTGGTTGGACGCACAAACTGTACGGGATTGTTGTCATTGGTATGACTCCAATGGAACGTGTATTCCTCTGGTCCCTTGAATCCTCCGGTCCCCTTGGCAATGAGGTAGACCGACTCTCCGCGACAGATGGAATCGTCTTCCAATTGAATCGTGCTTGAAATGGCTGAATAACCGCCTACCTGTACAAAAATGCTGTCAGCGAAAGCAGGTGTACCACAGGCGTCAGAAACAGTTACGCGATACCAACGCGGCAGGTCAGGACTCACCTCAATGCTGCTTCCAAATTGTCCCGTTTCCCAGGAATAGGTGTAAACCGTATCACCCCCTACTCCATTGATCGTTAGCCCTATGGTATCGTACGGGCAAATGGTATCCGGCTGTTCATAGAAAGCGTCAAGGGGCGGACGAACCTTCACTTCCACCACTGCAGTATCACCCAAACAACCGTTTTCATCGATGGCTTGAACGTAATAGAAGGTGGTGGTATCCGGACTCACCTGCACCACCTGTGTGGTATAGCTAACGGAGTTTTGAGGACTTTCTTCCTTCCAATTGTAGTAATAAGGCGCATTTCCTCCTGTGGCAGAACCGGCAATGGATGCAATGTTCGATATACAGATCATGGTATCTCCAAATGAATTGGTCACCACGGGCGTGGGTGTAGGAACGATCACCACAAGCGTATCCAAACATCCATTGATATCTGTGGTATAAACATAATTGGTATCTGCGCAAAGCTGCGATGCTAAAAAGCCCGACTCAGACGAACTCCAAGTGTAGAAGTAAGGCGGGTTGCCCCCTGTGCTGCTCACACTCGCTCCACCATCGCACGCTACGGTATTATGGCACGAAATGCCTTCGATGCTCGTAGTACTTGTAACAATATCGCTTGCTTGATTCAATGCAGTATCCACCACCAGCGTGCAGCCCGCATCATCGGTGATGGTAACGGTATAATTTCCAGCACAGAGTCCAGATTGCGTAGAGTCTGGAGGCAATCCGCCCGACCATGCGTAGGTGTAAGGTGCATTGCCAAGGGAAATGTCCACATTCAAACCTCCATCACATACTTCAAAACAATCCAAGTGATCGGGAATCAATTCGGCATCGATGATGCCATCAAAGTAAAAACCGATCGAATCTATGGTATCAAGGTTCCCGCAAAGGTCTTCTACGTAGCCCGCGCCTGACTGGACCTTCAGGTAGTACTGACCGATCTGTGTAACGGGGGGAGTGAACTGAATGCTCACCTCGTCGGTATAAGTTCCACAACCTACGCCACTTGCACTGGTCACCGTATGCGTTCCCCCGGGTCCTTCCAATACAAAATCACCCCCTTGAATACTGCTGCATACCAATTCTTCATCAAACCGCACCCTGATCGAGTCAAAGCTGGCACAATTGACGGGTGAAGTGACGCTATCCATTGCCGGTGGAATATTATCGAACAAAACCGCTGTAGAGGAAGAAAAGTCAACCGTGAATCCATAGACCGTTCCGGTCCAATTCGTAATATGCAGGTAGTAGGTCTCGCCTACGGCAACGTTGAGGTCTGCGCACCACTTTGGACCGTTGAACCCACCTGGACCATTGCAATTTCCGAATCCACCATTTGGCGTGCTAACACCGGTAGATCCATTGAATCCAAAAGCCCCCCAGGTGTTGGATCTAACCATTGCTGCAGAAGCACCTGCATTCGTGGCAAGTGCGGCACACGTGGTGTTGGTCATGTTAAACAGCGTCCAATCATGGTCTTGGTTGGTATTCACGGGATCGATGCTGAAGCGGAGGATACCAGCCGTTTGGATCGTGAACTGCAGCCAGATACTCCGCTGTTCAGGTGCATAGCATCCAGCAACATTGAAGATCTCATTCGGGTAATTACCCATACCGTTGTGATTGGTGCTCACGGTATAGGTCTCATCGCAGATCGGCACTGCACCTAAGCAATCTTGATCTGTCGGGGTTTGTGCATGCACAGCAACTCCGAGCAACACCATCAGTGTCACCGAGCTCATCTGTGCATACAGGTCTCCAAACATCCTACGCATTTCGATTTCGATCTAGAGGTAACTAAAGTACATTAATCTACTCCATCCTAAAAGCTGTCGAAAATCCTTTTTTCTAGCGACGACGATCAGTGTTTGATGCTACCTGCTATCGCACTTTTGATTCAAACATTTGAACCATGCATTTCAGTAAGCAAAACTTCGAGATTCGGTTGCGAGAGTTCTTCGAACGTCACGACCCCGCCAAGGTAGATCTTGCACACGTGTTAGCCAATCGCTTTCACCTGCACCAAGATGAGGTATTCCAGCACCTTACCAAGCATTATGATACCAATACGTACCATGAGCCGTCAACGTTTAAGGAGAAACTACTAGAAATCCTTACCGCCTGACCGTTTGGATACCCTTAGCCTTCGATACCAATTCCAATCTGGAAAGGACAAGACCTTCAGACTAGACGAATACGACCCGGCTGAAACGTTTGGCTTAGATAAGCTGATGGCTTTGGAGCGTACCGTCGGCAATACGCTCGATCTTCGGCCGCTTCAAGAACGCTTGTATGCAGAAGGTCGACAAGCAGTGCTGGTGATCTTTCAAGCCATGGACGCGGCTGGAAAGGACAGTGCCATCAACCACGTCTTCTCCGGGATCAACCCACAGGGCTGCCAAGTGCACAGCTTCAAGCATCCTACGAGTAAAGAATTGAATCATGACTACCTCTGGCGCTGCTCACAGGTGTTGCCAGAAAAAGGCATGATTGGCGTGTTCAACCGATCTTACTATGAGGAAGTACTCGTTGCCAAGGTGCACCCTGAGTTGATCTTGGATCAGAAGTTGCCCAATGTGCGACAAATCGAAGACGTGAATGAACGGTTCTGGGAACAGCGCTATGAGCAGATCAGGAGCTATGAGCGCAGACTCACCATGAACGGGATCTCGATTATCAAATTCTTCCTTCACCTCTCCAAAGAGGAACAGACAAAGCGCTTCTTGAAACGGGTGAAACGTCCAGATAAGAACTGGAAATTCTCATCCAGCGACATGAAGGAGCGCGCGTTCTGGGACGATTACCAACTTGCCTATCAGGACTGCATTCAAGCCACATCATCGGTGCATGCGCCGTGGTACATCATTCCTGCAGACAACAAGTGGTTTGCCCGCGCCGCCATCAGTCAGATTTTGGTGGATCGGGTTTCTCAACTCAATCCAGCTTTTCCTGAGCTCTCCCCTGAAGAAACCAAAGCCCTTGACCAGGTAAAAGAAACCCTCAAGAAGGAAAGGAAGGAACAGCAAAAAAAAGACACATAGGTCCTTAAAGTGCTCACCCCTGTACTGAGAATGCAACGGTTAGGATAGTCCGGACTGCCGCGGACGCTTCGGCATCTCCCTGTCAGGAACCAAATCAAAGCGTTCTTGGAAGAGATCGTTGAAGATCTCAGCCGACTCTTTTCCCCATTCATCATCGGGATGGAAATGCCAGGCGATGCGGTTATCGTCATCCAGACTCACCCACAGCTCAAAAACTTTCGATAAGTACAATGCGGAGGACGCGTTGAAATCAAATAAACGCACTTCGAGGCGCTTAGCGCTGATGGCCCTGGGACCGTAAATCGCTAACCAAACCAGGATCTCGGTGTAGAATTCACGGGCTTGAAGCATATTGGAGACGCCCTCGATGAGGTATTTCTCTACATCGGCATTGAGCTCCACTTTGGGTTCACCTTGACGATCTGCATATTCCTCAATGTCTCCCGTCTTCCGCTTAGAATTGTAAGGTGGAACCGAATCGATGTTGTCTACTCTGTGTTTTCGCATGGCTTGAACGCTCGTGCAAAGTTTTCATTTATGCCGAGAAATAAAGGTGATGCTTATCAGGGTGATGCCTGTTTCCTTGACGAGGTCTCGCTAAGAATCACTGCTTGAGGTACTTCCCCATGTAAAGATGCCCTGTAGTTCCTTCCTCCAATTGAATCAGCCCATCAAAGCACGCCCACATTTGGTAGGCTTTCTTGGTTAAGAAGGATCTACTGTTCACATTGTCAGACCGCAGTATCGCAACCAACACCGATATACCATGCTGCGCTGCCTGTGACTCCAGCGCTCCGAGCAATAGATGTCCCCAGCCTTGTCCGGTGAAGTTGCTAGCCAGATAAAAGGTCACCTCTGCTACGTGCTTCAGCCCTCCACGGTTGGAACGATAGGGCGCTAAATTCCCCCACCCGATCACCTTGCCCTCTGGCGACTCCAATACCAAGGCCAGCATACTCCGGTTACGCAACTGCTGAAACCAGTTTTGTGCTTCCTCGCCGTGCAAGGGGGCATCAAACGCGTTCTTTCCATGGCTTATGGCTTCATTCATCACTTCCAGGCAGTGTTGGAAGTCCTTCGCTTCAATGGGGCGGATATGCATCTATCTTCGTTGAAATGACCAGCAACAATAATAGCAAAGGAAAGAGATGGATATTCAATTGATCATCGGCTTCATCGTGGCTACCCTCGCCTTGGCGTTCATGCCTGGACCAGACAACATCTATGTGCTTACAGAGAGCATTGGCAAAGGTCCGCGACAAGGGATCTTTATCACCTTGGGCTTGATGAGTGGAGTCATTGTGCATACTACCTTGGTGGCTACCGGTCTATCGGTATTGGTGTTCAGCAATCCGATTGGCTTCATGGTGGTGCAGTATGCAGGAGCGGCCTACCTCTTCTACCTCGCCTACCAAGCCGTAAAAGAGGAACAGCAGCAAGTAGACATCAATACTCAAGGAGAAGCCTCGCGGGCTCCGGCCTTGTTGAAGCGCGGGTTCTTGATGAACGTTCTCAACCCAAAGGTGAGCGTGTTCTTTATCGCCTTTCTTCCTCAGTTTGTATCCCCCACCGGATGGGCACCGTTCGCTCAAATGATCGTGCTGGGTGGGCTTTTTGCCCTTACCTCGTTCTTCGTCTTTGCAGGAATCGCTTTGGTTTCAGGCCGATCAGCGCGCATGGTACAGTCGCCTCAGTTTTGGCGCGCCACCAAATGGATCAAGGTAGTCGTGTTGATCGCACTAGGGATGCTCTTACTGTTCGCCGAGCAGTAGTTTCTCCTCCAGCTTATTGATGGCTTCAGAGAAAAAGGAACGTGCCACTGCATGATCCGCTTCTTCAACAGAAAGTACTCCGCCGTTGAAATCTTCTGCCCGCCAGCTTCCATTCGAAAGTGCATCGAGTCCTTTCACATCTACGGCGTCTTCGCCTCGGTAAGCGGAAACATAGTAGTACCAGTCTGAACAGACCTCATCAGGCATCGCCATCCCCAAACTGAATTGGAGGTTTTCCACCTTCTCGCTTTGCAATAAAAGCCCGGTATCAAAATGATGCGGCCACACCCGAACCTCACTCTTTACGGTTTTTGAACCCGCTTTGACCAAGTCGTGCAAGACCTTGTCTGCATCGCTTCTTCTGGACGCATGTTGGGTGCGTCGCTCCCCCTCTACTGCTTGGAAGGTGAAGCTATCTTCAAACGATAGATCATAAGGCAGGTCATAGTGCAGGTCAAAAACAAACGGACGGTCTAATCCACAAAAGCTGCGCTCCCGTTCCATCCAATTCACGATGTCTAAATGGCGGGCGCCCTTGATGGGATAGCTGGCCACCAAGTCTGATAAGGGGTGATAAAGATCCAAGGCGAAGGCGGCTACGTTGAGTCCCAACTTGAGGCCCTCATCGTTCAGGGCTTGGGTCCACAAGGTTTGCTCGTCGCTATCCCATACCATGCTGGTGTGGGAGTCGTCTGGACGCTCGTCGACGAAACTCTTTCCTGCGGCAGCCAGGTATTGTGACGCCAAATGCAGGTAGATCAAGTCATCTGATGGCTCCGCTTTGCTCATTCCTTAACCTCTACTCCCTTCCAAAATGCAACGCGGTTCTCGATGTTCTTCGCCATGCTGGAGGTGCTTGGATAGTACCACGCAGCATCTTCATTGCGCTCACCATCTACCACGATGCTGTAGTAATTGGCCGTACCCTTCCAGTTGCAAACGGTGTGGGTGTCTGTGCCTTCAAAATAATCCTTGTTGATCGCGTCATGAGGGAAGTAATGGTTTCCTTCGATCACGATGGTGTCATCGCTTTCTGCGATCACCTTTCCATTCCAAATTGCTTTCATATGCTCAGTTTTATTGCTTGACGAAGCTGAAAGCGGATGCTTACAACTAGTCAGCGGTTTCAAATCCAACGCTCCCGAGGTCTTCTACCTCCACCTGTACGGCTTGATGCGGCTTCAGGAACGCTGCCGGGGTTGCTGCCCCTGCTAGAATAACGTAACCCGCTTTGATCGGTTCACCGTATTGCGCTGCTAATCGGGTTGCTGCTTGCAATGCCTTCCAAGGATCACCGAGGATGGCCTGAGAACTGCCTTCTTCGATCACTTCTCCATCAAAGCGCAAGCGCATGTTCAGGTCACGTATTTCGCGGTGAGGCGCATGCCAATCGCCCACGACGAAACCGGTCGAGGAACAGTTATCGGCCACTACGTCATAGAGGTTAAACTTGAAGTTCTGGAAACGGGAGTCAATCACTTCGATGGCCGCAGCCATTCCGTCTACGTAGTTTTCAAGCTCATCGAGCGGTATCTCGTAACCGATGTCTTTGCTGATCCGAAAAGCGATCTCGGGCTCGGCCCTGGGGTGAATGAATTTCGATAAGGGTACGCGATCGCCTGCCTGGATGAGCATGTCCTGGGTTAACCGCCCCCAAATCATGTCATGGACGCCCATCTGCTTCATCTTGGCCTCAGAGGTAAATCCCATCTTCAATCCGATGATCGGATTGCCTTCTTGTACGCGGTGTGCTACCAATTCCGATTGAATGGCATAGGCCTCATCGATATCAAAAGAGCTGGACTCGCTCAATTGAGCGATCGGTTGAGCCTGTGTTGCCGCACGGTGTAAGCGTTCTGCTAATTCGGTTCGTTCCATCTTATGCTTTTCGTTCTTTTAGAAGATCCAAGGCCACATCAACGATCATGTCCTCTTGTCCTCCTACCATCTTTCTTTTTCCTAATTCTTCCAAAATCGTTCTCGTATCGATGCCATACTTCTCAGAGGCGCGCTCTGAGTGCAGCAAGAAACTTGAATACACGCCGGCATAGCCCAATGAAAGGGTCTCGCGGTCGACACGTACCGGTCGCGTTTGTAGCGGACGAATCAGGTCATCCGCAGCGTCCATCAGTTTGTAAAGGTCACTGTTGTGCTCGGCTCCCATGCGGTTCAATACTGCAATGAGGACTTCCAACGGACAATTTCCAGCACCTGCGCCCATTCCTGCCAATGAAGCATCCAAACGCGTTGCCCCATGCTGCATGGCTACGATCGTGTTGGCTACGCCTAGTCCCAGGTTATGGTGGCAGTGCACGCCGAGTTCCGTCTTATCATCCAACACATCGCGAAAGGCCTTCATGCGATCGGCCACGTCATCCATCAACAACGCCCCTGCTGAATCGGTTACATAAACACAATCCGCACCGTAGGACTCCATCAGCTTTGCTTGTTCTGCGAGTTTCTTCGGTTCAGACATGTGGGCCATCATGAGGAAGCCCGCCACGTCCATGCCCAAGTCCTTTGCTGCTGCGATGTGCTGAGCGGAAATGTCTGCCTCTGTGCAATGCGTTGCGATGCGAACAGACTCAACACCCAATTCACGGGCCTTTTTCAGGTCCTCGATGGTTCCGATACCAGGCAGCAGCAAGGTGGTCAGCTTTGCATGCTTGAGCTCTTGGCTCAGGCCTTCTAACCACTCCCAATCGGTGTGGGCGCCAAAGCCATAATTGAAACTCCCGCCTGCGAGTCCATCGCCGTGGGCAACCTCAATGGCATCCACACCCGCTGCATCCAGCTCCAAGGCGATCTCTTTGACCGACTGCGTGCTGTATTGATGGCGGATGGCATGCATGCCATCTCTTAACGTAACATCTTGTATATAAAGTTTTTTCATCTCTTCACTTCTTGTGATCATCCAACTAATACCGTTCGCGCCAGGTGTTCACCTGTTGCCATGGCCGCACTGGTCATGATATCCAAGTTGCCGGCATACTCTGGGAGGTAATGTCCAGCTCCCACGACCTTCAAGAAAACGGAAGTCTTCAATCCACTCACCTTACCCAAGCCTTCAATGAACACCGGGTTTTCTTCAGGGATGATATCAAACTGTACGTCTTGGTGAAGTTCATAGCCTGGCACATACTGTTGCACTTCTTTGACCATCTCATCGATGCTCTTACGGATAGCCTCCTCATCTGCCGGTTCACTCAAGGTGAATACAGTATCTCGCATCACTAAGGGCGGCTCTGCGGGATTTAATATGATAATGGCCTTGCCTCGCGTTGCGCCTCCTACCTTTTCAATAGCGGCAGCTGTGGTTTCGGTAAATTCATCAATGTTGGCGCGCGTTCCAGGTCCAGCCGATTTACTCGATATCGATGCCACGATCTCTCCGTAGTGCACCTTAGCTATCCTAGAAACAGCCGCTACCATCGGAATGGTGGCTTGTCCACCACAGGTTACCATGTTCACGTTATCCACGTCAATGTTGGCGTCAAAATTCACCGGTGGGATCAGGTAAGGACCGATCGCCGCTGGGGTAAGGTCTATCATCCGAACGCCGTATGGCTTCAGTTTCTCGTAGTTGTAATGATGGGCTTTGGCGGATGTAGCATCGAACACCATCTCGACTCCTTCGAACTCAGGAAGCTTCAATAGGCCATCCACGCCTTCGTGGGTAGTGGCTACTCCCATGCGTGCCGCACGGGCCAATCCATCCGATGCTGGGTCGATCCCCACCATGGCTACGACCTCCAACACATCCGATGTGCGCAGGATCTTGATCATGAGGTCTGTACCAATATTTCCAGAGCCAATGATGGCCACTTTCGTCTTCTTCATAGTTTCATTTCTCGTTGCCAAACTTAACCTTTACCCCTCCGAGTCCATCGATGCTCGCCTCAAAAACGTCGCTCGGCTCCACAGGCACCATAGGACCAAGCGCTCCGGCTAGCACCCAGTATCCTTCCTTCAGTGGCATACCGATCTCTGCCCAGGTATTCACCAACCAAAGCGCGGCATTCAACGGACTACCCAAGCACGCTGAGCCCTTCCCTTCGCTCACCAAATCACCGTTTTTATGTAATTGCATCTCGCACCCCTCCAGATCCAGTCCAGCTAGAGGAACGATGTGATCAGACACCACAAAGTGGCTGGCTGAGGCATTGTCTGCAATGGTATCGGTAATGCGGATGTTCCAGTCTTTTACCCGACTTCCGACAATCTCAATCGACACTGCAGCGCCTTCGATGGCATCTTTCAAGGTATCCATATCGATTTTTTCTGAAGGCAGGTCTTTGGCCAGCTTGAACGCCACTTCGGCTTCGGCCTTTGGTTGGAAGAGCTCATTCCACGGCACTTCATCACCCAGCTTCACCTCCATGCGGTCGGTCAACACACCAAAATCAGGTTGATCTACGCCCAGTTGCTCTTGAACCACCTTAGAGGTTAGACCCACCTTCACCCCCACGGTCTGCTCGCCTGCCGCAAGCCTACGATCGATGTTCACCTTCTGCACAGCATAGGCCAGGCTTAGGTTATCCACTCCGATCAATTCACGGATTGGCGCACACGCCGAACGTTGTTCAACCGCCCGCCAGAGGTTTGTGGCAGCCTCTTCGATTATTTCTTGATTTCCCATGGGTGCAAAGATGTTATTCTTGCTCTTCTAGTAGCAAGGTTGGCAAATGCAATGATCCTTAAACGCTCTATGCAATTTTCATTGCGACAAAACCTAGCTGGCCACCTTCTCGAAGATCGCATCGCAGAAATAGCCTTTGGAGTCGTAGACCTTCTCTTGCAGCTCGAGATCGGTGTGATCGGTAATGCGGGCGATGCTATCGTCGTCGTACTTCCTGGAAACCTCCGTGAAGATGCACTCACCTTCATCAAAAGTCACACGTAGATCAAGCGCAGCGAGATGCACCTCTTGTTCTTGCGTAGAAAGGATGAAGCTTCTTGCTACCCCTTCTTCTTCGTTGTATTCTGGTTGGTGTTGAAAGGCATCCAAGTCAAAGTCGCCACCGAGCTCGCGATTTATACGTCTCAGTACATTCAGGTTGAAAGCCGCCGTAACGCCTTGGCTGTCATTGTAGGCAGGCAAGATGATGTCTTTACTCTTCTTTAGGTCGAGGCCAAGCAACAGGCGATCGCCAAGGTTCATGGCTGCGGAGAGTTGTTTCAAAAAGGAGTTCGCTCGATCATCAAGGAGGTTTCCGATGTTGGACCCCATGAAGAGGATGACCTTAGGTCGATCATTCGGCAAGCGCTCAAGCACTTGAAAGTACTCCCCTTGCATGGATGAAACCTGTACAGCTGGTAGTTCTTTACCAACGCGCTCCACCAGTAGTTTCAAGGCGTTCGAAGAAATATCAATCGGCCGGTAGGTAAATGTGGCGGGATCTAATGCTTTCAGCAGGTGCATGGTCTTGGTACCATCGCCTGCGCCGAGCTCCACCAAGTCAAATGCATCCATTCCATCCGTCAAAGCAGCTTTCAATGCCTCCGTTCGTTCGGAGAAGATCTCCTTCTCACAACGCGTGAGGTAGTATTCTGGCAGCTGCATGATCTGAACAAAAAGGTCATCTCCCCGCTCATCATAGAACCATTTCGACGAAAGTGTTTTGGGTTGGGAGGTTAATCCGTCTTTGACTTCTTGTGCGAATTGGTCTTCTAGGTTATCCATTAATGTTCTTGGCTAGTCGGATCCCGCTGAAATGCCAGCGCATGTCCGGATGAAAAAAGTTTCTATAGGTATTTCTACTGTGCTTCGGAGGCGTTGCGTTGGATGCGCCGCGCAGGACCATTTGGTTGATCATGAATTTACCATTGTATTCTCCAACCGCACCATCGGGTTTCTGGTAGCCTGGGTAGGGCACATACGGGCTACTTGTGTGTTCCCATCGCTGCCCCCAAGCAAAATGATCTGCTGCTGCTTCCCACTCAAATTCTGTCGGCAAGCGAGCACCAGACCACGCGGCAAAGGCATAGGCTTCATAGTGGGAGATGTGACAAAGCGCCACATCAGGATGCAATGGCTGCAAACCTGCAAGGGTGTATTGATGCCACCTTCCTTCTTGTTGTGTCCAATAAAGCGGATGCCTCACCTTCTGACCTTGCACCCATGCCCACCCCTCGTCATGCCAGAGGCGATGGTCTTGATAGCCCCCATCGGCGATGAAAGCTTGATAGGCCGCATTCGTTACTAGTACATTGGAGATTTGATAGCCGTTCAGATATACCTTATGACGGTCATGCTCATTATCAAAGTGAAAGCCCTCCCCTTTTGCACCGACCTCATACAATCCTTCATCCATTTGGATCCACTGCTCGTCCTCCTGCAGGTCATCAACCAAGGACAGCTCCTCTTCATATACCGGATGCGTTGGATTCTGATGAAAAAGGTACTTCAGGTCCATCAGCATCAATTCTTGGTGCTGTTGTTCGTGCTGCAAGCCAACCTCTATGAGGGATTCAAAAGCTTGAGCCACTTCTGTTTGCAGCAACTGCTCCAGCGCTGCATCTACGTGTGCACGATAAGCGTACACCTCCTCGATGCTCGGCCGTGTAATCAATCCACGTTGATCCCGAGGAATGCGCTCTCCGAGGGTGTTGTAGTAGCTGTTGAACAGGAAATGAAAGCGATCATCAAAAGCTTTGTAGTCGGGATGATAAACTGAGAGGATGAATTGCTCAAAGAACCATGTGGTATGCGCCAAATGCCACTTGAGCGGACTAACAAAAATGGCTGCTTGAGGAAGGAGGTCCTCCGGTGATAGCGGCTCACAGAGCGCCAAGCTATGGGCGCGAACGGCTTTGTAGTTATTGATAAGCGTTGTGCTAGCTACCTCCATGCACAACGAAGATGGCTAAAATTCCAAACAAGGCCTGAAGGATTCTATTTCAAGGAAGACCGGATGGAATCAAAGAGCACCATGCGATACGGCGGAACTGCATTGCTCTCTCCAGCAGCGAGTCTTTTCATGGTTCTGTTGCTCAGCATAAAAGTGGCCATCTCCTGGCCGAAACGCTTCTTGAGTACAGCTTGGATGGACTTCCACTCTTCCTCTACCAACCGATTGATGCGCTTTTGCTCGTCGCGCTTCATGCGTTTCTCTTCATCATCCAATGGCAGAAAGGCAGGCTGATCTGATTTCAATCCACGCGCAGATGCTTCTTCTCGGGCCTGCTTCAAGGTCTTTTTCCACTTCTCGTAAACCGCAGTCGTTCGCATCGACTTCAGGCCGATTTCCTTCTCTGCTATGCTGGGTTTATTGGGATCAGACTGCACCAAATCGAGTAAACCTTTACTGGTAAATATCTTGAAAGCTGGTCGATTGTGCTGTTCGGCGAGCTTTTCCCGCTCTTGGTACAGGGCCTGCAATGCGTGGTACTGCACTTGATTCAATGCTTTGCGATCGTCTTTGCTCAAGGAGATGCCTGTGTCTTCCCGTTCCTTCTCTATGGCATCTTTCAGAAAGAACGCGTTTTCTTGCGCATACCATTGCAAGCGGTCTTCATCCGCTGCTAAGAGTTGGCTCAGCAGAACCTCCCGTAGTTGAAATAGATAGCGTACATCATCCGCTGCGTAGGAGCACTGTTGGGAGGTGAGTGGACGCTGAAACCAGTTGCTCATTTGAGAACCCTGTCCGAGCTCCACGTCTAAAACACTCGCCACCAAATTAGTCAAGGAAAGCTGTGAATACCCCAATAGCTTTGACGCATTGCTTAGGTCTTCTAAGTGCTGCGGTTTACATCCCAGTGCGTGCAAGAGTCGGAGGTCTTCTCCGAATTCAAAGGCCACCTTCTTCACCTCCGGCGACTCCAAGACCGGGAATACCCGTTCGATGTCAACGCCCTTCGCCAGTGGGTCGATCAAAAAGATATCCTTATCGGTAGCCATCTGCATCAAGCAGAGGTTAAAGCCATAACGGAAGCGATTCTTATCAAACTCCAAGTCGATGGCCAAGTTGTTGCATTGACGCAATGCTTCCAAGGCCTGATCGAAGGAGGAGCAATCATCTATGCGCTGGTATGCGAGCTTTTTCATCTAACCCTACGATGATAAGGATTCATTTGCAATGGGAATCATCGGAGGAGCGAGGAATATTTCCGTCGATTTCATCTGATTTACAAATGCAATATTAATTTCTAGACGAAATCATTTTGCGCAAGATACTTTTCATAGGACTCCTAAGCCTTTTTGGGACTGCGGCAGAGGCAACAAACCCTTTGCCCGTGCAGCCAGTTCATGCGTCGACCAACGTTTTCGACTTCCGAAAAAGTGTTGAATTCGAAGCACATAGAAACGGAACCCAGGTGGAGTTGAAATGGGCGGTCACGGGATTTGTGAAGTATTTCCACATTGAACGTAGCCTAGACCGTGAGAGCTGGGAACCGATCCTCAGCATAAGTGGATCGAATGAGACCTATCACCGAACGGAGTATTTCGACATCGATTATGATGTTCCATCCACGAAGGTCTTTTACCGGGTCAAGCAGGTGTTTTTCTCAGGAGAAACATCAACGTCCTACACTGCTTTTGTGCCGCCGTTTGATGACTTGAGCATGCACCAAGAACGCCTGATCCAAAGCATCACCGATCCCATTCAGGTAGGCAGCAAGTTGCGCTTAGACTTTGTAAACTTCGCAGAGGAAGACCTGCTCTTGGTCATGCGAGAACAATGTGGTATTGAGTTCTACGCCAAAGTGCGGTTCATGTAAGAGGAAAAACTATACGAGGTGATCAACGTGAGTGCCGACATTCCATCTGGACAATACTTGATCACCACCTCTAGCAAGAAGCACATCTACTCTTCCTCCTTGCGGATCGAGTACACGAAATAGATAAAGCTTATCCAATCTTACGCATACGGATGCTCTGTGGCGTCACCTCAAGGTATTCATCCTCTCGGATGTATTCCATCGCCTCCTCCAACGAGAAACGGACCTTAGGAGCCACCTTGGCAGCGTCATCTGAACCAGAAGCACGCACGTTGGTCAGCTTCTTACCCTTGATCACGTTAACCTCCAAGTCGTTATCACGAGAGTTCTCTCCGATCACCTGTCCTTTATACACCTGCTCATTGGGATCGATGAAGAAACGTCCACGGTCCTGCAAACGATCGATCGCGTAGGTCAAGGCTTGTCCGGTTTCGCTGGAGATCAAAGCTCCTTTATCAGAGCTTGGCATCTCTCCCTTGAAGGGCTTGAACTCACGGAAACGGTGGGTCATCACGGCTTCCCCAGCTGTACTGGTAAGGATCTTGTTTCGAAGTCCAATCAATCCGCGCGATGGAATATCGAACTCCAAGTGCTGTACGTCACCCTTGGATTCCATGATCATCAGGTCACCCTTTCGCGTAGTCACCAATTCAATCGCTTTCCCGCTGTATTCTTCTGGAACGTCGATGACCAAGGTTTCGAACGGTTCATGCTTCTGTCCGTCGATCTCCTTCACGATCACGCGTGGCTTACCTACTTGAAGTTCATAGCCTTCACGACGCATGGTTTCGATGAGGATGGAGAGGTGAAGCACCCCACGACCAAAAACGTTGAATTTATCTTCACTTTCCGTCTCCTCTACCCGCAGCGCGAGGTTCTTCTCGGTCTCTTTGAACAAACGATCGCGCAAGTGGCGTGACGTTACGAACTTTCCTTCCTTACCGAAGAAGGGGGAGTTATTGATGGTGAACAGCATGCTCATGGTAGGTTCATCCACCTTGATGCGTGGCAATGCTTCTGGCTGGGTCAAGTCAGCAACGGTATCACCGATATCAAAGTCTTCCATACCAACAATCGCACAGAGGTCGCCACTGCGGACAGACTTCACCTGCTTGCGTCCGAGTCCTTCAAAGACATACAATTCCTTGATGCGGTTCTTCTTCTGTACGCCGTCCTTCTTCATCAGGAAGTAGTCTTTTCCTTCTTCGATATCACCACGGTACACCTTACCGATGGCGATTCGACCTTTGAAGCTTGAGAAGTCCAGAGAAGTGACCTGCATTTGCGCAGCACCTTCGTGGTACTTGGCCTCAGGGATCACTTCAATGATGGTATCCAAGAGCGCAGTAATGTCTTCGGTCTTTTCCTTCCAATCTTTGCTCATCCAGCCCTGCTTTGACGAACCATAAAGGGTTTCAAAGTTGAGTTGGTCTTCCGTTGCATCCAGATTGAACATCAGATCAAACACTTGTTCGTGTACTTCGTCTGGTCTACAATTCTCCTTATCTACCTTATTCACCACCACGATTGGCTTCAAGTTAAGCTCGATCGCTTTACCCAGTACGAATCGGGTTTGTGGCATCGGACCTTCGAAGGCGTCCACCAACAACAGCACACCATCAGCCATTTTAAGCACGCGCTCAACCTCACCTCCAAAGTCGGCGTGACCAGGGGTGTCGATGATGTTGATCTTAACGCCCTTGTATTGCACAGCCACGTTCTTAGAAAGGATGGTAATACCACGCTCGCGTTCTAGGTCGTTGTTGTCTAGGATCAATTCACCCGACTCCTTACGATCATCTAGGATATTCGCGTAATGGATGATCTGGTCTACAAGGGTTGTTTTGCCATGGTCGACGTGGGCGATGATGGCGATGTTACGGATGGATTGCACTGATGTTGTCGTGTTAAAATTTGCGGCTGCAAAGGTAGGTTTAATTCACCTGCAAAACATGCTGTTACAACTTTATCTCAATGCCCATCGTGCGGGGCGTCGGAGATGATTTGATCGGTCATGATTCGCGCTTCCACGTAGGATGAAACCCGCAGATCTGCCCGGTCTTCGATCAAGTGAACGTGTACATTGATGGTCTGCTTCACATCATCTATGGCGCTGTTGATCAGGTAGACATAGCCCTCTGCTTCTTTTTCTCCGCCGGATGGCCGGACCAACACCCGCTGATACAAGGCCAAGCGATCAGCCTGGTTGGGAAACACATCCAGTTCAATGTGCTTGTGGGAATCATCAATCACTTCAAACAAGGCTTGATCTGCCTGAACGCATTTGCCCTTGTTCGCATCCACCTTGTTGACGAAGCCACTGATCGGCGATCGGATCTCTAACGTGGTAGACAACTGCTTATCGGTTGACGGTGTGGCCATCCCGATGAACTGCATTTCTGCCTTCAAGCTCTGCACCTTGGTCTGCTCCTGCTCGAAGGCCGTCTTGCTCTGCTCCAACTCCTTCTCTGATACCGCCTGCTCTTCAAAAAGGCGCTGATGGCGCTCGTACACCTTACCCAAACGCGTTACCTCCAGATCAGAGGTCAAATAATCCCGTTGCAATTGCAAGATGCTTTGATCCGACAAGCGCGCCAACAGGCCTCCTTTTTTGACCTTTTGTCCACGCAAAACGTGCAGCGACTCGATGTAACCTGGCGTTCTTGCATAAACGTCGGCCTTGAATTGAGGCGGAACCTCGATGCGACCGTTGCAGCGGATGATGCTCATGGTATCCCCGTTCTCAGCCAAAGGCTGATCCGAATCAGAAAGCACAGCACCAGTGGTTGTGGCTTCGTCTACTTCGATTGGCGCTGACGAAGAAGCGTCCTTTTCACTGCATGAGGCCATCATGATAGCCAACAGTGCGAAAAGTGTAATATATCTATAAACAAACATTTTAAACCCTTTTACTTGATGTAATAATTTAATTTTTCTATCGCCAGATGCGTATCGCGAAGGAGATCGATCTGGTTCCATTTCAACTCCATGGCCGTGTGCATCAACTGAACGAAGCGTAGGTAGTCCAGTTCCCCTTCCTCGTAAGACTGAAGAGCCTGATTCATCATGCGATCTGCTTGCTGCTCCAATGCATTGCCGTGCTCACGCCACTGCTCCATTGCTAAGCTTGCATAAGCCTGCTCCACTTCCAAGGCAGTACTCAGCGCGAATAAACGCGCAGACACTTCATTGTCGGCTTGCTCCACCGCGATCATGCTTTCCTTGGCCCTGCTCCGTTGATCGGTTTGAAACAATGGGATGGAAACACCTGCTACCAAGCCATCCAGTCCTGGATTACCGTCGATCTGCTGATTGAAGTAACCCACGGATAGTTGCGGCCAATAGGACGCTTTCTCCGCCTTTCTTACGGCCAGTACCGCTTCTTTTTGTTCGGTTGCTAAGGCATTGAACAAAGGAGCCAATGCCTCATCACCTATGGGCAAGGAATCGATGTCATTGAGTTCAGCCGCTCGATCGGTTTGCAAGGGATGCCGCACCATGTCTTCCAGCGCCTTCCTTGCCTCTTGTTCATTTCTGAGTTGTTGGCGCTGTTGCTTCTGGATCTGAGCTTGCATCCCCAACAGGCTCCCCAACTCCAATTGATCGATCTCACCCAAGGAAAAGCGGAGTTCAGCCTTATTGCGAAAGCTCCGGAACAAGGCATCGAACTGCTCCAACACTCGACCTTTTTCGAGCTCTGCCATCCAACGGTAATACGCCGAGCGCACATCACGCTTCACCTCACGTTCTTTCAGCTGAAGTTGTTGTTCTTGAGCACCGAGCTGGACTTGCAACGCCTTCCTGCGCTCGATGGTTGCCCAAGGGTTCTGCACTTGCTGCTGCACATCTACGTAGTAGTCGCCCCGTTGCGATGAGTTGATTTGACCGTATTGAGCGTTCACATCGGTATTTCCGAGTCCCCATTCTGCCTTCAGTCGAGCTTTCGCTGCTTCCACCTTCAAGCGTTGGTCGCGCACCTCTTGATGCATTGCAAGCGCATCCTGCTCGATCTGTCGTAACGCATCATCCTGAGCGAATACCTCCGATGAAAGGCCTAAGAGGAAGAATGGAACAAGCACAGTCGTCCACTGCTGCTTCCGCTTCAGCAGCCACCTCCTGCGATTGGCCAAGAGGTAGATCGCTGGAAGCACCAACAAGGTCAATAAAGTTGACGTCACCAGTCCACCGATGACCACCGTGGCTAAGGGTCGCTGCACCTCCGCTCCTTCTGAGCCAGAGAAGGCCATCGGCACAAAGCCGAGCATGGCCACGAGCGCGGTCATGATCACCGGACGCAGACGTACGATGGCGCCGTTCTGTATGATCTTTTCAAGCGACCAATCGTCATGTTGTTCTGTCAATTTCCTAAAGTATCCGATCATAACTATTCCATTTAGTACCGCCACTCCAAACAAGGCGATGAAGCCCACGCCAGCTGAAATGCTGAACGGTAGTCCGCGTAGCCACAAAAAGAGCACACCTCCTACCGCACTCAACGGCACAGCTGAGAAGATGAGCAAGGAGTCGCGAACAGAGCCGAAGGCGATGTAAAGCAGGAATAGAATAAGCAATAATGCCGCAGGAACCGCAATTTGTAGGCGTTTCTTTGCGCTTTGGAGGTTTTCAAACGCCCCGCCGTAGCTGATGTAATACCCTGGAGGCAGGTCTAGCGCCGCATCCAAACGCTGATTGATCTCCTCCACCAACGACTCCACATCTCGCTCGCGTACGTTGATACCAATGGTGATGCGACGTTTCGTATCCTCACGCTGGATCTGAACGGGACCAACAACTTCTTCCACATCCACCAGCTCGCTCAGCGGTACATGTTCCATATCATCGCGGTGTACGTAGATGCGGGTTAGGTCGAAGCGTTGGCGTGTAGGCGCATCCAAGCGCACCACCAGATCAAACCGGCGTTCACCTTCATAGACCACACCGCTCTTCTCTCCGGCGTAGGCGGTACGCACCACTTGGTTGACCAGGTCTACATTGACCCCATACTGCGCACACTTTGCTCGATTGATGGCGATCTGGTACTGGGTGAGTCCATCGGTCTGCTCCACTTTAACATCAGCAGCTCCTTGAACCTCACGAATCACCCTGGCCGCCTCTTCTGCCTGCAGGCGAAGTTCTTCCATATCCTCCCCAAAGATCTTTACGGCGATATCGGTCTTGGCACCTGTAATCAACTCATTGAAGCGCAGCTGGATCGGCTGGGTGAACTCAAAACTTGCCCAATCAATCGGCTCCAGTGCTTCCTTCATCAGGCTGATCAGCTCCTCGCGATCGTCTGTAGTGGTCCACTCCTCTCGGTCTTTGAGGATGATCATGATGTCCGCATCCTCAATCCCCATCGGATCCGTAGGAACCTCTGCCGTACCGATCTTTGAGACCACATGCTTTACCTCCGGAAACTGTTCGATCAATATTTGCTCGGCCTTCGTAGAGGTTTCCACACTTTTGGTCAAGGAGCTTCCTGGTTCAATGGTCATCTGCATGGCGAGGTCGCCTTCTTCCAAGGTTGGAATGAAGACTGCTCCCATGCGCAGAAAGATGAACAGGGCAACAACAAGCAATGCACCGCTAGCACCTACCACCAGTTTTGGTCTACGTAGCGCAAATTCCAAGCTGGGCTGATAGAAGCGCTGAAAGAAGCGCATGATGCGATCTGCCATGTTGCCCTCACGCACTTGGGTACTCTTCAAAAACATGGCACTCATCATGGGTACGTAGGTCAGCGTAAGCACGAACGCACCGAAGATGGCAAAGCTGAAGGTTTGCGCCATTGGGCGGAACATCTTGCCTTCAATACCCGTCAAACTCATGATCGGTACGAAAACCACCAGAATGATGAGCACACCAAACGCAGCCGTTTTGTAGATATCAGCCGAGGTATTTGCAATGAAGTCATCGAACTGCGCTTGATTCTGCTTGGTCACCTGTCGCAAGAGCATGGCATGCAGAATGGCTTCAATGATGATCACCGCGCCATCCACCACAATGCCGAAGTCGATCGCTCCCAAGGACATCAAGTTGGCCGAAACGCCAAAGAGATCCATCATGATGAAAGCGAAGAGCATGGATAGGGGGATGACGGATGCCACGATGAGTCCGGCCCGCAGGTTACCCAACAAAAGGATCAAGACCAAAATGACAATCAAACCTCCTTCGATCAAGTTCTTCCCGACGGTCTGAATCGTTTTACCTACGAGCACAGAACGATCGAGAAAGGGTTCTAGCACTACACCTTCTGGTAGCGAGCCCTGAACTTGCTTGATCCGCTCATGCACATTATCGATCACCTCGCTGGAGTTTCCTCCTTTTAGCATCAAGGTAATGCCGCCAACGGTCTCGCCCTTGCAATCCATGGTCATCGCTCCGAAGCGAACGCCATGACCTAGCTTGACCTCTCCCAACTGGCGGATGCGAATAGGAATACCATCGCGGCGCTCAACGAGAATGTTCTGGATGTCTTGCTTGCCTTCTACCACGCCTTCGGTGCGGATGTAAAAGGAACGTCCATCCCGCTCGATGTAGCTACCACCGGAGTTGCGGTTATTCTTCTCCAAAGCATCGAATACATCGGGCATGGTGATGCCAAACTGGTTCAGCTTCACAGGATCGATGGCGACCTCGTACTGTTTGACGTAACCACCGAAGGAAGAGATATCCACCACGCCCTTGGTGCCCATCAATTGACGCTTCACGATCCAGTCTTGGATGGTACGGAGCTCCATGATGTCATATTGCCCCTCATACCCGGGAGCAACGTTTAGGGTGTATTGATATATCTCGCCGAGTCCGGTAGTAATCGGCATCATCTCAGGAGCACCCAAGTAAGATGGAATGGCATCGCCGATGGTGCTGAGCTGCTCTGAAACGTATTGTCGTGCATTGAGAATGGGCATTCCTTCCTCAAAGACGATAGTAACCACGGATAACCCGAATCGACTGATGCTGCGGATCTCCTCCACGCGTGGAATGTTGGCCACCGACATCTCGATCGGATAAGTAATGAATTGTTCTACCTCCTGTGCGGCCAAGGTTGGTGAAGAGGTAACGACCTGCACTTGATTGTTGGTGATATCGGGCACGGCATCTAAGGGTACCTCGAACATAGCGCGCAAGCCGAGTAATATGATCGCTAGAGTGATCAGTGCAACCACCAACTTGTTGTGCACTGAAAAGCGAATGATCTTTTCGAACATGAATTAAAGTCTGAATGGAGAAAAAAAAGCGGACGTCGCCGCGGTGAATTGCCTACAGAGAATCAGGCAACAGGCGGCGCACGCGGTGAGCGCGACCTTGGGTGGCTGCTTTCGAGCATAGCGCTGTAAGCAGGTCTCACGACATCGTGCTCAACGTATGGAGCGTGGATCGCATTCGCCTCTGCCAACAAAGCTGCATTGAGAGAAGGAAGCTCTTGGAGGGCAATGTCTTCTAAATGACGTTCCCCCAGATCTTCCTCTAGGATATGCAAAAGGATATCAAAGATGCTCGCCTCGTGCGACTGATGAATCTCCTCACAGCTATTCTGCGGCGCATAATGGTTATGCGGAACAACCGAGTGGCCGATCAGAACAAAGAGTCCAAAAAAGAGCAAGATATTCCGCAGTATTCTCACAACGGCAAAAGTAGGTAAGATTGATTTTGGAATCGGTCTAAATATGCTGGCTGCTGGCTGCTAGCTGCTAGCTTCTGGCTGTTGGCTGTTGGCTAATTGCTGTAGGGTGTTATGCCTTCACGTAGCTGTCATGCTGAGGTTTTTTCGCCAAAGGCGAAAAAAGTCTCGAAGCACGGCAGCGGGTTCACGACCAGGGAGCCTGTTCTTCTCGATACATCCACGCCTAGGGCGTGGATACTTTAAGTGACAAGTAGTTCAATCGACCAATCACCCCTCAGCTCTGAGCGTGTAAGCAAAACCTACTGTAACCGTGGCAAAATGCAGCCAGTTCCTGACATATCCATCGCCTGGTCCGTTCACCTCAGATGTGCCCACAGCTCCTCCTCCCAAGTAGCGAAGGTTTAGGAATGCGCTCACTGGGGCGTCAAATTCATAGCCCGTTCGCAAGCTGGCGTCAAGAATGGCTCCAACTACTTCATTATCGCTGCCATTCAGGTAACTTACCGGAGCGTAAATGCCATCTGCTTCTAACTCAGTAAATACGTTTTCACTAAGGTAGGCACGTGTTCTTAGCTTCAAGGCCGGCACGGGTCCCACATCTCGGTTCGTTCTAAATTGTGTCCCGTCCTTCGACTCAAATGAAATTGTCGCATTTCTAAGCTGCAGGGATCCTCCAAGCTCTACGTGGAAGCGCGGGTTGTCTCTGAACAATGTTCGTGTGTAGCTCGCTCGGTAAAAAGGGAAGTTGTAAAGCAAGTTGACCCCCGTATTCGCCGGGAAGGTCATTTCATCTACCACCAGGTCTTCCGTCAGCAAAACTTCCGTTTCTAAGCGCAGGGGCTGGTATAGCACATAAATGGTGTGTTTGTCATTGATGTTCAGTTCAAGCGACAGCCGCGATACAGGGAACAATACGTCCTGTCCACCTCGTTTGCGGTAGTCGAAGTAGGTTCCGCTCTGACTGAATTGAACCCGGTGGTCTGCTACGGCCAAGAAGCCGAGTTCACCCACACCAGTGAGTGAGAGTCCTGCCGAATCTTTGGGCGCTTGTCCTTGAAGGCTGGAAGCAACCACAGAAAGAAAAAGGATAATGGGGATGATTTTGACTTTCATACTATTCATTGCTAGGTATGATGATTCATTGATTTATTCGTTCAAATGCATAACTCCTCTTAGTCGCCCAACATGTGATGTGGATAACCCAAGGCCTGGTGTCTCAGCTGGCAGCGACTTTTATGTACCTTCTAGGCAAACGATAAGACCATGAAAGACTACCGTATTTCAGGAATTTGGAAAGATGATCGTGGCGTGATCAGTCACTATGCCTTTCACACCGTACAAAACGGCAATTGGTCGCGGGCTGAGAAGGTTTCTAAAGCAGAAGCCATTCGTCGCATCGAAGAACAAGGTGCCAACGCTGTGACGTGGGTTTGGAGCTACACCGATTGCGATTGGAAAAAGGGTGAGAATGTCTACGTCGTTCAGGGTGATACGGGAAAGTATTTGCGTACAGAGCCTGACGATCGCAGAAAGGATAACCTCGGTCACCTCATCGAGTTGGATTGGGTGTCGAATTAGGCCGTATAGCTCTCTGAGTGCTCCAATCGCTCACCGATCTCTGGGAGGTCGTTGTTAACCACTTGCCATGTAGCCTAATGGTCGATCTCCGTATGCTGGTTGTGTGTGGCGCCCGTAAACCGCTTGAGCAGTTCGAGGTCGTTTCTCAGATCTAACGGAGCGTCATCTGCAATAAGCAGGTCACCGGCGGTTTGTCCGATCTCCTGCAGGTGAGAATAGACCTCTTCACGCACAGCTTCTTCGTTTTTGAACTGTTGATAGTCCAAAGGTTCTGTTCGATGCTGAATGCTCGAGATGTTGCTCAAGATCTGGTGTAACAATGCTTTCTTTTCGTTGCTGTTGATTTGTGCCATGAAAAGAACATAAGCTTTGAATAGGAATAGCCAAATGAAGTAGGCTGTTCTTAACAAAGCTTTGCATATTTGGTCTGCAACCCGCTATATCAGCACCACTTGAAGTGTTTTGTCCGTGCTCCAAATCAATAATGATGCATATCGTACTTTATAAATTCACCGTCAAGAATGCCCAGGAAGATGAGTTCATCACCGCTTGGGAAGCGTTAACGAAGCTCATCCACTCCCATGAGGGAAGCC
Source organism: uncultured Flavobacteriales bacterium (assembly GCA_913057205.1). Classification (GTDB taxonomy): domain Bacteria; phylum Bacteroidota; class Bacteroidia; order Flavobacteriales_G; family Salibacteraceae; genus SHAN690. Next base: position 31,182 of record CAJXNO010000019.1, read on the forward strand.
TTGGTTCAAGGTTACACAAGGAGGCTGATGGTGTGTTCATCGCCTATGCACAGTGGCCCAGCTTGGAGTCGTTCGATCGAGCGGGTGAAAGGCTCCCCGCTGAGGCGGATGGGTATCGCGCAGCGATGCGTGAGGCGTGTACGTCCATTGAGACCATCCATCAGATGGAGGTCGTGAAGGATCTTTTGGTGTGAGGACCGGTGTTAGCGCCGTGAATAAGGGTCGCATAGACTACCAATTATCCTTGTCCCCAGCCATCTGTACAATACTCAAGTAAATCCCCGCTTCATTCCGTTGAACCGCTACCTTTGCCGGCTCATTTGTACGCGTACTAGGAATGGATAGAAATACACTTACCGGCTTGGTCCTCATTGGTGTCATCCTCATCGGATACAGCTTTTGGATGCAGCCGTCGCAAGAAGAGCTCGAAGCGCAGCAGCGTCAACAAGATAGCATTGCTGCCGTGCAGGCGGAAGAAGCAGCCGCAAAGGCGGAGCGTGAAACCGCTATACTAAAGGAAGATAGCTCCGAAACTACAGAAGAAGCTTCGCTGGATTCGGTGGCTTTGGCATTGAAGGATTCCTTGGATCGCATCGAGCGCAAGCGCCGATTTGGAAGCTTTGCGGCCGCAGCAGCTGGCGAAGAGCAGCTTCATGTGATCGAAAACAAGCATGTGCGGCTTACACTTAGTAACAAAGGTGCAGCGCCTGTGATCGGAGAGTTGAAGCAGTACGTTACTTCAGACTCCATGCCGCTCTACTTGTTCGATAAGGAGACGTCGAACTTCAATTTCACCTTTTGGGTAGATAATAACACGGAGCTCTCCAGCGACGAGCTTTACTTTGAACCGGTGGCAGCGGAAATGAGTGCCACACAAGCGGTGTATCGGATCTATGGTGCATCGGCTGACCAATACCTGGAAGTCGCCTACATCATCGATAACGAGGAGAAGTACATCGTTAACGCCGATGTTTCGGTGCACGGAATGGATAACATCTTGCGTGCCAGCGAGGATATTTTCGAATTGAACTGGAAGCTTCAGGCACCGCTGCACGAAAAGAGTCGTGAACAGGAGCAGCAGAAGACAACCATGTATTACAAGTACATGGACGATGATGCAGACTACGTTTCTGAGACGAGCTATGAGGCAGAAGACCTCGAGGCAACGATCCACTGGGTGGCGTTCAAGCAGCAGTTCTTCTCTGCCGCGCTTATCTCGGAATTCGGTTTTTCTAAGGAAGGTTCTGCGGTTGAGACCATAGAACTAGAAGATCAGAACTACACCAAGGGCTTGTCTGCTACGGTTGGACTGACCTTTGATAACGGTCGAGATCCATCGGTGCCATTCCGCATGTATTTGGGGCCTAACCACTACCAAACGCTGAATAACCTGGAGATCGGTTTGGAAGACCAGATCGATCTGGGTTGGGCCATCTTCGGTTGGGTGAACCGCTGGTTGGTGATTCCGGTATTCAACTTTTTAGATGATAACACCGGTTTGAGCTACGGGATTATCATCCTTTTGCTTACCCTGCTCATAAAATTGATGCTTTCTCCGCTCACCTTCAAGAACTACGTCTCAAGCGCGCGGATGAAGGTGCTGAAGCCAGAGATCGAGGAATTGAACAAGAAATTCGAAGGCAAGGATGCCATGCAAAAGCAGCAGGCAACCATGGATCTCTACCGAAAGGCGGGTGTGAATCCGATGGCAGGTTGTGTGCCTATGCTGCTTCAGCTGCCAATCCTCTACGCGATGTTCCGCTTCTTCCCAGCGAGTATTGAGCTGCGTCAGGAGTCGTTCCTGTGGGCGGATGACCTGAGTTCTTACGACTCTATTATGACTTTGCCGTTTGAGATTCCATTCTACGGTGATCATGTGAGCTTGTTCACGTTATTGATGGCCATCTCTACCTTCTTCTATTCGAAGTACAATATGGACCTCAGCGGAGGTGCCAATGCGCAGATGCCACAGATGAAGGTCATGATCTACTTCATGCCATTCATGCTCCTGTTCTTCTTCAACAGCTATTCGTCAGGTCTAAGCTACTACTACTTCACCGCCAACGTCATCACCATGGTGCAGCAATTTGTTGTGAAGCGCTACTTCATCGATGAAGAGAAGATTCACCGCAAGATCCAAGAGAACAAAAAGAAGCCTAAGAAGAAGTCGAACTTCCAACAGCGCTTAGAGAAGATGGCAAAAGATCGCGGATATCAACCGCCTAAAAAGTAATTCATGAAGCAGTTCATCTACGTATTAGTGGCATTGGTGGCGTTCGGTTTCACGGCATGCAAGAACAGCAAGAAGTCTACCGCCGCTGATCAAGCAGCAACACAAAGTGAAGCTGCGAAGGCTGAAGTACAAGCATCGCCTGAGGCTAAAACAATCAAGGAGGAAGACATCCTAACGGAAGAAGAAGCCATGGCGCAAGCCAAGGATACCATGCAATATGCCCCGCAGATGTCGGAAGACAGCTATTTCAAGATGGTTCGGACTCCTTGTTTCGGGCGCTGTCCGGTCTACAACTTTGAGGTGAAGCAGAACGGCTTCGCCTTGTTGGAGGGCATCAAGTTCTTTGATTACATGGGCATGTATGAAGCCCAGTTTTCAGAAACGCAATTGAACAAGATCAAAGCCTTAGCAGAAGAATACGGTTACTTAGAAATGGATCATGTTTATGATGCTCCGGTAACCGACCTTCCTTCTACCACAACCGCCCTGCGCACCCGCGATGGCATCCATTGGGTATACAATCGAATGAACGCGCCGCAAGCGCTGAACGAATTTCAAACCGAGGTGGAAACCTTGATCAAAGAAGTGCAGTGGAAACCCGCCGACCAAACCACAGAATGACCCCATCATGAAGCAATTCATTCCAAGCCTTTCAGTCATCGTATTCAGCCTACTCCTTGTTTCGTGCGGAGGAGGGGAGGAGCAAGCGCAAACACCTGAAGAGACAGCGCCAAGCGAACAAGCGCCTTCAACACCGGCAACGCAGCCAGCCGGACAAAATGCAAGCGATGATATCCAAGTGGTTGATGGCATGCAACTGTATGAGAACGATGATTTCTCTATGGTGGTTCCCGAATCTTGGAACATCGACCTTTCCGGTAGAATGAATACGCGCATGATCCTTTTTGCTCCGTACGATTCAACCGGGAACATCTTTCGCGAGAACATGAACATGATCGTTGATCCCGTGGGTGACTCCCTCGACCTCGATGCTTATGTTGCCTACGCAAAAGGCATTCTTTCTAGCCAATTGCCCGGCTTTGGAAACTACCGTGAGCGCAAGGAAGAAGATCGTACTTGGTTGTTCTACGATGGTTCTCAAGAGAACATGGTTTTGCACTATTCTCAGATGATGGCGAGGGATGGAAAGGATATCTACATTCTCACGTTCACATCCAACGCCTCTGAAAGCAAGAACGAGGCAGAAGCGCAGGACATCATGCGCACCTTCCGCTTCAAGGATTGATCAAACGTTCTTTAGGACCGCTTTGTCCTGAATGCCTTCCACCCTTAGCGTTGCAGCAACCGTAGCCAAGATGGCGATGAACCCCGCGGTCATCGGGCCGATGAAGGGGATGAGCATCCAAGCGGCAAACGGTGTTCCTAAGGTGAGGGTAGAGGCTTTATGTTTCCAAACAAAGCGGTTGCTGTCGCTCACCGAATAGCGGTAGCGCTCCAAGCTGTAATCCATGAAATTGTAGCCGTAGTAGTAGGCGTTCACTGCAAAGAGCAGGAATGGACTTGCCGCACCCACCACAGGAATGAAACCGATGATGAAACAAGCGACGGTGAGCAGCAGTTGAATGACACCATTGCGAAGCGCCAGTCCCATGGCACACGTGAGGTCTCGGGTGAATTGTGTTATGGAGAATTCGGGGACATCTTTACCGAGGGCAGCGGCTACCTTTTCGCTTAAATAGGTCAGAACGGGCGCCATTAGCAGCAGGATTACGCTACCTCCGATGAATGCAAGGGCAAAGTAGAGCAGGATGCGCAGCACGATCCATAAGATCCAGTAAAAGACATCTGCTAGGAATCCGGCCCACTCGGGAAGCCAGTCTTGGTCGCCCAAACACAATTCCAAGTAGCCATTGATCCAATCGGTAGCCCAACCGGTGAGGGCCAAACCGCCCACGAAGACCAATATGGTGATGATGAGCGGAAACCACATGAACCATCGAAGTCCATGCTTTCCAAGAAAGGTCAGGGAGTGGCGATAGGCTTGAAGCGCATTCATGATCAGATGCTTTCCACCATCGGCGTCAGGTCGATCTGATTGCGGTGCAGGCTGATCATGCCGTTCTGCTCCATCTTCTTGAGCAAGCGCGACACAACCTCACGCGAGGTGTTCAGGTCGTCTGCGATCTGTTGGTGGGTAGTGTTGAGGATGGTTGATTCTAAGGTGCGAGCTTGTTTGGTGAGGTAGAATTCCAAACGTTCGTCCATGGCTTTGAAGGCGATCGCATCGATCACCGTTAGGATCTCCTCGAAGCGGGTGCGGTAGGTTTCCAGAACGAAATAATACCACGACTTGTGCTCCAACATCAAGGCGTCCATCTTATCGATCGGTACCAGTATTGCCCTACTTTCTCGCATGGCGCGGGCCATAACCTCTGAGGTCTTTTGTTGACTGGCGCAAACCATCGAAAGTGCGCAAGCGTTGCCGGGTTCGATGTAGTAAACAAAGAATTCACCGCCTTCTTCCCCTTCGCGGTAGAGTTTCACGAGTCCGTCAACAATCAACAGGGTACTGCGGAAATACTGTCCGGTTCGCATCATTTCCTCTCCCTCCTCAAAAGTCTTCAAGGTGCCGATCTCGGCTAGTTTATCTACCAGCTCAGGTTCGAACATCGGGAAGCGCTGCTCCAGCAGCTCTTTAATGGCTAAATCCATGGCAAGTTCTTACGATTGGCTCAAATATAGCCGATACCTGGTTTGAAAATGGTCAAAAGTGATGGACGGAAACTAGGCCTTGGACTTCTTAGACCCAAAGCCGTAGAAGAGTTGTCCGAAGAATGATTTCGGCATTTCTTCCACGCCGGGGTAACCCAACTTGATGTCAGCATCGTCTTTGGGGATGCTGCTCGTTCTGAAAAGGTAATCCCAGATACTCAAGGAGATGGCATAGTTCAAGCCGTATCGTTTGCCTTCGGGTAGGTTGTATGCATGATGCCACAGGTGCATCACCGGGTTGTTGAAGATGTACTTCAGCGGACCGTAAGTCAAGTGAATGTTTGCGTGGTTCAAGTGTCCAATGGCGATCGCTGCATAGAAAACGATGTAGGCTTGTTGGGGTGTGAACCCACCAATCAGCATCACGGCGATGTACTTCATTGGGGTGTAGAACACGTTTTCCATCCAATGGTAGCGTAAGTGTGCTGCAAAGCCCATCTCTTCTACCGAGTGGTGCACCTTATGGAATTGCCAAAGCCAGTCATAGCGGTGAAGCAAGACGTGCGTGAACCACTGAATGAAATCGGTCACCACGAAGAATACCAGTAGCTGCAACCACCAGTTCATCGCAGAAATATCGATCAGGGCAAATTTGCTCAAATCCCCACCCAGGAGATCTTTGAATGCCATTTCCGTAACGTTGGAAAAGGCGATGAATATGACCAGTTTGAAGATGTAGAAATTGAAGAACATGTAGAAGGTATCCAACCAGAAATCCTTGCGGAATACCGACTGGTTCTTCCGCCAAGGAAAGGCGATCTCCAAACCCCACACCACCAAAGACAACACGATCAACCACCAGAAGTAGTTGACATACCAAGGATCCACCTGAAAGGTGATCTCACGCCACGTGTAGTTAGCAAAGTCCTTAAAGGACTGTATGAATACACTCCAATACGTTTCCATTTTTTCTGCTGCGCTATTCGTTCTGCTAGTTCATTGTTAAAACACCTGAGTAACTATCCTGTTGACACCAATAGCCATCCCGATAGCTATCGGGATACCTACTTCCACCTAGAAAACCCATTAGCCAGGTTATGTACTTCGGTAAAGCCTTGCTCTTTCATGATGCTCTGTGCACGTTTGCTTCGTCCACCTGAATGACAGTAAACCAACACCGGCTTGCTTTTGTCCAAAGACGCCAATTGCTTTTCGAAATCAGGCTTTGAGATATCGATCTGTTGCGCTCCTTCGATCATTCCGTTAGCTACTTCGCCATCGGTTCGTACATCGATGATCTGCAGCTCAGCTTGGTTCGCAATGAGCTCTTTGGCTTGGGCGTTGCTCATATCGGTAAATGTACCGTTCGACTGATCTTGTTGGGCGTTGCAGGCCAATAGGGTAAAGGCCATGGCAAAAGATAGGAGATACTTCATGCTACTTGTTTTTTAAGTTTTAGTGTCAAAGATAGGAGCAGAAGCAACCATGGCCATCCGTGAAAGACGGTGTCAAACCAGTCTAACGGCTGCATGCCCACAGCACCTCCTGCGATCCATTTTAGTTTTCCCCAGATGTGGGGTTCGGGGATAAAGGGAGCCAGCCCCAAAGTGAGGCTGATCATCACCCATATTCTTGTGTTTTCTTCTATACGGTTGAGTACCTGTTGCATTACATGTTTCCTTTCATCATGCGATTCCAGTATAAGTAGGGAAGTCCGTACTTTTTGAGCAACCACATGCTGTATTGTTCTTTACTCGTGTCGATTACTGAAGAGATGACCGGGTCACTGTCTCGTACGTTATCGTATTTGAACTCTGCTAATACCATCTTGCCGTAGCCGGTTACGAGTGGACAAGAGGAATAGCCTTCGTATTGCTTCACACCTAGTTTTTGTTGTTTCCGCATCATTAGGATGTTTTCGGTTACCACAGGCGCTTGCTTACGAACGGCAGCACCCGTCTTTGCGGTAGGTAAAGCTGCTACGTCTCCTAAACCAAAGATGTTCGGATAATCCTTGTGTTGAAGGGTGTGGTGATCAACATTCAGCCAGCCTTTGCTTGGACCTTCTTGATGGGCTAATGGCGAATTGCGCACAAAATCCGGTGCTTGTTGGGGTGGGGCTAGGTGCAAGATGTCATAGGGCATCGTAACAAAGCTTTCTCCTTCAACTTGCTCTTGGAGATGAGGGTCTTCATTGATTACGCAACCGTTCTCACCTGCTTGGGTGTGATGGAAGGTAATGGTTTTATCCTTCGAGTTGATCTCATGCGGGGCGTAGAAGGTCTTGAAGTAGATTCCATATCGCTCAATCACTGACATCAATGTTCCTGCGAACTCCTTTACGCCAAAAATCACTGAGCCGGGTGTGGCGAACACTACATTCACATCATCTAATCGCTGTTTCTTAAAGTAGTCGGCCGCTAAATAGGCGATCTTCTGTGGTGCTCCACCACATTTAATGGGCGTTGTTGGTTGGGTAAATACCGCATTACCTTTTTTAAGCGATTTGATTGCTTTCCAGGTCTTTTTCGGGTCGAGGTAATTGCTTACAACATCGGGTGTTTCCAGTGCTTCACGCAAACCAGTGATGCCATCCAGATTGTATTGGATGCCAGGTGCTACGATTAGGTAGTCATAAGTAATGGCGCCGCTAGACTTTGTGTTGACCGTATTGGCTTCCGGTTCAAAGCTTGTAGCATAATCCTGAATCCATTTTACCCCTTGAGGAATGAGGTCTTTTTCTGATCGGCGGGTTTTGTTGTAATCAAACGTTCCGGCACCTACCAAGGTCCATGCGGCTTGATACCAGTGGTGCTCAGAGGGTTCAATGATACCAACGTCAATGCTTTTGTCGTTGTTGCGCAATTGGGCAGCGGTCATGATACCAGCGGTACCTCCGCCTATGATCAATACTTCATAGTGTGTCTTCATAACAGTAAATCTTAGGTTGAAAGTCAATGATACACCTTACCCAACGCCTGTTTTGTGACCAAAGGCACATGGTCTTAAGCTGCGTCAACAGATTGAATGACCTCAAGCAAATGTTGCGCACTCATCACGCCGGATTGGCGCCACTTGATCTCACCGTTCTTGAAGATCATAAGGGTAGGTACCCCACGGATCTGGAAGGTGCTGGATGCCATTGGGTTCTTGTCTACGTCGATCTTGATGATGCGTACGTTGTCATCCACCATCCCATTCAATTCCTGAAGGATGGGTTGCAGCATCTTGCACGGTGCACACCAATCGGCGTAGAAGTCGACCAAAACGGTCTTACCTGAGTTTACAATGTCAGAGAATCGCTCTTTCTTTACTTCGCTTGTTTCCATAGCTGTTTCAAATTCTAGGGACAAAGGTCAGTAAACCGTGTTGCAGCTACAGTAACAGAAGTCACACTGCTAAGCCAAGCTCTTGTCATTCTTGGTCAGAACATCCTTCAAGCTTCCATCGGATTCATTGTAGATGGTCCATTGGGTGATCTTGTCTGCATAAAGGTGAATGGCGATGCTCTCTTCATCACCAATGCTCCTAAACCGGTGGAAGCCGAAGCCATCATTCAGGTATATGAACTCGCCGCGTTCGATGACTTGCGTTTCAATCAGATCCGCTCGACCTTCTGTTATTCGATAGTGCTCCAATTCCAAGGCTCCCTTTAGCACTTTTACCCAGCCTTGTTGAAAGTTGTAGTTATGAATTGGGGTGTCGATTCCCGAACGCCAGTAGGTGATGATGGCCTCCAGGCTAGGCGTGTCGTAAATGCTGACTCGCATGTGATCCTTGCTCATCCAATCGCAGAGTTCAAGTAGTTCCATCGGGTTGAGTTCGATGGAATCCACCAAGGTCTTGTAACCGTCGTAACCCGGTCCCAAGTTGAGGTTGTATACCAGCTGGTCTAGTGTGGTGATCTTTGGTGCCATCATAGCTCCTGCGATTTTTGCCAAAGGTCAGAAGGTAGGGGTAGACCGACTATGAGGAGACTCATTTTTACAGCTGATATAGTGACAAAAAAAAGCCGGAGCCACAAGGGGCTCCGACTTTCAACCTAGTCCTGCCGTGAAGCAGGACCTCTACACCAATCAATCGTTTACATCCGATGCATTACAGCATGGTTGTTTGCTCTTGGAAATCTGATACGGGCAGACCATCCACTTGCTTCATGGCATTGAAGCCACCCAGCACATTCGCTACTTCAGCTACGCCGAGTTTCTTGAGGATGGATGCGGCTGCCACGGAGCGGTATCCGCCGGCACAATGCACCGTAAAGTTTTTGCTTTTGTCCAGGTCACCTGCATTCTGGTAGATGAAGTCCAATGGGAAGTTGGTAACACCATCCACATGCTGGCTGTCGTACTCACTTTTCTTTCGTACGTCCAACACGTTCATCTCTTCCACCGGATACTTCGCTACGAAGTCTTCTGGGGCAATATTCTCGATGCTGTCTAGCGCATTACCTGCTGCTGTCCAAGCTTCGATACCGCCCTTCAAGAATCCTACGGGGTTATCGTAACCCACACGTGCCATACGCGTGATTACTTCTTCTTCCCTTCCTTCATCTGCGATCATCAATACAGGTGCCTGTAGGTCTTCAATCAGCACACCCATCCAAGGAGCGAAGTTGTCATCGATCCCGATGAAGATGGAGGATGGAATGAAACCTTCGGTGAACTTGGAGTGGTGACGGGTATCGATGATGATGGTTCCTTCTTTCTCCATTGCTGCTTTGAACTCATCTACGCTGAGGAACTTCATGCCCTGCTCGAGCACGTTGTCAAAGCTTTCATAGCCCATCTTGTTCATCACCGCATTCTTTGGGAAGTACTGTGGAGGTGCCACCAAGCCGGTGATCACTTCCTTGATGAACTCCTCCTTACCCATATCGGCGCGGAGCGCATAGTTTGTGCGTTTCTGATTGCCCAGGGTATCGGTGGTCTCCTTACTCATGTTCTTACCACAAGCGCTGCCTTGTCCGTGGCCTGGATAAACGATCACATCCTCTGGAAGCGGCATAATCTTGTTGCGCAAAGAATCAAACAGGTGTGCTGCCAGGTCTTCTTGGGTCAGGTCGGTTTTCACCGCAAGGTCAGGTCTACCGACATCGCCGATGAAGAGTGTATCACCGGTGTAGATGCTGTGCTCTTTACCATTTTCGTCCAGTACCAAGAAGGTAGAAGACTCCATGGTATGTCCAGGAGTGTGCAATACCTTGATGTTGATGTTGCCCAAAGGAAGCAGTTCACCATCTTCAGCTACATGCGCGTCGAAATTCGGCTGAGCCGTAGGTCCGTACACGATTTTGGCTCCGGTCTTCTTCGCGAGGTCCAAATGGCCAGAGACAAAATCGGCATGGAAGTGTGTTTCAAGCACGTATTTGATGGTAGCGCCACGTTCCTCGGCCATCTTGATGTACGGCTCGGTTTCACGCAGTGGGTCGATAATGGCAGCTTCGCCATTGGATTCGATGTAATAGGCTGCTTCAGCCAAACATCCGGTATAGATCTGTTCTATTTTCATATAACTCATGTTTTGGTTTAACGGATCAATGATTAACAGCACAAAGGTGAGGAGAAGCACCCGGGCTCAAAGTGACTTGAGTTACATGGGGAAGATGACTTGGGTCACGTTTTTAGCTGTCTGTCATTAGCTGTCGGCTATCAGCTGTCGGCTATCAGCTGTCGGCTATCAGGAGCTAGGGGCTAGGGGCTAGGAGCTAGAGGTGATCGTTGAGCTCGCTCCGCTCGATTCCTAATACCTTGTACCTAGTTCCTAATACCTCTTCAAAATGCCAACAGCAATCATCCAAAATACTAAGTACTCTGTACTAGCTACTAAGTACTACTAAAAAATCTCACTCAAAAGAATCCCTGCTCCCATCACCAGTACAAACCAACCGAAACCGGTTTTCAGCTTGCTGCCATCGATCTTGGTGCTGAGGTAGCTGCCCAAGAAGATACCGGCTGCGGCTAGCGCGGTGAAGCTGGCGAGGAAGGTCCAGTCTACTTCGTAGTTGGAGAGGTCACCGAGGAAGCCGATGAGCGACTTGGCGGAAATGATGACCAATGAGGTGCCAATCGCGGTTTTCATCGGTAGTTTCGCGAAGAGAACAAGGGCCGGTATGATCAAGAATCCACCGCCTGCTCCAACCAGTCCGGTGAGGGTTCCAACCACGATTCCCTCTGCCAGCACTACAAGCGGGGTGATCCAACCGGCCCTATTCTTTTGTTCTGTTGATTTTGCTTCCGTTTCTTTTGGCGCCTTTTTCTTTCTGATCATTCCCACCGATGCAAAGAGCATCAACAAGGCAAAGAGCAACATCAAGAAGGCATCCTTGGTCAAATCAAACGACCCAATCTGCATCAACTCCTCCGGAATTGCAGGCACTAGGAAGCGCCGTGTTAAGTACACCGCAGCAATACTCGGCAACCCGAAAAGGATGGCTGTTTTAAAGTCTACCAACTGCTGGCGGGCGTAGCGCACTGCTCCAACCAAGCTAGAAGCTCCCACAATGAAAAGCGAGTATGCCGTAGCCATAACGGGTGAAATGCCGATGAGGTAGACCAACACCGGAACGGTTAAGATGGAGCCACCACCGCCGATCAAGCCGAGCGAAACCCCAATCAAAATAGCCGCTGCGAATCCGATGATCTCTAACATGAGGGCAAAGGTGAGCTTTTCAAATGGGGCGCAATGTGACTTAGGTACCAAAGAGACCTTTGAAGGAGCTGTCGGCTGTCGGCTGTCAGCTGTCAGCTATCAGCTATCAGTTGTCAGGATAGTCTATCTTGTTGGAGGGCTCGATACATCCACGCCCGGTTCGCATACCTAATTCTTAATACCTAATTCCTAATACCGTTCACAGTGTTCTTCCTCACACCCCTATCTTTGCTGCTTTCAAAAATCAATCCCTTGATCCATGCCACGAAAGGCCCTGACTTCTGTTTCCCCGGTTGATGGTCGGTATTCCCGACACACGGAATCCTTGATCGACTATTTTTCTGAGTACGCGCTCTTCAAGTACCGCGTGCGGGTAGAGATCGAGTACTTGATCACTTTGTCGACCGAAGGGCTACAGGGCATTGCGCCGCTCACAGAGCAGGAAGCTTATAAGCTGCGTGGATTGTACATGGATTTCACGCTGCAAGATGCAGAAGCCATCAAACAGATCGAGCGCACCACCAACCACGATGTGAAGGCGGTAGAATACTTCGTTAAAGAACAGTTGTCAAAGCTCGGACGCAAAGACCTACTCGAGTTCGTGCACTTTGGACTCACCAGTCAGGATGTGAACAATACGGCCGTTCCTTTATCGATCAGAGAAGCGCAAGAAGAGGTGATGTTGCCGCGTTTGCGGAAGATCCGAGATCAGATCATGGCAGCCGTTCAAGAATGGAAGGAGGTTCCAATGCTGGCGCGTACGCACGGACAACCCGCTAGTCCTACCAACCTAGGCAAGGAGTTCTATGTCTTTGTTGAACGCATCGATCAACAGATCGAGCAACTTCTCAATGTGCCTTTTGCAGCCAAGTTTGGCGGAGCTACTGGGAACTTCAACGCCCATCATGTGGCCTATCCAGATAATGATTGGACCAAGTTTGGGAACTACTTCGTGAACGATGTGCTTGGTTTGTATCGCTCGCAGACCACTACGCAGATCGAGCATTATGATCACCTGGCCGGACAGCTGGATGCGTGGAAGCGCATCAACAATATTTTGATTGACCTGTGTAGAGATGTCTGGACCTACATTTCTATGGATTACTTCAAGCAGAAGATCAAGGAAGGCGAAGTGGGTTCATCAGCCATGCCGCATAAGGTGAATCCGATCGACTTTGAAAACGCGGAGGGTAACCTCGGCTTTGCCAATGCCATGAATGAGCACCTTTCCAGCAAACTGCCAATCTCTCGTTTGCAGCGTGACCTTACTGACAGTACCGTGCTGCGCAACATCGGTATGCCTTTCTCGCATACCTTGATCGCACTGGCATCGCTGGAGAAAGGCTTTGGTAAGCTCATCCTGAATGAAGAGCGGATCCATGCCGACTTGGATGCGCATTGGGAGGTGTGTGCAGAGGCCATTCAAACCATCTTGCGCCGGGAGGGGTATGACAAGCCTTACGAAGCATTGAAGGCCTTGACGCGTGGCAACGCCAAAGTTACACCGGAGTCTTTAGCACAATTCATCGACACGCTCAACGTTAGCGATGCAGTGAAAGCCGAGTGCAAAGCGATCACACCGCATAATTATACCGGTATCTTCGAGCTGAAGGCTCAATGAAAAAGTTTTTCGACATCCTGCGCTACCTCGCTCCCTACAAGGGACGTATTGCGCTGAATTTACTGTTCAATTTACTGAACGCCGCCTTTTCTGTGGTGTCGTTCTCGGCCATCGTGCCGTTCTTGAAGCTCTTGTTCGATAGCGTTGATCCCCAGGATGAGGCGCCCAAAGAACTTGGCAATGGCTTCCTGAATAAGCTCAACCTGCTCTTTGAGAACTACATCCAAAGCTATGGCCAGCTGGATGCCCTTTTCTTCTTCTGCATCGCGATCATCATCCTGTTTTTGGTGCGGAATGTGTTCCGCTACCTGGCCTTGCATCAAATGGCCTTCTTGCGCAACGTAGCAGTGCGCGACATCCGAAGAGCGGTTTACACCAAACTCCTCCGCTTGCCGATGGCCTATTACACAGACGAACGGAAGGGGCAGATCATGGCCCGCTTTACGAATGACGTGGCTGAGGTTGAATGGTCGGTGATGGGTGCGCTGGAAGCGCTGTTTCGTCAGCCGGTAATGATCTTGCTGTACCTCATCTCCCTGATCAGCATAAGCTGGGAGTTGACGGTCTTTGTGCTGCTAGTTTTGCCGATCAGCGGATTGCTCATCGGACGCATTGGGAAGTCGTTGAAGCGTACGGCCAAGAAGGGGCAGGAAGAGCTGGGTGAAGTTGTGACCTCCTTGGAAGAGACAACGGGTGGCATCCGCATTGTGAAAGGTTTTACCGCTGAAGATCAGTTTGATGAGCATTTCAATAAGGTCAACAACCACCACTTCAAGCTGATGGTGCGCCTGTTTCGCAAACAGTACTTGACATCGCCATTGAGTGAAACGCTTTCGGCCTTCACCATTGCGCTGATTCTTTGGTTTGGCGGCAAGCTGGTCTTAGAAGGGGAGGTGCTGAACGGTGAGTTCTTCATCCTCTACATCGTGATATTTTCACAGATGATTAGTCCAGCGAGGGCCTTGTCTGAGTCCTTCGTTCGGGTACAGCGAGGCATCTCAGCCAGCGAGCGGATCGATGAGATCTTGGATGCAGATGAGCAAGTGAATGAAGTACCCCATCCTAAACCCATCGAGACCCTCAAGGAAGAGATCGAGTTCCAGAAGGTGGATTTTCGCTATGGCGATGAGCCTGTACTGAACGATATCAACCTTCAAGTGAAACGTGGACAGTCCATCGCCTTGGTCGGTCCATCGGGAGGAGGTAAAAGCACCCTGGTGGATCTGCTTCCACGCTTCTACGATACCGTTTCCGGCGCGATCTTGATCGATGGTGAAGACATTCGGAATTTCAAGGTGAAGGAATTGCGTTCGTTGTTCGGCATCGTTTCCCAGCAAAGCATTTTGTTCAACGATACCGTGCGCAATAACCTGCTGATCGGTAATCCTAATGCTACCGAGAAGCAGATGATCGATGCCTTGCACGCGGCCAATGCCCACGGTTTTGTGGTGTCGCTCCCAGATGGTTTAGACACGAACATCGGGGAGGGAGGTAACCGCTTGTCGGGCGGACAAAAACAGCGTTTGAGCATTGCTCGGGCCATCTTAAATGATCCACCGGTGATGATTTTGGATGAGGCTACCTCTGCCTTGGACACCGAGAGCGAGCGACTCGTGCAAGATGCCTTGGAGCGCTTGATGAAAGGTAGAACCAGCTTCGTGATCGCGCACCGTTTGAGTACCGTACAGCACGTGGATCGCATCATTGTGATCGATAAAGGACGGATTGTGGAATCGGGTACCCATGAGGAGCTGCTTGCCGTCAACGGTTTGTACAAGCGTTTGGTTGAATTGCAGGACCTGAATTGATGCGCTTGTGAAGATATCTGCCTTCACCTTTTGTAGAAACGCTGCCTCGCTCTACTATCCGATCGATGCGGTGATCAGATCCATCTTGCCCCTTGTGGATGAGTTTGTTGTTGCCCTAGGTAAGGGTGAAGAAAATGACCCTACACGCTCGTGGATCGAGTCTATTGAAAATCCCAAGATCAAGATCATCGATACGGAGTGGGACCTTAAGGCATTTCCAAACGGAACCATCCACGCGCAGCAAACCGATATTGCTAAAGAAGCCTGCACGGGCGATTGGTTGCTCTACCTGCAAGCAGATGAAGTGGTGCATGAAGCGGATCTTCCCTTGATCAGACAGCAATGCGAGCATTACCTGAACGATGAAAGGGTAGAAGGCATGTTGTTTCAGTACCACCATTTCTGGGGCGACTATTCGCATGTAGTAGAAGCACACGGCTGGTATCCGAAAGAAATCCGATTGATCCGGAACCGAACGGATATTCACTCGTGGGAAAGTGCGCAATCGTTCAGAAGCATTCCAGGCTTCGATGGCAAGTCGTATCGTAGAAAAGAGGGCTCGCGCAAACTACGAGTGGTAAGCAGCGGTGCGCGCATTTTTCATTATGGGTGGGTGCGACCGCCTCAGGTGATGACTAAGAAGATGCAAGCCATGGACCGCAATCACGGACACGAAACGATCCGTTTCAAGGATGCATTCGAGTATGGGGATTTATCTTGCTTGAAGGTATTCAATGGATCACACCCAGCGGTGATGCAAACGTGGATCGAGAAGATGAACTGGGAGGACGAACTGGACTTAACGGGAACAAAAGGCTTAAAGCGCAGCCATCGATTCAAGCACGAACGATGGAAGTACCGATTGCTTCACGGCTTAGAACAAAACCTCTTGGCAGGTAAAGAGGTCTTTGCCTATCGCAACTACGAGCTTGTCGACTGAGGTTTCACTCAGTGTTTCGGACAGCTCTTACATGGTTTCTTACCCTTCTTCTTGTACTTGTGACAGCACTTCTTCTTGCACTCCATCGGTAAGTTATCGATGCCGAATAACTGAACAGCGATGCACGGTGGAAGGGAATGAGGTTGGATGCCAGACTGCATTATTCTTATTTAGATTAAATCTAAACAAAAGTAAATCCTGATCATTTTCGCTCGGCACGGAAGTCAAAAAAAAATAACTGAGAGATATCAACAAAGGGGCTAGGGGCTAGGGGCAAGGTGCTAGGGGTGAGCGGATGAAATATGGAGTTCTTGGTAATCAACCTATGTCAGGCACGCACAACGCACTAATACCTAATTCCTAATACC
>CAJXNO010000020.1 GCA_913057205.1 uncultured Flavobacteriales bacterium
AGCCGTGCAGACGTAGGGTACATACTCGTGAATTTTAATGAAGAAATCGTCGTTGTAGCTCGCTTCGAAGCAAATCCCTTGCTCGATATGCGAAAGGATCACATCAAGCTCTAACCTTTGCATTTTTCACCGTGAGCTTGTGGGCGAGTTTCCGATTCAATGCCGATTCCTTGGCGATCACGATGTCTTCTACAAAGTCGATCACCTTCACCTGAAGTTTCGTGCGGTTCAACTTATTGATCCGCGTGATTCCACCGGGACTCAAGACATTCACTTCGATGAGCTTTCCGTTGATCACGTCCAGTCCAACAAAGTAGAGTCCATCCGCCACCAAGCGCGGACCGATCAACTCACAAATGCGCTGCTCTTGTTTCGTCAAGCTGTGTTTGACGGCCGTTCCTCCGGTGTGGATGTTCGATCGTGCCTCGTCTTTTTGAGGAACCCGCTTCATCGCTCCGATGGGCTTGCCATTCAGCATCAAAATACGAACGTCACCTTGCTCGGCGCCTTCCACGTATTCTTGAACGATCACGTACTTCTGGGTTCTGTTCTGTCCGTTGATGTAGAAATCAAGCAGCGAGCTAACGCTGGCAGCTGCCTTACGCTCCAACAAGATCACGCCACTGCCTCCATAGCCGTCGAGTGGCTTCAGAATCATCTTATCGCTCTTTGAGTCGGCGATCACACGTTTGAGGTAATCCTTATTCTTGCTCACATGGGTCTCCGGGATCACACCCTCCTTGCCATGAAACATCGCGGCCGTGTAGAGTTTGTTGTTCGCCTTTCGGATTCCATCCACGTCATTGATGATCAATACCTCGTCCTTGATCGCGTCTAGGAAGTTCAGCATGGTCACATCTACCGGGGGATTGGCACGAAGGAAGATCACGTCAAAGCCAGACATGGGCAACATTTCCTCGCGGAATTTCACCTGTTTATGAAACTTGACTGGGTCCTTTTGCAGACGCTCGGTCTCCTGGATCATTTTCACAAAGCCGAAGACATCATTGTTGCGGATCGTAAGATTACTCGGAATCATTATGCCCACATTGTGTCTTCTGATGTACGCTTCATGAATGATGCGAAGCGTGGTATCCGTCTGAGCCTCAACGCGCTCCCACGGATACATGATAAAACATATGTTCATCTATGCGTGGATACGTGAAAGAAATAAAGTACGCTGTGTGTGTTCGAAAATTTTTGCAAGATTAATCCAAAATCATAACAAACACCCTAAAAAAGTGTCGATGAGGGTAAAACTTACCCCTTTATTAATGAGATAGTTACATTGTCGTTTTCGATCTGGGAGAGCACTTCTAGATCGCCCGCTTCAAAAAGCCGGTCCAGTTCTACCAATGCAACGCTTGGGTCTGCGGGCTTATAGTTAACGTAGTCTACCACGCGGATGCCCTCCAATGTGCGTGGATTCGTTGCCGCTCGGAAGCGCATTCCTCCACCATCGGTGTTGTAGGAGTAAGCAAGGTAGTCTACCGTATAATTCGCAGTATGGATCCAATAGAGAAAGATGTCTTCGTGGTCTTCACCACCGCCTGCTTCATCAAACCACACCTTGATCTTGTAGTAGTCTTCACCCTTGATCTGCGTTGTGCCTAATAATGCGGCATTCACGGCAGGGTCCTTCAAGCCATGAGGAAGGGAAAAGAAGTAGATCACCGAGTTCACCGATGCCTGGTACTTCTGGGCCATAGAGTCAGGAATGGAGATCATGGAGTCGTTCAAGAAACGTTGGAAACCGTAGTTGTGGTACTTGTCCATGATCACACTGTCTGCAGCAACATAGGTGTAACGCCGCATATCGAAGAGTCCATTCGAACGTTTCACAGAATAGCTGTGATCCCTGAAGTCGAAACGGATCTCTGCTTCGTTCATCAAATCCGCCCCAGCGACGATGAAGGCCTTGTCGATGATCTCGTTTGCCGTGGGTTCATCATCACTATTGCAGGAGGTGGTCAACGCAATCAGGGCGATGATGAAGGTGCTATAAACAATTGATCTCATAACCTAAAGACGAACAAAGCTAAGCTACATTACACAGAAAGCCCGTCTATTCGAGCGAACGGACGGGCTTTCAAACCTAAACCTACTACCTATGAAAAAAATTACCCTTGTTGCCGGGTCTCAATTACTTTATTTCCCAATGCGATGAATTGTTCCTTGGGGTGATAGCCAACCGCTTTGTGCACCACGTTTCCATCTCCATCAATGAAGAGGAGGGTGGGATAGGCGGTGACTTTATACTGTTGCGCCAAATTCCTTCCAATGCCTTTTTCCATGTCCATCTGGACGTTGATGAAGTTGGCATTGTAAAGCTCGCCGACTTCCTCTATGGGGAAAACGTTGCGCTTGAGCAACTTGCATGGTCCGCACCAAACGGCGTAAGCGTCCATGAAGATCAGTTTATCTTCAGCTTTTGCCTGCTTCAGTGCTTCTTCCCAAGTACCTTCAAAGAACTCCATGCCTGCACCTGCCTTTGATTTTTGCTCAACCGGCGTGGCTTGAATGAACATCAAACCGATGAGTGCAGTGATCAATACATAACTTTTCATCGTCGCTTATAATTACGTTGGGGACGCAAATTTGTTGTAGACCTTACGTTTTGTTTACACTTTTTAAGACGAATCACGCCTCACAAACGATGGATTCAAGG
The DNA here is from genome assembly GCA_913057205.1 of uncultured Flavobacteriales bacterium. Taxonomy (GTDB): domain Bacteria; phylum Bacteroidota; class Bacteroidia; order Flavobacteriales_G; family Salibacteraceae; genus SHAN690. Next base: position 2,669 of record CAJXNO010000020.1, read on the forward strand.
TGAGTCTCGATGAAAGTTGTTGAATTTCAGGACTTTCCTTTCAGCTGTTCTTGCAGGGCAAAGAGTTCGTCTCGATACTGCGCCGCTTGCATGAAGTCGAGCTCTTTAGCGGCTGCTTCCATTTTACGGCGGGTTTCTTTGATCGCTTTCTCGATCTGTTCGGCAGACATGTAGGCCAGTACCGGATCTGCAGCGATTGCCAATTCACCTGCATCTTCGCTCTTCTCGTAGCGCTTACCGCGCACACCCGCTTGGGTTTCAATCATGGTGTCTAAACTCTTCTTGATGGCTTGCGGTGTGATGCCGAACTCTTCGTTGTACGCCATCTGCTTTGCTCGTCGGCGCTCGGTTTCATCCATGGTGCGCTGCATGCTATCGGTGACCTTGTCGGCGTAGAGGATCGCCCTGCCCTCCACGTGCCGTGCCGCTCTACCGATGGTTTGGGTAAGTGAGCGATCGCTGCGCAAGAAACCTTCCTTGTCGGCATCTAAGATCGCTACCAGAGACACTTCCGGTAAGTCCAAACCCTCCCGCAGGAGGTTGATTCCCACCAGCACGTCTACCTTACCCATGCGCAACTCCCTAAGGATCTCCACCCGTTCCATGGTATCGATGTCGGAATGGATGTATCGGGTCTTGATGTCAAGGTCGATCAGGTACTTGGCGAGTTCCTCTGCCATCCGTTTCGTCAAGGTGGTCACCAATACCCGTTCTTGCTTTTCAATGCGAAGGCGGACTTCCTCCAACAGGTCATCGATCTGGTTGGCGGTCGGACGTACCTCAATGATTGGGTCTAAGAGTCCGGTCGGACGAATGACCTGCTCGGCCACGATACCTTCTGATTGCTGCAATTCGTAGTCGGCGGGGGTTGCACTTACGTAGATGACTTGGTTCTGGAGTCCTTGGAATTCTTCAAATTTCAGTGGACGGTTATCCATCGCCGCAGGCAATCGGAACCCGTATTCCACCAAGTTTTCTTTTCGGGAGCGGTCCCCACCGTACATCGCGCTGATCTGTGGAACGGTAACGTGGCTCTCGTCGATGATCATCAAGTAGTCATCTGGGAAGTAGTCCAACAGACAGAACGGACGGCTACCCGGTAGTCGACCATCAAAGTAGCGTGAGTAGTTCTCGATGCCGGAGCAATAACCCAGCTCGCGCATCATCTCGAGGTCGTAGTTCACCCGGTCTTCCAATCGTTTGGCTTCAAGGGGTTGGCCACCATCTAAGAATTGCTGTACCCGCTCTACCAAGTCATCTTGGATTTGCATCATGGAGCTACGCATGCGCTCCTTGGTGGTAACGAAGATGTTCGCTGGAAAGATCCTGACCTCTTCCAATTCCTCGATCACCGTATTGTTGAAGGGGTCAATCGATTCGATGAGTTCGATCTCATCGCCAAAAAAGTGAAAGCGGAAGGCATGGTCTGCATAGGCAAGATAGACGTCTACGGTATCTCCTTTCACGCGGAAGTTACCACGGCTGAATTCACCCGTAGTCCTGGAATACAAGGATTCCACCAAGCGATGCAGGAACTTATTCCTACCAACATTTTCCCCTTCGCGTACTTGGATGATATTCTCATAGAAGTCACTTGGGTTTCCCATACCATAGATGCAAGAGACCGAACTCACCACGATCACATCTCGTCTGCCGCTCAAGAGGGCAGAGGTGGTGCTCAAACGCAGCTTTTCGATCTCGTCGTTGATGCTGAGGTCTTTCTCGATGTAGAGGTCAGAGGTTGGGATGTAGGCTTCCGGCTGGTAGTAATCATAGTAGCTCACGAAGTACTCCACCCGGTTCTCAGGAAAGAACTGCTTGAACTCGCCATAGAGCTGTGCAGCCAAGGTTTTGTTGTGGCTCAAGATCAAGGTTGGACGCTGCGTCTGCTCGATCACATTGGCCATGGTAAAGGTCTTTCCAGAGCCCGTAACCCCCAATAAGGTTTGGTGGGGTACGCCTTGTTCTACGCCCTCAACGAGCTGCTTAATCGCAGTCGGTTGATCACCGGTTGGTTGGTAGTCGGATCGGATGTGGAAGGAGTTGGCCATGCTTGATTCTTAGAATGGAATGCTTATTGTTATTTGCAGCTACGCATCTGCTAAACTACTTAAGATTAACACGAATGATACGCTTAAGTGCAGTCATTTTCTTGGTTTCCATCCTTGCGTTCTGCTTGCCGCTTCGCATGTCTGCCCAAGATGAGGTTCGGAATTGGGGAAACGACTTTGATGGGTTGATTGGTATATCCATCGGACAGGCGGTACCCTTGGGTTCGTTTGCGTCCACCGATGACACGATACAGAGCGGCTATGCGCGCACCGGACGGATGTGGAATGCGCACATCGAATGCCGTCCTGCCGACTTCCCGATCGGACTAATGCTACGTTACAGTTTACTTCGCTTACCCTTCGATACAGAGGCGCTGTTTCAATTCTGGGCGATCGCCTTTCCAGCCGTCACCTTCGCACCGAGAAGCAATCCTTGGGAAATCCATTCGACGCAGGCTTCCTTGATCTATCGTACGGAGTTGATGGATGGTAAAGCAGATCTTTCCTTTGGGGCGGGACTGGGCTTTCATCGCTTCACCCGACCAAAACCGGTGATCGACTACCGGGTAGAACAGGTCTATCGCGGCAATACCTATTCCATTCCATGGACCTGGGTGCACGAGCCCTTCACCGATGCGGTGCTCTCCTACAATGCAGTCGTCCGCTTTGGGTACGCCATCACTCCGAAACTCACCGCACAGCTCATGCTGGATTACCAGCACTCCAATGTGGTCATAAAGGTCCGCAGTACCTACGAAACCATCTATCTGCCCGATAGGTACTTTTATGGTTACTGGGACCTTGAGCATACCATTCAGGTAATTCAAGGCCAGGTCGGACTCAGCTACCGATTCTAACGATCAACGAACAATACACCGCTTCACAGGTTTCATCACCAACAACGCTGACGTATGTTTTTTAAACGACTCCTCACTTATTTGAATCCCCTGACGATGTTCAGGAAGAGTGAAAACAACTTCAACCTGCGCATGATGCACGGCATCAATCGCATTTCCATCTTCGTTTTCTTGATCTGCCTGATCGTAATGCTTGTCCGCTACCTGAGCAGAGGCTAGACCTGCTCCAAGGCCTGCTTAATATCGGCGATCAGGTCTGCATGGTTTTCTACACCGATCGATACCCGAACCAAGCTGTCGGTAATACCATAGAGCGCCTTGTCTTCTGGCGAGAAGTCAGAGTGAGTCATCGTTGCAGGATGCTCTACCAAACTTTCCGTACTACCCAAACTCACGGCCAAGTGCATGAGCTGTAATGCGTTGAGAAACTTGAAGGCTTCTTTTTCTCCCCCTTTGATCTCAAACGAGATCATCGCTCCAGCCGAGGACAACTGGTTTTTGAAGATGCGGTATTTATCTGGATCGTCTTTCTCCGTTAAAAAGCCGAGGTAATACACTTTGTTCACCTTCGGATGCGATTGCAGGTATTCCGCCACCAATTGCGCGTTCTGCGCTTGCTCCGTCATGCGCACCTTTAATGTTTCTAAGCTTCGCATCAACAACCAGCCCGTCCATGGACCCGCCATGTTCCCCAAGAAAGTACGCAAGGTCTTCACGCGACCGATCACTTCCTTGCTGCCCAATACCGCACCAGCGATCACGTCACTGTGTCCGCCGATGTACTTCGTAGCAGAGTAAACAACCAGATCTGCACCATGCTTCAACGGATGCTGCCAGAGGGGTCCCATGTAAGTATTGTCAACCGCCAAGTAAACTTTATGCTCATCTGTGGTATAGCGATCTGCCACGTGCTTGCACGCTTCAATATCTACCAGGGCATTGGTTGGGTTGGCTGGCGTTTCGATGTAGATCATCTTCACCTTATTTTGGATGCCATGCTCCTCAATGATCTTGGCGATGTTCTCCTCCGATTCAAAGGCGTGGAAGGCGATGGCATGGATGCCGAAACGCGATAGCACCTCCTTCACGAAATGGTAGGTGCCTCCATATAGCGGATTTGAATACAAAACGTAATCCCCCGGGTTCAAGAATTCTAGCATGATGGTGGATATCGCAGACATCCCGCTTTCAAATACCGCACAGTCTTCTGCGTCATCCCAAAGGGTCAGACGATTCTCAAGGATCTCAAGGTCCGGGTTGTTCAGTCGGCTGTAGATCAAGCCCATCTCCTCTGTAGCTGTCTTTTCCCGCAGTCCATAGGCCAGCTCAAAAAAGGCCTTTCCCTCTTCTGCGTTCTTGAAAACGAAGGTGGAGGTTTGGAAAATGGGACATTTGATGGCACCCTCTGAGAGTTCTGGCTTGTAGCCATAAGACATCATCATACTCTCGGGGCGTAGCTTCTTCGGATCGTATTTGCTCATGTGAATTTGGTTTGTGGTGCAAAGGGAGCAAAATCTAGGGACTATCGAAAGGCAAAGTCATTTTGATAGGGCTGTTTTATATCATAAATTGGGAATGCTATAGTTCATTCGTATTTCTCTTCGCTACAAGCGATCGCTCAGAAAAATCCAGCATCTTTGAACCATGCGAGCCCGCTCCCTTACCATTCTTTGCTTGGGTCTTTGTTTGTTCTCCATAACGGAGGATGCTCATGCTCAGGTGTTTGACTATGCGGATGATGCGCGTTTAAAGGGGCGGGGGGCTGACTTAGACAAGGATCGATATCGCCCGATTGACGATGCGTTTTTCGGTATGTCGGCGGGTGTTTCCATACCAATGGGACAGTTTGCTAGCGATGATTTTCGCAATCCTTTTTCCGGCTATGCCGAGAATGGCTTCTACTTCAGTTTGCTCAATGGCTTTCAGAAATTCGGCCGGCATTTTGGGGTTGGACTCAATTGGCAGCGCTCACAGTATGCTTTCAATAATGACGCCTTTAGTCAGATCTACCAGCGTTTCCTACCGCAGTTGAGTTTCCAAAGCTGGACGGAAGGAAGCTGGATCATCAACGGCTTTACGGGCAACTTGGTCATCAATGTCCCTCATCGCATCATCGATGTGGATGTGCGTGTTGGAGGCGGATTTGGGAGGGTTTTCCGGCCAGAGATCACCTTGGAAGGAACCGATCGAAATACGGGGTTTTTAAGCTACCATTGGGTGCAAGGACAGAGCATTCAAACCGATGTGATCCTTGGCTTCGGCATGAATGGACGAATCCATTTGGGTAAGACCTTCGACCTCTTGCTTCAGTGGGACTACCAACGCATGTCTACCACCATGGACATCGATAACCTCTACGCACTCAGCATACAAGAAAGCGAGGAGCTCGATCAGCAGTTCGAGTTGTGCAATATCGGAATCGGCTTGGGCGTACGGATCGACTAGCTTCGGCTGTAGTGCCAGTCAAATTCCTTCTTGAGGTGGACCCCGGTATGTGAACCTTCCGTCTTAGCGATGTCTTCTGGAGTGCCCTGTGCAATGACCTGACCACCATTCTTTCCACCTTCCGGCCCTATATCAATCACATGATCGGCCACCTTGATGATGTCGAGGTTGTGTTCGATCACTAACACGGTATTGCCTTGATCGACCAAGGTGTTTAGCACGTCAAGCAGCATGCGGATATCGTCGAAGTGCAGTCCAGTTGTAGGCTCATCTAGGATGTAGAAGGTCTGGCCCGTGCTCTTTCGCGATAGCTCTGTTGCCAGCTTCACCCGCTGCGCCTCTCCGCCAGATAGGGTGGTGGAGCTTTGTCCAAGTCGTACGTAACCCAATCCAACCTCCTGCAAGGTCTTGATGCGTTGGTGGATACTTGGAATGTGTTCGAAAAACTCTACCGCTTGGTTAACAGTCATATCCAATACGTCGCTGATTGATTTCCCTTTGTAGCGGATGTCGAGCGTTTCGCGGTTATAGCGCTTGCCGCCACAGGTTTCGCATTCCACGTAAACATCGGGCAGGAAGTTCATTTCAATGGTCTTCAAACCTGCACCTTGACAGGTCTCGCATCTACCGCCTTTCACGTTGAAGGAGAATCGTCCCGGTTTGTAGCCCCTGATCTTGGCTTCTGGTAGTTCAGTGAAGAGTTGACGGATATCGGTAAAGACGTTGGTATAGGTCGCCGGATTGGAACGCGGTGTTCGTCCGATCGGCGATTGATCGATTTCGATCACCTTGTCTAAGTGCTCCAAGCCCTTGATCTTCTTGTAGGGTAAGGGCTTCTTGTTGGAGTTCGTGAAGTGGGCGGTGAGGATAGGGAAGAGGATACCGTTGATCAAGCTGGATTTACCACTACCGCTCACACCGGTTACACAGATGAACTGCCCCAATGGGAAGGATACATCCACATCTTTCAAGTTGTGCCCGGTTGCTCCGCTCAATTGCAAGGATTTACCCGTGCCTTTTCTGCGTTTTGTTGGAATGGCGATCTCTTCTTCACCAGATAGAAACTTGGCCGTCATGGATCCGGATGCCAAGAAGGCTTCCGGACTGCCCTGTGCAACGATTTGTCCACCATGTTCACCTGCCCGCGGACCGATGTCGATGATGTGATCGGCTTCGAGCATCATGTCCTTGTCGTGCTCTACTACGAGAACGCTGTTACCGATGTCACGTAGTTCTTGCAAGGCGCTGATCAGTCGGCTGTTGTCGCGCTGATGCAAGCCGATGCTTGGTTCATCCAAGATGTACAATACCCCAACCAATTGGGAACCGATCTGTGTGGCTAGGCGGATGCGTTGCGCTTCACCGCCGCTCAACGTGCGTGCACTGCGGTTAAGGGTGAGGTATTCGATGCCCACATCCAACAAGAAGCGGATGCGGCTGCGGATCTCTTTCAGCACCTCTTCCGCAATGACATTCTGCTTCTCGCTTAGGCGAGATTCGATGTTGCTGAACCAGTCACTCAGCTCGTTCAGTTCCATCGCCGCCAGCTCTGCAATGCTCTTGTCATCGATCTTGAAATAGAGGGAAGACTTTTTCAGGCGTGTGCCTTCGCAGGTCTCGCAGGTCACCTTGTTCATGAACGCGGAGGCCCACTTTTGGTAGCTTGCGCTGCTGCCGTCTTCAAACTGTTCCATGAGAATGTTGGCAACGCCATCAAACTTGATGTCGTATGAACGCGTGATGCCCAAGGTATCGCTCTTCACTTCCAACTGCTCGTTGGTTCCGTAAAGGATCACGTTCAAGGTCTTCTCATCGATCTCCTCTAATGGAGTGGTGAGTTTGAAGCCATATTTCTCACCCAACAGCTCGATCTGTTTGAAGATCCAGTTTCGTTTGTATTCGCCTAAAGGCTTCAGTCCACCGCGTTTGATTGATAGCTTCTTGTCTGGAATGATCTTACTGACGTCGATCTGGCGGGTCTCACCCAGACCGTTGCAGGTCGGACAAGCACCATAAGGTGAATTGAAGGAGAAGAGGTTAGGGGCCGGTTCGTCATAGGAGATGCCGCTGGTCGGACACATCAAGGATCGGCTGAAGTAGCGGATGGTCTTGTCATCATCCTCCAATAACATGAGTTGTCCCTTGCCTTCTTTCAATGCTGTAAGGATTGATTGCTTGAGGCGATTCAAGTTGCTGTTATCAACCGTAATGCGGTCTACCACCAATTCGATGTCGTGCACCTTGTAGCGGTCTACCTGCATGCGGTGCTTGATCTTTTCGATGCTGCCATCCACGCGGACGCGCAAGAAGCCTTTGCGGGCTACTTGTTCAAAGAGTTCGCGGTAGTGTCCTTTTCTTCCTTTCACCAAAGGGGAGAGCAAGGTAATCTCTTTACCCAGGTATTCCTCGCGGATCAGGTCGATGATCTGCTGATCGCTGTAGCGCACCATGCGTTCGCCTGTAACGTAGCTGTAGGCATCTGATGCACGAGCATACAGTAGACGAAGAAAGTCGTAGATCTCGGTGATCGTTCCCACGGTGGAGCGCGGATTCTTGTTCACCGTCTTTTGCTCGATGGAGATGACCGGACTAAGACCATTGATCTTGTCTACGTCTGGTCGTTCTAACCCACCGATGAACTGCCTTGCGTAGGATGAAAAGGTCTCGATGTAACGGCGTTGGCCCTCTGCGTAGATCGTATCAAACGCCAATGAGGATTTCCCTGAGCCACTCAATCCGGTGATAACCACCAGCTGGTTTCGGGGAATGTTGATGTCAATGTCTTTCAGGTTGTGCTCACGCGCACCGAGGATCTCGATGTAGGCTTCATTCAACAGTATGTCCTTCTCCTCCTTCTTCATGGTTTTCACTTGGGCGTGAGCGCGCGAAATTAGCAACTTGCTCCTTGTCATTAACCAAGACTTGAGAAAGAGGTTCGGTAGGAATCTTGATCGAATAAGCCGTGCCGGTATTGTTGTCGAGGTAATTGTCTCGCAGCCATGGGTTGAGGTACTTCAAGGTTTTGTAGTTGATGCCCTCTTGGAAGGCGAATACCACCCAATCGGCAACGCTGGTATCTACCCGAAGGGTGTCAAATTTCAACGGACGATAAAGGTCTTCTTCCCGAAATTGAAAACCATAGGATTTCGGGTCGGTCAAGATGGTCTTTGCAGCCATGATGCGAAAGATGTAGCGCGCTGTTTCTTCGTTCAACACGAGGTCATAGTAGTTGGTGGCCTGCTGTCGTTCCAGTTGCTTATCCAAACCAGCCATGCCCATGTTGTAGGAGGCAGCTGCAAGCGTCCAACTGCCAAAGCGTTCTTTCGCTGACTTTAGGTAAGCACAAGCGGCGTAGGTCGATTTCTCTAGGTGGTAGCGTTCATCCACAACGCTGTTTACCTCTAGACCTCGTTCTTTCGCCGCATCTTTCATCAATTGCCAAAAGCCCGTAGCACCTGCAGGGGAGACGACGTTGGTCAGTCCGCTTTCGATCAATGCGAGGTACTTGAAATCGTCTGGAACACCTTCTTCTGCCAAGATCTTTTCAATGGTGGGAAACCAGCGGTAGCTGCGTTTGATCAACAATAAGGTTTGGCTTTGCCAGTAGGTATTCACCAAGAGTTCACGATCGAACTTTTCCTTCACGTCGATCAAATTCATGGGCACTTCTTCACCGGCGAAGGACAGCTCTTCCGGGTGATTCAAGGCGAAGATCTTGTAGTTGTTCTGAAAGTTTTCTTCGAATTTCTCGTTTTCCTTTCCCTCGAAGGTAGAGGCGGTAAAGAGGGCTAGGGTAGCATAAGCTGCTACCAGTAAGGAAAGGGAAAGCAAGATCGAGGGTAAGAAGCGTTTGATCATGAATGGGAGGGACTATGAAGTTGTTCGAATTTTTCGCGCGTTCGACGCCATTGCGTTGTGCTGTAGAGTCCAAGGATAACCAGGATGCCGTAGACGCTTTGTACAATGAAAAAGATATCGCGTTGGTCTTTTGAAACAGATGTGAGCATGCCGATCAGAAAGAGCAAGAGCAAGGAGATCGCGATCATGACAAAGGCCACCTGTCGGTCGCTTAGGCCGGCATAGGAAAGGTGATGTGTGGTGTGATCCTTTCCTCCAACAAAGGGAGAAACGCCGCGTCGCAAACGGTTGATGGTCACGGGCATCGAGGCGGCTATGGGTATCACAAAGGCGGTACCTACGATCACAAGCTTTGAGTACCAGCTGTGTTCTATGTCGATGTATCCATTGTTCCAGAAGAAGATGATCCCAACGGCAGAAAGCAATGCTCCGAGCATCTGGCTTCCGGTATCTCCCATGAAGATCTTTGATGGGTTCCAATTGAAGAACAGAAAACCGGTCAACGCCGCTACAACACCGCCGCAAATGAAACTGTAGAACAGGTTGCCACTGAAAAAGGGCTCTGATGCTACGGCCGCCATGATGAGGATGAAGATGCTGACAATGGTGGTGATGCCATCCATATTGTCGGGCATATTGATGGCATTCATCACAGCCACGGTCCAGAAAATGGTAAGCAAGGCATCCGGGATGTATGACTCAAAGAATTCGATGCGGATATCAAACAACAAGAGCAGCACACCGCAAATGATCTGAGCGGATAGTTTGAGCCAGGGTACGGTATTGAACGTATCGTCTGCCAACCCAACGAAGAAACCGATGGTCACGGTGATCAAGATTCCTAGGTGAATGGCTTCTTCACTGGTCTTGAGGTCTGGGTTGTGAAAGAACAAGTACACCGCATAGCTGATGAGGAAGATGATGTAGAAGCTGATGCCACCGATGGCAGGTTTGTAGCTAGCGCTCCAACGTACGCTTTCATCTGGAGCCAGATCTTTGGTGCCCAGTGTATGGGTCCACTTCAGGAAGATGTAATTTAAAAGCACACTAATGACCGTGAAGATGCTAAAGATCAAGGCCATCGTTGAGAACGTCATTTCAAGGAATTTACCGCTAAGGTAGAAAGAGCTTTTGGGGAAGGGTGAACAGGACTTCCCTAGTTACGAACAGCGCCTTTTAGAAAGGAGAGGTGAAATCCGCTAGCGCTGGGTGTTTTGTGTCCTTATTAGAAAGAAAGGGGTCCTTGATTGGCCAATCTATTCCAATGGTAGCATCGTTCCATTTTACACCGATCTCATGGTCGGGTGCGTAGTAGTCGCTGCACTTGTATTGTACAATGGTTTGATCTTCCAAACAACAGAATCCATGTCCAAAACCTTCAGGGATGAACAGCATCGATTTGTTCTCTGCTGTGAGGTCTATTCCGAAGTATTGGCCGTAAGTAGGGGAGTCTTTGCGCAGATCAACAGCTACATCATAAATGCTGCCTTGTACCACACGCAGCAGTTTTGCTTGTGCCTTGGGGGGCGCTTGAAGGTGGAGTCCGCGGAGCACTCCTCGGTTGCTCATGGACTCATTGTCTTGAACAAAGCGCAGGTTAATACCACGTTCTTCCAAGATGCTTAATCGAAAGCTCTCGAAAAAATAGCCACGGTCGTCTGAGAAAATCTTTGGCTGAATGATCAGCAGGCCTTGGATCGGGGTTTCTTGTACGGTCATTTGGATTTGGAATGCTTGCGCAAATTTGAAAGAATTCCTGAATCCTCGTCGTCTTCTTCGGTATAATAACCACTACCTGATGAGGTGTAGCCGTATCCGTAACCATATCCGTAGCCATACCCGTACCCGTAACCATAGTTGTACCCTTAACCTTTGCCGTAGTTTCTGCCATAGCGTGCACGGTCTAGGTTTATACCGTTCAATACCACCGAAAGGTGTTTGATCTTGTGCTCTTGGTAGATGCGATTTACGTTGTATACGAAGTTCTTCTTTGAATATTCACTGCGGAAAACCAAGATCGGATAATCCGCCAGTTTAAGACTTGAGATACCATCGGTCACCAGTCCAACAGGAGGGTTGTCGATGATGATCACGTTGTACATCTCCTTAAGGGTCTTCAGGTTTTCTTGCAAGCGACCGTTGATGATCAATTCACTCGGATTGGGTGGAACAGGACCTGCCGTAATGAAGTGGAGTCCGTCTAATTCACTTTTTCGGATGATGTCGTTGAGGTCGTCGCGACCACTCCAAAGCGTACTGATTCCGTACTCATTGGAACTATTGAATCCTTTGTAGATCCGCGGCTTACGCATGTCGAGGTCAAGGATGATTACCTTCTTACCACCGAAGGCGATGATGCCGCCAAGGTTGATGGCCACGAAAGTCGTACCCTCACCACTGATGGTAGAGGTTACTGCAATCACTTTTTTGTAGCTTTCGCTATCAAAAAAATCGAGGTTGGTACGCAAACTCCTGAACGCCTCGGCCATGATCGATTTCGGGTACTTGTCGATGATGAGCTTCGAAAGGGGGATGTTCTTGCTGTACTTAGGAATCACTCCGAGCAGACTGATGCTTGGATTTATCAACCGTGCGAGGTCGCTCACATCGCCGATTTCGTTGTGAAGGATGTAGTGCGCAGCGACGATCAGCAAACTGATGAAAATGGCGATGGAGAAAGCCGAGAGGTAGATGATCGTACGGTTGGGCGATACGGGCTGGTTAGGTATGGTGGCGCGTTGAAGAATGCGAGTGTCAGAAACGAACCCCGCTTCGGAGATGGCGTATTCTGTGCGCTTCTCTAAGAGCATGGTGTAGTATTTCTCGTTGGAGTTGTAAACACGCTCTAATCGACATATTCAATCTCCTGAGACGGAAAATCTGTGAAGTTGGCATCGATCTCTTGGATCTTTTGAGCGGTAGCATCGATGGCATTGGTGAGCTTTTGCTCTGTTGCATCCAAGCTGCGAAGGATGAGGTCTTCTGATTTTCAATCTGTCGATCCAGTAACACGATCACCAGGTTTTCGCTGGTAGCAGTGGTGAGTTGGTTGTTCCTTCGCTGTACAAGGTCTTGCAATGCGATGATTTGCTTCTCCAACTTGAACTCGAAAACTGATCCAGCAAGTATCGGCAGCAGTTTATTGATGACGACACCAGTGTTCTCAAGGTCGATGTTCCGCTTGACTTCGCGCAGGATGCCACGCTGAACTTCCAACTTCGCCAGCTCTTCTTCTAGGTCGTTCATGCGATCCAGGTAGCCTTGAGCGATCTTGTCGCTTTCAGCCGAGCGATTGTCTTTCTTGTATTCTTTGATACGACCTCCGAGTCTTTCAATCGGCCGTAAACTTCAGATAGCTGACTATCGATGAACTCTTCGGTGATTCTGTCAGCGATCGTGGAAGCCTTTAATCGATTGGTGTTCTTCACCGTTACCCGCGCGGTTTTCGCAGAACAATTCAAGAGCTTCACCCGGTAGTTGGGGTAAAGCCGGCGCAGGTTATTGAAGTCAGATTTGATCATGAAAAAGGACCGGTAATCCTCTTCTGGGTCTTGGTCTAAGGTAGACTGAATGCTGCGGTCCTCGATCATGTAGACCATGTGCGGTGTCTCTACGGTATCATTCACTTGGAAATCTGAGGTGAATTCACTGCCGTTCAAAGCATAGGTGATCGTGCCATGCTGTGCATCCTCAAAGTCGATGTAGATTCGTTTATCGTACAGGTCTGCGTTCAACAGTCTGAATTTCACCTCGTAAGGCGCGTTGCGGAAATGCTCGTGGGTGAGTACCTCGCCCTCATTGTAGTAGCTGTCATACAGCTCCAACGACTCGATCACACGCTTAAAGAACTCTTCCGAACGGAGCAGTTCTATCTGCTTTGAAATGTCTTGCGATTCATAGATGTTCTCTACATCCAGCAAGCGATTGGCCTTGTCATCGGTTATGATCTGAATGATCGTTGATGACTCATAAACCGGTTGCGTGAAGTACAAGTAGGTATAGGCGCCACCAAAAGCCAGAGCAAAAACCAAAAGCATCCAAAGCAAGGACTTCCGAATGGCAACGGTGAGTAGACCCAGATCGAAATCCACGCGGCCGTCTTCATTGCCCATCAGCCTGCCCGCTGATGGAACTTCTTCTTCCATGCTTATCCGCCAGTCGTGTTCTGAAACTGAACGATCAAGAAATAGGTGAGGATCAAAGAAGATACTACGCCCAAGACCTGTGAAGTGGTCTGGAGGATCTGTCGACCAGCGAAATACGACGGTTCAACGTAGATGATGTCGTTGGCCCGCACATAATAAAGGTTCGCATCTTTCAATCCTTGCGCTGTTGAGAGGTCCAGTTTGAAGATCTGTGGATCGTTGAGATCGCCTCGTACTACCTTGATCTTGTGTGCTTTACCGCCCGTGGAGAGTCCACCCGCCAAAGCCAACGCTTCGATCACGGTGGTGTATTCGTTCTGGATTGGAATCACCCTGGCTGCACCTCCGGTACCTGGAAAGACCACCACGCGGCGATTGTTCACCTGGAGCATGACAAAAGGCTCATTGTAATAGTTGCTGTACTTGTCTTCCAAATAGGTCTCTGTCGCTTTGAGGTTCATCCCCGCCACTTTCATTCGACCGATGATCGGTAAGTTGATGGAGCTGTCTGCCTCGATCAGGTAGGTGAAGCTGTTCTGCGCATTCAGTGCGATGTTGTTGCGTGCACCTTCGTCGATCGAGGTAAGGTCGATGATCTTGAAACCCTGGTTGGAGAACAAGCGAAAGTTGATGATGTCTCCAGGTTGCAGGATGTAGTCGTGTGCCGTCGTATCTGTGGCCTCGGCGTAGGGATACTTTCCCTTTGTACGCAACATGACACTGGGGTCAAAGATTCGGCAACTGCTCAGAAAGCTCGCAACTACCAAGAGAAGGATAAGCGATCGGTATGGTCTTAACATATTTGAAAGCACTTTGAAATACAAAGTAAATGATTTTTGTTGCAAGTTCATAGGTTTTTTTCTTTCAACAGCTTGAGGTAGAGCGATTGCATGTCGTCTACTAATCGTTTATAGGAAAAGGATTGATTCACATGCGCTCGTCCAACCTTACCCATGGCGGAGCGCTTCTCAGGTTGACCGATCAAGCGGTCCAAATGATCATTGAACACCGCCTGGGCATTTACATCGCACAGGAAGGCAGATCCATTTTCTACCACCATGTCCTCAATGCCTCCTACGCGGGTGCTTACAATGGGTTTTGCTGCACTCTGGGCATCGATCATGCTCACTGGGGTGCCCTCGTTCAACGAGGTTAGGGCAACGATGTCCAGTCCGGCCATCACATCGTCTACCTCTTTGATCCATGATGTAAAACAGAGGGGGCGTAACTCAGAAGGGGCCGTCTTCCACTCGAAGAGGATCTTTGCCTTATCGCAGTAATGCAGCAGGTCCTGTCTCGACTCCCCATCGCCGATCACAAAGAAGCGTGCGTTTGGGTGCTTTTTCGATAGGGCTTTCACCGCATCCAAGAACATGTGATGGCGCTTGATCGGTACCAGCCTACCCACAATGCCGATGGCTACATCATCCTTCCTGAGGTTGAAACGGGTTCGAAACCGGTTGCGTTTTTCGGCCTGATCCACATTGAAGCGTTCCAAGTCAAACCCCAACGGAACTACCTCAACGTGCTTCTTCGGCGCGATCTTATGGACCTCACTCAATTCATACTTCTGAATAGCACTGATCGCGATTATACGTGTAGACCGCTTTGCCAACCATTGTTCGATGTTCTTGTAGAACAATGTCTTCAGCTTTCCAAAGTAGGAGTGAAATACGTGACCGTGAAAGGTGTGCAGCACGATCGGCACGCCCTCATGGATGGCGGCAAGTCTGCCCAAAGCACCAGCCTTGGATGCATGCGTATGCACAATGTGTGGTTTGAAGGCCTTGATCTGGGCCCGTATTTCTCGGTAAGCACGCAGGTCGCGCATCGGAGAAACAGAGCGTTGCATTTTCGCAACCACTACGGGTTCAATCCCTAGGTTTTCCAAGATGAACAATGACGATGCCTCCGAGGCGTCTTTCATACCACCTACCAATCGCGTCTCGAAACGCTCGTCCATGTACGCCGTGAGGTAGGCCACGTTGAAGGTTGGTCCTCCCAAATTAAAGCGGTTGATGATGCGCAATACCCGTATCTTCTCTCCCTTCTCCATCGTGCTTACATGTGTTGCTTGTACCAGTGTTGAAAGGCCAACAGCGACCAAGCATTCGCAGCGCTGTCGCCCGGATTATTCGAATACAACTTCTTCTTCAATTCATCGATCGCAAAGGCATTGAAAAGACCTTGTTCTTGGAGGAAGTCCTTGTCCGCACAGAGCGACTCAAACCGTTCTTTCATCGGACCCTTGAACCACGTGAGTAAAGGCACCTCGAAGCCTTTTTTCGGACGATCAAAGACACTGCTTGGTAGCAGATCCCGGTAGGTATCTTGTAAGATCTTCTTCTTGGTGAAGGAGTTTACCTTGAACATCACCGGCAGACGAAAAGCATGCTGTACCACGAAATGATCGAGCAGGGGAGTGCGGACCTCTAATGCTGACATCATGCTGGTCATATCGACCTTGTAGAGCATGTCATTGGAGAGCACCATTTGCATGTCGCTCAGCAAAACTTCGTTGAAGGTGCCGTTCTTCTTGATGCTCCGGAGCAGGTGGTCTTTTCGCTTCTTATAGACGTGTGCTTCGTCTGAGAGGCGTTGGGTTCGCGGCAACACCTCCTCTTTGATGAGGAAGTTCACCTCCTCTTCCGTCAACATGCCCGCCCAGCGCCAATAGCGGTCTCTCGGGTTGAGTTGATATCCGTAGCTGAACTTTTGCAATTGCCGGGCAAGGTTTCCCATCCTGCTGTTTCGGGATGCCGGCATCCGATTCCAAAGCCATCCAAGCTTTCCGATGCTGTGTTCCATCAACTTCGGGTTTCGTAGCCTGAATTCGGCTCCGTGCTTGTGATACCCGCCGAACAACTCATCGCCCCCATCGCCGCTCAGGGCTACGGTCACGTGCTTTTTAGCATAACGAGAAAGCAAGTACATATTCAACGCTGAAGCATCGGCAAAGGGCTCGTCCATATGATCAAGAACGGCACTGGCCGACTCCAATAGATCGCTATCGCGCACGTCTAACAGGTGATGCTTGATACCGAGGTGTTTGGCCACTTCCTTCGCGTATCCGCTCTCATCGTAGTAGGGCTGATCGGGAAACCCGATGCTGAAGGCTTCAATGTCTGGTTTCTCTTCTGCCGCGATGGCGGTGATGATGCTCGAGTCAATGCCTCCACTCAGAAAGGTGCCCACCGGTACATCTGCGATCAAGCGTTGTTTGATCGAGGCGCGGACGAATCGTTTCAGTACCTTCTGTGCTTCCTTGTAATCGTGGGCCACGAGCTTTTTCTCTCCCTCGGGCTCGTAAGGAATCTGGTACCAACGCTCCTGTTGTACATCCAGTTTTCCGTCTTTCCATTGCACCATCAGGGAGCATCCTTGCTCAAGTTTGTAGTGATCCTTTAGGATGGTACTGGGTGCAGGAATGTAGTTGAACTTGAAATAGGTGAAGAGTGAAACCTTATCGATCTCTCGTTGATATCCCAATGAATGTAAGGCCTTGAGCTCGCTTGAAAAAGCAAAGGTGTCCTCCGTTAAACGGTAGACCAAAGGCTTAATACCAAATCGGTCACGGGCTACGAACAGACGCTCTTCTTCACGGTCCCACACCGCAAAGGCGAAGAACCCGTTAAGCTTGGACAAGCAAGCTGCACCTTGTTGCATGTACAAGGCCAAGAGGACTTCCGTATCGCTCGTGGTGTTGAATGAGTATCCGCCTTGTTCGGCTTCTTGCCGCAATGCAGCGTGGTTGTAGATCTCTCCGTTGAAAATGATCGCAAAACGTCCTGATGGATCGCTCATCGGTTGGTGTGATCGCGCGTCGAGGTCGATGATGGAGAGGCGGGTATGACCGATGGCCACAGGTGGGGTAATCATCACCGCTTGGTGGTCTGGTCCACGATGATCAAGCTGATGCACGGCGTTCTCAAAGCGATCAAACGCCTTGCTACTAGGGTGTAGGTCTACGAGTCCGAGGATTCCGCACATGCCTACAAAAAAGCAGAATTAAAACCAGTCTTCTGACTTCTGTTCCGGGAACTTATCAAGACCATCTAGGTCTTCGATTGTATCGATATCGTTCAGGGTCTTAAGCAAGTAGTACTTGGCATCCATCTTCTTCAGGTCTAAAATGGTGTCCATCAGTACATCCGGTGTGCTCCAGGTCTTGTCTTCAAAGAGGGTCGGTAAGAATTTGCGCATGCCGATCAGGTAGTAGCCACCATCTTTCGCGGGACCCAAGACCACATCATTACTTTCTAAAACGGCAAAAGCTTCTTTGATCATGTAGGTCTCCAATTCAATGCAATCACTGCCGATTATGATCGCCCGCTGCTTCCCTGCCGCGAAGGCTTCCGCAAAGGCGTTTTGCATTCGCTCTCCGACATCTTCACCTTGTTGCAGGTGCTTGTCAAAGACCATGTTATCCCACAGGTCATTATTGTTGACGTTTTCCGAGTAGTAGACGCATTTATCGGCGTTCAAACCCTTGGTCACCTCACGGGTATACAGGAGCATCTTGCGATAGAGCGCGGTTGCTTGCTCGTCGCCAATCGCTTTTGCGAGGCGCGTTTTGACCTTTCCCTTTTCGGGGTTTCGGACAAAGATGATGAGTCGATCGTTTTCCGTCACAGAACAAAGTTAAACCAATGTTCCCTGACATGATGAACCTGCGCCCGCAGTACATCCATAACAGTGTTGGTTCACTACAATCTTCCGTTCTAGAAGCGCTTTGAGGTCGAAATCTCGAATGTGTTTCGGCGCGTCGCCAGCAGTTGGTAATTCGAGCATCTGGTTGAAGTCGCAATCATACAGTCGGCCATCCCAACCGATCGACAAGGTGTTCGTGCACATCACACCTTCCACTGCAGCTGGATTGAACGCTTCCACGAGTTTGTCCATGTAGTCCTCATAATTGTCTGTTCTGATCAAGTATTCCAAGTACCTACTGATGGGGAGGTTGGTGATGCAAAGCAGTTGATTGAATTGGATATCGAACTGCTCCCGTAATGCGGTCTTGAAATCATGTTCCAATGCGTCTTGAGGAGCAGGTAAAAAGGCACCTACCGGGTTGTAAACAAGGTCTAAGACCAGTCCGGTTTCGGGCTGACCATAACCCAGGGCGTTCAGGACTTGAAGTGCTTCTATACTTTTTTGAAAAACGCCATTGCCGCGCTGGCGATCCGTCTTGTCGGCATCATAGAACGGGAGGGAGGATACCACACGCAATCGGTGCTTCGCGAAGAATGCCGGTAAGTTCTTGTACTGTTGGTTCGCGCGAAGAATGGTGAGGTTAGATCGCACGATGATCTCGTCGACGTGAGGACGCGCTGCTTCGATGAGCCAGCGGAAATTCGGATTCATCTCTGGTGCACCGCCTGTGAGGTCCAGGGTCTTGATGTCATGCTTGCGTAACACCGCTAAACAGGCCTCCATCGTTTCTTGGTCCATGATCTCCTTCCGATCCGGTCCGGCATCAACATGGCAATGCTTGCAGGTCTGGTTGCACATGTAGCCCAAATTCATTTGAAAGATATCCAAGGACTTCGGACGCAATGGCTGCAGTCCGTTTTCTTGGAGCTTATCTCCAAAGCGTGGAAGCTCACCCGACTCGAATAACCCACCTTCGAGCCATTCGATCTGTTTGGCAGGATCGCTCAGTGGATTGGATTGACGTTGAAGTGTTTTTAGCAATGACATATCACATCTCTTGCTTGTTCACTTTGTTCATCATCTGAACTCCGTGCACCAAAGAAGCACCACCTCGGATGGCCCCTGCTACGTGAACGGCCTCCATCATCTGTTCTTTGTTGTAACCGAACTTCATGCTCTCTTCGGTGTAGGCATCAATGCAGTATGGACATTGCACCGCATGCGAAACCGCGAGCGCAATCAGTGCTTTTTCACGCGCAGTCAAGGCACCTTCTTCAAAGACAGCTCCATACCAGTCGAAGAATTTATCGGCCAGTTCTTTATCGAAGTCGGCGATCTTGCCGAATTTCTTGAGGTCTCTTGATTCGTAGTATGATGACATATGATGAGTTTTAGGGCTGCAATGTTGGGTTTTCAGACGATCGGTTTTCGTTTTCCTTACAACTTTTTAGAAAGCGATCATCGCTTGAATTGAAAACGCTTTGGGATGGAATTGTTCGCACATTTGCCGGATGAATTTTTTCAAGAAACAGTGGGAGGCCTTCAAGCAGAAATCGATCTGGGGTAAACTGAGTGATCTGCTCTTTGTGGCATTGCTCGCCATGTTGATCAACTCAGATGGACGCATCTTCTTGCAGCGCATTGTGTTGGAAACCGGCATCTTCGGTTCATTCTACGAGAACGTGGATGAGGAGATCACCCCGGCCAACTGGGACTTTACCTTTGTTGACCTGGAAGGAAACCCACATCAATTGAGAGAGTTTCGGGGGCGTCCGATCTTCTTGAACTTCTGGGCAACTTGGTGTCCACCATGCAATGCCGAGATCCCGAGTATGATTGACTTGATGGCTTCATGCGAGGACCAAGACTTGGCATTCTTGCTGGTAACACGTGAACCGGTGCCTAAGGTCCGTGCCTTCTTAGCGAAGAAGAATTGGGATATCCCAGTTTACATCGGTCAACTGCTGCCTGCCATGGAGCTCAATTACAGCTCATTACCAACCACCTTCATCATCAATGAGGACGGTCGCCTGGTGCATGAATCCACAGGAGCCAAGAAGTGGAATGACGAGGAGATTTTGCAGTATTTCTCTTGTGAGTAGTCGTCTCCTAGGCGACCAGGTTTCGTTCCATCATCGCCTTTTCCAGTGAAGGGTCATTCAACTCCCGCATCAATGAAATGATGGTTTGGCTCGGTACATCGTAAATGTCCAGAACCATCAGTCCGTCCAATGCATTATTGAACTTCGGATCGGTGTTGAATCCGATCACCTTTGCGTTCTGCTTGATGTAATTCTTGAACAAAACGGGCAGTCGAAGGCCCATAGGCTCTATGTCTTCGATCAATTGATCCAGCTTGCTCAGGTCTTGTTGAGATGACCTCAATAGGATGTCGATGTCAACATCCACAGCAGGTACCCTGAAGTGTTTCTTCGGTTTGATCGATTGGGCCAGATCGGCATCGTAGAAATTCCGCTTCAGAAACTCGATTAAAATGCCTTTAGAGAATCCGGAGAACTGGTTGCTGATGCTCACCGGTCCGGTCAGGTAGCGGTAGTTCGGGTGTTTCAGGAGGAAGACCAAGATGCCCTTCCACAACAAGAACAGAGGTAGAGGCTTTCGCTGGTACGACTGCACAATGAAGCTTCTACCCAATTCAAGCGATTCGGAAAGCATAGGGTAGAGTTTCGGACGGATCTTGAAAAGTTGACGGATGTAGAAACCCTTGACACCGTATTCTTGCATGATCTCACTGCCTTTTCCGATGCGGTAGCCGCCTACAATGCAGGCAGCATCGCGATCCCAGATGATCAGATGATCGTAGTAGAGGTCGAATTCATCGATGTCATAGGCTTGATGGGTGCCTTCTCCTTCTGCACGGTAGGTAATCTCTCGCAGTCGACCGATCTCCATCAACGTATGCGGTAGCTTTTGGCTTGGCGCACAGTAAACGTCGTAGTTGGAAGAACGCAGGAGAAAATGCTTCTTACCCAGTGCTTCGATCTCTGCCTTCACCGTTCCCGCTGGTGGTGGTTCACCGATGGCTTGGGCTTCTTTTTTCCGCCGCAGCGAATACTGGAAGAAGGGCTTCACCTCCAGTGCGGTTC
This sequence comes from uncultured Flavobacteriales bacterium, assembly GCA_913057205.1. GTDB lineage: Bacteria > Bacteroidota > Bacteroidia > Flavobacteriales_G > Salibacteraceae > SHAN690. Next base: position 23,785 of record CAJXNO010000020.1, read on the forward strand.
CTAAGGCGTAGGTCTTGGAGCGGATGTATCGTCCAAGTTGGTCCAGGTCTTCAAACTGTTTTTGCTCTGATGGCTTGATGGGTTTACCAATGCGTACTTCAATGCGACGATGCTGTTTATTCATCAGTTCACCTGGCAGGCGTGCAGTGCGCAATAAAGGATTGATCATTCCCAGCAGGTGAAACAACAGGCTGTTGGAACCACCAAAGTAGATCGGTACGATCGGAACTTCTGCCTTTGCCATGAGTTTGATCGCGCTTTTGTTCCAGGTGGTGTCGGTGATGAATCGTCCGTGGATCGATGATACCTCACCGGCAGGAAAACAGCCGAGCGCTTTACCTGCCCGAAGATGTGTTAATGCCGCGCGCATGCCAGCCAAGCTTGTTTCTCTAGAAACCCGCTGTTCAAAGGGATTCACCGGTAGGAACATCTCGTTCAAGGGTTCAATGCGTTCAAGCAGGTAGTTGGCCAAGACCTTGAAATCAGGCCGGTATGCACCCACCAAGCGCATGAGGATCAACCCGTCGATTCCTCCATAGGGGTGGTTGGATACCGTGATGAACGCGCCTTCCTTGGGTAGGTTTTGTAGGTCCTTTTCAGAGATATGAAATTCAAGGTCGATCTGCTCTAGGATACGATCGATAAAGTCCATAGGCGATTCAGACGCACAGGCGTTGGAGTAGAGGGTGTTGACATCATGGAGCTTCAACAAGCGCATTGCGGCGCGGGCAATGTGCTCTGTCTTGAAGCGTTTGAAAGGAAGCGACGCCTGCACCTCCTCGGTGGTGAACAAATGTTTCATACACCAACAAAGTTTGATCAAGCAGCTTAAGTCCTTATGCCAAGTGCATTAAACATCCGTTATGCTATATCGATTATAATGTTTCCCGTTTTAAGTTTTTGGATTTGCTCTGTTCGCTACATTCGCTCCATGCGATTAACCCTTTCGATTCTTTTCAGCCTTTGCGTTTCCTCCCTCTTTGCACAAGAGTTGAATTGTGTTGCATCCTTTGATGCCATTTACGCCCGATGGGAGAAGATCACCAATATGCGGTATCACTCGCATAAGACGGAGCGACAAGGAAATGAAACGGATGATGCGCATTTTGATTTCACCATTCAACGTAAGCCAATTAAAGTGGCTGGACGAATGCAAGAGAAAGGACATTGGATCTTATATGATCCGGCAAAATCATCGAACGAAGCGCTCTACATCTCCAATGGTTTTCCTTACACGAATCTGACGCTTGATGTGAACGGGAAGGTTTTTCGTGGAATGAATCACTACACCATTTCCGATGCAGGTTGTGAGTTTGTATTTGAGATCATCCGCCGCGAATATGAGCGCATTCCTGAGAATTTCACGTGCAGTGTGGTAGAACGCGATGGGCGTAAAGAATGGTTGATCCGAGCAGAGACCGAGAATTTCACCTTCGTTCCATACACCGGAAAATCGGGTGAGACAGTGTTAGATGTAGCCCACAACAACAGCGTTTCAGCCTATTTGATCCTAGAACGGAACGAGGCTTTGTCATCGTACACGGATGATTGCTCTGGTGTTCAACTCATGATTCCATCACACTACGGCAAGATCGTTGAGATCTACTTCGATGCCAATCACCTTATGCCAACGCGGATCCAACTATTTGATGAGAAGGGTCGCTTTGAACGCTATGACTATTGCGATTATCGCTTCAACCTAGACCTGGATGAAGATTTTTTCACCGAAGACTACCTAGACGACCTCGACTAGAGCTCAAAGGTCTCTGCTTTCAGCAGGTCCCCATCAGAACGCAACTGCACTTCGTAGGCTCCGCTGGGCCAATGGTCAACACGAAGATCCAAGGGCATTGTATATTGTCCAGGTCCATAGGGCACACCTCGCATCAGCTGATTTACCACCTTACCAGTTGGGTCAATTACAGCCACTTGCATGACGGTGTAAGTTATGACCTCAAACGGGATCTCGCCATAGACGCGTAGTACACGCGGACTGTACAATTGATCTACGGTTTTCAAGTGCTCCGTGGTGTACCAGGGCTTCGGTAAATGAAGCAATTCCGACATGAAATCTACCAATGCATTGCTCTCCGCGGTTTTACGATCGATCGCACTCATCGGGTGGCAATCGCTGAGCATCCAAACTGCGGCTTGTTGGGTGCCTAGTGGGATGTCTCGGTGAGCATTGAGGTAGTTGGCTGTTTTCATGGTGAACGGGTCGGTCATTTGTCCGAGGTAGAACCGTGTACCTTCCTGCGGACTGGCATCGCTGCTCTGGTAGCAGAACCCTTGGATGCTGCGTTCCATTTCTTGGGCGGGAGATAAGGCAATGATCACTTCTTCGGTAAGCAGGATGTCTTGTTGCGTTGCATCCCCAGCTATCAGGAGTCGACCGGGTTCTAAACGCGTTACGAAGAAGGCGTCGCTGGTGTTGCTTGCATGAACGCGTAAGCAGCGACCTTCATGTCCACCTTTGGCTTGAATCTCGAGTGCAAGGGCTCCGCTTTCCAAAAGGGATTCGATGGAGGTGTTGGCCTGTGTGAAGTAGGGGAGGAGTGTCATGTGAAGAACGAGTAATCGATGCAAAGCTTGACGGTTCATTAGGGTAAAGTTTGGTTTATATCGACTCAAACAGAATAAAATTGTGATAAGCATCCATTTTTCGACGAATGATTCGATCTTTTCTACGAGATTGGGCAGAAGGGCTAAGCAAGGAATGCCTTCATTTGTAGCATGACATTTAAGCGATTATTCAATCACGCCATGTCGTTCTTCATTCATGGGTACTTGCTGCGTAAGCTCTATTTCACGCAGCGTGCTGACATGAATGCACTTTCAGAAGCGATGCTGGCCTTCGCGTTGGTTTGGTTGGTCATGTCGATGGTCCTTTTCTTTTTCAAGATCCAATGTCGGGTGCCTTATCCTGAGCTTTTCGTTCGGATGCGCTCATTTGAGCAATTATCCATTTACAGAAGCATCGGTGTGCCGGTATACCGATGGCTCTTGTTACATAGTCCATTCCGTTTTGCCAATACGTCCATTTACCTGAAAGAAAAAAGAGGAAAGGCCGCGCTCATGCAATTGCATACCAAGATCCTTGAAGCAGAGTGGGCGCACATCATCAACATCGTTCTGATACTCATTGCTATGCTGTTCTACGCTGAGATCCGCTGGTGGTTGTTGTTGTGGAATATGGTCTTTAACGTTTATCCCGTCTTCTTGCAGCGGTATAATCGGTTGCGCATCAGTCGGATATATACTATTTAGCGTACAATACCGTTGTTTGTCCATGCGAAACCTATTCATGCTATCCAGCCTCTTGCTGCTTCTTGCTTGCCAAGGCTGTCAGGAGCTCACCCAATCACAGGAGCTTACCCGTACGTTCACCTGCTTTGATGATTACGATCGAATCGATATTACTTTGATCGATGAGTCAACCGGTGCGGAGCAGGAATTAATTCCTAGTCCAGCTGGCGTTGTTGATTTCGGTACGCTGAATTTTGGGCATTATGCCGTCGACATTACTGCCTGGTCTGCAGCGATGGACGAACCCCTTATTCGGCTTCGTCGCTCCTTCTCCGTTCCGATTGATCGTGGTGAAGCGTTGTTGAACTTGCCTTCTCCTGGACAACTCGTGCGTGCGGTGGGGTCGAATAAGGAATTCCAGCGCTTTGTTGAACTTGAATTGGCGTTTCCGTGTGCCGAAACCGATTGGCGTTGGTATCACATCGCTAACCATCCGGATTCTGTTTATGTCACCACTACATCTACCCCTTTTGAAGGGAACACGTTGGCGTTGGGTCGTCCGAATTATGAGCCGTTCTACTTAGGATTAGAAGCATGGACCGATCAAGATGGAAGTGGACGCAGTTTCAGTACACGCTCGGAGGTGATCGAGGTCATTCCGGTGGAGCAAAACATCGTAGAGTTTCCTTTCAACGTGCTGTTCAACTTTACCATAGACGCTGCGGAAGTACGTTATTTCGCCGTGGAACTTCCAGAGGACAACCTGTACCGCATCGATTATTTCGACCGTCATAACGGTGATTACGAGGCCGATCAGATCGTATTTTTTGCCCAAGGAGGTTTCGGCGAAGCAAGAAGTGCACCTCCAAGGGGATATGGAAGGATATTCAATGCTGACGCGGGATTACTTGACCTTAAAGCAGCCGTTGCGGTGCCGGGAACAGGAGGTTCATCCGCGGTAAAGGTCTATCCAGCGGTTCCGGACGTAGTTCATGACTTTTCACCTCAGATGACCGTTGCTCTGGACGAACATAATACCCTGCATCACATTCGAACTCAGTTGGATGAAGGAAGCTATGTTTTCCGAATCACTCCAGCAGCATTTAACCCTGAGATGCCGGTCTATGCTTGGCTCCGTGCGGAGCATCCATTGGTCAATGAGGGCAACAGCCACTTTGATTTTGGTCGAATCGGTCCGGAATACAACGACGATGACCGTCCCCACACCCGAATCTTTTCAATTACCCAAGCAGGCTATTTTGATATTTATCTCCTCACCGGATACAACGGAAGCCCAACAAGTTGTACGTTAGTGTTGAATGATACGGTATTGAATTGATCGATTCCTCCCAACACTCAGAGGAGTTCGTTCGTCTTTCGCATAGATAATTTGCTCACCATACGATGATTACTCCTATGAAGCGTTTCCAGCCCGTTTTGCTATCCACCGTTCTGTTGATCGGGGTACTTTCCTTCTCTGCCTGTCGCTTAGAAGAAACCCAATCCATTTCCATTCCTATTTCGTGTTACAACGATTACGATGAGGTGGAAATTCAACTGACCAACTTAGATAACAACGAGGTCCGCGAGCTTGAAGTGAGAAACGGCGTCGTTGACTTCGGTGAATTGGTAAGCGGGAGGTATGAGGTTAACTTGCGTGCATGGCAGGATGGCTATGAGTCGGAACGGGTTCGTTTTCACAACAGGTTCAACGTGCCCAATCAAATACCTTCAAGTATTCTGTCGGTTCCTAGGCCTGGAATCATCAACAACACAGATTACAGTGTCCAGAATTTCAGAGGCTGGGTCAACCTCGACATGACATTCGATTGTGAACAGCAGCCGGATGTCTTCCAATGGTATCATATCTCCATCGATTAAAGCAAAGTGTTCACTGAAACAGAGGGTCTTCCATTTGAGGGCAATCAGCTAAGCTTTGAACCGGAATTTGCACAGCCTTTTTACATCGGTTTTGAGCGCTGGACCGACAATGAGGAGCGCGGCTACACAACCTATTCAGAGGTGATGCTGGTAGACCTGAACAACGGTAATCACCAGAATATTGAACTGGGCGAGCTGATTGAGTTTGAAATCTTAGAATCCAGTAACATGTACTTCAGCACTCTGATAGAAACTGGAGAGGTGTACAAAGTAGATTTCTATGATCGAGGCAACAGCAACTATACGGCGGATGCCATTGTCTTTGGCGCGAAGGACTATTTCTCGGAGGGGAGAACGAGTTCACCGCACGGACGCGGTCGAATTTTTCAAGCGATTGATGAAACCTTGAACCTGCAAGCAGCTCGTGCATTGGAGGGTGCATTTGGCTCCAGCGCCTTGAGCGTATCACCGGTGGAGTCGGCCATTCCCCTGACTTTTTCAGACTCCATGGACTTCACCTTATCAACCAAGAACACCACTTACGTGGTTGAGACCTACTTGAACCCGGGCATTTACACCTTTCACGCAACGCATGATGGCTACAACCCGGAAACGGCTGTAGCTGCCACAATCGTCTTTGAGCATCCACTGGAAAGCGTGGTAGGGGGTAGCTTGATCAACATCGGACCCGTGGGTAGCTTTGACCCTTACACGGAGACCAGAAAGTTTGCTGTGAACCAGGCAGGCACGATGAAGATCTACTTGCTAACGGGTTACCACGGCGGAGTAGCGGATTACTCGTGTTCGCTTAGAGCTGATTGATTTACTTCAAGTGCGGCTTTGAGTAAAGCCTAGACGCTCAGGAGCTAGAGGTGAAGCCGCAGTCTTAAGTCGCAAGGCTTAGGGGGGGAAGGAGTGTACTCTGTCATTTCGAGTGGGCTTCCGCTTCATGCGGAAGGTTGCATCGAGAAAGACAATGCCTTGATGGTGAAAAGGTGTAGTCGTTATTATCCCTCTGTCGTGCTTCGAGACGTTCACGCCTTTGGCATGGCCCCTTAGCATGACAGCTACAAGAAGGGCCAAAAGCCAGCAGCTAACAGCCAACCAATCGTGTTGACCCACCCCCCCGGCCCCCTCCCGGGAGTGGGGGAGAGTGAGAATGAGAATGAGAGTGCGTCCCGATGGCTACAGGGAAAGAGCGTGTTATCCCTATTGGGCCTTTTAGAATGAGGTGCATGCAGCTTTTAGCCAGCAGCCAGCAGCCAGTGGCCAACAGCCAAAAGCTAACAGCCAACCAATCGTGTTGACCCACCCCCCGGCCCCCTCCCAAGAGGGGGAGAGTGAGAGTACGTCCCGATGGCTACAGGGAAAGAGCGAGTTATCCCTATTGGGCCTTTTAGAATGAGGCGAATGCAGCTTGTAGCTATTGGCCAGATGCCAGTTGAACGAAGTGAACTAACCGAGCGAAGCGCATGAAGAGGAATTAGGAATTAGGTGCAAGGAACAAGGAGCTAGGAGCTAGGTGAACGAAGTGAAATCCCGCTCTGCGGGAAAGCTAGTGGCCAGTAGCCAGAAGCAAGAAGCCAACAGCCAACAGCCAACAGCCAGAAGCCAGCGGCCAACAGCTAACAACCCATCAAACCCTCACGCCGAACACAACAACATCATCGATCTGTTCAAAGCCTTCTGAAGTCGTTTGGGTATCGTTTTTCCAAGATTCGAAGATGCTTTCGATGATCTCCTTTTGTTCTTGCATGGATTTGCCTTGCTGTTCGAGGATGAGTTGTTTGAACGGACGGTACTTGAACTTCTTTCCTTTGGGACCGCCGAATTGATCGGCGTAGCCATCGGAGAAGGTGTAGAAGGTGTCGTCTTTTTTCAGTTGAATGGTGTGATTCACGAAGGGGTGGCGGTCAGCGTATTTGCCGATCGGTTGCTTTTCTGCCTTGATCTCGTAGAGGAGGTGGGTATCGATCTCCATCACCGGTTCGATGGCTTCACCGTTTACCATGAGTGGAGCGTTTTCACGTTTTCTGATGAACCAAAGCGGGTTCTGGGCGCCAGCATATTCCAAGGTGTTCTTGTCATAGTCGATCGCACACAAGGCCATATCCATGCCGTCTTTGATCTCTTCTTCACCTTTTTCGAAGGTTTCATCCACCAGCTCGTTCAGCTTGTCTAAGATCTGTGCAGGTTGACTGAGGTGGAACTCACGAAGCGCTCTGTTCAGTCCATCGTGTCCAACCACGCTCACAAAGGCCCCGGGCACACCGTGACCAGTGCAATCTACGGCGGCATACAACACCTTGTTGCCCACTTTTTCCATCCAATAGAAGTCGCCGGAAACAATGTCTTTCGGCTTGAAGATGACGAAGGAGCGTTGCAGGTGCTCCTTGATGAAGCGATCTGTTGGAAGCAAGGCACGCTGAATACGCTCTGCGTAGCGGATACTGTCGAGGATCTCGCGATTCTTTTCTTCGAGTAAGAGGTTCTGTTTGGTGATCTTTTCGTTGAGACGAGCCAATTTTTCAGCGTGTTTCTGTTTGAGGCGGTAGCTGTTGAAAATGAAGAATACCACCGCTAACGCCAGCACCAACAGAATGATGAAAACGATACGCAACTTCCGTTCTGCCTCCAGGCGCTGTTCTTTTTGCTTGACCAACAACTGGGCAAGATCAAGCGAATCGGAAGCGATCACCAATTTTTCACTCGTAACTACAAGATCTTCCTGCGATTTATCGAGTGAATCCGAGGTCACACTCAGCTTCTCTTGGGTTTCCTTGACCTCTTTTTGCTTTACTGCAATGGTGCGGTCTTTATGACGGATGGTCGTTTCCTTTTTGTCGATCTCTGCTTCTGCCTCTGCTAACATCCTACTCCATTGCTCTGCTGAATTTGCTCGTCGTTTCAAGAAGGTTGAGCGCAGCTTGATGTTATCGCTACCGATGAGGTCGGTGTTGATCTCATAGAAAGCTTCATCGCCTTGTTCAATGATGTTGATCATAGACGTTCGGAAGGGGTAGTTCTCTCCAATGACCAAGCAGTCCTCGTTCTTGAACCGATCGATCAGTCGATCTATGTTGGGAAAGTCGGTGTGGTGGACGTAGATGATGTTCGCTTTGGATATCTCTTTCGGGTCATTGTACAGCTGAATATTCAGGTTTTTGGCATAGAGTCCGAGCCCCTCCGAGTTGGCAAGTTGAAGTTCATTGAAAAGTTCTCGGTTCTTTACGATAGCCACATCAAGCGTCGTGATGCTGGTTGGCCACTTCACGTAGATGGCCTTTGTCATATCATTCATGAAGCGTGCTTTTGCCGATTCATTTTGAGCAAAAGCAGAACCGAACCCCAAAATTCCGAAGCATACCGTCAGGAGGAGCATGCGTGTTTTCATACCGCTAAGTTCCTCGTAGGTGGGGGGTAAAAAAATGACGTTTCGCAGCTTCTGTCCTGATTGGCTTCAGCCTAGGGTGGTACGCTACCGAGAAGACTGCAGGGCCTGCGCACGTTGGAAGTATTGCGCTGCACGTTCTCCTTGTCCGAGGGCTTGATATGAAAGCCCTAGGTACTGCTGATAGCTCGCGTTGTTGGGTGCCAATTGCGCCGCTTGCAGCAGGTATTTGATGGCCTCTTCATGTCGACCGAGCATACCATTAACCGCACCGGCATTGCCCAAGGCATCCACGTAATAGGGATTCAGCGCAATCGCTTTTTTATAGCACTCCAGCGCGGCTTCATATTGTTGCGTTGCCACATAGGAACCTGCTAGGTTGTTCCAACCGGCATCATCACCCGGTGATCGCTCCAGCACTTCCTCATACCGCCGAATGGCCTCTTGGTGATTGCCGAGGCGGTAGTGCACCAAAGCGATCTGTCCTTTTGCCAGGTTATAGTTTGGCTTGATCTCTAAGGCCCGTTCAAAGCTGCGTTTAGCGTCGTTGAGTAAACGTTGCTTTTCTGCAGGATTGCTTGCTTTCATGGCTTTCACCTTCATCGTTTCCAGCCCAAAGTTGTAATGCGCTTTGCAGGAGGTTTGCAAGACCTCCATGTCGGCAGCGTAGAGGTCATAGCTGCTTTTCCATGCTGGATTACGTGCGTACGAAATCGCACCGTAAAGGACCAACAGACCCGCGAGTGCAGCCTTACTAACCATCGCTTGCCTTATCCGAGCAAGCCCGACTCCGAAGGCTACAGCAAGGGCCAATGATGAAAAGAAGGTGAAACGCTCAGCGAACATGGCTCCGATGATCACAAGGGTGTTGGAGTAGAGTGCCATGGAGATGATGAAGTATGCGGATAAGAAGGCCCAAATGGATTTGCTTTTCCAGCCTTTTGCAATCAGGAAGATCAAAAGAGCTCCAAGAAGGATTCCGGCCCAGGTATACCCATCGCCCAAGCTCCCGGCCTGAATGGTATCATACGCGTATTCATAGGCAAACGGGAGGGGGTAGACCAACTTTTGTACGTACAAGGCAATCAGTTTGAATCCCGTTAACCAGCGCTCAATAAGTTCGTACTGAACCATGGGGTTGTCTACCGTTGAAGGCGTCAAACTCGCTGTGATTCCTCCCAATACGGCCGCTCGGGTAATCAGGTATATCCCGGTTCCTATCAGCAATGGAAGCGATGGTTTTAGCCATGCCTTAGGTGGCATAGACCGGAAAAACCAAAGGCTTAATGGAACGATGGCAACGAATGAGATCAAACCTTCCTTGGTGAACATACCAGCTGTGAAGAGCAGTCCAGCGTAAAGTAGCTGCTTGGTTTTTTGCTCATCAACATATTGAAGGATGAGCAACCAGGCCGCAGCACCCAAAAGCAGAGAAAGGATCTCATCGAGGCTTTTGATGTTGGCCACAACTTCGGTGTGTAAGGGGATCACTGCGAAGATCAAGGCAGCATACAAGGCGATCTTTTCGTCTTGGAGCAGCGCTCGAAGTAAGAAGAAGAGTACCACGCACAGCAAGCCGTAGAGCAACACGTTGAAGATATGCGCAAAGCCCGGACTATTCGGTGCAAGCTGCCATTGCAGCGCAAAGAAACTTAGGGTAAGCGGGCGATACAGTGTCCCGGAATCATTCCAATAACCATCCCGGTACGATGTGGTCCAAATATCGCCCAAGCCGCTCAGTCCCGCATTTACGTAACGGTTTTCAGATACCACAGAGATGTCATCGAGTACGTATCCATGCTGAAACGTATTGGAGTACACCGCAATCGCAACCGCAAGGATCATCCCGATCTCCTTCCACGGAAGAGCACCCTTCACTGCCTTTGTTTTTTGAGCCTTTACCCGGACCATAGGTTTATGTAGAGGGTCTAAAGTAAGAAGTTTGGGGATAGATATTAGCTATCAGCTATCAGCTATCAGCTGTCGGCTATCAGCTGTCTAAAGTCGCAAGTCACAAGGCTTAAGGGGGGAGCAGTGTGTATAAGTTGCATGTAGCTACGATTAGCAATTCGTCACCAAACTCAATCCCCTCCCAAGAGGAGAATTTTAATATGGTAACAATGAGAATCTAGTGCAAAAAAAAAGGCCGGCACAAGGCCGACCTTCTTCTCAAAGTGAGAAGTATTTCTTACTGCTTGGTCCAAGTTGCAGTACAAGCATCTACGTTACCATCTGGATCAATCACAGAGTAGTTCCAAGACATAGTACCAGCGTCACCGTTGAAAGTACCGCTTCCGCTTACTTTCCAACCGTCAGAATCTGGCTCTTGCTCAGCGATGGTGATGTTGTCTCCATCTACAGTAGCTTCTACAGAGTTAACGAAGATCGCCCAGAAGTTGCTGATACGGATCACGTCAGCAGAAGCTGAACCAGCTGTAACAGATACTTCGTAGTTATCTTGTCCTGAAGCAGAACAGTTGTCAGTAACAGCGTATGAAGCGATCATGTCTTCACGAGACTCAATGGAACAAGCGTCGCCTTCGTAACCAGCTTCGCAATCACATGCTGTACCAGAGAAGGTTCCGTTTACACACTCAACGTCACAAGCATCGCCAAAGTAGTTGTCAGCACACTCGCAAACACCTTCAACACAGGTACCGCCGTTGTTACAAACAACATCCTTACACTCGTCAGTACAAGAAGTAAGGCTAAACGTTGTCGCTCCAACAAGAGCAACAAGGAACAAGTTGATTTTTCTCATAATCTAGTAGAATTTGAATTATGCGCCAAAAATAAGGGAATTGCACGTTTGGCGTCAAGTACGGACGAACTTCGATCAAAAAAAAGCGCTACCCAATGAGGATAGCGCTCCAATTGATTTGAAATCAAGTAATTAATTCGCGCTGTAGTCCAAGTAGCATTCGGTTGAACCTCCGGAAATGCTGCGGATGATCGTTAGGTTGAATCCGCCGTTGACCATAGCAGCAGGTTGATCAGATTCAACCGTGAACTGCGTGCCGTTTTCATCCCTAACCTTTTGATTTGGGATGGTCAAACGATTGCCGTCGATGATCAGTCCATATCCTTTGGTATCGCCGAAACCGGTTAGGTTGGTTATGCCAACATAACTTACATCAATGCCAATGCTGTCAGCCTCTGGGTGCTCCATTGAAGTGATCTCTGATGTCACGGTGCGTTCAGTACAACCCGTTACATCAACAGAGTACGCACCGATCCAAGCCAGACGCATTTCGTTCGTACATCCGTCTGAGTCCCAGCCAGGGTAACAGTCACAAGAAGTAGATGAGCTGATGTAACGTCCGTTCTTGCAATAGTTAGCACAGTCTGCTCCTCGGTAGAAAGGTTCACAATCACACTCACCATCTATACAAACACCTTCGTTGAGGCAGGTCACGTTGTTGGTGACACACTTGTCTTCTACTTCGCAAGAGCTTCCAGAAAAGCCTGCAGGACACTCGCAAGTTCCGTCTTCGCATACGCCCCCGTTTAAACAGGTGACGTCTTTGCATTCATTGCAGCTGGTGAGCTGCATCACGGCGAATACCGCGATCACATGGGTAAATAAGTTCTTCATACGGTTTAGATTTTGTCTGATAAACGCTAAAGCTGCTCATTCGTGGCTGGCATCACAAGACTTTTACGACGAAACCATGAAAATAATAGACGAGGACGATCGTATATCTACATTTGACCCCTCATCTTCCGTGCATGAATTTTTACAGAAAATCGCTCACAGACGAAGCCTTGAAAGAGGCCTATCATAAGCTTGTTCTTCCTCGACAGATCGAGGAAAAGATGCTCATTTACCTGCGACAGGGGAAAATCTCCAAGTGGTTCTCTGGCTATGGACAGGAGGCCATCAGTGTTGGCGCCGCTTGGTCGATGGATGACGATGAGTACATCCTCACCATGCACCGAAACCTGGGGGTGTTCACTACACGTCAGGTAGCGTTAGATCGACTCTTTGCGCAGTTTCAAGGTAAAGAAGAAGGCTTCACCAAAGGACGCGACCGTTCCTTTCACTTCGGTGCTCCTGAACATAAGATCGTTGGAATGATCTCTCACCTCGGTCCGCAATTGGGCATAGCTGATGGCATTGCGCTTGCTCATCTGCTTGACAAGAATCAGAAGTCTACCTTGGTTTTTACGGGGGATGGTGGTGCGAGCGAAGGTGATTTTCACGAGGCCCTGAACGTTGCAGCCGTTTGGGACCTTCCGGTGATCTTTTTGGTTGAGAATAACCAATGGGGACTGAGCACTCCGAGCAATGAGCAGTTCAGGTGCGAGCAGTTCATTGATAAGGGCATCGGTTATGGAATGGAAACCGTGCAGGTTGACGGCAATAACCTGTTAGAGGTTTACCATGCCGTGCAAGAGATCAAGGCGTCGCAAAAAGAACGCCCCCGTCCGTTTTTATTGGAATGCATCACCTTCAGGATGCGTGGACATGAAGAGGCGAGCGGCACCAAGTACTACCCGGAGGGTTTGCAAGATGAATGGGCACAGAAAGATCCTGTGAGCAATTTTGAGCGCTACTTGCTTGAGTTGGGTGTGATGCAGGAGAAAGACTTTGAGCAGATCAAGAAGCACATGAAGGATGATATTTCCGCTGCTTTTGAACAAGCGCTGACCTATGATCCTGTGCAAGCGAGCATCAGTCGCGAGCTTGACGACCTGTTTGCAGATGCTCCGAACGAAGTACACGCTCCAAAGGCCGAACGCACTTCTAAACGCTTTGTAGATGCGATTGCAGATGGTTTAAAAACTGCTATGGTTCGGCACGGTAACTTGGTTTTGATGGGGCAAGACATCGGTGCCTATGGTGGGGTGTTTAAGGTCACAGAAGGCCTCCATGAATCGTTTGGCGGTGATCGCGTACGCAATACGCCGTTGTGTGAGTCAGCCATTGTGGGAGCTGGGCTCGGGTTGAGCATTTGTGGGAAGAAAGCAATGGTGGAGATGCAGTTCTCTGATTTCGTCACGTGTGGCTTCAACCAGATCGCGAATAATCTAGCGAAGATCCACTGGCGTTGGGGCCAACAAGCCGATGTGGTCATACGTATGCCAACTGGAGCTGGGGTTGGAGCCGGGCCATACCATTCGCAATCTACCGAAGCATGGTTCTTTCACGTTCCAGGGCTTAAGATTCTCTACCCATCAACACCAGAGGATGCCAAAGGATTGCTGCTCGCTGCATTTGAAGATCCAAACCCCGTATTGTTTTTTGAACACAAGTACCTCTACCGCAGCCTAACGGGCGAAGTGCCCGCTGGATTTTACACGACGCCCATTGGAAAGGCGCGCCAGGTGAGGGTGGGTGATGATGTCTCCATCATTACATACGGCTTAGGTGTGCAGTGGGCAGAGGCAGCCGCAAATGATTACCCGGATCACTCCTTCGATATTTTAGATCTCCGTTCATTGGCACCGCTGGATTGGGATGCCATCGAGGCTTCTGTGAAGCGCACCGGTAAGGTGATGCTCCTGCACGAAGACACGCTGGTAGGCGGAGTAGGAGCAGAACTCGCTGCACAGATCGCAGAGCATTGCTTTGAATACCTGGATGCACCCATCGCTCGTTGTGCTAGCCTTGATACGCCCGTTCCTTTTGCCGAAGCATTGGAACAACAATTCTTGGCATCTGCACGCATCAAAGATCAATTACAGAAGCTGCTTGATTATTAATTTTGCAGCGCAAAAAGCAAAACCCATTAGCATGAAGAAATTATTTATCGTACCGCTCATGATGCTCGCAGTAGCATGTAGCGGAGAAAAAGCAAAAGAAGCTGCAACAGAGGCAGTAGAGCAGGAGTCAGAAGAAACAGACAATGAGGTTTCTGTTGCCCTATTTGGCGAAGAAATCACGGAAGACGGTGCACAAGACATCAGCAGTGTTGCAGGCAACATGACTGGAAAGGATTCAATGAACGTAAAATTAGCCGGACGTGTGGAGAAGGTCTGCCAAGTGAAAGGCTGCTGGATGACCATGGCCTACGGTGAAGGCGAATCTATGCGTATTTCGTTCCGCGACTATGGTTTCTTCGTACCAAAGGACATCGATGGTAAGGACGTAGTGGTTGAAGGTACCGTATATATGGAAACTACCAGTGTAGAAGACCTGAAGCATTTCGCTGAAGACGAAGGCTTATCAGCCGAAGAGATCGCAAATATTACTGAGCCTGAAACAGCACTCACCTTCGTAGCTGATGGTGTTATTGTGAAGGATTACGCTCCAACCATGCAGGAGGATGCAGGTGAGGCGCATGACCATGATCACGACCACGACCACGGTGACCACGACCATGATGACGCAGGCTAAAGCCTGAGAAAGAATACTTAATCGGAAGCCCGATCGCCTTGGTTGTCGGGCTTCTGTTTTATCACCAGTCGCAAGCTCTGGTCAAATGTGATGTAGTTCCACATCCACTCTAAGTAAATCATAAGCTTGTTCTTCACCCCTAGAATCGCCATTAGGTGCACAAAGAGCCAGAAAACCCACGCAAAGAATCCTTTGAAGTGGAACCAAGGAAGATCAACCACGGCTTTGTTTCTGCCAACTGTAGCCATTGAACCCAGGTCCTTGTACTTGAGAGGCTTCCATGCTTTTCCTGGCTGATCGCCCTTGAGGTTTTCTACTAACCGATCCGCTTGCTGTATGGCCACTTGAGCTACTTGGGGATGTCCACGCTCGTGACCTTCACCTTCCATCAGGGCAATATCACCGATGGCAAAGACAGCATCAAGCCCTTTTACTCGGTTGAATGGATCAACGGAGATCCGACCATTCGGCGCAATAAGTTGTTCTAGAATTCCCTTCACCGGGTTGCCTTTTATGCCCGCTGCCCAAATCAAGGTTCGGGTTGGATAGCGTTCACCCTCCTTCGTTTCTGCTATGCGTCCATCATAGGCAGACACCACCGTATGCGATGAGACCTTCACGCCCAAAGATGCTAAGAAGCGCTTTGCCTTTTCTCCTGATGCTTCACTCATTCCGTTGAGTAAGCGAGGAGTGCCTTCCAACAAGGCAATTTGCATCCGATCGAAGTCGAGTTCTGGATAATCGCCAGGTAGTACATAGCGCTTCATTTCGGCCAGTGCTCCTGCTACTTCGGTTCCCGTAGGACCGCCACCTACGATCACCACATTCATCAAGGCATCGATCTCTGAGGGGTCATCGCTGATCAAGGCATGTTCAAAGCATTGCAACATGTGGTTTCTGAGCAACAAGGCCTCTTGCACGGATTTCATCGGGTAGGCGTGGTGTTCAATGGACCGATTGCCGAAGTAATTCGTGTCAGCTCCTGTGGCGATTACCAAATGATCATAACGAACGGAACCGATGCTTGTGTGTACGCGTTTTTCATCTAGGTTGATCCGCTCAATGTCGGCCATTCTAAAGTGCAGGTTATTGTGCCCATGAAACGCCTTGCGAATCGGGAATGAAATGGAACTCGGCGTCAATCCTGCCGTTGCTACTTGGTAGAACAAAGGCTGAAACTGGTGAAAGTTATTCTTATCGATCAATACGACTTGATACGGAGAACGCTTCAAACGAGTAGCCAGGCGCATGCCGGCAAACCCCGCTCCTAGGATAACAATCCTTGGTTGATCGGTAGTGGGGATGCTTGCTTCCACAAAGGGAAGCATTTCAATTTCGTAGCAAAGCGATTCTGTACTTTATCGATGAATCAGCAAAGGACGCAGCATCAATTCTTCATTTGTTGATATGAAAAGCTGGTAACGACCGGTTGCCAATCCCTCCAATGAGAGCCCTGCTTCTAGTTCTGTGTTCCAATGGCGCAATTGACGTCCTTGCATATCGGTTAAGCTTACCGCATTCAATTGCAATGTACCATGAGATAAGAAGAGTTCGTTCTGTGCAGGGTTCGGATAGACGGTGAGCTTCAATTCCTCAGCTTCCCTTGTTCCAAGTCCTATGCCATCTACAAAGGCTTCAACAATCACGTTGCATCCATTGACATCCGAAACGGTGATGCTGTAGTCACCTTCACAGAGGTCTAACTGTTCTGTTCCCGTTGCGCTTACATCGTGCGACCAAGCGTAGGTGAATCCACCATTGCCACCAAGGGCGGTGATGCTGATGCTACCCGTACAGGCGTTTTCTTCTGAATTTACCACATCGACCACGGCATTGATGCTGTCCGGCTCCATCACCTCGAAGCTCCCTACGTCGGTACAGCCATTGGCATCCGTAACGGTAACCTCAAATACCCCGCTGAGCAGGTTGCTGAGATCTTCTGTGATTTCACCGTTTGACCATACGTCGGTGAAAGGTGCAGTTCCTTCTGCTATTTCCAGATCAATGCCTCCTGAAGGAATCCCCGGGCATACCACCGAAGTAACGGTAGAACCATTCGCATCTATGGTGAGGTTGTCTTCTCCAACGCTAGCGGTGAAACTTTCCACACACCCATTGGCATCCGTTACGGTGACGGTATAACTACTTGCCGCAAGGCTGTTCAAAATGGCTGTGGTGGCACCGGTATTCCAAGCGTAACTGTGGGGTGAGGCACCGTTCAAAACTTGAACCGTAATGCTGCCGTCAGATTGGTCGCAGGTCTCCTTGTTAACCAAGAGATCTGCCAGTAGGCCTGAACCTTGCTCCATTACTTCAGTAGAATCTACCGTAGTGCATCCACTGGCGTCTGTGATGGTGATGTAATACCACCCAAGTGCAAGGTTTTGGATGAGGCTGTCAGTACTGCCTGTGTTCCAAAGAAAGCTGTAGCCTCCTGCGCCGCCACTCGGCATCACAGAAGCGCTGCCGCTTCCTCCCGTACAGGTGGAGCCGATCGACATGATATTGCTGGTGATGGGAGTAGGAGAGGGGATGAACAGCGTCGCTACTTCTTCATTTCCTCCATTGTCGGTGATGGTTACCGTATAGGTGCCAGCACAGACATTCGAGATGCTAGATGCACTTGTGTTGTTCGACCAGTCGAAGGTGTAGGGAGCTCCTTCACCGCCGCTCAGGTTGGTAAGGCTGATGGCCCCATCGCAGGTATTGAAGCAGCTCGCTGCGGTAATGGCTGTATCAAAAGTGATCAAGTCTAAGGGATAGATGGTGGTGGACGAAGTGTAGACGTAGTCGCCATTGTTTCCTGAGGCATTGTTTGCGGCATTGCCAACGTAATAGAAGGTAATGGTGTGTTCGTAGCTCGGAGCTGTCCAGTCAAACGTCCAGGTCCCGGTGAAATTGGCGCCGTTGTGACGAGTGTAAGATCGGCCACTGATGGTGGTGGCGGCACTTCCGGTACCATTGCTGAAGGTTCCGCCGTTGGTGTTGTCGTCTCTCAATACGCCGGCCATGAAACCATATTTGGGTACGCTATCATTCACGGTAAGTGAAACACTGTAAACACTACCGGGGTAGTAATTGTCGGGTACATTCATAGAAACAGAGCCAACGCCAGAATTCAAAGCGAAGGAATTGTGGCAACCCGTTTGACAAGTGCTGGTACTGAGTGGACTTCCGGTTAAATCAGAATTGAATCCACCGATGGTGTTGCTGTTGAATACGTAAGCACCAAAGATCAGGCAGGCCGAGAAGGTAATGCGGAGTAGCAGTTTTTCCATAGGTTGATGGAGTGTAGAAGTTGAAGTGGTTTAACTAAAGACGAACAAACGAGAGAAAGGTTGAGTGCTACGCTTCCTTGATTTTCACCTTAAAGGCGCCCACTGCGATGGTCATGAGGGGAGACAGCAGGCAGAAAAAGCAAAAGGGCCAGTAAACAGCAGTGGCAACACCGAGCACACCCGCTTGGGCAGCACCGCAGGTATTCCACGGTACCAGTACAGACGTAACCGTTCCTGCATCCTCTAAGGTGCGGCTCAGGTTAGCCGGATGCAAGCCCTTCTCTTCGTAAGCTTTTTGGTACATCTTCCCAGGGACTACGATCGCTAGGTATTGATCGCTGGCCGTGAGGTTCATGAATACCGAACTCAGGGCCGTTGTTCCAACCAAACCAGTCCTGCTCTTTGCCATTTGGAGTAGAAAAGAAGAGATGGCCGTCAGGCAGCCATTGCGCTCCATTACGCCACCAAAGATCATCGCGCACACGATTAACCAGATGGTGCCTAGCATGCCCTTCATGCCTCCGGCTGAAAGCAGGTCGGATAGCATAGGATCATCTGAGGGGATGCTGAAATCTGCACCCAATGAGGTCATCGCCATGGCATAGGCATTTCCATGAATCCCTTCATCCATAAGTTGGCCGATCAGTTCTGTTTGAAAGACAAAGGCATTCAAGACACCCAAGAGCGATCCAACGGCCAACGCCGGTGCCGCGGGGATTTTCTTCACAATCATGAAGATTACTGCAGCAGGGACGATAAAGAGCAGTGGACTTAGGTTAAAACGCTCTTCCAACTGCACATTCACCGAGGCGATCTGTTCTGCGTTCAAGGATGCATCGAAGGTGAAACCGATCACCAAGAAGATGACCAGGGTGATCACAATACTTGGTACGGTGGTGATGGTCATGTAGCGGATGTGGGTGAAAAGGTCTGTACCCGCTACTGCGGGAGCCAGGTTGGTCGTATCGCTTAAGGGCGACATTTTATCACCGAAGTATGCACCGGAGATGATCGCTCCAGCCACCAAGCCTTCGTTGATGTTCATGGTAGTGCCAATGCCTAAGAGAGCGATCCCAACTGTAGCGATGGTTCCCCAACTGCTTCCGGTTGCCAGCGAAACAACTGCACTGATGATGCAGGCGGTGAAAAGGAAGTAGTCGGGATTGAGGAGCTTAAGGCCGTAGTAGATCATGGCTGGCACAATTCCACCAAAAAGCCAGCTGCCAGCGAGCGATCCAATGAGTAACAGTACGATGATCGCAGGTACGGCTTGCTTGATGTTATCAATAGTGCCGTCCATCAGTGCGCTGAAGGAGTAGCCGTGGGCTCTTCCGATCAGTCCGGCTACTCCGGCGGCTAGCAATAGAGCGAGTTGGTTGGAGAAGTCTAAGGCGCCATCGCCGAAGACTACCACGTTTAATGCGAGTAGTCCGATCAAGAAGATCAAGGGTAGGAAGGCAATGAGAATGGGGGGCTGCTTCGGCATGTGACGAAGATGGAAATAATTTCAAAGTAGATGGTTTATTGGGTTGGGTGGAGTTTTGCTTCCGTGTTTTTTAACCACAGAGTGTACAGAGGAGGCGCGGAGAGCACAGAGGTTTTTTTTACCGCAGAGGTCGCTGAGGAGACACGGAGAGCACAGAGGATTTTTAACCGCAGAGTTCGCGTAGTAAGCGCAGAGTTCGCAGAGTTTTTTTACCACAGAGTGTACAGAGGAGGCACGGAGGGCATAGAGTTTTTTACCGCAGAGGTCGCTGAGGAGGCGCAAAGGGCGCGGAGAGTTTTTTACCACAAAGTGCACAGAGGAGGCACGGAGGCACGGAGGTTTTTTAACCGTAGAGGCCTGAATTGTTATAAACAAAAAAAAAGGCCCCTCAGATGAGGAGCCTTTCTTTTTTATTGGATAGTGATGTTAGTCGAAGATGACTTCCATCTCTACGCGTCTGTTTTGTGCACGACCTTCTGGTGTGCTGTTATCTGCGATGGGTTGCGTTTCACCGAACCACTTAACGATCAATCGGTCTGCTGGTACACCTCGGCTTTCGAGGTACTTGCCTACTGCCTTTGCACGCTTCTCTGAGAGTGCAAGGTTGGCTGCATCGCTACCTACGTTGTCGGTGTGTCCTGCGATCTCTAGCTTCCAGTCTTCCTTCTTCACGAGAAGATCGGCCAAACCATTCAATGATTCATAGGAGCTTGACTTGATCACATCCTTACCGGTTTCGAACTCAAGGTTATCGAATGCAGTGTTCAATACTTCCTG
>CAJXNO010000021.1 GCA_913057205.1 uncultured Flavobacteriales bacterium
ACACCGCTTGGAGCTTGATCTCAGCGACCTTCATGTAGAAAAGCTCGATCCAAAGCTCTTTGTTCCTGCACCTGCGCAAGGTGTGCTTGCTTTTCAATGCAGGGAAGACGATGAAGAAACCGCAGCGGTCATCCGAAAGATCCATGATCCTGCCATCGCCGAGGAAATCGATATTGAACGCAGCATCCTATCCGGATTTGGTGGTGGGTGTCACATCCCAATCGGGGCCCATGTAACCCGCCTTTCCGAAGGCTTTGATGTCCGTGTAAGCTTTGCGGATGCATGGGAAACGGTAAACCGACGTGTTCGCTTCTACGCTCAAAGCAAGGCGGAAGCATTGAAACGTTTTGATGCCTTGAAGACGGAGGAAGGACTTCCTCGATCGGTTTTCATCAGCAGGGAACTAGACGATGCATCCTACTTGAAACGCGCCTGCAAGAACTTAAGCATATCACTGGAAGACTGCGCCTTGATCGAAACCAAGAACCTAGGTTTCGACGCTATCCCTGCCAAAGTAGATTGGGTGTTCTTTTCAAGTGGGAATGCTGTACGACACTTCTTCGAGCAAGTAAATGAACATGATTGGCAAAATCATCAGTTTGGCGCGTTGGGCGAAGGAACGGCACATACGTTAGCACAGCATGTTCCGTCCATCGCTTTCATCGGAAAAGGAGGTGACACGGACGCGGTAGCTCAACAGTTCAAAGCGGCCTTGGGGGCTGGTCGTGTGCTTTTACCCTCTTCAGATAAAAGTTTACATGCCATTTCAAAGGCGCTACGTCCTGACCAAGTTGAGGTGGTGACGTGTTATACCACATCCTATGTGGAGCGCGAGATCAATGAAAAGGAAGCCTACATTTTCACCAGCCCGAGCAATGTAGAAGCCTTCATCAGCGCCGGCAATGTGCTACCGGAAGAGGCGTGTGTTATCGCCATTGGCGACGCCACTGCTAGCGCACTCCGGGTTCATCATGCTGAAGTAAGGGTCGCTGCTATTCCGCATGAAGCAGAACTCCTCGCTTTGATGACCCGCCAGAATTCTTGACCTTTGGGCCAACCAAGATGCCGTATCTTGCGTAACACTTATACCATCACCTAAAATATGTGATATGAGGCATTTATTATTCACGCTTACGCTAATTCTGATTACTTCCCTTACAAGTCTCGGACAGATAACCTCCAGCGTAACCCACCAAGACGCCACCTGCTGGTATGGAAACGATGGCAGCATCGGCATAGATAGTATTGAAGGTTGTTTTACTCCAATCGAAATCACCGTAGATTCCAATACCTACGTGATCAATCATTTGAAGAACGACGAATACAACCACCTCAATCACGGCTCTGGTACTGGCGAAGACCGAGCCTATTCGATCTGGGCAGGGAATACAAGCGTTGGGGATGTCTACATCGCTACTGGAACCTTTGTGAACTCGGTTTCCTTTGATACCCTAACCCTCAATGCAAGTGGAAGCCTTGATATGTTCACCGTGTGCTATGATGCAACCACGGGCGGCGTTCTTTGGGCCATTCAAGGCGGTACCGCAGGAAACACCTTCACCGCCGGATATGCTATTACCGGAGCAAATGAAAAGGCTTACGTAACCGGTTATTTTACCGGAAACTGTCAAATGGGCAACTTCAACATCACCTCTACCGGTGGATATCAAGCCTACGTTGCAAAGATCGATATCCCCACGGGTAATGTGGATACGGTGGTTCAGTACGGTGAAAGCAACGTTCAAGAAGGCTTCAACATCAATTATGCTGATGGACGCATCTACTTGGTTGGAAACTTCCAAGATTCCATCAACATTGCTGGCAACATGCTTAATGCCACAGGAGGTTTAGACGGATTTATCGCGTGCATCGATACAAACATGATTGATGAATACTGGTCTGCCGCCGTCCTTGGCGGTAACTCAGTGATCATGAATGATGTGGTGCCCTTTAGCAATGGCGGAACCGTAGAGAAAGCCTTTGTAGTAGGGTCGTATAACAGTGCTACAACCATCGGATCAACCAACCTTACGGCTGTAGGTGGTAATGATTTCTTCGTCGCTGCCATAGACACCACAGGAACCTGGCTCTGGGCAGAGCAAGGTGGTTCAACAGGAGCAGACTTTTGTACGAGTATTGACATCAACAGCGGTGGAGAACGCCTCTATTTGGGCGGTTCTTGGACAGGAACAATGAACTTCGGTGGATCAAACTTCACCGCAACCACTGGCGACGATGGTTTCATCGCCTACATGGATACGGCGGGGGTTTTGGATACCCTCTATGTTCTTGCCGGTACTGGGGTTGAGCAAGTCAAAGACCTGCAATCAGTGGATGATGACTACTTGATCTTTACCGCTACTATGAATGCCAACCTGGATTACGCCGACAGCTCTTTTTCAACGAACGGAGGGTCGGATGCGTTTGTAGGGAAAATCGGAAAAGACTTTCATGAGATCTGGGGCAAGAACTTCGGAGGAAATGCTGGAGACCAGTTCGCTTCCGTGCGGACAGGGCCAAACGATCGATACCACGTTGCTGGTTACTTCCAGAACGATGCTTCAAGTTATCAAGCAGGCCTAATCTCTGCAGGTGGGTTTGATGTGATTGTTAGCAACGACTTCTTGATGGGTCAAGCCGATACAAGCATCGCCATCAATAACTTGATGGCAGGAACATACTTGGTGAACTACCTCGATTCCAATGGAAACACGATGGTAGACACCGTGATCCTTGGTCCTGATAGCATTACGGCTACGGCAAGTATTACCAACGCGAGCTCCGCATCCGCAAACGACGGGTCCATTGACCTAAGTGTTAGCGGCGGAACCCCTGGTTACACCTTCTTATGGAGCAATGGAGCAACCACGGAAGACCTCGACTCACTTACGGCTGGCACGTATTGCGTAACCATTACAGATACCAACGGCTGCGTAGATAGCAACAACTGCTTTGTAGTGGATTCAGCAGCGAGCAGTGCGACGTTAATGATCACAGGAGTAGTGCAAGACCTGAACTGTTACGATGACAGCACCGGGGCGATCAACGTGACCATAACTGGCGCGAATGGAGCTGTTAGCTACACGTGGAATACGGGTGCAACTACAGAAGACCTCACTGGATTAGGAGCTGGTATCTACACGATTACGGTTTCTGATAACGATACTACCGTTGTAGACTCCTTTATTGTAAATCAGCCGCCAGAGATTGTTGTCAACGGTATCATCACGCCTCCTAGCACGGGAAGCGCGAATGATGGTGCCATCAATGTGACCGTGAGCGGCGGAGTACCACCGTTTAGTTTCATTTGGAGTAATGGTGAAACTACCGAAGACCTCGATAGCTTAACGATTGGTAACTACAGCATCACGGTGACCGATAGCTCCGGATGTCAGGTCATTCGCAATTTCGCTGTGGACACTTTACCGGCCTTAAGCCTGGTGAGTACTTCCATGGACGTGACCTGCCTTACAACCAACAATGGCAGCATAGACCTTACCGTGATTGGCGGCGCTGCGCCCTTCACCTTTGC
Organism: uncultured Flavobacteriales bacterium; assembly: GCA_913057205.1. GTDB lineage: Bacteria > Bacteroidota > Bacteroidia > Flavobacteriales_G > Salibacteraceae > SHAN690. Next base: position 3,533 of record CAJXNO010000021.1, read on the forward strand.
GTGGAGCAATGGCGAAACCACCGAAGACATCTTTGGCTTGGCTGCAGGGACTTACACGGTAACCGTAACAGACAGTGCCAACCAAACGGCCACATTAACAGATACCATTGCCTCTGACCCGATCTTCCCAGATCCTGTGGTGGGTCCAATCACCGGTGGAAACTCGGTTCAAGCATGGTCGAATTACAACTACAGCGTACCAAGTTCAAATGGCTCTGCCTTTGATTGGACCGTAACGGGTGGTAGTTTGGTAAGCAGCGCAAGCAACGCTGCAGTGGTGCAGTGGAATGCCGGTCCAAATGGTACGCTCTATGTTACCGAAACGGATGTCAACGGCTGTATCGCAAGCGACAGTCTATCGGTGGCCATCCTGTTTGTAGGCATCGGAGAGCGTCATGAACACGCGATTACCGTCTTCCCTAACCCGGTAGTTGATCAGGTATATATTCAGCTTCCAACGGCCTTAGAATTGCCTCAGGTGCGCATCATCGATATGAACGGACAATTGGTTAAGTTCTTTACGGCTGACCGATACAACAGCTTCATCGATTTTCAGGATCAAGCTGCAGGCGCGTACTTCATCTCGTTTGAGTATAAAGACCTCGGTATAAGCGTGCAGCACAAACTCATCAAGAGATAAGCGCATAAGCGATAGAACATCTAGAACCCTGGCCTTTACTGGTCAGGGTTTTTTCATGCCTAGATACGAGAGCATTTGGCGCTCCTTCCTGCCACGACCTTAAAGGGTGGAGCATACCTTTCTTCGAACGATCGGAAGGTTCACGGTCATTTCAGCACCCATCAACCGCTAGATATGTCTGCAGCAGTCAGATCAACACGAAATCATCCTGCCGCCAACTACACAATTAGCGATTGTGAAATTGAATAACCCGATGGCACAATCGCGCAACAAAAAAGCCCTCTCATTTCTGAAAGGGCTCTTTCTAGTATCTTTTTCGATAAGCTTACTCGAGGTAAAGCTTGCGTACGATCTGCTCACCGCTGTTTAGCTGAAGACGAGCGATGTAGATGCCTCCTGCTAAGTCGTTCTTCGCAATAACGGCTTGTGTGCTGTTTCCAGCTGCTACAGCTACTTCCTCACCAAGTAGGTTGAACAAAGAAACACAATTGATCACCTCTGTGGATTCAAATACCACTTGATCCACCTGATTCAATACAGTAAGTGATGCTTCTTCTGCATCTTCAATACCTGCAGGTGGGAATGGCTCACCAATGAAACAATCATCCACATTCAGGTTAATCGTTCTGGAAGTACCACATCCAATATCATCCAAGCCGCGAACGATCACAGGAATGGTTCCAGGTTCGTTTGGACTCACCGTCTGCACGTTATTGGTTGAGTTGATCACAGAATTCGGAAGGGTCCAGATGTAAGAAACACAAACGGCACAAGTAGCTGTTAGCTCAGCCGTTTCATCCAAACACAAGCTCGGATCACCAGCGGTTTGTTGAAGCGTGAGGCCTGGTGCTGGATTCACTGTGATCGTAATGTCATCTGTTCTCACACAGCCGTCACTCTCCGCCTCTAGCGTGTACGTAGTGGTAGTAGTTGGAGACAGTGTTACGTCTTGCGATGTTGGATTATCCACCCCGGTCGTTGGAGTCCAGCTATAGCTGTTTCCTGTTGAAAGCACGTCGATGAAGATGCTTTGACCTTCGCATATCGTTGCCTCTTCGGGTTGGAATACGATGGTTGGTGGATTGCGGTTCACACGCACCAAGATGCTGGCGCTTCCTGTACAACCATTCGAATCCGTTACCATCACGGTATAGGTGGTATTGCCTGTTGGCGTTGCAATAACCGACATGCTTGCGCTATCGTTCAAGGTTGCAATCGGAGACCATTCATAAGAAGCTACACCATTTGCTACAGCGGTGAGGGTTGCGGAACCTCCTTCACAAACAAAGCCGTTGGTAGCAGACGTGGTGCTGTTGATGGTAACTACTGGAGAAGAGTCCACACTGATCATCATGCTCGTCATATCCATACAACCATTGGTATCCGTAACCATCAAAGTGAAGGTTGTATCAGCTGTTGGTGTTGCGATAACCGTATCTCCACCTGTGGTATCCAACAAGCCGGCTGGTCCCCACGTGTAGGTAGCCATTCCCATAGGCATTCCAACCAACTCGGTGCTGCTACCTTCACAAAGCGTCATACCAGCGCTTGACATCATAGCAGCCGTTGGGTTCGGATTTACCGTAATATCTATTCCAATGGTATCCGTATCTGCTGGAAAGATGTTGATCCCAACCGCCCAAATGGTATGCGTTCCAACTACCGACGTGGTGAATTCATACGTCGCCATTGTTGTTGTGTCTTGGTTCAAGGTGTCTACCCATCCAAGGATCGTCATGCCAGAAGCCGTGTAGCTCAGCGTATCGTTCACACACATGGAAGAGTCGCCTCCATTCACGGAGAGCTGTGCTTTTGCTGAAAAGCTGAACGCAGTGATGAGGGTCAATAGTAGAAGTTTCCGCATTTTAATTAGGTTTTTGACGTAAACTCACAAATCTACCGGATAATTGCATACGTACAAAACCGAATCCTCAATTGATTCCACCGAATGAAAGATGATGTTGAACTACTGAGTGTACAGTCCGACGAACACTTCATGCGCCTTGCATTGCAAGAAGCCCAGCAGGCGATGCACCGTGACGAAGTACCGGTAGGCGCCGTTGTGGTATCCAGGGGCAAGGTGATTGCCCGATCACACAACCTAACGGAAGCGCTGAATGACGTTACGGCCCATGCGGAAATGCAAGCCATCACCGCTGCAGCGAACCACTTGGGTGGCAAGTACCTCGAGAAGTGCACCCTCTATGTAACCTTAGAGCCCTGCGTGATGTGTGCAGGAGCGTTGTTCTGGTCGCACATCGGACGGATTGTCTTTGGCGCAAATGATGAAAAGCGGGGCTACCGAAGGCTCGAGTCTAGCCTGCTTCACCCAAAAACGGAAGTATTGGGCGGTGTGCTGGCAGACGAGGCATCCGCGCTCATCAAGGACTTTTTTCAGCATAAGCGAAACCGCTAAGGAGCTGTTAAGTCGAACACCCTTCCTTTCGGAGTGTTACCTTTGTATTCTATTTAAAACCAACAATTATGTATCCAGAAGAAATCGTTGCACCGATGAAATCAGAGCTCACCGAAGTGGGTTTTGACGAGCTGCTTACAGCGGAATCTGTAGACGAGATGATGAATGACATGAAGGGTACAGCACTGATCATGGTGAACAGTGTGTGTGGTTGCGCTGCTGCAAATGCACGTCCAGCCGTACGCATGGCCATCGATCATGCCAAGAAGCCAGACCGGCTCACCACCGTTTTTGCAGGTGTGGATCAGGATGCCGTTGCTCAAGCACGGAAGTACTTCCTGCCTTACCCACCTTCTTCACCTTCCATCGCATTGATGAAAGACGGAAAGCTGGTTCATTTCATTGAACGTCATCACATCGAAGGCCGTCCAGCTGAATTGATCGCAGAGAATCTAAAAGCTGCGTTCGAGGAGTATTGCTAATCGGTGACCGTTGATTAAGATTCAAAGCCTTCCCATTTCGGGAGGGCTTTTTTATTTCGCCTGGTAGATCCAGTAAGATGGATTCACCGTATCCGTGCCTTTCCAGAGCTGGAACTCGAACTCGGTCTTTCCCCCATTCGTGAGGATGATTCCGAGCTCCTCCTTGGTCTTGATCTTATCGCCGGTGTTGACGAAGGTCTCTTTCAAGTTGGTGTAAACGGTGATGTATTCCCCGTGCCTCACCATCACCGCCTTGCCAGCACCTTGGATGATCAGGATCTTGGTCACCTCACCATCGAACACCGCTCGGGCTCTGCTTCCTTCAGTTGTAGAGATCTTGATGCCGTTGTTTTTCACCTTGATGCCACTCAAGAAGGGGTGCGGCTGCTCACCAAAGTATGCGGTGATCTCTCCTTTATCCACCGGCCATGGTAGCTTGCCTTTGTTGGCCACGAAGTTGTTGCCCAGCTCACGCGCCTCAGGGGTGAGTTTGTAGGTGCTTCCCGATGTTCCTGCCGCCTTGTTCCTGGCTGCAATTTCCCGCTCGATTGCTTTCTTGATCATCTCACGAAGTTCATCTGCGGCCCGCTCTGCCTCCTTCAGCTCTTGTTTGTATTGCGCCTCTTTGCTGCTCAGCTTCTCAAGTTCACGCTCCTTCTCCTGCTTCTCTCGGTTGAGCGTCAGCTTTTCTTGGTTCTGGGCATTGAGCACCTTGTTCTTCTCCTTACGCTGTTCTTCGAGGCGATCACGCTTGGAGGCCAAGCTCTTCTGGGTCTGTAGAATGGCTTCTGCCTGTTTCTGGCGGTATTCACTCAGCTGCTGGAGGTACTTCATCCTACGATATGCCTGTTGGAAGTCTTCACTCGCGAAGATGTACATCACTTTGTCGGCGCTGTTCCTCGTCTTATAGGCCTGAACTACCATCTTGGCATACTCTTCCTTCAACCGCTCGATATCTTCCTCTAGCGCTTGAATCAGCTCTTCGTTCTGCTTGATCTGTTCATCGATCAAAGCGATCTCGTCGCGGATGGATTGGATCAATGCCTCCCGTTGGTTGATCTTCTTTGAAATCAAAACGATCTTGGTATTGGAGCTCTTACTGTCTTGCTTGATCTGCTGCAAGAGCTTCTCCTTGTACTCGATGTCTTGCCGTAGCTTCTGTTGCCTACGCTTCAATTCATCGCTGCTCTGTCCGAACGCATGTGCGCCCAGCAGAAGAAGAATTACGGTACTAAGGAGACAATGCTTCATACTTATCGGGAATCGTAAAGGAAAGGCTAACTTTCTTTCCCGATGAGAGCTTCATGACCGATGTTTTCACCTCGGCTTGTTCATTAGCAGAAATGGCCACGTACTCGGTGGTATATGGATAGAATGAATTACACGCCTCTTGATAATCAGAATACGTGGCCGTGAGCGTACGGCCCGACTCAAAATCATTGATCGAGGTTTTGTCCATTCGGAAGTGATCCGGCTCAATCCAAAGGCCGATGTTCAGGTCGATGTCTTCATCCACCTCCTCTTTCTTCATGGCACGTCTGAGCTGGCCTTTGCGCAGGTAGGATAAAAAGTAGTTGCCGTCCTGCTCATAGCTTCTGATCTTCTCCTTGTCTCCCTCTGCCTCCAATAGGCTGACGGTGTTGGCAAGGATCAACGACTGTAATACCTCGTAACTCGCCCCAATCTGGAAGCGCTCCGTTATGTATTCGTATCCCCCAACGTAGTATTGGTTGTTCTTGCGGTCCATGAACTTCACACTGTCTGGCGTGAAAAGAAAGCGGGCTACTTCAACGGCATAGTAGGTTGCCGAAACCCAGATGGCACTGTCTTGCCGTAAGCGGATGTACATCTTGAAACTGTCGTCAAAGTCGCTGGTCTTCACCTCAACTTCGTACTTCAGGCTCATCCAATCACAGTTGATCTCATTCTCCGACATGGCGGCCAAGATCTCTTCGGTCTTCATGTTCGGGAGCTTGCGTCCCTCCGTAACTTCCTTCGATCTGCTGCACGACATGATGAACAGTCCATACAGCGCCACTCCAACAAGCAAGGATGTCTTAATCGTTGAGCTCACCGGTCTCAATTTTCTGGTTTAAAGGTTCATTCGGGGAGTTGCTGAAGCCCTTGGCGAGCTTCCATTGTTCCATTGCCTCTTCTTTTCTGCCCAATTTAAACAACGCATCGCCGTAATGTTCAAGGACCTCAGGAGAACTCTTGGCACCTTCTTCCAAGGCTCTGCTCAAAAAGAGTTCTGCCTCTTCATAGTTGCCCAATTGGTAAAGGATCCAGCCGTAGGTGTCTAGGTAAGACGGATTACTCGGCTCCAGTTCCAACGATCGGGCAGACATGGCCTTTGCTTCTTCCAGCCGCTCATTGCGCAGGGAGAGAAAGTAGCTGTAGTTGTTGAGCACATAGGCGTTATTCGGCTGGTAACTCAAGGCAGCGTTATAAGCGCTGTCTGAAGACGCGTTTCTGCCCAACTCATAATAGGCATCTCCCAAGCTTGCGAGCATCTGTGCAGAAAGGGCATTGTTGCCGATTACCAGCTGGGATCCGCTCTTCAGGACATCTGCCGCTTCTTTATAGTTCGCTTTCTGGATCAAGGCCAGGCCGTGAAAAAAGTAGATGGTAGGCTGCGCAGGAAAAAGGTCCATCGCGCCTTTTGAGTCTAGCAACAAAGAGTCAAAGTCGCCCTGTTCTGAATCGATGTATAGGATCTGGTTCCAAATGGCAAAACGGGACGGATCGATCGCCGTGGCCTTCTTGTATTGACGTCGCGCGGCTACGCTTCTGCCGTCCAAGAAAAGGAAATCACCCAACACCGAATAGCTCTTAGCTTGATCTGGATGCGTGGCTACTACCAGCTCTGATAGTTCAATGGCTTGCTCCCTCACCTTCGGGAAGCGTTCAGCTTGCGGGTACATTTTTAGCAAAACACCAACTTTGGTGTCAATATCCAGGTTACGGTTACGATATGCTTCCTTCAAATAATGGTAAGCGGTATCGTTCTGGCCTTTGCTTTCATAGAACTCGCTTAGAGAAAGCTGGATGTATGGATTGCCAGGGTCGGCTTTGCGCGCCTTTTCATACACCTCAATGGCTCGGTCAATGTCTCCTTGGACCTTATAGAGGTCGGCCAACATCCCGTAGAGTTGATTGTCGCCAGGAAACGCTTCGATCAGCTTCTCGATCTCCTCGGCTGCTTTGTCGAACTGCTCTCGTTTAACGTAGTATTGATACTTGCGTCGCGCAACCTCTTCCGTTGGACCTGCGGTCTCTTCAAAGGCATCAAACACCTTCATGGCCTTGCGCTCCTTGCCTGCGTAGAGTAAGGTGTTTGCATAATCCAGCCTGAGTTGAGGGTCGTCTGGATAGCGGTCTACCATCTCTTTGTACACCTTAGTAGCTTCCTTGTACTTCTCTCGGGCTAACATTACCTGTGCCCAGCTTAGCCAGTACCACTTGTTCTGCTTATCGAGTTCTACCGCTTGTTCGAAGTTGCGTTCGGCATCGGGATACATCTTCTGTTCCAAGTAGATCTTTCCCAATCCAAAATAGGAGGCATCATGACTTGGGTCTAGGTCGAGGCATTGGTTGAACAAGATGACCGACTCCTGAAGGTTTCCCAGTTGGCGCTCTTTTTCAGCGTTGATGAAGGTTGTGACCAGCTTCTTCTGTTCATTGCTCATGAACTCGCCGTCCTGCGCGCGTACGCTGCTCACTGTGGCAATGAACATCCACAGGCTCAAGATCAGGTATGCGATGGGTCTCCTCAAATCAAGCCAACGTACTGAAATCCCCTAGGCTCAAGTCCATTGGGTCGATCTTTATTTCGGTGTGCGTGCCGATGAGTGAATTCGTCAATACCGCTCCTGAGATGACAGCATCATTGCGCACGATGCTATCGCTCACCCGGGCATCCGTGATCTTTGCGTTGGCGCCTACGCTAACGTGTGGGCCCACGACGCTATTCTCAATGCGCACGCCCTCAGCGATCATCACCGGCTCAATCAAGGTGCTGTTGATCACTTCCGCAGACACATGCACGTCTCTGCTGTTTTCGGCAAAGCCCAAGATCATTCGGTTGGTTTCAACGGTTGCGTTTTTATTTCCACAGTCCATCCAATGATCCACCTTTCCTGGCCGGAATGCGACGCCTTGTTGTTTCATGTTTTCCAGCGCGTCGGTGAGTTGGTACTCCCCACCTTTCACCACGTTGTTGTCCATCAGTGATTTCAGCTCTCGCTTCAGGTGATCTCCGTCTTTGAAAAAATAAATTCCGATGATCGCAAGGTCGCTCACATATTCTTTTGGCTTCTCAACGAAGTCGGTGATCACTCCTTCCCCATTTACCTTCACTACGCCAAACTGGCTTGGGTCTTCAATCTGCTTTACCCAGATCACCCCGTCTTGTGTGGCATCGATCTTGAAGTCTGCACGAAACAAGGTGTCTGCAAACGCAACGATCACCGGTCCACTCAAGGAAGGCTCAGCACAATAAATCGCGTGCCCAGTACCAAGGGCTACATCCTGATAATAGATCTTGCCTGTGGCGCCTTGTTGCTCCGCAATGTCTAAAAGCTCTTTTTCAACCTCCTCTCCAAAATCACCGATGATGAAGCCGATCTCGTTGATGGGTTCATCCACCATGGAAGCAATGTCTTCTACCAATCGCTGCACGATGGGCTTGCCTCCTACGGGAATCAAAGGTTTCGGAGTGTGCAGGGTGTGAGGTCGCATGCGTTTTCCCTTTCCTGCCATCGGTATAATGAGGTTCATGAGCGCTCGATTTGCCGCAAAAATGCGATTCTAAACGCAAAACGCAGGGAATTCCTTGCCTTTGAAATGTTTAGGATTGTTATGCTAGTCCTTTCCTGTATGCCCAAAGCCTCCATCACCTCTTGCTGTCTCAGAAAGCACGTCAACCAACTCCCATTCCACCTGCTCATAACGTGCGATGACCAGCTGTGCGATCCGCTCGCCATCTTGCACCTCAAAGGCTTCTTGGCCATGATTGATCAAGATCACTCCCACATCGCCGCGATAGTCAGCATCAATCGTTCCAGGGGCGTTCAGAACAGTTATGCCTTTCTTATACGCCAATCCAGAACGCGGACGCACCTGTGCCTCAAAGCCCTTGAGCAAAGCGATGTGGAGTCCGGTTGGAATCAAGGCGCGCTGGCCTGGCTGTAGGGTCACGCTTCCTTCTGGAAGGTGGGCCCGAAGGTCCATTCCTGCACTTTGATCCGTAGCATAATGGGGAAGTTCGTGTTTGCTCTTATTGATGATCTCGATGCGTACTGCCATGTTGTTTCTGGGGTAAAATCCACTCCAAATAAAACACAATGCCCGCAAACGAAAGCACCAAAACCACCCGAATCAAGGAGAGCACAACCCAGCTCCAATCAGGCAAGATCAAATTCAAGCCAAACAAGGCGATTGCTGCTATGAAATAGAACGCCAATCTACCTAGGTCGTAAGGCACCTTGAAGTGGCGCTGACCTAGCATGTAGGAGGCGGCAGCCATGCTGAAGTAGCAGGCCAACGTAGCCCACGCCGAGCCGCGAAAACCGAGCACAGGAATCAACAGTACGTTCAATAAGATCGTGATCAAGGCTCCGACAACAGCGATGTACGACCCCAAGTAGGTTTTGTCGGTCAGCTTATACCAGACGCTTAAGTTGTAGTACACGCCGAGGAAAACATTTGCAAGCAGCAACACCGGCACAATGTCTAAGCCTACCCAATACGCTTCATTCGGAATGAAGTATTTGAACACATCGATGAAAAGGTTCACCCCCACAAAGACCAACATGACAAAGCCGAAGAAGATGTGCAACATCCGAGCATAAGTAGCCTTCGCGTGCTTATCATCCTTTTGATCAAAGAAAAAGGGTTCCGCTGCATAGCGATATGCCTGAATGCAAAGCGTGATGATGATCGATAGCTTGTAGCATGCTCCGTAAATGCCCAGCTGCGTCATCGTCAATTCCTCACCCAGATCTTCGAAGAGCATCCACTTGAGCAAGGCCCGATCAAGGGTTTCGTTCACGATACCCGCCAAGCCAGCCACCAGCAAGGGCAGTGCATAGCGCATCATCTGCCGCCATAGCTCAGCATCGAAACGCCAGCGCACATTGAAAATCTCTGGCAGCATCAATGCAAAACGACTCACGCTTGCGATCAGGTTGGCGATGAAGACATATCCCACCCCAATCTCAGGGTCGTAGGCCCAATCGATCAACTCATTGGTAGTACCGGCCTTGAACACCGGTAAGCAATATGCGAGAAAGAAAAGGTTGAGTCCGATGTTCACACCAATAAAAGCCAAATTGATCAGCGCAAAACGGATTGCTTTGTTCTCAGCACGTAGTTTGGCCAGTGGGATAGCGATCAACGCGTCGAGGCCTACGATGATTCCGAACCAAGCCACAAACTCCTTGTGGTCTGGATAGCCCAGCACATTGGCGATGGGTTGTGCGAAGAGGATGAGCACGGTGATGAATACCGTGGAGGTGACCAACAACGACCAAAGTGCTGTTGAAAAAACCGTCTTTGGGTCTTCCTTCCGCTCAGAGAAGTAGCGGAAGAAGGCCGTCTCCATTCCGTAGGTGAGCAGCACCACCAAAAAGGCCACGTAGGCATACATCTCGGTGATGATCCCGTATTGATCGGGCTGAAAGACCAGCTTACTCGTGTAGAGTGGTGTAAGCAGGTAATTGAGAAACCTGCCGAGGATGCTGCTCAGCCCATAGACCGCGGTTTGACCGGCCAGCTTTTTAAGAGGCGATGCCATGTAATGCACAAAGAAACGCGGGTATGTGCCCCATTCTTGCCTCGCCCTGGAAAGATTTCAACCTCGTAAGGTCAGTGAAGCTTTGAAAAGATGGATTGTGTTCTTTTGAAAACAGATGTCGCGCTTCCACCAACTCAAGTCACTGCCCGCTCTGGCGATCACGATTTCGCTGGTAGGTATCCTCATCGCACAGGTGGTTTTCATTTACCCAGAGCTCGATGCAGCAGACGGTGTGATCAATGGTGATGGCCGCGGCTACTACGACTACCTTACGTCGGTATTCATCGATCATGATCTCCAAGCACAGCCGGTGAACGACCGTTTCATCCTGGAATACAAGGATAAGGGCGTAAACAAGTATTTCTATGGAACGGGCCTGTTGATGCTCCCGTTCTTCTTACTCGCAATGCTCATCGCTTTGATTGCCGGGGCTCCCATGGATGCACTCTCCTGGCCATTTCAGTGGAGCATGACCCTTTCGGCTGCGGTGTATTGGATGATTGGACTTGTGTTCCTATCCAAATTATTGAAGTCCTTTCAGGTCAAAGACTCCTTGATCGCCGTTGCTCTGCTTGTCTTAACAGTCGGAAGCAACGCCCTCTACTATACCAGTGTGGACTGCACAGCCTCGCACGTTTATTCCTTTGCGGCCATAGCAGGCTTCCTGTGGATGGCGAAGCAATGGCTGGATTCCAACAAGGCGCATCACTTCTTTCTAACCCTGTTGGTGCTGGGACTCATCGTGAGTATTCGTCCCGTAAATGGCTTGGTACTCTTCTTCCTTCCCGGCTTGGCGAAGGATGCACAAAGCGTTTCCAGTCGTTTGATTGGCCTATTCCGGCACCCCCTCCGTTTGTTGGTTGGACTGCTCATCGCACTGATGCTTCCTGCTGTGCAATTGCTCTTCTACAAGCTTCAAACCGGCGATTGGATCGTATGGAGCTACGCCAACGAAGGGTTTTACTTTTCTGATCCAGCGTGGTGGAAATTTCTGTTCAGCTTTGAGCGTGGGTGGATGGTGTACTCCCCCGTCTTCTTGCTTTTGCTGCCTGCCTTTGCCCTGCTCATTAAGGCATCCCCTTGGCGAGGGATTGGTTGGACCACTTGGTTCATCTTGGTCGTCTACATCCTCAGCGCGTGGTGGTCATGGCATTACGGGGGTTCCTTCGGCAGCAGGCCCATGATCGATTTCTATGTTTGCTTCATGCTCATCATTGTTCTGGGGTGGCGACCCTTACTTGAAAAGCTTGTGGTGCGCCGCGTTCTGTTGATGGTGATCATGCTTTTCACCTTACTCAATGTGAGTCAGGTATACCAAGTTCAAGCAGGCATCATCACGCCATGGCACATGAACCTTGGAAAGTACTTCTGGACGATCGGAAAACTGGATGAGTCCGATGAAGAGCGATTGGGAGGTAGAAATGATACCCCTCCTTTTCATCAGCATTCAGAAGTTTGGTATGATGAGCAACCTGTGGTCTCGAGCGATGATCCTCACTGGTCATTCATTCGAACCGACGGAGATGTGCTTGTCTTCGACCAGGAGATAGAGTTCAATGGGAGCTTTACGTATACCATTCGGAGGGAAGCATCGGTTTACCTAGGCTTCGAGCTGGAACTTGAGCGCTTGGAGCATGAGCTCAATGCCGCTTCTGAGGCCTATGTGGTGATCGAAGCGGTAGACCCTGATGGTGAACGGTATCATTACGACGCGTTTTTCATCAATGACTATCCTGTCGGCAACACAGAAACGTGGAAGGCTTGGAGGTATCGCTATGTGATTCCACAAAAGGTAGAAACAGGGGATGAGGTTGCCTTGTACTTCTGGAATAAGGGCGCAGGTCAATTTGAGCTGCGTGACCTACACCTGAAACTACGGGCTTACAGCAACGAGTGATCAGTTACCCTTGAAGTCTGGCTTACGTTTCTCTAGGAAAGCGGTTGTTCCTTCCTTAAAGTCTCCAGTACCAAAGGCTTCGCCAAACAGCTCGATCTCCTCTTGAAATCCGTCGACCTCCTTATTATCCAATGCGTTTACGGCCTGAATCGCAAATCCAATGGCTGTTGGTGAGTTCTTGATGATCTTACCGGCGATCTCATGCGCTTTGTCCATGAGTTCTGCTTGCGGCACAACATGATTCACCAAGCCATAATTCAAAGCCGTTTCCGCATTGATCATTTGTGCAGTAGTGATCATCTCCATAGCACGCCCTTTTCCTACGAGTCGCGGCAAGCGTTGGGTTCCCCCATAGCCAGGGATGACACCCAAAGACACCTCAGGAAGTCCCATGCGTGCATTGTCTGACGCAATACGGATGTGGCAGCCCATCGCCAATTCCAAACCACCACCTAAGGCAAACCCATTCACGGCAGCGATCACGGGCTTATTCAACTCTTCTACCAAGGAAAAGAGCTTCCGGTGGCCCTCTTCGCTGAGGTCTCGACCTTGCTCCACACTGAAGTTGGCGAATTCACTGATATCCGCACCTGCAACAAAGGCCTTCTCCCCGGCTCCTGTGAGGATGATGCATCTAACAGACCCGTCTTGTTCCAACTCCTGAAAGCACCGACTCAACTGATCGATCACCTCTCGGTTGAGGGCATTCAACTTATCAGGTCGATTGATCGTGATCTCTGCGATTTGCTCGCTTTTCTCTACCAAAAGGTGCGTGTAAGCCATGGTTTTTGAATTTGCAACGAATGTAACGTGCTCCGTACGAAGAAAAAAGTCTAAAAAGACCCGCATCTTTGAAGCACACCACCATGCGAATTGGCGTTTACATACAACCGATCATCCAGCAGCAAGGAGGCATTCATCACTACACCAAGCAGTTGGTCATGGCCTTGGAGCGCTATGGTAGTTATGACTATGAACTGATCGGCAGCGAGCGGGTAGACGCTGGACTCCCCACCCGCTTCACACCTCAAGCCGCGCTTCCGATTTACCACCCGTCTAGGCGCAGGAATCCGGTCGATCTGAGCGGTTTTGACCTGTTGATCGATCCATCGCACTTTGGTTCTTGGGGACTCTTCCCTGCGGAGAAACGGATTGTGTGCCAACATGACCTGAGTGGCTTGCACTATCCCCACTACCACCGTTGGCAAACGGTTTGGGCTCATCGGTTGCTGCTGCGATCTTGGCTGAAGAAGAGCAAGGGCTTGTTCACGGTAAGTCGGAGTATTCGAGACGAGATCCACAAACGCTATCCAAGCCTTCACCCTGCTGTGGTGTCTCCTGGCCTGGAATTCATCGAGCAACAAACGGAAAGACCAGCGACTGACCTGCCTGAGCGCTTCTTTCTTTTCACCGGTGCAGCGGAACCGAGGAAAAACCTCCGTCGCATCCTGCAGGCACTGAAGCCGCTGCCTGAAGGTGTTCATCTTGTGATCACAGGCCCACAGGGCTGGAAGTTCGATCTAACAGAAACCGTTGCGTCGCATGAGCTCAGCTCTCGGGTGCATCACCTTGGCTACGTTCCTCAGCGGCAGTTGGCCTACCTCCTTCAGCATGCTGTTGGCTTGGTTTATCCATCGATCTACGAGGGGTTCGGACTGCCTGTTCTTGAGGCGATGCATCTAGGCTGTCCGGTAGTGACCAGCAACCGGGGTGCTTGTGCCGAATTGATCGACAGCGCAGGCATCAAGTTTGATCCATCAGACTCGCATGCGATTCAACTGGCTATGATGCAGCTACTGGAAGATGGATCACTGCGAACACAGTGCATTTCAGAAGGGAAGGCTCGGAGCAAGGCGTTTCTTTGGAAGCATAGTATTGCTCGTCTAGAACGCTATTTGGATTCCTTGGCGGCAAGTTGAAAGCGCAAAAAGAATGAAGTTGGACCTCCTTCCTTGCTTTCGAAAGCGATGGAACCACCGACCGACTCCATGATCTGACTTGAAATCGACAATCCAAGACCGGTACCGCTGCTCTTCGTGGTAAAATTGGGACGGAAGATCTTATCCTTCAGCTCTTCTGAGATGCCCTCACCGTTGTCTCTCACTTCGATCACAGCTTCCTTTCCTTGAATGCTCAGCTGTATCAAGACCTCCGGTGATGCAGATTCCGCAACTGCATGCTTCGCATTCTTCAGGAGGTTATTGAGGACACGTCCCAACTGTTCGCGGTCCATTTGGATCACGATATCCTCCTCTGGAACATCCACCCTCAGCCTAAAAGGCACATTTGAGAAAAGCTCCGCCACTTCACGAATGGACTGCTGGAGGCTCACCTGTTCAATTTGTGCCTTTGGCATCTTGGCGAAGTCAGAAAACTCGGTAGCGATCCTACTCAATGCATCGATCTGCTGAATGATGGTATGCATGGTTCGCTTGAACTTCTCACGCCACTCCGGGTCGTCGTAGGCCGCTGTAGCCTGCAAGTGCTGCACACTCAAACGGATAGGGGTAAGTGGGTTCTTGATCTCATGGGCTACTTGACGCGCCATCTCACGCCAAGCGGATTCACGCTCCTGCTTTGCAAGTTCTTGCCGACTTTCCTCGAGTTTGAGAAGCATCGCGTTGTAGGTGTCTACCAACTTACCCACCTCGTCATCAGAATGCCAATTGAAGGGTTCGTTTTCACCATTTAGGTCCACTCGTTCCATCCGCTCGCTCAAGGCCGTTAGGTTGCGTGTAATCGAGCGAGAAAGTAAAAACGTGAGCAGGATACCGCCCATGAAGATGAAGAGGTATACCAAGCCGATGGAGCTGAGAAAATCTTCGAGGTCTTTCTCAGCGATGTTGATGTCCTGCAGATAAGGAATATGGAGGATGGCGATGCGTTCGCCTTCGTCGTTGTAGAGGTTGGTATAATCAGAAAGGTAATCGCGCCCCTCCTCCCGCTCTGGGATGATGATGCGGTTGAAGCTCTCAAGTTCTTCGAGGGTGGTTTCAGGTACCCTGCGGTGGATGTATTCCGAGTGAATCGAATCTGGTCTGGCAGACACAAGCATCTCTCCATTCGTATTGAACACGTTGATCTCGAGTCGATGCGCCGAAGCCAGCTTGAGCAGCTCTTCTTCAAACTCGCGTACCACCACATCGCGGGCTTCTTGCAGCTCTACCTCCTTGGAGAAAAACTCCATTTCGGTTTTGATTGTACGCTCTTTCCGTTGGAGTCGCTCACGGTGATACTCTTCATTCTGCTTGCTGAAGAACCAAATGGTCACGATCCCGATCACCAGGAGGGAGAATACCACCAAGGAAAGCATGGATAGGGTGATGCGGGTGCGCAGCTTCATAGCGACTAATGTAGGCAAGAATAGTGCCGAAGCATACGAAAAAGGGCCGGTGTTGCTACCAGCCCTTCCTTATGCTATTCGACGCCTGATTTAGCCATTCAAGGCCTCTGCGCCACCAACAATCTCGAGGATCTCTGTGGTAATCGCAGCTTGACGCGCTTTGTTGTAGGTCAACTTCAAGTCCTTCAGCAGGTCAGACGCGTTATCTGTTGCTTTGTGCATCGCCGTCATTCGCGCACCGTGTTCAGACGCGAAGCTGTCTAGCAGCGCCTTGTAGAACTGTGTGCGAAGTGTTTTTGGGATGAGGTCGTTCACGATCTCCTCCTTATTCGGCTCAAAGATGTAGTCTGAACTTACTTGGGCACCATCCTCTGCCGCTACCGGCTGGATCGGCAACCACTGTTCGGTCTTCACGACTTGAACGGCTGCGTTCTTGAATGAGTTGTACACCAACACCACCTTATCGAACTGCTTCTTTTCGAAGGCGTCCATCACTTTGGTCGCCGCCTTTGAAGCATTCTCGAACGTGAGGTCATCGAAGATCTCGTTCGTGTGACGAGGCAACAAGGTCCCTTTGATGAAGTACTCGGTTCTACGGAACGCATCTTCCGCCTTCTTACCGAAGGTGAGGATGGTAACGTTCTTGTCTTTGTACTCGCCACCGATCAGGTTCTTCACCTGCTTGATGATCTGAGAATTAAAAGCACCACAAAGCCCTCTGTTAGAAGTGATGGCTACGATCAGGATCTTCTCTCCCTTGGTTTCGCGCGCATACACATTCTCAGAGGTGTCGAGGCCTGTGCTCAAGCCTTCGAGGATCTCTTGCATCTTCTCAGCGTATGGACGCATCTGCGTGATGGCGTCTTGCGCTTTACGAAGCTTCGCCGCAGACACCATCTTCATAGCAGATGTAATCTGCATGGTGCTGTTGACCGAAGAAATCCTTGTCCGTACCTCTTTTAAGTTAGGCATGCCTTTTTATTTCTTGTCGTACTTAGCAGTCAGCTCGCTGGCTACTTTTTCCAATGTTGCGATTACTTCATCCGTAAGTTTACCCGACTTCAAGGTATCCAAAGCATCACGGTGGTTTCGATCCAAGAAATCGAGGTATTCCACTTCAAATGCCTTCACCTGATTCACGGGAACCTTCTGCAACAAGTTCTTAGAACCTGCATAGATGATCGCGATCTGCTTCTCTACCGGCATCGGCTGGTTTTCACCTTGCTTCAAGATCTCCACGTTACGTGAACCCTTGTCGATCACCGCCTTGGTAGCAGCATCCAGGTCAGATCCGAACTTAGCGAATGCCTCCAATTCACGGTATTGAGCTTGGTCAAGCTTCAAGGTACCTGCAACCTTCTTCATCGACTTGATCTGCGCGTTACCTCCTACACGTGATACAGAGATACCCACGTTGATCGCCGGACGAACCCCTGAAAGGAATAAGTTGCTCTCCAAGAAGATCTGTCCATCAGTAATGGAAATCACGTTGGTTGGGATGTAGGCAGAAACGTCACCCGCTTGTGTTTCAATGATCGGAAGTGCTGTTAATGAACCACCACCTCTCACTTTGTCTTTCAACGCCTCTGGAAGGTCGTTCATCTGCTTCGCGATATCGTCGTCGTTGATCACCTTGGCCGCACGCTCAAGCAAACGGGAGTGCAAGTAGAAAACGTCACCAGGGTAGGCCTCACGTCCTGGAGGACGACGAAGCAACAGGGATACCTCACGGTAAGCAACTGCTTGCTTTGAAAGGTCATCATAAACGATCAATGCAGGACGACCTGTATCGCGGAAGAACTCTCCGATCGCAGCACCTGCCATTGGCGAGAAGAACTGCATTGGCGATGGGTCAGAAGCGTTCGCAGCGACCACCGTGGTGTAGGCCATAGCTCCAGCATCCTCCAATCGCTTCACGATACCGGCTACGGTAGATCCTTTTTGTCCAGTTGCAACGTAGATGCAGTAAACGGGCTCTCCACGATCGTAGAATTCACGCTGGTTGATGATCGTATCGATCGCCACGGTAGTCTTACCCGTTTGGCGGTCGCCGATGATCAATTCCCGCTGACCACGTCCTACTGGGATCATCGCGTCGATCGCTTTGATTCCGGTTTGAAGCGGTTCACTTACGGGTTGACGGAAGATCACACCAGGGGCTTTACGCTCCAATGGCATTTCAAAGGTCTCCCCTTCGATCGGCCCCTTACCATCGATTGGTTCACCGAGGGTATTCACCACACGGCCAACGATACCCTCACCAACACGAAGGGATGCAATTCTACCGGTACGCTTTACGGTGTCGCCTTCTTTGATGTCATTCGAGTGACCGAGCAAAACCGCACCAACGTTATCCTCTTCCAAGTTCAACGCGATGGCTTGAAGGCCGTTTTCGAATTCGATCAATTCACCCGCCTGCACGTTTGACAAGCCGTAAATACGGGCGATACCATCACCCACTTGAAGTACCGAGCCAACTTCTTCGAGTTCTGCTTCGGTCTTTGCTCCGGACAATTGCTCTCGGAGGATTGCTGATACTTCTGCTGGTTTAATTTCAGGCATAACTTCTTATGATTAGTTGCTGAAAGCTTATTTAGATATGTCTTGTTTTAATTCGTTCAATTTCTTGCGCAAGCTGGCGTCGAAACGTCGATCGCCAACGCGAACCTTCATTCCACCAAGGATGCTTGGGTCAACCGCTTCTTTGAGCTCAACCGTCTTGCCGAGCGATTGAAGGGAAGCGTTGATGTCCTTGCGCTGCTCATCTGTAAGGGCACTGGCGGTGGTCACCTCTGCGGTAACGATGCCTTTGTGTGCCTTGTACAGCTCGATGAAGGCTTGTGCGATCTGAATGATCAAGTTCTCGCGGTTCTTTTGCGTAACAACGTTCAAGAACTTCATGCTCACCGCTTGGATCGATTGCTCGAATACCGCGGTCAGCACCTTAATCTTCTGGTCTTTCTTGATGATCGGAGACGCCAAGAGAAGCTCCAGTCCATGGTTCTCTGCGCAAACGCTTGCAACGAGCTCCATGTCTTGCTTCACCTCTTCAAGCTTGTTCAGCTCGATGGCGTAGTCGATCAACGACTGTGCGTATCTTCCTGCTGATTTAGCGCTCATGCCTTAGTTGAAGTTGATTTCGTTGATCGCGTTCGTAACAGACTCCTTTTGTTTGTCTGCGTCAGAGAGCTTCTCTGCCAATACCTTCTCAGCGATCTCAAATGAAATGGCTGCCACTTGGTTCTTCAACTCTTCAATGGCCTTGGCCTTCTCGTTCTTGATCTCATCCCGAGCACTTGCAAGGATTTTATCGGCTTCTTCTTTCGCTTTGTTCTTTGCTTCAGCGATCACCTGATTCTTGCTTTCACGTGCCTCCTTCAAAAGCAGGTCACGCTCTTCACGCGCTTGATTCAACATCGCCTCATTGCTCTCCTTGAGCTGGCGCATTTCCTTCTTGGCCTTCTCCGCTGCCTCTAAGGCATCTTCGATGGTCTCTTCACGCTCTTTGAGCGACTTCAGGATTGGCTTCCAAGCAAACTTTGCCAACAAGAAGAATACCACCAAGAAGCTGATGGTCATCCAAACGACCAATCCAAAACCGGGAGTTACTAAATCCATTTCTTATCTGATATAATTGTTCGTAATCGATTCAAAAAGGTTCACCCTACAGCCAACCGCTGCAAGGTGAACCGGTTTCATTCTTATCCAAGAACTACAAGCAGACAAACAACGATCGCGAAGAATACCGCACCTTCAACAAGTGCAGCAGCTACGATCATGTTCGCACGGATGTCACCAGTAGCTTCAGGCTGACGAGCAATAGCTTCCAACGCTGAACCACCGATACGACCGATACCAACGCCAGCTCCCAAAGCAGCAACACCAGCACCAATTCCAGCACCCATGATTCCGAGTGCGTCTGCTAAAAAGATGGTTAAAAGATCCATAATATATTGATTTGAATTGATTGCTAATTAATGTGCTTCCTCCACCGCTTGCCCGAAGTACAATGCGCTCAACAAGGTGAACACATAGGCCTGAAGGAAAGCTACCAACAACTCGAGGCACATCATGAAGATGCTGAAGAGTACAGACCCTACAGAAACACCGTATGCGACGCCAGCTCCGCTGCTTTGGTTAAAGATGAAGATCAAACACGTGAATGATAGAATGATGATGTGACCTGCGGTGATGTTCGCAAACAAACGCAAACACAACACGATCGGCTTGTTGAACAACCCGATCAATTCGATCGGCAACATGATCGGCAACAACCACCATGGCACCCCTGGAGGAGCGATGATGTGCAACCAATATCCTCTGTTCGCAGAAATGCTGGTCAACATGAAGGTGAAGAACGCCAAGGTTGCCGTAACTGCGATGTTACCTGTAATGTTCAATCCACCTAAGAAAGGAATCAACCCTAAAAGGTTCCCAATACATATAAAGAAGAAAATCGTCAACAAGAACGGCATAAAGCGCTCATACTTCTTTCCGATCGAAGGCTTGGCTACCTCATCACGAACGAAAAGGATCAATACTTCCATCATCGACTGAAGTCCAGATGGAGCGGCGATGCCTTTCTTAGCATAAGCTCTCGCTGTGCTGATGAAGATCCACAACATCAAGGCAACGGCCATAAAGATTCCAAATACATTCTTGGTAATAGAAAGGTCCATGAAGCTGGCATCACTCACACCCCAACCGGAATGCGCGATCTCCTCGCCTGCCTCGTCAACAATGCTCACATGTCCATGATCGTACGCGTAAATGTTTCCGGTACTCTCACTCTTATAGGTCTTGCTGGGATGGTGATGATCGTCCCAAAAGTTTCCAAAACTGAAAACGTCAAACCCGTTCTGGGTGTAAACCATGATTGGTAGTGGGAAGCTAAGTCCGTCTGCAATGTGGATCTCATGCGCATCCAAAACGTGGTGCATAATCAACTCACCTGCCTTAAACTCTTCGGTATCGCCGGAATGGGTAGTGTCAGCTTCAGAAGCAACAACCGGAAGTGTCAATGAGAAAAGAGCGAAAACGATCGACATCGTTCGTAGGGCTCTTTTCGTTTTTCCTTTGATTTTCAGCATTTTTCTATCTTACTATATCCCCTCGAAAATGTGGCGCAAAAATAGAACTCTATCCGTCTCAAAAAAATCTTTCTTTTTACTTTTTGAAAAAGCGCAATAAGCGAATGATTTCGAAGGTTGTAAAGGAGAAATAAACCAACAGAAAGCTGGCTGCGAACGGACGGAGATAATCCCGATTGAAATAGGCGTAGATGAGCAGGATAAACATGCTCAAAATCAGTTTTCCTCCACTGAACGCCATGTACTTCGTGACAAACTTCTTGGCCTCGATATCGCGCATCAAGGAAAACTCAAAAAAGGCGCTTAAGCCAAACATGTAGGTGTAGACCACCGGTACAATCCAACGAAACTCCCATTCTAAGAAGTCAAAGATGAAGTAGTTCGCTGCGATCATCGCCAGCGTAAATGCGATCAGAGAAATGAGTCTGCCCATTATTTCAGTAGGTCTTTGATCACGGAGTACATCGCTAGCGCCGCGCCAAGAAGCGCTCCAATCAAGGTGAACCAACTGAATGTCGTCATAAAGTGATCGTCTAGGTAAACGCCGGAATAAGTAAAAACAAGGATAATGGCGATCATCTTGGTCGCCATGCTGGAATATTTGTAAAACGGATTAGGCTGATTTTTCGGCAAGCGCTTGCTCTTTTTCTTTCTCCGCGATGTCTTTGATCACGCCACCCATGCTACAAGAGCCGCTAAAGACAGCCCCTGGCTCAATGGCCAACTTGCCCGTGGTAATCTCTCCATGCAACTTGGCAGAAGCTTGCAGGGTGAGGAGCTCCTTTACGATGACCTTCGCCTTTACTTCGCCGCTGATGTTAGCCGATGTGCAGCGGATGGCGCCGTCGATCCTTCCTGACGGACCAACAACAACTTTACCTGTTGACTCCACAGAACCAATCAGGGTACCATCAATGCGAAGTACCCCTTCGGTCTTGATATCACCTTTGATGCTGGTTCCTTTGGCGATCTGGTTGTGAGCTCCAAACTCACCGTCACCATTTCTAGACCCCGTCTTTCCGTTCTTACCCATCATGATGCTAAGATTTCTGCAAAAGTATGACAATACCTGAAACCGTGTAACCTGCTTAAAATCACTCGGTTTTCACATAGTTTTCATTGAAGAACTCCATGTAAGCCTCCACGTTCTGATCCTTGTAGAACTGCGCGTAGTTGTCATACGAGATCACAAAACGCGGAAAATTCGGCTTCACCAATGAAGCCACTTGTTGGGCATTCGTAAAGGTTCCGAGGTAGTCCATCGCTTTGGACGCGTATCCCACGTTTGAAACAATCACCATGGATGACCCGTCTTTCAAGGGAATCATCGATGTTTTAAAACCGCGTGTACTGAAGTAACGGCGATTGAAGTCCGAGACCTGTACCTGAACGTCGCCGGCCTTCATGGTATCTGGAATGATCAAGATGAAGTTGTGGGCAGAGCCGATGCTGTACTCGAAGCGTGCCTTTGCTTCCTCCATTTCATTCTGCTCCATCTCCTCGTTCGCCTTCTCGACCTCGTTCCCAAGTTGCTTTCCGCCTTCCAAGTAGGCTACGATGTCTCCTGCTTCCTTGCCCACTTCAGACCCTCCGTATTTCTTGCTGACCTCTTTCAACTCCGTGATCATGCGTTGCTCGCTATCGATGTATCCAAGGCACAGCGCTTCCAAAAACTTCAATTGTGGCTCATACTCGCTGTTGGGGTACTGATCGAGAGCGGAACGAACGAACTCGTAAGATTTTCGATAGAAGCCTTGTTCAAAATAGACATAGGCCTCCTCGTAGATCTTCTGCACCGCGGCCGACTTCTCCTCTTCCTGCGCGGCATATCCTGGATTCGCAATCACCTTTGCAAAGTCAGACTCAGGGTAGCGTGATAGGACTTGCTGGCGGTAATAATCCGCCTTGGTTTGATTCCCCATTTCCCCGTACATCAGGTACAGCTGATAGTAGCAGGTTGGGTGATACTTGGAGCTATCGTAGCGTGAAAGCAGGTCTTCAAAGGTCTCTACCGCAGGGGGGTAGTCGTTCATCTGCTCCTTGTACACCAAGCCGAGGTCATACAAGGCTTCAACGATCAACGAATTAGAACGTGCAAGCTTTTCATCTGTATCCGGTACTGACTTCCAGTAATAATTCGGGTTCTTGGGGTCGTTGGCGCCATCGATGGTATCTTCTGCCAATGGGTCTCCATCTCCTTCCAGCAATAAAGGAGCAGAAGAGGTTTTGTCTGACCTGCGCCAATCGTCTTCGTTCTTTCGGTTGCCTCCCCAGATCCGTTTGAACTCCTGTGACCCGAAGCCTACTGCCCCTGGATTGTAGAAGTACCAATCACCGCTCCGCGCATTCTGGTTGAACTGCGAGTTCTGATCGAACTTGGCTTGCTGACCTCTGAGCTCCTCTAGTTCGCGCTGGCGTTCGGCGTCTTTTTCCGCTTGGATGAAATCATCGATCAAGGTTTCGATGATCTGTTCTTGCTCCTTCTTCGGCAGCTGTGCAAAGGCCTGCAAGCTGTCTTGCTCCTCCACAATGTTGATGTCGCGCATCATTTGTGTCAAGCTGTTTGCTCGGGCCAGAATGGTCTCATAATCTGGGTGCTCCGTAGACAAAAAGGCTACCGTACTGTCGTAGTAAGTCTGCGCCACCTCATAGTTGGGCTTCGCAAAGTAAATATCCGCCAGGCGGTAGTAAGCCAATCCCTTCGCATTACCGTTTCGAACCGATTTCTGTACCGCTTCCTTCAGGTATTCAACGCCTTTCTCTTCGTTTCCCTCCTTCAACTCCATCTCTGCGAGGGCATAGTAGATCTGATCCAAGAATTCCGCATTCTTTTCATCCTTGATCATATCCCAAAGGATCTCCTTGACCTCATCTGAATTCCCTGCATTCACGTCAAAAGCCAAGGCACGATTGATCTTCGCGTAGAATGCCATTTCATAATCTGGATTCCGCTTGATCACTTCCGCAAACAAGCGACTGGAACGAAAACCATCGCCTTGTTCATCGTAGAACTGCGCCAGGATAAAGATCCGGCGTGTTTTCACCGCTCGCTTCTTGGTGAACTTCACCGAACGCTCCATCTCTTCGATCGCGTCGTCCAAGCGATCTTGCCGGAGGTAGAAATCCGCTTTTACCGCATGCAGCTCGCCCAACATCTTCTCTGGGAAGCCATCTGCAACGCTTAGCTTTCTGAATTGGTCGCTCGCACGCTGGTATTGCTCTTGCTCGGTGTAGATGCGCCCAAGCCAGTAGTAAGACAATTGCTTGATTTCCTCATCCGGGTACTTGCGTTTGGTGAAATCAAAGATCTGCTTAGAAAGGGTCAACTCCTTTTTCAAGAACTGCGCCTCCCCCATCACAATCCATGTGTCATCGATCCATTTGCAGTACTCCTTCCCCTTGATGTCCATGCTGTGCCGATCCACCACCAACGAAGTCTTCTCGATGGCCCGATCTAACTGCGGATACACTTGCTGGACGACCTCTTGATTGTTGTAGATGAAAATAGGAAGCTGCTGCGTGTAGTCTTCCTCATAGGACTCCTCCATGTTGCGATGTGCATCCTGAAGGGCCAATCGACCATTGAAGAACCCGTTGTAGCGCGCCGTGATGTTGTGGTAGGTGCGGTTAACGATCGTGTTCTTTTCCTGTGAGCACGAAGCGAGCAATACGATAACCGCAAGGGTCGATATGATCTGGTTTATCCTCAAAAGGCTGCTATTCATTCACTTGCTCAGGGCTGGCAAAATTACCTTAATTCTAAAGAGATACGAATGAACGCTTTGCCTCGTGTATTATTGAGATATTTGAACGAAATTTATGGCCAAGGGAAAAGAAGATAAAAAGTCGGGCCGAAAGCTCTACCAACGCTTGAGGAATCACTACAAGCTGGTTTTGCTGAACATCGACACGTTTGAAGAGCGTTTCAGTCTGCTGCTCTCTCCGCTGAACGTAATCGTGATCGTGGGCTTAACCCTCTTCTTCATCGCCGTCTTTGCTTTTGCCTTATTGGGCTGGACCCCATTGCGCTATTACCTACCGGATTACGCAGAGGAAGTGCGGGTGAAGAAACTGGCAGTTGAGGCTGCCCTCAAGGCCGACAGCATGGAGATTGCCTTAGCGCAGCGCGACGCCTACATTGAGAATATCCGCATGTTGATCGAGGGCCGAGTAGATACCGCCGTACTGGATTCCGGACTCCTCACCGCGGTTGATCCACTTGAGGTGGAATACACCCGCAGCCCAGAGGACTCCATGCTTCGGTCAGAGATCGAGAAGGAAGACCTTTTGAACCTGAATCCGAATTTCAACCGAAACGTAAAAACAGCTTTCATCCTCTTTCCTCCGATCGCTGGATCGGTCATGGACCGGTTCAATGCAGAGAAGAACCATTACGGGGTAGATATTGCAGCTCCAAAAGACGCTACGATCAAGGCGATCGATGACGGAACGGTGATTATCTCCGCCTATACTGCGGAAACGGGCTATGTGCTGCAAATACAACACGACAATGACCTGCTTTCTGTATACAAGCACAACTCCACGATCTTGAAAAAGGAAGGTGATAAAGTGCGCGCAGGTGAAGCGATCGCCATCATCGGTGAAACTGGAGAATACTCGTCTGGACCTCACCTGCATTTTGAGCTTTGGCGCAAAGGCGTTCCCATCAACCCAGAAACCTTCTTCTCCTTCGAATAATGGCGCGCATCACGGTATATACAGATGGCTCTTCACGTGGCAACCCCGGACCCGGAGGTTACGGAATTGTCTTAATGGCCGGTGAGCACAGGAAGGAGATGTCAGCGGGATTTCGTCATACCACCAACAACCGCATGGAGCTCTTGAGTGTGATCGTGGCGCTGGAGACTTTGAAAGGAAGTGGGCATCAGGTGTTGATCTACTCAGACAGCAAATACGTGGTGGATGCCGTTGAAAAGAAATGGGTTTTCGGTTGGCAGAAGAAAGGCTTCAAAGGCAAGAAGAATGAAGACCTATGGAACCGTTTTTTGCGCATCTACCCCAAACACCATGTGAAGTTTGTTTGGGTAAAAGGCCACGATGGCAACCCGCTCAATGAGCGTTGCGATACCCTTGCCGTTGAAGCTGCATTAGGAGGAAACCTGAAAGAAGACCGCGCCTTTGAATTGGAATCCGGATACGCTACTCGCTGAAGTGCTCATCCTCTCCTTGCAGTTCTCGTGCCTCTTCCATCAACGCCGCTAGACTGGCCTTCTTGTTTCTAAGCTTAGCCAGGTGTTCTGTTTGATCAGAGGTTATCTCCGGCAGCGACTCCAATTGTTCGATCTCATTGGCGTAGTAGCCCACCGCCTTTTCTAAGGACTGAAGCGCCGCCAGCCTTGCCCACCACGAGGTCTCACTCAGGGCCTCCTTGCTGAGTTCTTTCACCAGGGCATCATACACCTCTTCCGTGCCAACTACCTGAGCGAAGTTGCCGAAGTCATTGTTGAACAGGAATCGCTCGAATCCACTTAAGTCGGCCCCCGCTGTTTGAAAGAACCCCAAGGATGATGCAGCACCACAATTAGCGTGTAGCCGTGACAGCCAGGTAATCAACGCCTCTTTTTCCTCGGTGCTGAATGCTTCGGTGAACGACAAGCCCTTGCAGGGGTCACGCTCCAGCATCAGCGAGAGCGCTGAACGCATCACCTTGAAGGAGGTGTCATTGAGGGCCTGTTTGATCATGCTTATAGACAAGCCTTCTGACGAAAGCGAATCCAAGGCATACAAGGCCACCGATCGCACGTGTGAAGAGGTATCGCTCGCGAGCACCTCTTCCAATAAGCCAACCACCTTGGTGGTATCCATCTCCCTCAATGAAAAGAGGTGCTCCACCGCTCGGTAGCGGATCTGTTCGAAATGATCCTCCTCTTGGATGATCCTGATCAAATTTGCCTCCAAGGCCCGCTCTTGCGCTTGGGTTTCAAGCTGAAAGGCAGACATCGCGTCGTTGATCGGATGAAAGCTGCTGCTTGCCGCCAACTGGGCCAGCCACACGTCTTGCGGTTTGACTTCTACCCGCTGCCAAAGCAGGTCGTGATCGGGGTCAACGGAGAACCACAAGGGCTCATCATCCAGCTTGAAGGTGTAGGATTCGTTCCAATCATCCACCCAGATGCGATGCGTGTCTTTCTTGTTGGCATAAGCAATCACCACCTCAGCGTGCTGGCGAAACGGCCGGTCAGAGGTTTGTGCCTGTTCGAGGCGCAGGCTCAACGTGGTCCACGCGCTGTCATTTGACCAATTGATGTTCATTTCAGGATGACCGGCCATGTTGTACCAATCGTCAAAGAACCAATTCAAGTCTTTTCCGGATGCGCACTCCAAAGCTTGCCTGAGGTCATCATCCTCCACGGTAGAAAACGCGTGCTGCTCAAGGTAGTACTGGAGTCCGCGGAAGAAAGCATCATCGCCCAGTTCTTTTCGGAGCATGTGAACCACCAAGCCTCCTTTCTGGTAGCTGTGGCTATCGAATAGATCATCCGGATCATCATAGCGGTAGCGAATAAGCGGCTTAGCGCGCATCTCTGCATCCGTGAAGTAGCGTTGAGCATCTTGATGCAGATGATAGCGTGCTGCTTCCAATCCATACTTGTATTCCTTCCACAGGTACTCCCCATAGGTAGCGAACCCCTCATTCATGGTGATCTGTGGCCATGATTCACAGGTAACAAGGTCACCAAACCAGTGGTGGAAGAGTTCATGCGCGATCACATCCTCGTGCGACTCATCGATCAATTGGCGACGCGTGAGCTGCACGAAATCGCCATGGATCACCGCTGAAGTATTCTCCATTGCCCCGGTAACGAAGTCTTCTACCACCACTTGATGGTACTTTGACCATGGATACTCCACGCCAAGAACCTCCGAGTAGAAGGTCAACATTTCCGGCGTATTGCCGAAGATGGCCTCAGCGTCTTCTTCGTATTCCTTGTCAACGTAATACCACACGGGCAAGTCCTTCCATTCATCCTTATGCACCGCCCAAGATCCAATGGCGATCATGGTAAGGTAGGTGCTGTGGGGTTGATCTTGTTTCCAGTAGTCTGTTCGTGTGCCGTCCTCGTTCAGCGAGCCGTACATAAGGGTTCCATTCGACAAGGTTTGCAAGGTGCTATCTACCGTCAAGAAGATCTCTTGGGTGAACTTTTCATGCGGTTGATCGATGCAAGGGAACCAGCCGGAATTGTAGGTGGTCTCGCCTTGGCTCCAGATCTGCGTCGGTTTGCCGTCTATCTCCTTTCTCGGATTGATGAAGTAGAGCCCTTGAGCAGAGGTAATGGCTCTTCCGTCTCCTTTGTCAAGCTTGATCGGCCGGGCTATGTAGTCGATCGATAGCTTGACCGTATCCCTACTACCTAAGGCTATATCAGGGATCACCTGCAGGATCTTTCCATCGTAGGCATAGTTAACGGAAGCGCTCGTGTCTGCTTCCAACCATTGCACCGCCTTGATCTCAAATCCACGGGCGTCCAAGTGCAGGGTGTCTAGGTTCTGATGATAAGGCGTGACGGTAAGCAAGGCAGAGCCGATCACCTCTTCATCTTCCCAGTTGAACCTCAGGTCGAGTTCCATGTGGATGACATCCAGCAATCGCTCGGCAGGCTGCTGGTAGGGCAGGGTCTGATCGGCGTTGATCACGAAATCCATGGTATCTAGAAGAATTGCTGTTTCCGGGGTCATGCCTTCCTGCCCCCTTTTAAGCAATCCGCAGGCATTTAAAACGAACAAGAAGGTGAGGAAAATCACCGGCCTCAAGCGCTGAATAATCATCCGCCAAAGATGGCCATAAAAGCCTGAATGATACTTTTGCTTTATGCAGGAAATAGTAATCGGAAAGAACAAATATGAAGTCGCTCCAGGCAAAGAAGCTGGTGAGGTGATGATCAATGGAGCTGCTACCAACGTTGATCTGGTAGCACTAGGTGACGGACACTACCACATGATCTTCGAAGGACAGTCCATCAATATTGAGGTGGTTCAACCGGATGGTAAGGCGCCCCAGATCAAGATCGATGGTCGACTTTATCAGCCGGAGATCAAGGGCGAAACCGACCTTCTTTTAGAGCGTCTCGGCTTGAACATTTCATCCAAGAAAGCGGTTAAAGAATTGAAAGCTCCGATGCCAGGATTGGTCCTCGAGATCCGCGTTGAACCAGGACAAGCCGTGAAGGAGGGAGACCCATTGGTGGTGCTGGAAGCGATGAAGATGGAAAACGTACTAAAAGCTCCAGGCGAAGCCGTAGTAAAGTCAATCGCGGTGAAGAAAGGAGACGCCATAGACAAGAACGCGATACTGATCGCATTTGAATAGAACAACGTAAAAACGAAGACATGAAACGAGTATCGATTTTTTCCCTTGCGCTGACCACCTTGTTATTCACTGCCTGTTCCAGCGGGTCTGAATCAAGCGATGCTGCACAAACAGCGGCACCAGCAGCTGAAACAGCAACCCCGACTACTTGTACCTACGCGCACAGTGAAGGCATGCCAGAGGTGCTTTGGGTAGCGTACAAATACACCGAGAAAGTAGGTGTAAAAGGACAGTTTGAAGAAGTGAGCGTTAGCAATACCGGAAGCGGAGAGCAAATTGCTGATGTGTTGACCGGTGCTCAGATCGATATCAATACAACCAGTTCAAACTCCGGTGACCCAACACGTGATCCGAAGATCAAGGAGACCTTCTTTGGTGGACTGAACAACGGAGAACAGATCAAAGGCACCATCACCAACGTTTCTGGCGACGAGCAGTCAGGCACGCTAGAGGCGAACATCATGATGAACGGCGAAGAGAAGCCTGCGAAAGGATCTTACGAGATGCAAGGCGACCAGCTTGAGTTGAAGTTTGATCTGAACGTAGAGACGTGGTCGGCCATGGACGCGCTCAACGCACTGAACGAGGTTTGTGAAGACCTGCATAAAGGAGCAGATGGCAAAAGCATATTGTGGCCAGACGTGACGGTATACGTGACCACGAGCTTGATGAAGAACTGCGATTAAGGCGAAGACTTAAGACAACATTGCCTGTTTAGAAGGCAATTTCTATTTGTGTGAGATCGATGAATTGCTGAACGCGAGCATCGATCTCTTCTTTTGTGAGCTTTTGTAGGCGCTCCGTGCCGAACTTTTCTACGCAGAACGATGCCATCGCCGAACCATAAATGATCGCGCGCTTCATGTTCTCAAAGCTGATATCACCAGAAGCAGCTAGATAGCCGATGAAGCCACCAGCGAAGGTGTCGCCAGCACCTGTTGGATCGAATACCTCTTCCAACGGTAACGCTGGAGCGAAGAACACTTCCTTATTGTTGAACAACAAGGCTCCATGTTCCCCTTTCTTGATGATCAAAACCTTTGGCCCCATGGTCAGGATTTTGCGTGCCGCCTTCACAAGGCTGTACTCACCTGAGAGGATACGTGCTTCTTCATCGTTGATGGTCAACACGTCTACCTTTTTCAATACCGCTTTGAGTTCCTCCATGGCTACTTCCATCCAGAAGTTCATGGTGTCCATCACCACCAACTTAGGGCGGTTGGTCATCTGCTCAAGCACCGACATCTGCACCGCTGGGGTGAGGTTACCCAACATCAAGAAATCGGCATCGCGGTCGCCATCAGGAACAACGGGTTGAAAGTTCTCGAGCACGTTGAGCTGTGTATCCAAGGTGTCGCGCGTGTTCATGTCGTTGTGATAACGTCCTGACCAGAAGAAAGACTTCTCTCCCTCACGTTGTTCAACACCGTCTAGTCGGAGGCCTCGACCTTCCAGATCCGTCATCATTTCTTGAGGAAAATCTTCTCCGATAACACTAACCATCTGAATACCATCAGCATAATAACTTGCCGATAATCCGATATAGGTTGCGGCACCACCAACGATGCGTTCTGCCTTACCAAATGGCGTTTCTAGTGAGTCAAATGCCATCGTTCCTACTACTACGGTCTTGGGTGTTTTCATCTCGCTTTCCTATTGGGCCGCAAAAGTGGGCATTTAGTTCTTGATCGACGAAATAATCTAATTTTACGGCCCTAAACGTTTTAATATGAAGCCTTTCTTAACAACAGCTATGATGCTCGTCGTCTTTGCGCTTTACTCGAGCTCTACGTTGAGCCAAACGGTTAGTATTACGAGCGTGTCTTTCTCTCCGAATCCCACGAGCTGCTCTACCAATACGATATCGGTTGGAGTAATGGTAGGCTGTATGAACTATCCCTATGTGAACACCACTTTCAACGTCATCGGAAACACGATTGATGTAAATGTGAATTATTCCGGAGGTGCGATCTGCCTTGGTGCGATCGTGAATGCAACTCATACCTCCAACATGCCTTCTGTTGGTGGCGGCACATACACAGTAAATGTGAAAACCTATTTGAACGGAGGGCTTCAAGCCTCTTGGGCTCCTCAGACCTGGACGGTCACTTCATGTGGTCCAGAGGCCGACTTTGACCTTTCAACAACATCGATTTGTATTCCAGATTCTATTGTTGCCACGAATACGAGTCTTTCAAGTACAAGTTATTCTTGGTTTCTGAATGGCTTATTCATCTCGAACGATACGAGTGAGGTATTCTATCCATCCAATCCAGGACCCAATGAGATCATGCTTGTAGCTTCAGATGGGTTGAGCACCGACACCTTCACGCAGAGCGTCGATGCATTCTTGGCTGCGCCTTTTCTCAATCTTGGTAGCGACACCATGATCTGTGAGCATGATTCGATTCCATTAGACATTGGAAGTACTTACACGAATATAGCTTGGTCAAATGGCGACACCTCTTCAAGCATTCTTGCTGGGCCGGGTGTGTACAGTGTGACCATTTCAGAGCCGGAGACTTGCGAGTCATCTGATACAATCAACATTGTAGCCATCAACCTAGACTCGTTTCACATCGTCAGCACCACTTCCTTAAACTGCGACCAAGCAACACTTGAGGCAACCCCGGGTTTTAATGATTACTTATGGTCAAATGGCGGGTTTGGCAATGAGACTCAAGTGGAGTCTACTGGTACTTACTCAGTAACAGCTACTAGCACTGAGGGATGCTCGGTGGTTGATTCATTTTACGTTGAAGTATTCAACTCCCCTTTTGTTAACCTCGGCAACGATACGTTGATCTGTACGAATACTACATGGAGCCTACTCTTGGATCCTGGCGTCTCAGGTTCCTATGTTTGGAGTAATGGCTCCACACAAAACATACTTGGGGTTAGTGGTGTATTTGGAACCTATTGGGTTGAAGTGACCGATAATAATGGATGCACTGGAACTGATACAATCAAAATAGAAGAGAAAGATTGTTCGTCCGTTGGTTTGAAACAAACAAGTCCTGTTGAATTACTTTTCACCCACCCTAATCCAGTTCGTGAGACCATCAACATTAGTGGTGATTTCAAATATCTCAAAGCACGCATTTTCGACTTGGAAGGTAGAATAGTCTTCACCGCGAGCGAAGTTAGACCGAACTTGCCTGTATTGAATGTGCAGTCCCTTTCGAATGGCCTGTATATTCTGGAGTTAGCTTCAGAAAAAGGTTTACAGCATAATAGAATTATCATTGCGCAATAAATTTTTGCAGGATTCATAACTCTACAGTAATTTCGCAGCCCTTTTTAGGGAGATTCCTCCTTAGCTCAGTTGGTTAGAGCATCTGACTGTTAATCAGAGGGTCCTTGGTTCGAGCCCAAGAGGAGGAGCGAAAGCCTTGCAGAGATGCAGGGCTTTTTTGTTAACAGTCAGAGGTCGTCTTTATTCGCTTGAAAGTGTTGGTACGACTCGGTTTCATGATTGTTTAAAAAACAATCACTCACCTTAATGCTCAACCAACTTTCGCTAAAAAACGAACCCAACATCGTTCTGTATGCTCAAGGCATTAAACTGGTCGAAAAGTACAAAAAACATCGTTTTGGACAGTTTTCAGACAGTTATGAGACAGTTAATTTACCTTCAATGACGATGTCAGTTTGATTTCTTGTTCCTAAATATTTCGACCCGATGCTTATGTACTATCTGTCGAGATAATTGAAGTAATTCAGCAATTTGAGCATTAGAATGATCAGGGAGTTTTTGAATAGTTCTTTTGATTTTCTCCTTCGTTTTCAGCTTAGGGTTATTCCTGATTTTCATTACAGATTCAAGCTTATTAAGAAGACCAACTACATCATTGTAGTGCTTGATATCTGTATTATCCTGCCGATGTCTGAGTTCTTTCTTGTACTGTCCTACCGTATAATTCCAGCAGTGTAGAAGTCTGTTATATCTATCAAATCCTTCTACTACCTGTGGTTCCCATTTCTTACCATGCAAACAATGTTCCCAAACAAATTGATCACCAACTAGCCTTACGCGATGGTTTACCATGCGAGATAGAGTATATAACTCCTCATCGGTCCAACTAGTCGTTACTTGACATGTATTTTTCTTCTTCTTTTTTCGTGCCTTTTCTTGTTTTATCATAATGAAATACGTTTCCATTATTAATTACCTGGTTTACAAGAAAATTAATGAAGTGTAAACGAAATACTAACTATCATGTTGATTATCAATGAAATAAAAATCATTTACATGTAAGGTATATATACTCCCATATTCCTTGAAATAGAAAACTGAATTATCATGCATCGACATGTTTAAGATGATACTATGATTTAATATTTTCTTTCAGAAAGTAAAACTGTTTATAAACCAGTTGCTCCCTATACCAATGCATAGTATCGTCAAATAGGTTTCAGGTTTTTATTGATTTTCAATCAATTACTGAGGTTTTCTATAGCCACCCCTACACTCTAGAGTAACCCCTAACATTTACTCGGGACCACATCCAAATGAATGAGGTTCTTAATAAGAATTGCATACTCGATTATCTCGTTTAGGCTGCATGAAACTCAGCATTGATAAACAAGCTTCAAAGAATTTCTCTGACGGGATTTTCTGAAGCAATTAAAATTCTTTAAATTGCCTAATCATGGTATTCCTTCCTGAAAAATACTGGTCTCTATTCCGTCCAATTTAGGTAAGGGGCTTATTTGGTATTTCCTTTGTCCTCAATCAAACAAGCGTTGCCGTAAACTGTATTCAATAGGAGGCTATTTCTTGCATCGAGAAGCCTTTAACGGTTGTATGTACGAAACACAAACCCAAAGTAAGAAGTACAGGCAACTGGATAAATCATTAGGGGCGTTTTTCAAAACAGATGACCTTTACAGCCAATTATACCAAAAGCACTTTAAAAAGACTTATGCAGGAAAGCCAACTAAAAAGTATTTGCGAATATTGGAGCAGATACAGAAAGCTGAAAGCATACCATACCACGAAATTGAAGGCTTCTTATGACAATAGGCTTATTCAACCAAAAATTGATGAGAGTAATTCTCAGTACCAATCTGGATAATATAGTTTCCTTTTGGCAGTTTACTAACATCAATAGCGGAACTTAAACTCCTTAGCTCACCTTGTTTTATTTCTTGCCCAAGAGAATTAAAAATTCTGAATTTTGACCCCAAAAGATTTGATTCAATTTTAATGTTTAACTCATTTGAGCTAGGATTAGGGTAGGTGTAAAAAACTTGTTTTGAAGGCATTACAGCTATATTATTTGTACTATTCAAAGAATATATCCGTACATGTCCAGCATGATTTCCATTGCCGTCGTTAAAAGGTGCTCCAATAGCTACGGTACTCCCATCGCTGCTGAGTGAGACAGACCATCCAGACCAATCATCTGCTGCTTCTCCATCGATATCTGAGCCTTGTTGGGTCCAGGTGCCGCTTATGTTTTTGTATATCCGTACATATCCATCATTAGGCAATCCATTCTCGTCGTTACCAGTTGCTCCAATAGCCACGGTACTCCCATCGCTGCTGAGTGAGACAGAAAATCCAAAGAAATCATCTGCTGCTTCTCCATCGATATCTGAGCCTTGTTGGGTCCAGGTGCCGCTTATGTTTTTGTATATCCGTACATGTCCAGCATCAGTTCCATTGCCGTCGTTAGAAGGTGCTCCAATAGCCACGGTACTCCCATCGCTGCTGAGTGAGACAGATTGTCCAGAGAAATCACCTACTGCTTCTCCATCGATATCTGAGCCTTGTTGGGTCCAGGTGCCGCTAATGTTTTTGTATATCCGTACATGTCCAGCATCGAATCCATTGCCGTCGTTAAAAGGTGCTCCAATAGCCACGGTACTCCCATCGCTGCTGAGTGAGACAGATAGTCCAGAGAGATCACCTACTGCTTCTCCATCGATATCTGAGCCTTGTTGGGTCCAGGTGCCGCTTATGTTTTTGTATATCCGTACATGTCCAGCATCTAATCCATTGCCGTCGTTAGAAGGTGCTCCAATAGCTACGGTACTCCCATCGCTGCTGAGTGAGACAGACCTTCCAGACCAATCTTCTGCTGCTTCTCCATCGATATCTGAGCCTTGTTGGGTCCAATTTTGAGCAAAAGAGGAAACAAAAAATAATAAGGAGAGGGTTAAAAGAGAAACATATTTCATAATTTAAAGCTAGTTAAATTTGCTGAACTTCAAAAACAGAAGACAAGATACCTTCTCTGATTGACTGTGAATACCGTGATTTTGTAGATGGGAAATTAACTGATGTAAACAATCCAATGCTTGAAATAAATAAAAAGCTTTATCAAAGCGGTGATCCTAGTTATACTGATTCATACCTAGGAGAAGTTATATCTTACCAAAAGGATACTGCTGTTTGTTTTGAGGAGCAGCTCTACAATCCTGGTTTTTATAGTTGGCAATATGATAGTACGGTCAGCTTAAATGATAAATTAAGCACAATTCGTTATAGTGGTACAATAGGAAATTGCTCTCAACTTTAGAGCTTTCTTTTTGGCGTTATCCACCTTATTTGTACCTTATTTGTACCCTTAAAATATAAGTAACTGATATTCAATACTAATTACTTTCAAATTCGAAAAATTTATCTCAAATATTAGAAATAGAATCTTTATATCCTGCTTCAGCTTTTTTAGAAGCAGGGAATATAGCTCTAAGGGTCAGTCTCCCAGTCACCAAACCAATTTTTGAATGCAGGTGTCCTAACAGCATCATACTGAACATCATTATTGCATCTGCTATACACTCACATATTGGGTCATACTATACATGTGAAACCTTAACCAAAACAGGAAACCGATTTAGAATCACACACCCCTGAGATAATTCGACACTTTAGGTTTTAGGTTTCAGGTTTTAGTTGGTCTGGTGCGAGTGTTTGGAGGTTTATCCTTTAAACCTTAGGCATATCATCCTCGGTTAATTCAGCTACCTCTAAGCCCCTTAAATAGGTTAGGGATACATTCAGGCTTGAATGACCCATCACCTTCTGTAGCTTCACTAATAAGCCTGTACGCATGTAGATTTCTGTCGCCCTAATATGTTTGAAAGAGTAAAGAGTCTGATTGTAGTAATCATGGGGGCGGTTGTTACCTTCAATTTTCTAAAATCTCAATCCCAAGACAGAAACATCATCAACTTGGCTATAGCTAGACTTCCACCCTTCAAATATTTCCATTAATTTCTGTTTTTGATCTGCCATAGGCAATTGATGGATTTCCAATAGGAGAGCTTTGAATTTAGAGGTTTTGAATTTTTTTCCTTTGTCACCACCAAATTGGTCGGCAAAGCCATCAGAGAATAAATAAATAATATCGCCCTTTTTCAGCTGGAAACACTGATTTGTAAAGGGCTTATATTGAATGAATTTCCCTACAGGCTGCTTATCAGGTTTGATTTCGATTAATTTATTATCGCGAATTATAATTAAGGGATTG
Organism: uncultured Flavobacteriales bacterium; assembly: GCA_913057205.1. Taxonomy (GTDB): domain Bacteria; phylum Bacteroidota; class Bacteroidia; order Flavobacteriales_G; family Salibacteraceae; genus SHAN690. The sequence goes on from CAJXNO010000021.1 coordinate 40,010, forward strand.
TAAGCCCCTGCGTACTCTATATTCTCTCCTTTAATCGAACATAGGGCGATATCCATTCCATCAGATAGTACCTCATCCGCATCGTCAAATTCACTTACAATAAGTTCTCGGGTGCGGTTTAAAATTTGTGCAGGTTCGGTTATGTTTTCATGTAAGGTTTTATTCAGAGCGTTATAGCATACGGAACTAACCATTGCGCCTGGCACGCCATGCCCTGTACAGTCTGCTAACGCAAAATATGTTCCAGCTTCATTAGAAGCTATCCAATAAAAATCGCCTGAGACAATATCACGTGGTAAGAAAAGGATAAAGTGGTCATTGAGCAGCTCTTTTATTTTTTCTTCTCTAGGTAACAGGCTGTTTTGAACTCGTTGAGCATAACTTAAAGAGTCTGTTAACTCCTTGTTTTTGTTTTCGATTTGTTTTTTGTTCAGATTAATGATTTGGTTGCTTTGTTCTAACTTCTTCTTGCTGCGAGCCTGAAGATAAACTACATAAAAAAGCAATAATACCATGACGATAGCTGCAAGTATTATAATCATTAACCTAGATTGTTTAAATGCTATTTTCTCGAAACGAACTTCTTGCTGGTGCTTTTCATTGTTTAGTCTTTGAATCTGTTCATATATCTGACGCCTGTTTTCAAATTCTTTTTCTGTATTTAAACTAACTAATTGGTTTCGAGCTAAGAGCAAACTCAAAGCTTTCTGATAATCTTTTTTTTGGATATTCACTTGGACCAAGGCATTAACGCAACTTAATCCAAGAGCTTTACTTGAGTCTGAAACATGTTCAAGTGACTTGTTAAGGCTTTTCTCGGCTTGGGCAATGTCTTGCAATCGAAAAGCTAAAAGACCTTCTAGCCAATAATAGTATGCCCAGGTTTTGGAACTGTTGATTTGCTCTGAAATAGCATATGATTTTTGCACATAAACAGCTGCAGAATCACTATTTCCCACTTGAAAATATTCAAAGGAGAGGTTGTGATAAACATTGGAAAGTGTCGACAGGTCCTCTTTTTTTGTTGCAATTTGGGCGACTTGTTCAAGGTATTCAATCGCCTGCTTGGGATTGGTATCTACTGTGGCTTTTAAAATTAATGGCGCGGTAAGCAGGCTGTCTTCACCCAATGATTCATAAAACAGATAAACGCTATCTGCCAATAGCATTGCTTTTTCGTGTTCATCTGTATAGTTACTAATGAATGCAAGAACTTGCTGGGCTGAGGCGATGCCAGAATTGTATCCCGCTTTTCTTGATGCTTTCAAAATATCATTGGCCAATTGATGAGCGATATCAAATTGGTTGTATTCTAAACAAGAAAAGGCGAGAATTACTTGTTCTTCAATCTTTAGATACTTTGAGATAGACGCGTTAAAGCGCTTGGTATTTTCTTCAAATGCCTCGTGGATTTGGTCAGCAGAAAGGCCATCATCTTCAAATACTCTCGCTAATGAATCCGAAAAATGCACAAGTTTTAAGGAGTCTGTTGGGATTTTAGCAGCGTTGGCGTGGACGCTGAATAATAGAATCATAACCAGCCCAAGGCTAGCCATAATAAAGCGTGATTTACAGAAGAAATGAATGTTGTTCATTTTTAATTAATTGAAACTACATATTTTTCTATAATCTATATTAGATGGAATTTCTGGAGGCTCTGATTTTTTCTTTTTGGCAAAGAGAAATTGCCTAAACCTTAGGCATATCCTCCTCGGTTAATTCAGCCACCTCTAAGCCCCTTAAATAGGTTAGGGATACATTCAGACTTGAATGACCCATCACCTTCTGTAGCTTCACTAATGAGCCTGTACGCTGGTAGATTTCTATAGCCCCAGAGTGTCTGAAAGAGTATAGAGTCTGATTGGTGTCAATCAGCTTAGATTGGCTCTTAAATCGCCTCCAAAGGCACTTAAAGTAGTCCTGGTTGTATGCCTTCTGATTACCACTGAATACATTGCAGTTTAGGTCTCCAGCATGAAGGTTCTCTCGGATGTATTTTGGGACAGGAACTATCCTGTTTCGTCCTGATTTATTCCGATGCCCTGATAGGTGTATTTGACTCAGATCGTTGGAGAAGTCCCCCCAACATAACTCTCTTATTTCTCGATGTGGCCTGAGGAGGCATCCGTATGTCAGAAGACAACACAGGTAGAGGTTACTGTTAAAGGCTTTTATCTCATCTAGAATGAGGCCGATGTCTCTGAAGGGTTTATGGAGCTTAGCCTTTGCCTTTTTACTCTTATTCTTCAATAGGTCTCTCTCATCCATACCCAGGTTCACAGCCTCGTTTATTAGGGCGTTTACATGTCTTCTAAAGGTGTTATAGCTTGAGGCATTGGTGTATCTGTTGAGCATAGCACTTAGTTCATTAGCGCATAGATTATTGCCTTTTGAGGCATCGACAATATCCCTGTAAGTGTAACGAAGGGTTGATTTGTATTTAGCTGAGTAGTTGCTATTCAGCTTACTCTCTAAAGCAAGCTTCAGGTACTCTAGGTCAGATAACCGACCTGATTGAATTGTTTCTTTTCGATGTGACTTTAGAACACCCCCTTTGGTGATGTGACTATAAACCTCCGCAGCTAATAAATTAGCCATTGATAGACGATGTTCTATGGGGTGGTTATTCGGGTTTAACGAGCTGTTAATTCTTTTGCCGCTATAAAGCCTTATTTTCTGATTATTCAGATGAAACGAGACGAAGACTTTAAGGTCTTTGGTTTGACCAACCTTGGGGTAACTTAGATTTATCACAGACAGTTCTTAGACAGTTAAACATTTTTTAGATGTTTAATGCGCTGATATACTGCAACTTATGTGGATTGCGCTCATGACTGTTAATCAGAGGGTCCTTGGTTCGAGCCCAAGAGGAGGAGCGAAAGCGACTTGAAAGCCTACACGTATGTGTGGGCTTTTTTTGTTTCACGAAGTGAAGCAAACCGATTGGGCGAGAAGTTTATCCCGAGCAACCGTAGGGTGACGAGGGAAGCCCAACCCGCCTGAGCAAACTCAGTCGGGCAGGGAGGAGGAGCGAAAGCGACTTGAAAGCCTACACGTATGTGTGGGCTTTTTTTGTTTCACGAAGTGAAGCAAACCGATTGGGCGAGAAGTTTAT
>CAJXNO010000022.1 GCA_913057205.1 uncultured Flavobacteriales bacterium
CAGGGTCTCCAGCTCATCTGGAAAGACGCTTTCTACCACGTATTGTTTCTTGATGCCGCGGCGGATGATGCTGTGTTCACGCTCCTCATACCAGTTGCCCAGCAGCACTTGCAACGACTCCTCCATGTTGCCGATGGTCGCCGATATCCCCCAAATGCGGAGGCCTGCGCAAATGGTCTTCATACGCGAGAGGGCCAACTCGATCTGCACGCCACGTTTGGAGCCGATGAGTTCATGCCATTCGTCCATCACGATGGCAAAAACATCGCGGAAGTAACGCGGATAGTCCTTCTGCGCCAATAAGAGGTGCAGGGTTTCTGGCGTAGTGATCAGAATATCGGGCGGTGTGCGCTTGAGTCGGGCTTTTTCCTTGGTGCTGGTATCGCCCGTGCGGATGGCCGCTTCGATCTGGATGTCGAGTCCGGCCGCTGCGCGTTGTGCCGATTGCTGGATCTCCTTACCGAGGGCGCGGATGGGCGTGATCCAAATGGCTTGCAGTCCGGGTGGTGCTTGTTTTTTACCAAAGACGACGAAGGCCTCCTTGCGCCGATGGATCTCCAACATGATGGGCAGCAAGAGCGAATAGGTCTTCCCGCTGCCGGTGGGGGCATTCACAATGCCGTTGTAGCCGGCTTGAAACTTGATCCATGCTTCTTCTTGGAATGGAAAAACGCTCCATCCCTGTTGTTTGAACCATGCTTCAGCCGGAGCCAGACTCATAGCTCAAGCTCCATGATCAGGGCGGTGAGGGTCCACAAGAACCCGATGGCGATCCCCCATTGTGAAACACGTTTGATATCCTTCTTCGGCTGCATAAAAGCGATGAATGAAATGATAACAAAGCTTCCGAGGGTTCGGTTGATCATCAAGTACAGCTCGGGCAGTCCTTTCAACATGTGCCAAAGTCCCAAAGCCATGATGATGCCGGGAACAACTGCGATAAGTCCGATGCTGAGGTTGATGATGCGATCCATGGGTCAAATGTAATGCGCATTGCAGCTCGTGTAAAAGCTTAAATTTGCTGCATACCCAGAACACTCCACTATGAAATCAACACGAACCTGGGTGGGGATGACTGTACTCGCGCTACCGCTGATCGCGGGTACCATCGACCTCAATGACCTCTTCGATTATCAAGGTCAGGAAGCACCCACCTACATTACCCAAGACAATACACCTGCCAATAACCACATAAGCAATGCGGGCGCTACCCTTGGCCGGGTGCTGTTCTACGACAAGAAGTTGAGCATCAACAACACGGTAGCCTGCGCGAGCTGCCACCAGCAGGAGTTTGCATTCAGTGATCCTTCAATACAAAGCAAGGGTTTTGACGGAGGAGTAACCGGACGGCATTCGATGCGTTTGGTCAATGGTCGTTACAGCGAAGAGTCTGCTTTCTTTTGGGATGAACGCGCTAGCGTGCTTGAGTTTCAGACGGTAATGCCGATCCAAGACCATATTGAGATGGGTTTTAGTGGAACCAACGGTCAACCAAGTATCGACTCGTTGATCAATAAGCTCAACGCCACGGATTATTATCCGAAATTGGTGGAAGAGGCGTTTTGGGGAACGGAGTTATCTGAAGACAGGATCGCCTATGCTTTGGCGCAGTTCGTTCGAAGCATCCAAAGTTTTGATTCAAAGTTTGATGAAGGCCTTGCGCAAGCCGGGAACATCAATGCCAACTTTTCCAACTTCACCGCACAGGAGAACCAAGGGAAAAACCTATTCATTGCACCACCACCTGCCGGAGCGGGATGCCAAGGCTGCCACCGAGCGCCAGCATTCGATATCGATCCAGATGCGCAGAACAATGGAGTGATCACCGTTGCTGGCGATACAGGAACCGATCTTACCAACACAAAGTCGCCCTCTCTGCGCGATGTGGTGAATCCTGATGGTGACCCCAACGGGCCATTCATGCATGATGGTAGCCTAACTACCTTGGAGGAGGTGATCGAGCATTATAACCTGATCGTATTTGATGCCAACGAGAACCCTAATCTGGATCAACGGCTGCGCGGGCCAACCAATACCGGACAAAACCTCAACCTGAGCGATGATCAAAAAGCTGCGCTGGTCGCCTTTTTGAAGACACTCACTGGTGAGGCCATCTACACCGCGGCGCAATGGTCAGATCCTTTTGACGCACAAGGGAACCTATCTGTTTTACCGCTCGGACGAGTGGATATAGCAGGTTCCATGGAGGTTCAAGCCTTTCCTAATCCATGCAGCGATCAGCTGACGCTGAACTTACCTGCAGGAAACTATGCGGTGAGTTTTCGTGCTGTAGATGGCCGATTGATTCGATCCATGCAGCAGAATGGTGGACAGCAAGTCTTCTGGGTAAACGGCCTTCCTGCCGGACTGTTCCTTATCGATGTGCTGGATCAGAACACGGGTCAGCATAAAGTGATCAAGGTATTCAAACACTGAGCTAACCGTACTGCTTCAACAGCGCCTTCAGGTCATCCAGCGTATTAGCCTCTTCCATTTTCTTGTCCTTCCGCCAGCGTTTCATCCGCGGAAAGCGCAGGGCCACGCCTGATTTGTGTCGCTTCGATTCAGCGATGCCCTCAAATGCGATCTCAAATACCAGCTCCGGCGTCACCGATCGCACCGGCCCGAACCGCTCGATGGTGTTTTGCTTCACAAAGGCATCCACCGCTCGGAATTCTTTGTCGGTGAGTCCGCTGTAGGCTTTCGTAAACGGCACCAACTGGCCGCCGTCGTGTACCGCGAAGGTGTAGTCGGTGTAGAGGTTGGCGCGCCTTCCATGGCCACGCATGGCATAGATCATCACGGCATCAATGGTCAGCGGATCTACCTTCCATTTCCACCAATCACCGCGCTTTCTGCCGACTTGGTAGGGGGCACTTTTGCGCTTAAGCATCAAGCCTTCGGCGTAGTGTTCGCGGCTTTGGGTTCGGGTTTCGGTCAGGCTGGCCCAGTCATCAAAGGCAACAACGGGCGAGAGCAACAAAGAAGACCCATCGCTTTGCTTGACCAAGGTTTCCAGGTGCTCGCGGCGGGTGGTCAAAGGCTCCTCGCGGATGTCTTTTCCTTCCCATTCCAGCAGGTCATAAGCCATGAAGACCACGGGAGCCTCTTCGAGGATCTTTTTACCGACTGTCTTCCGACCGATGCGCGTTTGCAGCACGTGAAAATTCAAGGGCACCCCATCCCGATACGCCAAGATCTCCCCATCGATCACCGTACCGTTGGGCAAGGCATCCGCGAATGCGGCATACTCCGGATACTTATCCGTCACCAGTTCTTCGCCTCGGCTCCACACATAGCACACGTCATCGCGTACGATCACCTGTCCACGGATGCCGTCCCACTTCCATTCGGCTTGCCATTCCGCTGGATCGCCCAAGCCATCGGGGTCTTCCTCCAATGCATAGGCCAAGTAGAAGGGGTAAGGCTTGCTCAGGTCATCCCCCTGATCATCGCTCCGCAGGAGGGTGTCAAAACTGGTATCATCGGGATGCCAGTTCCCCATCAAGCGATGAGCGATGGCTGCTTCATCTTTGTCCAAGTAACGCGCCAAGGCCTTGGTCATCATCTTCTGCGAAACACCGATGCGGAAGCCTCCCGTGAGCAATTTATTAAAGACAAACCGACCCTCTCGGTTCAAGCGTTCCCAGGCCTCAAAGACCTGATCTCTTTGCGCTTCCTCCTCCAAACCCTGCATGGAGCGGATCAACGTAATCCAGTCGCTCAGGCGCTGCTCATCTGGTTCAACTGCATTGGGCGGTAGCATCAACGCGATGGTCTCGGCCAGATCGCCCACGATGTGGTAGGATTCTTCAAAGAGCCATAGGGGTATGTTGGCGTGTTCGGCCGCCCATTCGCGCAGGCGGGTGCTGGTCATCGGACGTTTTGGTCTTCGACCTGTGAAGAGGGCAACGGCCCACAGGATATCCGTCTCATGGGAGGCTTCAAAGTAGCGCACCAAGGCCTCTAAACGCACGTTGGTTTTCGTGGTCTGATCCAGTTCCGTGATGAGTTCTGCGAAGCGCTTCATTTCAACTTATTCGTCAACACCATCCTGCCAAAAAAAAGCTTGATACACACGTATTTGCAGCTCTAAAACGTTCATAGCTTTGCATCAACAAGCAAAGAACCATGGCAGAGTCCAAAGAAAAGAATAACCGCACGCTCATCATCCTGTTGATCCTGTTGGCTGTAACCAACGTAGCAACTTTGTTCTTGTTCTACAGCGAACGACAAGAGAACATTGAGCTCATCACCAACAACACGGACCTCACTACAGAGAAGGACGCCCTAACGGCAGAGCTGCAAGAAATGCTTGCGGCCTATGACTCGGTTTCTACCGATAATGTGGAGATGCTGGCCCAGATCGAGGAGCAGAAGGCAGAGATAGAGAAGTTGATGAAGGAGGCGGAGAAGCACAAAGACGACGCTTGGATCATCTACAAACTGCGCAAGGAAGCCAAAACGCTGCGCGAAGTGATGCGCAATTACTTAGTGACGATCGACTCTTTGAACACGGTGAACCAAGAGCTCGTTGCCCAGAAGGCAGAGGTAGAAACGAAGCTCACCGAGCAGAAGGTGCAGAACGAAGAACTGAGCACCAAGAATGAAGAGTTGGCGGAGAAGGTGAAATTAGGCTCCAAGCTGAAGGTGGTGGACCTCTTCTCCTTGGGTCAGCGCGTGAAGAGCAACAACGTACACCGCGAAACCGACCGTGCGCACCGTGTAGACAAGATCAAAACCTGCTTCACGATCGATAAGAACGAGGTGACCAAGCCAGGAAAAAAGGATGTGTACTTGCGCATCATCGGTCCGGATGGCGAGGTGTTGGCCTACGATCAGACCAAGGAATACATGTTCACCTACGATGGCAAGGAAGGACTCTACTCCAGAAAGTCAGAGATCACCTATGAGAACGAGGAGATGGACATGTGCCTCTACTGGGACTTGGAAGAAGAAGCCGTTGAAGGCACCTACATCGTAGAGGTGTATGCCGAGGATTACATGATGGGCACCACCAGCTTTGAGTTGAAGTAGGGGGCCAGACCACTATTCAAAATCAAGTACCCGATCCTCCGCCTTGGCCTTGTTATCCAGTCCAGCGCCGATGGCAACTCCGATGGCCAAGCCAATGGGTATGCCGATACTGATTAATGCCATATTTTCCATCGCCGAACCAAAGGCTACTCCCATAGGCACCCCAAAGGCACCCATACCTAGTCCGGTCCAAAGATTGGTATAGTATTTCGGTGGCGTGAGCTTTTCTTTCTGCGCCAGTCGGTTGATGATCCTTGACTGCGCTCGCAGCACCCTGCGGGAGAACTGTTTCCCCTCTCCGCTGATTGAGCCTACCTGTTCAGCAATGTAGGCTTCGGTCTCTGGCTTCAGCTCAAACTCATTGGCTGCGGCGATCAAGCGCTCAAGGCGGGCATAGCGTTTTTGGGTCTTTTCATTCGCGTCGGCAGGTAGTGGAGGTAGCTTCATTCAGTTGTTGGATTTACGCTAAAAATAAGCCCTTGCTTCGATACCACCCGTGTGGATGACATTCAATCCCGGACTTTGTCGACCGTTGTAGGTCAGGTTGAGCTGCAGGTTGTTGGCCAAGGTGCGCTGGTAAGAGATGCCCCAGGTGCCGTTGAGTCCGGGTTGCAGACCCTCCAGCATCTCGAAGCCCACCGGGCTATCGGGCGCACCAGAATAATTGATCTGGATGAGGTTTCCTGTTATGAACAGGCTCCCTTTCTCCGGCGAACTCAAGGTGAATTCCATTCCACTCTTTCGAGAGAAGGCACGCTCACCACCGCTGTTCACCACAACGCTTGCTAAGGTGTTCTGCTGCTCTCGGTAGCTGAAGTTGAAGCTTAAACGCCACTTCGCGCCGGGTTGGATGACCAATCGGGGCTCCACCTCTTGGTAGTTGATGTTGAAGTTTCGGCTGCTCAGTACGTTCGCATCGGATCCGCTGGCCTTGGTTCCTTGCTCTCCACGGGCCTCCAAACTCAGCATGGTGGTGAAGTTCCAACGGAAAGCGAGTCCGCAGCGTTCCATAGAGCGCGATTCAAATCCAGAGGTCAGTAGGTTACGCCCATCCAGCCGCTGGTAGGTAAAGTCTGCCCCGAAGATGGGGTGGCTTTGGTTGAAGTAGAAGATGTTCCGCAGGTTGCTGTTGGTAGACTGTAGCACGCTGTCGGCAATGTCGAACACAAAGGGGTTGAACTGATCCACCAGTTCCATCTCCAAGGTGCGACGGTCAACCGAATAGGTGAACTGATCCGAGAAGCATCCTAAGAACTTGCGCAATCCGGTTTTACTGCGCCAAACCGCGGCCGGACGCAGGTAAAGGCTTTGGGTGAACTGGTTTCGGAATACGCGGATGTAGTCGTTCGTTGGTACGAATACCTTGAGGTAGTTGGCAGACGCCACCTGGTCTGCTTGTACGGCCAATTCAAATTCATCGAGTTCCTTTTCACCGTTCTCGTTGTAGTCGATGTGGATGTGGGTTCCTTGTCCGGGCGTGGTCTCAATGTAGACAAACTCGCGTCGGTTCTCTAACCCAGAGCCAATCTCGTAGAAGGAGTTGGAGGTCAAGGCACCCTTCAGCAAGCGCACCTGGTATTCGGTTCGGGTAAGCAAGGTGTTCTCCGGTGCCTGCTGGGTGATTTCGTCATTGAGGATCTCCAACGTCCGGTAGTTCACCCGAAAGTTCAAGCTGGAGTTGCGCATCTTGTTCAGCCCCATCTCATAGCCATAAATCCGTGCGAAGGTGGCCCTACCGAGGTCTTGGCCTTGTTTCAGCCAGTCGGTACGTTCTGCGTAGCTCACTTTGTAGCGGTTCTCGGCGCTGTTGGCATTGGAGATCGATGCCTCCCATTCCCACCACTTGAAGGAAAGGTCGCTCAGGGTGTCGGTCTTCGGTTCAAAGCGTTGGTTGTCTTCAAAATCGTCTTTGAAGCCGATGTTGAGCTTCCAAAGCGGAATGCGGATGTTGGTGTTGTGCTGGTAGTACCGGCTTTGGATCAGATCGCCCTCTTGCTCGGTGAGTGTAGCGCCAAAATCTCCCTGTACGCGCTGGTGGGTCGATTTTAGATCAAGGCTGTTCTGGATACCGCTGAACGATGGTCCGGCCGTGAAGGATTTGATCCCGTACAAGACCTGCGCCTCATCGTTGTAGTCTGCTCCCACGCCCGCGCCGATGATGTTCTGGTTGTCAGGAATGAGCACATCACGAATGTTCCAATCCCGGTCGAATTCCACGCTCCGAAAGCGTTCCACTTGTTCAAAATCCCGGTGTACGAACTCATAGTCGAGCTTACCCAAGGCGCTCCATTTTCCGGCGATGGGCTGCTTACCGTCGATCAGCACCTTCGTACCCATACCGAAGTCATCTGCGCGGTCGGCGGTGCTGAAGGTGTTGATGTCGTCCTTGCTGCCTGCCCATTCTACGGAAGCCTTGAGTTGTTCGCTGATCTGGTAGTTGGCGCGGGCCACGACCATCTGCCGTTGTTTCGGTGAGATGAGCTGGATCACAGGTTCATGATCACCCTGAGGCACGCCATTCACCGGCGGCACCCAGCGGAAGATCCGTCCGAAGGCCACTTGCCGATCAAAGACGTAGTTGCCGTTTCCTTGTCCTACGTTGGAGAACGCGGCCTGGTACTGTGCGCTGTCTGGGTCGGTGGCGTAGACCAGTACATACTCTGCGGGGATGGTCAGGTCGAGTACGGGATCATAGTAGCTGGTGTCGATACGAGCATAGAGGATCTGGTTCTCGCTGAATCCTACTGAGTCTACGCTGGAAGCCACGGCTTGGTTGAGGCTGTCACCGATGGTGCGGAGCACGTCCTTCTGTTGGTCGGAGAGCTCTTGCTGCAGGGGTTGATTCTTCGCGTCTTGTTCAGAGTAGAAGGCCAGTTCAACCTCCGCCCGCTTGCTTTTGTAATTTGCTGCACCGTACAAAAGCGAGCGGGCGTAATTGCGATCGGAGTACTGAAATTCTGCTACGATTCGGCGGTCTTTGGTGATCGGCATCTTCGCCGTGAAGGTGATCTCAGCGGTGTTGTAGTTGATCACGTAATCGTGCTCCTGACCACGGGTCAACAAGCGGCCATCCAAATAGACCCGTTCCGTACCCGAGAGTACTACAATGAAGGGCTCGTTCTCTGCACCGGTCAAGCGATACGGACCTTGGTTGCCCTCTACACCTTGAATCGTCTTTCGCGCAAATTTTCCCCGTGATACGGCCGCACTGGCCTCGAGCTGTAGCACTTGGCTGCTGTCTTCCTTGATCGGATGGATGCTCGACTCTACGCGGCCACCCTGCAAGCGCTTGTTGAACTGCATGAAGTAGCCGTCGTTGCGGATGATCTGATAATCACCGGCGGTGATGCGGTTGTTGTCATCATAGACCTGGATGTAGACCTGATCGAAATCCTGCAGCTGTTGCGTATTGCCATCGGGTTGGATCGGGATGTTCTGATCAGCGATGGCCGCCACCAGTGAAAAGCGTTCGTTCAGTCTGCCCGCAAGCTGTAAGTTCAAACTGGAGTTGACAGATAGGTTCTGGTTATTGCCCGCGATGATCCCCCGCGAGATGCTACCCCGCTTTTCAATATCGCCGAAATCGAGGATGTCGTTCGTTCCACCGGAGGTGCCTGGTTTAGATCGGAAGGGGTTGTAAACGCGCTGACTGCGCAGGATCTCACAGCGGTCTTTGTTTTGGTAAGGTTTGGAGAAATTGAACGAAAAGCTTCGAAAAGCCACTTGTACCTCTTCAGGATAGCGAACGGATGGGTCGCTCACCACCAGCAGTGCCCGCGCAGGGTCGAGGGTGTACTGATCTTCGTTGAGTCCGCTCAGTACGAAGCTTTCCGGGATGATGCTGTTGGTATCGAGCACGGTAGAATCCGATAGCAAGGTAAGCGGACTTAGGCCTTCCTGCCCGAATGCAATCCTTCCATGCAGTACACCCGCCAGAAGCAACAGGCTCAGCAGGAGTGACCTAGGGCATATACGGGTTGTAAGGATGCTTGAATGCATGTGGATCGACATTCAAAGTAACGTTTCGCGCGGCATATGGTCGCCATCGCTTCATCATTAACGTGCATTGGACTATATTAGCACCCTACCCTATGAAGAAATTAGTTGGTCTTCTCGCCGTTGCACTGCTGACCTTTAGCTGCGGATCAGAATCAAACGAATGAGGCCAGGAAGGCAAAGGCGGCATCCGTCTAGGCGGTGTCTTTCGGGTCAACGAGGTCATGGACACTCGAAGTCTTTTCCCCTTAGAGATCACCGAAGTTGCTACACACCGCGTAGCCAGTCAGGTGTATGAATCGGTGGTGAAGATGGACCAAGCTACCTTGGAGCCCGTTGCGGGTTTGGCAGAGAGCTGGGAGTCGAATGAAGACGCTACCGAATGGACCTTCCGCTTGCGTAAGGGTGTTTTCTTTCACGATGACCCATGCTTTCCAAATGGTAAAGGCCGTGAGCTGGTAGCCAAAGACCTTGCCTTTGTGGTCCGACAATTATGCTCACCCGCAGCCAACAACCGCATGTTCTGGTTGGTGCGTGACCGACTCTTAGGAGCGCGTGAGTACTACGATGCACAATTGGAAGGCGAAAAGCCAGAGAACCTGGAAGCCGTTGAGGTCATCGATGAGCATACCATCAAGATCAAGCTCGCTTTTCCATTCGCTTCCTTCCTAAGGTTAATGGCCCACAATGCGTTCTACGTTTACCCAAGAGAAGCCTTGGAGATGTATGGCGAAGACATGGCAAACAAGGCGATCGGCACAGGTCCCTTTCGTTTGAAGGTCTTTAAGCGCGATGAGATGGTGGTGTTGGAACGCAATGACAACTACTGGGCCATGGATGAACATGGCAACAAACTTCCCTACCTCGATGCAATCCAGACCTCTTTTGTATAATACAAGAGAAGCGAGCTGTTGATGTTCCGAAATGGGGAGCTCGACATGGTTTTCACGCTGCCGCTGGAGATGTATGATGATGTGATGGGAAGCCTAGAGAACGCCAACGATGAACGGGTAGACTTTCGTCCGCAGGTGAAGCCCTCCTTGAGCGTCCACTACTATTCTTTCAACCATGAAGCGGAACCATTTGACGATGTTCGGGTGCGAAGGGACTTCAACCTGGCCATTGATCGGGCATCCATGATCACGCACACCCTGCAGGGGGAAGGAACACCCGGTGAATATGGCATCGTTCCTCCTGTCTTCCCCAATTATCCCTACGGGATGTTGAAGGGGAATGGATTCGATCCTGAGAAAGCGCGTGCCTTGCTGGCAGACGCTGGTTATCCAGACGGTGAAGGTTTTCCGAAGGTGACCTTACAGACCACGAGCGGCGGACAGAACTACGAGTTGGTGGCCCAAGTCGTGCAGGAAATGCTGAAAGAGAACCTGAACATTGATGTGGAGATGAAGGTCTTGACCATGACCGAACAAGGCGAGAAAGAGGAGAGTGGAAACTCGGTTTTCTGGCGATCAGCGTGGTTGGCAGATTATCCAGACCCTGAGAACTTCTTGTGTCTCTTCATCGGTGAGGATACCGAGGAGAACAGCTCGTCCTATCTGAATACGGTGAATTACCACAGCGATTTGTACGACAGCCTCTACACCACAGCGATCCGACAGCTGGATGAGAAGGAGCGCTTCATGACCTTCGCAGAGATGGACCAACTGATCATCAACGACGCGGTGGTGATGCCGTTGTACTATGAAGAGTTTACCCGCTTGATCCCTCGGTATGTGAAAGGCTTCCACCAAAACAGCATGGAATACCGCGATTACAGCGAAGTATGGATGAACCATGCCATCGAGATCCCAGAAGCGAAAGCCAAGCGCGAATAAAACCAAACATCGACTGTTAGTAATTCCTGTTTAGGGAAGCATTCATGGGCCGAGAGCGCGGTAGCTTTGTGCTACACATAAATCAGTGTCCATGAAGAAGATGATAATGGCCCTTGCATTGCTGGGCGCGATGCAGGCCTGTGTACCGAGCAAGCAATACAAAGAGCTGCAAGCCAAGCAACAGGAGTGTGAAGAAGAGCGCGCTAGCTTGACCAACGAGAACCGTACGCTCACCGCGGAGAACGACGAGCTCAGCGCCGACCTCATGAACATCAAGAAGCGGTTGGCAGACCTCACCCAAGACACGATCTACTTGGGCAAGCGTCACCGCCAAACCCAAGCCAAGTACCAAGAGCTGACCAAGTTGAACGATGACTTGATGGACAAGCTCGATAAGATTCGTAAGGAAGGCGATATGGAAAACCGCGAGTTGTTGGATGCCTTGCGTGACACGCAGCTCGATCTACAGCGTAGAGAAGACGACCTCCGTGAATTGGAAGAGTTGCTGAATGCAAAGGAGAAGCGCTTGAACGACCTGGAGGCAGAGTTGCAGAAGCGAGAAGCACGGGTGAAGGAGTTGGAAGACATCATCGCCCAGAAGGATGCCGCTGTTCGCGCTTTGAAAGACCGTATTGCTCAGGCTTTGATGGGTTTCAAAGACAAAGGACTTACCGTGGAACAGCGCAACGGAAAAATCTACGTGAGCCTTGAGGCGAAATTGCTCTTCCCATCAGGCAGCACGGTGGTGAATGCTGAGGGTAAGCGAGCCTTGGTGGATCTCGCCAACGTGGTGAAGGAAGAAGAAGACATCACCATATTGGTAGAAGGTCACACCGACACCGATCCGTTGAACGGAGCAGGGGCCATCAAAGACAACTGGGACCTTTCTGTGATGCGGGCAACCTCTGTGGTGCGCATCATGACTGAAGAAGGCGGCATGGATGAAGACATGTTGACGGCGGCCGGACGCGGAGAGTTCATGCCGGTAGCAGACAACAACACCCCAGAAGGCAAAGCGAAGAACCGCCGCATCGAGATCATCCTTACACCGAACCTGGATCGCTTGTTCGAGATCATCAATGAGTGATCGGAGCGTTTTAGGGGCTGGATAAGCGCGGCATTAATGGTACTTTCGGCGCCTCAAAGCAATCGAAGACATGAAGAATTTCGTTGAGGAGCTCCGCTGGCGCGGGATGTTGCATGACATGATCCCGGGGTCAGAAGACCTCTTGGCCAAAGGTGGTGTTACCGGATACATCGGGTTTGATCCAACGGCAGATTCCTTGGGGATCGGCAACATGGTGCAGATCATGACCTTAACCCACTTTCAGCGTTCGGGTAATACGCCCATCGCGTTGATCGGTGGCGCTACGGGTATGGTGGGTGACCCCAGTGGAAAATCCGCCGAGCGTAACCTGCTCGACCTCGAGCAACTGGAGCACAACCTCCAATGTCAAAAGAAGCAGTTGGAGAAGTTCTTGAATTTTGAGGGGGAGCATGCTGCCCAGATCGTGAACAACTACGATTGGTTCTCGAAGTTCGGCTACTTGGAGTTTATCCGGGACGTAGGAAAGCACATCAGCGTGAACTACATGATGGCCAAGGATTCGGTGAAGAACCGATTGGAGACAGGCATGAGCTTTACGGAGTTCAGTTACCAGTTGATCCAAGGCTACGATTTCTACTACCTCTGGAAGCACTTTGGATGTAAGATCCAAATGGGCGGAAGTGACCAGTGGGGAAACATTACGACCGGTACCGAGCTCATTCGCAGGATGGAGGGAGGGGAAGCATTTGCGATCACTACCCCGCTCATAAAGAAGGCGGATGGCAGCAAGTTTGGTAAGTCTGAGGGCGGCAACATCTGGTTAGACCCGAAGCGCACATCGCCGTATAAGTTCTACCAGTTCTTACTCAACACGGCCGATGCAGACGTAGGCACCTACATGCGCGTCTTCTCCATCAAAGAGCGCGAAGAGATCGAAGCCATCGAAGCAGAGCATGCGCAAGTACCCCACATGCGCTTGATGCAACGCAGCTTGGCAGAAGAGCTGACTACCCGTGTGCATTCAGAAGAATACCTCCAGAAAGCCATTGACGCATCGGAGGTGCTGTTTGGGAAAGCCACCAGCGAGGCACTCAAGGCATTGGATGAAGCCACGATATTGGATGTCTTTGAAGGGGTGCCTCAAGGACATATAGCCAAGAGCAAGATCGAAAACGGCTTGTCGAGCGTTGACCTCTTATCCGGAGAAAGTGGGTTCTTAGCATCGAATGGTGAGGCGAGAAGAGCATTAAAGGAGAACTCCATCTCGGTGAACAAGAACAAGGTGCAGGAAGCATTCCAAACCAGTGCCGATGACCTCATTGCAGGCAAGTACCTCCTGCTCCAGCGCGGCAAGAAGAACTACTTCTTGGTGATCGCAGAGTAAGACCTCAAACCGCTATACATGAAAAAACCCCCGCCATTGGCGAGGGTTTTCTTTTTTGTGTTGTAAGCGGTTCTTACTTCTCTTCGAGGGTCATTGAACCAGAAGAAGTGTAAGTATACATATATGAAGAACCTGATTCAGAAGAGCTGTAGTTGTTGGTGTACTCCACCATCATTTCACCACCGCCCAATTCAGAGATGTTCCAAACCATTGCTTCCGTAGACTCCATGGTAATGGTCTCTGTTCCGGTTTCAGAAGTTGGGAAAGGAACGTAGTCACCTTCGCTCCAATCATACCAGTACTTACCTGCAACGCTAGCAGAAGTACCGTTCTCAGAATCAGTGTACGTGTATGTGTCAGTATAGGTCTCTGTGCGTGTACGCTCTTGGAAAACCACTTGAGAGTTTGGCTCGATCTCATCACCAGCGTCTCCTGTGATGGTGAACAAACCTTCGATGTCTGTAGTAGAGGTACGGCTTGTGTTACGGTCAACATAAGTCAATTCTGACCAGTTTCCGTCAGCGTCATCGTAAACCTGAATATAGGTCCACTCGCTGTACTCAGGATCCGTCATCACAGAAGTAGACATGTACTCGCCTGTGCTGCGATCGAAAGAGTAATCGATGGTTTCTGTTACCGTGTAGGTTTCTGTTTCACCGCTTTCCGTTTCAGTAACGGTCCAGGTAGTTCCGTTGTAGGTACTGTTGGTTGAGCTGGTGTAAGTAACACCGTCATAGGTGTCTGATGCAGTAGTGCTGCGCTCTCCACTCACTACGGTCCAATCGCCGTCGAGTTTACGTGGAGTAACGGTTCGGTTACAGCTGGTTACAAGGATGCTTCCTGCAACAAGCAATGCGGATAGAGTAAATAACTTTTTCATAATAGAAGTATTAGTTCGGGTGCAAAGCTAACGGTATTTGCCTACGGAAAAACCTACGGTATTTGTCGTATTTCTCTAGGAGCACTGATTTTGGTCATTGAAATTGAGGGATTTGTAGGTGCTAAGCCACTGATTTTAGGCCACCATGCGGATGCACTTTCGCTAACCTTGGCGTAATCCAAGCGTAAACTGCGTGGTCTATGTTCGCGCCATGTTCAACAAGTGGACCTTACCGCTGAGCTGCGTTGTCCTCGCCACCATTACCCTCTATTGCGGCAGCGGAAGGGTAGAAGAGAACCAGCAGAAGTCAAGCACACCAGAAGAGCGCGGCAAGCAACTCGCTCAAGGTGTCGTTTGCCGTGTCGCGTGTAACGCGGAAAGAAGACATACCACCACCGTCGCCGATGTTTTCGTTCTGTACGATCATCTCGTGGTTCACGGTGATCCACCCAAGGCTATTGCCCGTTTCGTCTGGTGTGAATCCGATGAAATCGTGCCATTCTTTAGCAGGATAGGCACCTGCAGGGTTTCCATAGGTAGCGTTGGTCTGCACCAAGCTGGTACTACCGATGAATAGGTGTTGCATGATCAGTGGAGATGCAGGAACTACAACTTCACTGGTCACGTACGTAGGGTCGATCTCTGGATCGAACTGGATCTGCGCTGAGGCAGTCAGTGCACCTACTAGAGCGAGAGCTGAGAGGTAAACGTTTTTCATGACGTGTTTTTAGTTTGATTGGTGCAAAGCAACCGCCACGTCATTAGCCCTATTTTCCACCAGCATTAGCTTTTGATTAAAAGCCATTAAGCGATAAACTGATAAATGTCAGTTATTCAGCGCTTTACTTATCAGCCTGTACTGGAGGTGTTTGTGAAGAACATGAAGGGGATGTAATTGATGGGTCGACAGAACATTAAGCCAGTGTTATCGGATTGAAGTTGATGTGAAGGGAGGAGCGGTGAACACTGCTCCAAAGCCTTTGATCATCAATGATTCGATGAGCGGTAAACTTTCCTTAAACCTTTTGTCCCTTTGCAAATGAAGTTCGGGTGTGGTGCTCATATTTACGTTTCATGCGAAATGTCAGTTGACATCGCTCGGCTCCTTGGTTGGTTAGGTAGGATGCTTCACCGTAGGGAAGGAGTCCACGCCCATTGGCCCACTTCTTTGCTTGCAAGGTATAGTCTCCTGTAGCTGGATTAGGTCCGAATACCAAGAAGCGATTGGGGTCATCGTCAAATTGCACCGCCAGTTTACCATCTCCCAAGTGTTTGATTACGCGACCGCGCGTATTGGCTCGGATGATGATGCGCTCGATGCTTCCGCTGGTGTTGGTGGTGAGGGTGCCGTTCTTTGTGGAGCTGCTGGCTTCGGCCTCGGCAACCCGACTCAAAACAATATCGCTTGAGTTGTAGAATTGGATCTTTTCGATGAGGGCATGTTCCAAGTTGTGGGTTTCAATGCCGGATCTGCTGAGGACGGTGGGGGTGCCACAGCTCTGCAGCAGCAGAGCTAAACTAAGGGTGAGAAGTGCTCGCATGGATTCACGTTTTGAAAATAAAAACCAAGAATTGTTCCAAACTTACACGTAGAGGAGGTTGCAGCCCCGCAGGTCACTGTTGTCCATCCGACCTTCTACTTGAAAGCGGCCATGTTCATCCACCAAACCGATGTCTTTGGTTTGAATGAAGGCGCAGCTATCGAGGTTTCCGAGGTCTGTGAAGGCGAGGAGTCCACGTCTGCCAGTTTCCAGCACCTGCAGGGGGTCGCTGATATCAACGGTCACAGCCCTGAACCAAGGTGGTGGAGTGAACCATTTTCCGTCGAGCGCATAGGCTTGCGAGAGCAATTCGGTCATGCCGTATTCGGAGTTGATGGTAGCATCTGGAAAGCCGTTGCGTATCGCTTCATGTAAGGCGCTGCGGGTGAGTTCTGCCCTGCGACCCTTCATGCCTCCGGTTTCCATGATGGTGAGTTCAGGAAATGAAATGCGCTGTTGCTCGGCCACGTCTAGCAGGGCATAACTCACCCCAAACAAAAGGGTCTTTTGTTTGAGCGAGCGAAGCTCAGCCAGCAGCGCCGCCAATCGTGACGGATCATGCAATACGAACCCTGAACCTTCCTTCGCGTACTGTATGAAATGATCCACCATGTACACCAAACTGCTATCTCCATTCTCTTGGTATGAGGGCAGCAAGGCGAGGATCACCCAGTCGTTCAATGGACCATAACACCGTTCAAAATGAATGCGACTCACTCTTTCATACCAAGAAGCATTCGCAACTGCATGCATGGAACGCACTTGCCCTGTAGTGCCACTGCTTTTGAAGATCAGCTCTTCTAGTGGTTCACAGCTCACCCGGTGATGCTTGAATAATTCCACTGGTAGATAGACCGGATGCTTGCCACTTACGTCTTTTAAATGCAGTTGCTGAACGAATTCCCTCAATACGGCGTTATTACCGTACTGGTGCTCCCACACTTCATTCACGAGTTCTGGTGCACCGTGGAAAGATTCCAGCGATAGGATTCGCTCTGCTATTTGTAATTTCGACAACACGGATGAACAAACGTACTTGGAATATCACCTCAAAGGTAGCTGCAATTGCACTCCTGCTTGCCGCCAACGTGGCATGCGATAAGATCAATTGTGAAGAAGAACCCCCGAGTCTTGCGCACGATACCCTGCGGTTGAATGATAGCCGTGACTCTTTGATCTTCCTGTTGGAGTTCGAAGACTGCCAGGGAGACATCGGTCATATCGGACAGATCGATTCTACGACCATCCGCTCGGTGCGCACCTTTATGTTTGAACTGATCGACGGGGAGTGGGAGCGCTGGTTCCCAGATAACCTGGATGATACCGTCGGCTTCTTCTCCGTGATCCCTGGCTCACGTAAAAACCGGGAAGGCTGGTTGTTGAAAGGTACCATCGAACAGAAGTTCGGGTTGAGCAACCTTAGGCAGAACAGCGATACGATCCGTTTTGAGACCTACATCTTGGATCAAGCGGAGAACAAGAGTAATACTGTGGTGAGTCCGAGCTTCATCTTTCCCGAAGCTTACCGCCCCGAGTGATCAAACCTTACCGGCGATCGCCTCGTTGATCTGGAAGATATGATCGCCCACCTGCTCTAAAGAAGAATAGAGGTCGTTGTAGATCATTCCACTGTCAATGTTGTAATCCCCTTTCCCCATGTTATCCAGATGCTCCTTCCGGATGCGGTCGCGCAGCTTGTTGGTTTGCTCTTCTAGCGATTGCGCTTTCTCTAAGTCGATGTCAGAATAGCGTTGTTCTAGGTTCATGACCATGTTCTCAAACGAAAGGTCGATCAGGTCGAACATCTCCAATAAGTTCCGGCGCTGCTCCAAGGTGAACCATGCTTTGGTTTGGATCTTACGGTCATAGGTGAGCGACATTTGAAAGAATACATCTGCGATCTGCTCGATTTCACTTACGATATCCAGCATACTTCGAACGGTCTTGCTCGACTCATCGCTCAACTCTCCCTGTGAAACGGTCATGAGGTAGTCTGCTACCTCCACCTCGATGTTGTCTGTGATCTGCTCATACTTCTCGATGCGTTCGAGCTTGATCTTCTGTTCTTTCTTGTCCTTTTCAAAGAGGAGTTCCTTCAAGAAGCCAAGCATTCGGTGGGTGATGCCGCTGAACTTCACCAGTTCCTTTTGCGCTTCAACCAAGGATAATTCGGGCGTATTCATGATGCCGCCGCCGATGTATTCCAAGGAGAACTGCTCGTCTTCATCAGAGCGGGTCGGTACCATCTTCGTCACGAAATTGGCGATGGTGCCTACGAACCACACAAGCATGGTGGTATTCACCACGTTGAAGCTCATGTGGAACAAGGTCAATGCCCACTTCGTGGCCTGGCTGTTCTCAGCAGAGGGAACACCGATGGGGGTTGTTTCCATGTACACATTGATGCCGTTCAAGAAAACAGGGAATACAAAGAGCATCCACGTTACACCGATCACGTTGAAAATGAAGTGCGCCCGAGCCGCACGCTTGGCATGTACGTTTCCGATCAATGCAGCAAGGTTGGCGGTGATCGTAGTACCGATGTTCTCCCCCAATACGATGGCGGCTGCCATTTCAAGTGGCATGCCACGCTCACACATGATGATGGTCAAGGCCATGGCCGCACTGGAAGACTGCACAACAATCGTTAGCACCGTTCCGATCACCACAAAGAGTAGGGTAGAGAAAATACCATGTTGACTCAAATCGATTAGGAATTCGAGTTGAGACGGACTGATCGGTGGAACGCTCGATTTCAAGAAGTCGAGCCCCATGAACAAGACGCTGAATCCGATGATGGTTTCCCCGGCAGACTTGAGTTGATTGTTCTTGAAGAACAGCATCGGGAAACCGAATGCGATCAATGGCAAGGCATAGTCAGCAATGGAGAACTTAGAGAAACCGAAAACCAAGATCAGCACGGCCGTCATGGTGGTGCCAATGTTCGCACCCATGATCACCCCGATGGCTTGACGCAGCGTTAGGAGTCCGGCATTCACAAAACTCACGATCATGACCGTGGTTGCAGAGCTTGACTGGATTAAGGCAGTTGTAAAGAAACCCGTGATCAATCCGGTGAATCGATTGGAGGTCATGGCGCCCAGGATGTCGCGCATCTTGTTGCCGGCAACTTTTTGGATGCCATCGCTCATCATCTTCATGCCGTAGATGAAGAGACCGAGTGAACCGATCAGCCTTAGGATCTCAAAAATGCCGAATGAACCTTCCATGGGGTGGGTTTGAGAACGAGCAAAAGTAGAGCCTTCTCAAGCTGCGCTATTCGGGCAGAAGTTAACTTATCATTAAAATACCCTAGACCTAAAAGGCCGTGAAACCGGTGATTTGAAGCATTTGACTGATTAAAGTGAGGAGAGAGTATGGTGGGTTAACGAAAACCAGCGCAGATCGTGGTTTTTGCTAAGATGCGCAAAAGGCTGATAAACAGTAGAAAGCAGGCCTCTTATCGGTGAATGGAGTTAACATGAGATTAAAAAACGTAACATTGGCGTAACATTGAACGAATAATTGGTTAACTTTACTGAAGTTAAAGAAACGAGCCATGAAAAGTTTTGGAATAGTATTGATGATGATGTTGCTGGCTCATGCAGGCATGTCCCAAGCACCAGGTGAATTGAAAGCTGTAGAGAATGCAGCAGATGGTGGGTATGTAGTAACGGGTGTTGATCCGCTTGGAGCGGATGTAACCGTTGTTTACAACGCAGACCTTATGAAGACCTATCAAGAGCGTACCATAGATGGAGAAACGGTGTACGCACGCTATGCGAATGGATCATTGACAGACTACGGCGTTTACATCAAGCCAATGGCTTTAGATACGAAGAATGACGTGTTGTTCTCCAGCAAGGACGAATAGCAAGAAACCTAATTAGACGGTAGAAAAAAGGCAGCAGTTCCGAGGAACGCTGCCTTTTTTCATATAGACGGATAGTTAATCGTTTACACCATTAGAAGGTATAGTTGTATTTCAAGCTGATACCAACACCTGGTTTGAAGGTGGTGAAAATGCCATCTTCAGCGTTGTATGAGCGATAAACCAAGGTGCGGTCTTCGTTTAAGATGTTGTCTACCCCAAAGGTCAAACGGTGTTGGAAGTCAGCACCGAAGCTCTTGTAAGCGTTGAAGTTCAAGCTGTGGAATGGGATCGTGTAGATATCTGGCACCCGACCGGAGGCGATGATGGTCAACTGCTCACCCTGCACGTTGTAGGCCAACGATACGTTCGCTTGGCGCTCGATGTCTTCATAAGACAAGGCTACGTTGATCGCGTAAGGCGACTGTCCAGACATCGGACGATAACGGTTTAAGGTTTCGCCGGTACGGAGGTTGTTCTCGCGCAGTTCGAATTCAGTATTGCCATTGTTGTCTACCAATACCGTCTGCATATCCACACGCGACTGAACCAAGGAAACATTGGTGCTCAAGAACATTCTGCTCAGGAAGGTGTAGGACACATTTGGAAGTCCTTTTCTCAATTCCATTTCCACCCCGAAGGTCTCTGCCAATCCTGAGTTACGTGGCTTCATGTTGTCTGGTGCAGTGGAGAAAGACACCAATTCAATGTGGCCGTCAAATTGCTTGTAGAAAGCACCCACGGAGATCAATTCCTTCGCGCCCAAGAAGAACTCGTAGCGTACGTCAAAGTTGTTGATCATGGTTTGCTGTAGATCGATGTTACCAGAGAAGGTACGCTTGGTGATTGGGTCATAGATCTGCGCGATCGACTTCTCTTTGAACGATGGACGCGCCAGCGTTCGGTTGGCACCTAAACGAAGGTTCATGTCTTCGGTTACCTTGAACACGACGTTGGCAGAAGGAAGAATATTCACTTCATTCAAGGTCAAGGAGTCGAGGTAGCGAACCGTACCGGAGTTGTTCTCACCGGTGTAGAACATCTGGGTGGCCTCCACACGTGCACCATACACCAACTTGATGAAGTTGAATAGGCTGTGGTTGGCCATCAAGTAACCTGCAGCAAGCCACTGACGGGAGTCAAACGAGTTAGCAGGTTGAAAGGTACCGATGGTGTAGGTTCCGTCTGGGTTGGCATTCTCTGCATTTTCAGGAGTCCAGACGTTCTCTGGCTGCAAGTACCAATCAGGGTCAAACGAGATCTCACTGAGGTTTTCACGGGTGTGCTTGTAGGAATAGGTTTCAAATACTCGGGTCTTGTAGGTACCCAATCCACCCATTTTGATGAAGGCCTTTTCTGCAACCGGAATCTTCAGGTCCATCTTGAAACTCTCATTGAATTCATTCAGGTCTCGCCAGAAGCGGAACAGTCCGGAACCGTTACCCGTACTCAAAGTGGTATCGCCATCGGTAACCGAGATACGCGTTTCACGGAAGTCGGGATCATAGACGCGAGAATAAGAGAAGGCATTTGCCCAACTCAATTCTACTATTCCTAAACGGTGCTCACCGCTCACGATCGCAGATGAAAGGGTGCGTTGGCTGTACGTAAGGATGTCTTCGATCAGGGTAGCTTGGTTCTGGTTGAAATCCTGGTTGCGACGTCTAGAGGCGGAGGTCTCAGCACTTTGGCTGTTCAAAAGCGTAACCGAAAGGGTAGAGTTATCTTTCTTGTATGCTCCGGAAAGCAAGCCCGACCAGAGAATCGTATTTCGTCCCACATCACCTATGCGTTCGATCTGACGGAACAGTGGATACACGTCGCGTTCATTTGGCTTCAGGTAGTCGTTCGATTGAAAATCACGGTAAAAGGTGGTTTCATTCGAGTAGTTGAATACGGCATTGTAGCCGAAGGTGGCACCGGTTTCTTTATTGATCTGGTTGCCGTGGCTGAAACTGAATGATCCGTTAGGCAAAGCCATTTTGCTCTTCACCGCCATTTGAGGGCTGAAGCTTCGGGTGAGCTCTTCCTGAACGGGATCTTCCAATACAGGGTCTGGAATGCGCTCGTATTCGATCGGATCGAAAGGCAATTTGCGCTGTCCGAAGTCATAACCGGTAAACGATGTAGCTTGGCGGTCGTAAAGGATGTAGTCTGGATTGAAGTGCATACCAGGAATGAAGGTGGCACCGAATCCGATCTGTGTCGACTTCGCATCTGGGAAGCTCTTGGTTACCACATTTACGAGTCCACCGGTAAAGTCTCCATCTAAGTCTGGACTGAATGTTTTAGATACCGCAACGTTCTCTAGGATAGACGTTGGGAAGATATCGATCTGAACAGCGTTCACGTCTGGATCCAATCCAGGAAGTGCCATGCCGTTCAAGGTTGTTTTGGTATAACGGTCTCCGAGTCCGCGTACATAAACGTATTTACCGCCTTGTACTGTAACGCCGGTAACGCGCTTGATGGCTCCGGAAAGATCAGAGTCACCGATCTTGCGGAACGATTGAGCAGAAAGACCATCGGTTACAGAAGTTGCATTCTTCATGTCCATCAACATGGCTACTTCAGAGGTGCGTCGTACTTCTGCAGTCACTTCTACTGTTGCCAGCTCTTCCATGGCGGAAGACAGAACAGCATCGATCATCACAACTTCCCCTGGCTTCACCACAACGTCGGTAAAACTCTGAGTAGTGTAAGAGATGAACGAAACCTCGATGGTATAGGTGCCAGGATTCAATGGGAGGGAGTAGTTACCATCGAAGTCGGTGGTTGTACCTACGCCTGGCATTCCCTTTACGGTGATGGCTGCGCCGATCATGGGTCCTCCGAAATCGCCGTCGCCGACGTTTCCTCTAACGAACCCTTTTTCTTGAGCAAGCAATGTACCTGAAAACAGGATGCTCAATAAGAGTGATATAACTATACGTGTCATGATTTTAACTTTCCGTCTAACAATAATGAAACCCCTGCGCTGTCCAGACGCAGGGGTTTTGAAAAAACTAACTCTACTAGATAATCTTCAAGATCAATTAGATTTCGCTGTTCAAGCCAGCAGCACCCCATGACCAAGTAGAAAGGTCAATCGTAGTGCCAGAGCCATCAACAATTACAGCGTTTGCAACAGCTGTTTGAGCAGCTTCAGTTTCAGCAACACAAGTTGCTTCGTCTGCGTTCTCGTAAACCTCAACAGCAGCCATTGCACAGTTGTCGAATACAAGGTCGCCGTCAAGTACATTAACAGCGGCGTCGTTCTTAGTTGAACAATCGTCTTCGAAAGAAGCACGGATTTTAACTGGCTTGTTGCCGTATTCGAAGGTTACGTTGCGAACTGTTCCTTGTGCCTTAGACTTGAAGTCTGCAGCAGAACCTTCAGAACCTTCAGCACGGCAAAGTCCGTTCACCAAAGTGAACATACCATCCGTGTAGGTAGAACCTTCAGGACCGTCGATCTCCAAACCTTCATCTGTACCGATTCCGTCACCGTGGATCACAGCGAAGTTTGTGATGGTGCCAGAGTAGTTCTGGTCGATGTCGATTCCGTCGTCCCCTTGGTAGTATACGAACAAGTTAGAAGCGTTCACTGTACCACCGAAGAACTCGATACCATCATCCAAAGTAGCGTAGATCTCGATGTGATCGATGGTAGTACCGTTACCAACACCAGCAAGGGTCAAGCCATTCAATTCGTTACCCTCACCGATAGAGATACCACCGTGACGGATAGAAACGTAGCGCATAACACCAGAGTTGTCGCTAGCGTTGTCGCCACCGTACTCACCGTATCCTTCATCAGCAGGAATACCTTCAAGGTTACCGACCTTGTCACCGTTCTCAGTTGAGCTAGGAGCATCACCCAAGATAGCAACACCACCCCACTTCTCGTTGTCTGTACGAGTAAGGTTGGTTCCTACTTTCTCTCCTACTTGAATGTTGTCAAGGATAGTAGTGAAAATGATCGGGTTCTCAGCAGTACCTTCAGCCATGATCTTACCGCCTTTTGCGATGATCAATGCAGAAGCAGCTGCCTCTTGTCCTTCAAGACCTTTAATAATAGTACCGGGCTCAATCGTAAGTGTAGCACCGTCACGAACAACAACTTTACCATCAAGCTCCCAAATACGGTCAGCAGTCCAAGTTGTGTTTGAAGTAATGTCACCACTAACAGCTTGATCAGCGAAGTCGCAAGAACCGTCGTCTTCTTTTGCGCGGTCATCGTAGTTAGTAGCGTCTGGGTCAGTACATCCCTCTCGGTTACAAGAAGAAACTGACAATACAAATCCTAGTGACAGAAGTACTGCCATAGATCTTGTAGCGGATAGGTAAATTCTTTTCATTGCTTTGGAATTTTGTTTGGGGCAAAGAAATTGCGGTCAGATTACCGTGGAATTAGAGTCCTATTAACGCTACGTTACGAAAGTGTTTCTCGAATGTTTTTCGGATGCAGCTTGGTTAATGTTCACGCAATACCGCGTCTTCTTTGCCTTGCGTGCGCTGACTTCAGGAAAAGTGTTTACATTCGAGTAAGTTAGAATTAACACTATGTGAAGAATTCTAATATTTTGATAACCCTCCCATAAATACAAGTGCATGGCAGCCCGTCTACATTCGAAGCCAGATTCTGATAACAGCGAACCAATGCTTTCAAAAAAGAAGATCCTGGTGGTTGACGATGAAGAAGACATCGTTGAATTCCTGAGCTATAACCTCGAAAAGGAAGGTGCGAAGGTGTACAAGGCGTACAACGGACTTGCCGCCATCGACATTGCCAAGAAGAAAAAACCGGATCTCATCCTATTAGATGTAATGATGCCCGAAATGGATGGGGTGGAAACCTGCATCCAGATCCGCGAAAAGCAAGATACCAAGAACATCATCGTTGCGTTCCTTACCGCTCGCGGTGAAGACTACTCGCAGATCGCGGGATTCGATGCCGGTGCAGATGATTACATCACGAAGCCAGTTAAGCCACGTGTGCTCATCAGTCGTTTAAAGGCCTTGCTTCGACGCAAAGAGGGAGCCATCCAAACCGAAGGTACCACCGAAGTGAAGTCGCTTAAGATCGATCGCGACCGCTATGTTGTGGTGAAAGATGAAGAAGAACTGAACCTGCCGAAGAAGGAGTTTGAACTCCTAGCTTTGTTGATATCGATCCCTGGAAAGGTGTTTACGCGTGAGACCATTCTATCCTCCGTATGGGGCGAAGACGTAGTGGTGGGAGATCGTACCATCGACGTTCATATCCGTAAGCTGCGGGAGAAGATCGGAAGCTCCCACATCAAAACCATCAAGGGCGTAGGCTACAAGTTTGAGGAGTAATCCCTCGGTCCTTCCTAGCTTTGTACCCGCATGAGAATCGAAAACCCCAACCAAGTAGCGGTATTCATCGCGGGTTCGATCACCTTGATCGGCTTGTTGATCCTGCTCTCGGTGCAAGCTTATGTGACCCGATTCATGCCGGCTTGGGGTTGGTTCGCTTTCGTCATTCTATCCTTTTCTAGCTCCTTCGCGCTTACCTGGTGGGCAGTGGAAACCTTCATTCATGGTAAGATCATGACCTTGTTTCGCTCTATCCATACCCCTTCACAAACAGAAGAACGCGCCAAGGAAGCCATCCGCTCGCGCGATGTCTTGGGTGAGGTTCAAAAGGATGTGGAAGAATGGGCTAGTGTGAAGCAAAGTGAGATCCAGACCTTGAAGGAACAAGCAAGGTTTCGGCGCGACTTCATCGGAAACCTGGCCCATGAGCTGAAGACCCCGATCTTCAATATGCAGGGCTACCTGCTCACGTTGATTGAAGGTGGCTTGGAAGATCCGAAGATCAATTATGAATACCTGTCGCGCGCAGACAAGAACCTCGAACGCCTGATCGCCTTGATCGAAGACCTTGACAGTATTTCAAAACTCGAGGCGGGTAATGAGGTCTTGAAGTTTGAGAAGTTCAACATCATCGGTTTGGTGGAGGATGTGTTCAGCATGTTCGAGCTGCGGGCACATGAGCAAGACATTACCCTGCGCTTCAATAAGAAGTACGATCGTCCTATTTGGGTGAAGGCAGACAAGAGCAAAATCCAGCAGGTGCTCACCAACCTCATTTCGAATGCCATCAACTACGGACATAAAGGCGGGTACTGCGAAATTCGCTTCTTTGATATGTCGCAAACCATACTCATCGAGGTGGCGGACGACGGAATCGGAGTGCCTGCTGAAAAGCTTCCCCGCTTGTTTGAGCGTTTTTATCGCGTAGATCAAAGCCGATCACGCCACGAAGGAGGTACCGGTCTCGGCCTGGCGATCTGTAAACACATTGTGGAGTCGCACGGACAAACCATCAGTGCGCGTAGTGTCGTGGATAAGGGAACCACGTTTTCATTAACCCTGGAGAAGGCCAAATAAGCGAGCAATGGATCAATTCAGAACGGAGGTGAATCCTCCCTCATTTCCCTTTTCCATCCATCACGGCTCCAAGCTCACTTTGATGGGTTCGTGCTTTACCGAGAACATGGGTGCGCGTTTACAGGAGCATAAGATTGATGCTCTGGTGAACCCGTTTGGCATCCTCTTCAACCCGTTCTCCATCATGAATGCGCTCGAGCGCATGCTGAATGAACGTACCTATGCCAAGGAGGAACTGGTTCAAACAGGAGAACACTGGGCAAGCCTCGATCACCACGGCCGATTCAATGCATCGAACCAAGAGGAGGTCTTGGAGCGCATCAATCGATCGCTTTTGGAAGGGCGCTCACAATTGCTGGCGTCAGACGTGATCTTCATCACCCTGGGCAGCGCATGGGTCTATGAGCATCTGGATACCGGACACACCGTTGCGAATTGCCACAAGATCCCTAACAAGGAATTCAAAAAGCGACTCCTTACCCACCAAGAAGTACACCTGATCTTACGTCACATTCCAGACTTCCTTAAATCCAAGGGCATAAACGCGGAGATCGTATTCACCGTGAGCCCGGTGCGCCATTGGAAGGATGGTGCGGTAGAGAACCAGCGCAGCAAGGCTCATTTGATCAGTGCGGTACACCAAGTGGTGGAGGCCTATGAT
This sequence comes from uncultured Flavobacteriales bacterium, assembly GCA_913057205.1. Taxonomy (GTDB): domain Bacteria; phylum Bacteroidota; class Bacteroidia; order Flavobacteriales_G; family Salibacteraceae; genus SHAN690. The sequence goes on from CAJXNO010000022.1 coordinate 26,653, forward strand.
CAATGCCACTACTTCCCTGCCTACGAAATGCAGATGGATGACCTGCGCGACTATCGCTTCTATGCAAACGATATGTTGCACCCGAACAGCCAGGCCATCGACTACATCTGGGAAGGCTTTCAGCATTCGTTTTTTACGGATGAGACCCGCATCATCTGCCAAGAACTCAAGGCGGTGGTACAAGCCGCTTCTCACCGACCGGTAGACCCAGAGAGCAATGCCTTCCAGCGCTTTTTACGCAAGCAACTCGAAATCATCGGAGCCTTGGAGCAGCGTTATCCGAATGTGGACCTCAGCGCAGAGCGAGCGCGTTTTCAGGCCTACGTGTTGTGAAGCTGAGCCAGGTAGATCTGCTCGGTTTGTCCGGGTGTTGGATGGTATTCAACTTCCATGATACCTAGAACATGCAGGTCCATGATGGTAGAGTACCCACTCCGTGCGATCACTTTTTTGGTCCTTGCCAGTGCATGCAACAAGGCTTCATCAGGCAGGTGAGGCACGATTTCGATGTTTCCGTCCGAACGCTTTGCTCCAACATCGGGTCTACCGCGGAGTAAAAGCAAACGCTCACCGGTTTCTTTGAAACGTTCGATCAGTTCAGCTTCAAACGCACTCCGTTGGGGTTCAGGTCCGCTTAAGATGGCCACAGCATCCCACACGGGGGATTCAAACTGCTCAATCGCATGCTCAAATCGACTCAGCGGACCGATGTAACGGAGCTTTTCTTGCGGCTTCGTTGGATGAGAGAGCTTACCGGCCAATCCGGGAGCCTGTTCATGGTCAGGCACCCACACTTCATCGTACTGCCGCATCACCCAGCGGTTCAGGGCGTTGATGATGCCTTGGAAGTATGGGCTCTGGATCTCGATCTGGTGGTGGATGAAGATGCTTTTGGCATGCTTACTCCAAAGACCGAAGCGTGCATCAGACAGTACCCGATCGATCTGTTGTTCTTGTATGATTCGTTGAAGGATACGATGTTCTCGTACAATACTCCAAAGCAACCGGGGGCCGCGAAAGAAGAAGTGCCGCGCCATGTTCCCATCCTTCGGATACGTGATCTTCATGAAGGGGATGGAAACAAAGGTCAAGGCTGGAAACACCTCTTTAAGTAGGGCCTTTGGCCCACCTTCAGCTGCAATGACCACTTCATTTCCAGCGGCAAGTTCGGCCTTGATCAGTGGAATGCAACGGGTGGCATGTCCGAGCCCCCAATGAAGCGGAGCAACCAAAACACATTCATGTCCGCGAGGGGTGTTCATGCATCATCGTGCAACATGCACCGGAGTAACCAAGACACCTTGTTCCTCGGTTTGCACCTCTAGGAAGTAGCTTCCAGCAGGGAGGTCATCGATGTTAATCGCTGCATCGTTCAACCCAATGCGGCGCACCACTCGACCTTCTACGTTTCGGAGAACGCCTTCCACTACCTGTACATTGCTGACCTCTACATTCAGCAACTCTGACGCTGGGTTTGGATAGACCCGGATGAACTGGCTGCTCAACTCCCGCATACCCACGCCCAACCAGCTCACCTCATTGCTGAGGTTGGAGTTGCCGAGCGGATTCACGGCGTAAACACGGTAGTAGTATTCCGTGCCAAACATGTTCACATCATCATCTGTGTAAGTAGTGCTGTTCACACCGATGGTATCCATTACCTCGAAGTTGGCATTCCCACCAACAGATCGCTCAATCACCCATTCATTTTCATTGTTGAATGGGTCGTTCCACTCCAGATCAAGGTCTCCATTCGGCCAGTCTGGCGTTAGGTTCAATTGGATGTTGGCGTTAGAAAGTTCTTCCAGCTCAACGATGAAGAAGTTGCCGGGGTTGTAATTGAAGAATACGTTATCAGCAGCTTCCACACGGATGCGGTAGCCGAAGCCAAGCGTTGTTGGCATCAGCACATTATGCGAACCGGTGTTCGGCACGTTGACGGCGAGCGTATCCTCGAGGTCAAAACCAAATTCGCTGTACAGCAGGATATGAACCACGCTGCAATTCACCGGGGCTACATCCGTTCCTGCCACGTTCCATTCTACCGTGTAGTTCACGCCGGCTTGCACTTCTTCAAGAGATGCTGGGGTGTTCACTACGAATGGACCACTCTCACCGTCTACCCCAATGTCAACCTTGTCAAACGCAACACCCCCGCCGTTGATGTTGTTGTCGCGAACGGTCAAGCGGAAATCCATGTTTCGGGTGTAGAAAGGATAGATCTCTCCTACTACCAGGTTGCCGTTCAATACGCTCTCTAACCGTGGGAAGGTGCGTTCGTTCGTATCCACAGGGTCAAAAGACCGAAACATCGGTGCATTGCCAATGGGATCGTCAGGTGGGGAGGATGGACCAATGTCGATCTGTTCCCAGCAGTAGGTGAGGTCATCACCATCAATGTCTGTAGCGCTTCCCCTGAGCACAAAAGGCGTTTCCATCGGGATGGTGTATTCATTCGGGTCAACGGTCACAACAGGAGGCGTGTTTCCCGTATTGCTGATCACGGCACAGGTATTGCCATTTCCATTCTGAAAGAAGGCGCGCATCTCAGAATAATTGCCTCCATGGAAATAGTCGTCGGAGTTGTTTTGCAAGTTCGGGGCACAGATGCCTGCATAACCCATGATGGTGGAAGCGCTCCCGGGCTCCCAGGCCGTGGATGGATTCCGGTTGCAGTTGTTGTTTTGGGTATGGTTTCCGCGGAATTGGTGTCCCATTTCGTGTGCCACATAATCGATGTCAAATGGGTCTCCTACTGGAGAAAAGCCTCCGGTAACACCCCGTGCTTTGTTGCTAAAAGAACAAACCGACCCTAGGCTAGCGATGCCACCACCACCGGTACTGAAGACGTGTCCGATGTCATAGTTCGCCGGTCCGATGATGTTATCTATGGTCGTCTGATTTTCATCCAACATGGTGAAACCGCTGTTATTCGTGTAGGGGTCTGTGCTTGGGTTAAAGAAAATGATCTGGTCGTTGTTTCCGATGATCTCCATGGTGATGCAGAACTCGCGCTCATAGACACCATTTACCCGGTTCATGGAAACCACCATTGCGCTGAGGACCGAAGAGGTGGTACCACCATGAAATTGTGCATACTCACCCGTACAGGCCAAAGCCAAACGGTAGGTGCGCAGTTGATCTCCGGTGCGTTGTCCACGCTGGGCGTCGTTTTCTCCCAGTCCGCCTGGGGTGAAATGGTAGTCATCTACGAGACATATGTGGCGCTTAGCGTCGCGGTTATGATCCATGTAATCTTTGCGGTGATAGGTGTGATAGCTGCCCGCCTCTCCTTCCATGGGGTCGATGTACAAGGTGCCTTTGGTGCTGAACAGGATCGCATGAAAACCTTTGTCTGTGTAGCCGATGCGTCCGTTAATGCCCTTGCCCTTAACCTTGTAGGTCTTGATGTGCGGGAAGCGGCTCGCCAGTTCAGGGGCCATGATCGGACTTTCAAAGGCCTCCAATTCGATGGGCATTCCTTGTTCATCCGGCAGTGTGATCTTCAGGCCCGCACCTTTGGCCGTGTGTTCGTTCAACAACGGCGCCGCCAACAAGGCGTCTGCAAAGGCTTCATCGTTCAAGCTGAAAACATGTGAAGGATAGGCAGTGGATACGTGTTCCAACTTGCTGTAAAAACGGTCTTGTGCTTGCGTGTTTCCAAAAACGAGGCCGATGAAGGCCAGGATCAAAGCGGTCTTTTTCATAACATCATCATTCATATGACCCATCTCGAGGGGTGCCCCCATCCAGGTCTTCTTCTTTGTAAACGGCATAGTGCCTTGAATCTCCTTTGAAAAGTGGAGCGATAAGTTCTTTTCTGTTGGTTCCAGATACCTCTGCAAAAAAGCCATCATCATTGGTATCTAAACGCAATCGCAGCGATCCATCCTCTGACTCTCCTTTGTATGAGCGAATGTTGGGAAACTTAGCGGCGAGGCTTTCACTCATCGTATTTGAGTTTTGGATGTTGAAACTTACCATCCCGCTTGTGGTGGGCAAGCTTATCGTTGTTGCACCAGCATCCAATGCTGCGGTGAGCTGATCATATGCGCAAGCATAAGCGGAGTACGTATTCGGTTCGATGCGTTTTTCTCCAGAAGGCAACGCAGTGGGCGGTTTTTGTTCCCATAGGGGTTGGCTTGTGGGAGCTTCAACCGGTCGTTGTACGGCATTCACCACTTCTTCGGCTCCACCGGCCGTATTGATTTCTACAGCGGGCTGTTTTTCGCGTGTTTCTACCTGTGCCTCCATGTTCTTTTTCGATGAAGAACAACTCACACAGGCCATGAGGAGCAGGATATTTAGGTTCAGCTTCATAGCAAAGCAGCTAAGATAGCATCTGCAGTTATTTTATCTGTCTTGCAATTGCATCATCCTTGGATTGGTATACGCGGACATTCTGCTCATCTTTGCCGCCATGAAAAACGCAGTGATTACGGGCTCGTCAAGAGGGCTGGGTAAGGCCATAGCCTTGCGACTAGCAGACGAGGGCTATCATGTACACCTTTCAGCCAGAGGAGAGGCTGAGCTTCAGGAAGTGACTCAGTGCATTGAAAAGGGCGGTAAAGGAAAGGCAAACTACCGTGTGGTAGATTTTGGAAAGACCGCTGAGGTCAGTGCCTACGCGCAAAGCTTAACCGGAGACCTCGTTTCCATCGATGTCTTGGTCAATAATGTCGGCATCTACCAGCTGGATGACGTGACCGGGGGCTTGGCACACCTCGATCAACAAATGGCGGTCAATTTTCACGCGCCCGTAGCCTTGACACAGGGATTGATGGAACGTTTGACGGTACAGAAGCATGGACATATCTTCAACATCGCTTCGGTGGTGAACCGTGAGCCGCGAGCATCCGCTGCGAGTTACAGCATGGCGAAGGCGGCCTTTTTCGCTTATCACCGCCTTCTGCACCAACAGTTGAAGCCGATTGGGGTAAAGGTGACTGCCTTCTTACCAGCATCAGTGAATACCAGCAGTTGGGATGGCATTGAAGCGCCAAAGCATCAGTTCATCCAGCCGGAAGACATTGCAGACCTTCTAGTAACCATCCTCAACTCGAAAGCCGGCACGGTAGTTTCGGAGATCGATCTAACCACATTGCATCCAGATTACTGATACATGGGAAAGAATAAACTGAAGAAGTTCGCCAAGGTTAAAGACATGGACCATGTGCTTGAACCGCCGTTTAGCGAAGTGTTGAACAAAGACTTTCGATTAAAAGGCAAGTGGAAGGAGGAGTTCGGTAACGACAACCCGATCGTTTTAGAGCTGGCGTGTGGAAAAGGCGAATATTCCGTCGGTATGGGCGAGCGCTTCCCTGAGAAGAACTTTATCGGTATCGATATCAAGGGTGCACGGATGTTTAGCGGAGCCGCTGAGGTAGAAGAGAAGGGGCTAACGAATGTTCGATTCTTGCGAACGAAGATCGATATGATCACCTCTTTCTTCGCGCAAGATGAAGTGGAGGAGATCTGGATCCTTTTTGCGGACCCCCAATTGCGCAGAGCGCGGAAGCGGCTCACGAGCTGGCTCTTTTTGGAGCGCTACATTCAATTGCTCAAGCCCGGTGGCACCTTGCATTTGAAGTCAGACAGCGATGACCTCTATTCCTACACGAAAGAGGAGTCCATACCGGAGTTCAACCAGAAAAACGAGCATTTTCAATGGCGGCAAGACTTTGATACTAATCGTCTTTACGAGGAAGGGATCAACGCATTCGATGGTCGCATGAAGGAGGTGTTGAACATCCGGACCTTCTACGAGCAGATGTGGTTGCAACAAGGAAAATCCATCAAATACCTGAAATACACCCTCGAGAAACGCTGATTAAGCGCGGTTCTTGAGGTGCTGATTGGTGGTGTAGTAGTCCAAGAAGTAGGTTAAGCGCACAGAAACGTTGTTCTGCATCGGTGAGGTCAAGGTCTGTTCGAGGTTATACAGGTAATCTACGCCAACGGTATTACCCGCTGTAGCGATCACATTGCGGTAGAGGAAAACCAATTCACTCGCTGGTGCGAACCACCACGAGAAGCGTAAGTCTACATTGAAGGTGTTGAAATTCAAGTCGTTGATGCCGGTAAGCTCTGCTGGGGTGAGATCGCCAGACTGCTCAAGCAAGTAATAGTCTTGGTAGTCTACATCGGTATAGGAGTGCCGCAGTGCCAGAGACAGCGAAGAGGTTGGTGTGAAGACGTAGCTCGCATTGATGCTGTTCTCTACTGTGAAGTTGTTGCGCCTACCGAAAAACACTTCATTGGCGCTATCCGCAGGCACGAAACCATAATCGTTTCGGGTATCGCTAACGATCGATTCAATGACGGTGAAGAAGTGATCACCAAGGCGGAGTCTTGGTGCCAAGCGAATGCGGAACGCCTGCCGATCAAGCTCAGTAGCGTACTGATAAGTCAAGCGGCTATCGATGGCCAGTATCCTTCGGTAGTCGGAAGAGATGAATCCGGAAGATTCCAATTGCGGCGGTAAGCGGAACCAGCGACCTGGACTTCTTGGCTCAAAATAATCATAGGTGTCTGCTGGACGAAACGTACCATTGACCCCAAAAGCAAAGAAGTTTCGGGTCATATAGAAGGTACGGTAGGAAAGAAAGAAGTCCTCATACCGGTAAGGCTCGAAAAGAGTTTCGTAGCCTACGGATCCTTCATGTTCAAACCGTACCCACGCACCCACCGGCTGAATGGTCAAATAGCGCAGACTCGCATAATGTCCGATCTGGTTGTTGCGCTGCTGGAAACCGAGGTCATTGATGTCATAGTTGTCTGTGATCAAAACCTGATCTACCCGCCAACGCCAATTGCCTTCGATGTCTCCAAAGGTCCACCCACCGCTGTAGCCATCGTCGACCTGTCCGTCTTCAAACAAAGCACTCTGCTTCGCATTGAACCCCAACGCCATCGTTCCCTTCTTAGAGATGAACTCTCCAACAATAGCCGCTACATTGGCATCGCGAGAAGGACCTCGCCGCAGGGTGTTTGTATTCACGAAGCTCAAGGATGAGTTGCGGTTGATCCGCTGATCCAACACAAAGACATTATAGTTGGTCATCGGCTCGGTGAGCAATTGGGTCTCTACCCCGTCTTCGATCCGCGTGCTGAAGTTATCGTCGGTGATAGCGTTCAAGACCCCGATACCTAGGTTCTTATTGGTTCTACCGGAGATCTTGGTGGCGTTCAGCATCCGGGTGAACTCCTGACGGATGGTTACACTGTCATTGCTGTTGAGGTCTTGTCCACGTATGTTCTTGGGCTGTCCGCCGATCCGTCGGGTATACAACAAGCCACCAATGTTGAAAAGCTCTGTGCCCTCATTGAAGAACTGTCGGTTCTCATCGAACTGATTCTCAAACGGCGAAAGGTTCAAGAATTGTTGGTCAAAAGCCACCTGACCGAAATCCGGGATCACCGTCATATCAAGCGTGAAGCTCTCGTTGATGCCGTACTTCAAGTCGAGCCCTGCATTGAGGTCGTAGGTGGTGTTCCCACGATAATCGTCCAAATAGGCCGAGGAGTAAGGCATGGCCGAAAGTCGCACGGGCGGCTCGATGTCTGCCATATCGGTAAGCAGACCACACTGGTACTCTAAGCGGTAGCCAGAACTCTTGTCCAGAAAGTTCCATGTCGACATCTTTCGGCTCCTGCGGATGTTCCGCATGAAATTCAATCCCCAGTCGGCAACGGGGGTTTCTGGAAAACGCAATGCGATGTAGGGAATGTAGGCTTCAACGATCCAACCGGAGTCCACTATGCTTGCCTTGCTCTTCCAAACCGAGTTGAGCGAGAAGTCATCGCCACTGGGCGTGGTTCTGGCATCTGCTTGCGTGCCAGCTGCGGTAACCCAGAAGTTGAAGTCACTCAGTCCATCGTTATACGGATTGATGAAAAATCCGAACCAGTCTGTGTTTTCGTTGTAGGTATCGCGCTGTGTGAGCTGCGTAAGGATGCTATCGGCGGAAGGGTCGCGCATGAAGGCTCCGATGTACAATCCAGAGTTGTCATACAGCACACGAACAAGCGTTTGAAAAGCCTGTGGAATGACATCGCCGTTCTCTGGCTCAAACATCACGAAATCGGTGGCTACGGGCGCCGTTTCCCATGCGGAGTCCGATAGGTCTCCGTCGATCTTGGGGGCTTCGCTGGCGCGGGTTGCAGGAATGGTCTTTCGGTCGATCTCCTGGGCGGCGATGGAGCTTCCCATCAGCACGGCCAACAATCCCATGAACCACCCATTCCATTTCATGGCGCGAAAGTACCAACTGAAGAACGAAAAGATTTGAAAAGTGAGCGAACGGTTCATTGAGGTTTGAACAACACCGTTTAGCTTCGTAAGGATGGAGCAGGACTTTTTTGATCAGGTCTACCAAGTGGTGCGATTGATCCCTGAAGGAAGGGTGACCAGCTATGGTGCGATCGGCAAGTATTTGGGCGCTGCTAGAAGTGCCCGCATGGTAGGTTGGGCGATGAATGCTGCCCATCGGCTGCATCCTCCTGTTCCAGCACACCGTGTTGTGAATGCTAAAGGATTGCTGACCGGAAAGATGCATTTTGAAACCCCGTATACCATGCAAGAAAGGCTAGAATCTGAAGGTATTGCGGTGGTAAAGGACCAGGTCCAAAACTTTCAGCAGCACTATTGGGATCCGTCCACAGAACTCAGCATAGAGTGACCTAATCGAAGGGAGCATTCACGGCAGCCACTACCTCATCTAGGTCTATGTTGAAGACACATCCGTCTTTGTAGCCGCGGTTGCCCAATTTGCTGGTAGGACGTTTCGAGCACTTCGCTTCGATCATCACAGATGGCGCGCTGGGTTGCCAAGGAGCGAACCCCAACTCAGGCGTGGTGGCGAGCCATAAGCTGACCAGAGGCTTCTTTAAGGCCACAGCGATGTGCATGAGTCCAGTGTCATGGGTGATCACCCGTTCGGCACCTTCAAGGAGGGACGCGCTTTGGTGTAGGCTAAATGCACCGCACGCATTGAAGACCTGATCGCCAAGTGCCGCTTTTACCTTATCCCCTTCACTGCGATCCTCAGGTCCGCCCAGCAGCACAACCGGCAAGCGGAGTCGGTGACACAGCCGGGGGATTTGTGTACTCGGAAGGATCTTTCCCTTCATCTGTCCGCCAATGGCGTAGGCAAAATAGCCTGTCTGGAAACACTCCGGAAGAATGGCCTTTTCCATCTTAGTTGTAGTGGGGAAATAGAAATCGAGCCCCCGTTGGTCGTCCTTTATGCCCAGAGGCGCCACACAAGCGAAACTGCGTGCTACCACATGACCAATCTCTAGGTACGGACGCTTAAGTTGCACATATACCCATTTGGCAACGTTGCGTTTGTCGAGTGTGAAATGAAGGGCTTTCACCAAACGTTTCACCTGCTTAGATCGAATGTTATTGTGAAGGTCAATAACGTAGTCGTACATCCCATCGCGGAGACGCTCGGCTACTTCTGAAACCGACTTTTCAATGGTGATTACCTCATCGATATGAGGATTGGCCTCTACGATGGAGGCGAAGGATCGTTTGGTGATGAAATCGATCTGAACCTCCCCTTCCAGTTGTTCCTTGACGCATCGAATGATGGGCGACGTGAGCACGATATCGCCGATCGAGCTGAAGCGTATGATCAAAATGCGTGTGGGTTGAGAAGCACTCATGCAGGCTAAAATAGAATTAGCGTCGCAGCTTAGAAACTAAAAATTTGGACAAAAAAAAGAGGCCATCTAAAAGATGACCTCCAATGCTTTAGGTAAGAGCTGTTCTTAAGCTTCAGACCAAGTGCAGATACCTGTAGAAGTACAAGCAGCCTCAGCATCGTCAGCCTCGCTTCGAGAAAGACCCTCGTAAGTCTGAGAAGAAGAGATACCAAGAATTTCACAAGTACAAGTGTAATCTTTAGTACAAGAAGTACCTGCGAATACGAAAGCTACAAGAGCAGCTGGCAACAATAATTTTTTCATTTTGAATAAGTTTTGATTAGCAATTAGAGGCAAATGTAACGGTATTTCAATTACGACAAAAAAAATTTAAATGACTGCTGTCAGGCTTTTTCCTGACGAAACCTAAAGATTTGTTCTCGAGCTAGGACGAACGATGGCCAGTCATTAGGGATTGAACTAACTTTGAATCAGTGATCATAGACACCCACAATCACATCTATTCGGAGGCCTTTGATGAGGATCGGGAAGCGGCTGTTGAGCGTGCAAGGGCTGCTGGCGTTGGGATTCTACTCATGCCGAATGTTGACAGCGCTACGATACTGGCGATGCACAAAGTGGCAGACCGGTACCCCGATATGGCCCTACCGATGATGGGGCTGCACCCGTGTTCGGTGAATGCCGCGTCATGGGAAGCTGAATTAGAGACGATTAAACAGCATCTCTTCAAGCCGGTGCGCAAGTACTGGGCTGTTGGCGAGATTGGTATTGACCTGTATTGGGAAAAGGAAACCCTCGACCTACAGATCATCGCCTTCGAGCAGCAGATCAATTGGGCAAAGGCCTTGGATCTTCCGATCGTGATCCACGTCCGTGATGCCTTCGATGAGGTTTTCGAGGTGGTAGACCGGTACAATGATGATCGTTTACGAGGGGTCTTTCACTGCTTTACAGGAACCGAGGCACAAGCAAGGCACATCATTGAGTACGGCGGATTCAAACTGGGCATTGGGGGAGTGCTCACCTTCAAAAACGGAAAGATCGATCGCTTCATGCATGTGATCGGAATTGAGCATCTCGTGCTGGAAACCGATGCACCTTACTTGGCGCCTGTTCCGCATCGGGGGAAGCGCAATGAACCGGCATATACCAAGCTCGTGTCGGAAAAACTTGCAGCGTGTTATAACATGTCAACCGATGAATTGGCGAGGATCACCACAGAGAATGCTGCCGAACTTTTTAGACTAGATCTACATTCCTATGAGAACACTGATCCTGATCACACTCCTTTCGACGACTAAGCTCTTGGCTCAAGAAGCAGACAGCTCTATGGTCAGCTTTGGGGCTTATGCGGATGGCTACTATTCATGGTACAGTAACGGCGATCAGACCATCTACCAAGAGAGTGATGTCATCGGGGCCTTTCACAACAACTTTGGCTTGAATGTGGCTCAGTTCACCGGGTCCTACGAAGGAGACAGAGCACGTGGTGTGGCTACGATCCACGCCGGGGATATCCCAGCCATCGCTTGGGGCAACGACTATCGTTTCATTCAAGAAGCCAATGCCGGTGTGCGCATTGCTCAAGGCCTTTGGCTGGATGTAGGCTTCTTCAAGATCCATGTGGGCACGGAGAGCTTCTTACCAAGAGACAACATGCTCAGCATCGTTACCCTAGGTACTTTCTACGGTCCGTTTTACCAAGGAGGCGCACGCTTGAGTTATGATACCAAGAGCGACTGGCATTTTGAGCTGCATGCCATCAATGGCTATAACCTTCACATTGACAACAATGAATACAAAAGCTATGGAAGCTTGATCGCGAAGCAGTGGACGGATAACATTTACACGAGCTACAGCAACTTGGTTGGGCAAGAACGCATCGGTGGAACAACGGATGATAGCTACTTGGTGTACCAGAACATCTATGCGAACCTAGAAGGCGAGCGCTGGAGCCTGCAGGCTGGGTTGGATGTCGCAAGTAGTTTTGACTGGCGGGTGATGAACGACTGGGAACAAGACCTCTTGATTGCAGCTTTGGTAACGGCGCAATACCGATGGGATGAACACTGGGCTACGACGCTTCGGTTTGAACTATTCTCGGATGAAAGCCAGATCAATAGTTTTCAAACACACTACCTCGACGCTGGTAACATGGTGGTACCTGTACAAGATGGCATGACCGTTTTTGGTCCTACCGCAGGCATCGCTTACACCCCGGTTTCCGGATCATTTCTGAGATTGGAGTCGAGGTACCTGATGGATCCTGACTTCCCATCAGCACAACACGCGTCTGACTTCTCGCCAGACCCTGCTTTGGGCAATCCCATGTTGGAAAATCGTTTACAGTTCTTACTCACGGCGGGGTTTTATTTCGATAAAACCTTCAAATTCGCGCGGTGACCTCCATCTTGATCATATATACGGGAGGAACGATCGGCATGATCGAGTCTGTAGACCGGCAAACGCTTGTACCGTTTGACCTGCCACATGTGCTCGATACCATTCCAGAGCTCAGAAAGCTCGATGCCAAGCTCGACTCCATCGCGTTTGAAAAGCCGATCGATAGCTCAGACATGGAGCCTACAGGATGGATGAAGATCGCGGCGATGGTGGCGGATAACTACGATGCTTATGATGGTTTCGTGATCTTGCATGGCTCAGATACCTTGGCATATACAGCGTCGGCATTGAGCTATATGTTCAGTGGACTACGCAAGCCGGTGGTACTGACCGGGTCTCAGTTGCCCATCGGTATGATCCGAACCGATGCGCGCGATAACCTGATCACCTCCGTAGAGTTTGCGGCGCGCTCCATGAACGATGAACCGGTGGTACAAGAAGTGGTGGTATGCTTTGAAGACCTGCTCTATCGTGGTAACCGCACCAAGAAATACAGTACAGAGGCGTTCGATGCCTTCATTTCTCCGAATTATCCGGTCTTAGGTGAAGCAGGCGTAAACCTCAATTTTGATTTTGAAGAGCTTTACCGTTCAGATGAAGAAGCATTCAAGGTGGTAGGGGGCTTTGATCAGCGCGTAGCCGTCTTGACCATGTTCCCAGGCATCATGCCGGAGTTGGTGCGTTCCGTGCTGCGCAACACAGACTTACGCGGATTGGTGATGATGACCTTCGGATCAGGCAATGCCCCCAGCGATAAGGCGCTCATAGACGAACTGACCCTTGCTGTGGAACGAGGCATGGTGATCGTGAACGTAACGCAATGTGCAAAAGGGAAGGTGGAGCAAGGCAAGTACGAAACCAGCGTGGGCTTGATGAATGCCGGGGTGGTGAGCTGCGGCGATATGACCTTGGAAGCCACCTTGACCAAGTTAATGTTCTTGCTCGACAAGTCAGATGATGCTGACTGGGTCAAGGAGCAGATGCTAACCAATCTTAGAGGAGAACTCACTGTTTGATGGCTAGAAAAGGGAAATACAAGAAGCATCAAAAGTCTGTACAGGCCACAGCCGAAGATGATGCAGTGGCTGCGGCTGAAACGACTGCGCAACCGGAAGTGCGGACCGCTTCCAAGATGCCTTATTTACTCGTTTTCCTGCTCGGATTTGTGCTTTATGCAAACACGATCCCGTTTGAGTATGCGCTTGATGACAAGATCTACATCACCTCCAACAGTTTCACTAAGAAGGGCTTGGATGGGTTAAACGAGATATGGACGAACGACCTGATGACCGGGTTTTTCGGCACCAAGAAGAACCTAGTAGAGGGCGGGCGCTACCGTCCGCTTGCATTGACCACCCACGCCATTGAATGGGAGTTATTCGAAGAGAATCCGCAGATCAGCCACTTTATCAACGTGTTCTTGTATGGACTTACAGGGGTGGTGCTCCTCGCTGTTTTGGTAAGGATATTCGGCTGGAAGGAGGATCGTTGGTGGTGGAGTATTCCATTCGTAACAACGCTCATTTTCCTAGCACACCCATTGCATACAGAGGTAACCGCCAACATCAAGAGCAGGGATGAGATCATGAGCTTGCTCTTTGCGTTGCTGGCTTTCTTAGAGGTATTGAGGTATTTGAAGGTGTCGGAAACCAAGCACTTGCTGTTCGCGGGATTGTGGTTTCTGGCGAGCCTCTTTTCCAAAGAATCTTCGGTCACCTTCCTCGGGGTGATTCCGCTTACGCTCTTGTTTTTCCCGCAGGCTGATCTTAAGAAGAGTTTGATGGCATTATCACCACTTTTGTTCTTCACCTTGGCCTATCTGCTCGTGCGATGGAGCGTTTTTGCCGATCAAGGCGGAAGCCTAGAAGTGGCGAAGGAATTGATGAACAAGCCTTACCTGAATGCCACGGATAGCGAGCGCTTGGCGAGCATCTTTTTCACTATGGCCTTGTACCTGAAACTGTTGGTTTGGCCGCATCCATTGACGCACGACTATTATCCTTACCACCCCTTCCGCACCTATGCAGAGCTTGTCTTTGGTGAACGACCTTATGTGGACTGGTCGAGTGGCATGGCGATCCTTGGTGTGGTAGCGTATGCCGTGATCTTGGGCTATGGACTGTACGGGGTCTACAAGGCCTGGAAATTCCAGAAGGCGGATATGTACGCCTTTGGCGGACTGATCTACTTCGGAACCTTCATCCTCTTCAGCAACCTGTTCTTTGATATCGGCGCCTTTATGAACGAGCGTTTTCTGTACATCCCATCCTTGGGATTTGCGTTGGTGGTGGCATACCTTATAGTGGAGAAACTGGGCAAAGGCTCGCGTCAGCAGTTGGCCTTAGGTGTACTTGCGGTCTTTATGATCGGCTTGAGCGTAAAAACCATCGCTAGGAACTACGCCTGGGAGAATGATCGCAGTCTAGCTCAGGCGGATGTTGGCACTTCTGACGGTTCAGCGAAGGTGAAGATGACCATGGGAAGTGAGATGCTAGAGCTCTCAAGGGAAGTGTCAAACCCAACGGAGCGCATGCGCATCCTCAAGGAAGGCGAGCGATATTCCCTGCAATCCCTTCAGATCTATCCGGGCTACTTTCCGCCACTCGACATCTTGGGGAACCTCTATTATGAGATGGGTGACTACGCCGCCAGTGTGAACTATTTTATACGTGCGGTAGAACGGAGGTCAAGTGTAGAGCGCATCACCAGGAATTTGGAGGTGGTAGCCAACAAGGCCGTAGAAGAAGGTGCCTACCAACCTGCCATGCAAGGGTACCAGGTCTTGCTGCAAGTCATAGGAGGTTCAGACAAAGCACGCGTCTACTCTGCCATGGGCGAACTCTACGGAAAGCATTTGAATGACCTAAGGCAGTCAAAGCGCTACCTCAACCTGGCCATCAAGTCAGACCCTAATAACGCAGGGGCCTACCAAAAGATCGGCATTGTATATGCCATGACCAACCAACGCGACAGCGCCCTATATGCCTTCAATAAGTCCCTGGAAATTGAACCAGAGAACGCCAGGGTACTGCTGAACCTTGGTATCCTCTACAACCAAATGAGCAGGCCATTGGAAGGCCAGCGCTACATTCAAGAAGCATCCAAGCTCGACCCAAGCGTTACACAGGGAATCAGATAGCGTATTATGTATTAAGTTTACCGCCCCATTCAGGAGAGGTGGCAGAGTGGCTGATCGCGCACGCTTGGAAAGCGTGTTTACGGAAACGTAACGGGGGTTCGAATCCCCCTCTCTCCGCAACTATAAAGCGTAACTACTTGTTTAATAAGTGGTTACGCTTTTTTGATTATCGATTCTGACAACTATTAGCCAACCAAAGTGGATTTGCCGTTTAGGCTGCCTTAAGATACAACTGTTTTGATATTCAAAATCCTTTCTGCTAAGCTCAACTAATTGAATCTAACCGAGCTGGTTGATAAAGCAGATATCCTAATTGATTAATCCAGTTTAGTGAGGCTTGTGTCAG
>CAJXNO010000023.1 GCA_913057205.1 uncultured Flavobacteriales bacterium
ATTGCTGTAGGGTGTTATGCCTTCACGTAGCTGTCATGCTGAGGTTTTTTCGCCAAAGGCGAAAAAAGTATCGAAGCACGGCAGCGGAATGGGGTCTTCAGACAAAAGATGAAAGACAAAAGACAAAGGACACCTGTCCGCCTCCGGCGGACAAGCACGAATACCGCTGAGAAACAACATGGCATGAGTAAAAGACTTCGTTCTAGCTCCTAGCCCCTGACAGCTAATTAAACCGCATAAGGCATCAAGAACTAAATCCCGGCCTTGGTAAAAATGAGGTTCTGATCAAAGCGAAGCCTTAGTAAGACCGGAAAGCTCCGAACGTAGGTGAGGAGATCATCCGGCCGAACTTAGGCTTTGGGAAGAGCAGGTTCTTATTTTTAACACAGCCTTGACTTTTTGCTCCTTTTGGGTCAAGCCAAAAGGAGAGACAATTGAAGAAGACTTCGAACAGAGGGTTCACGTCCATAGGTCCTGTCGTTCTCGATACACGTCTCCGCCACACTTGCGTGCGGCAGATCCGCACTACGCCTCAGGCGCACATGTCGAACTGAAAGCGAACGATTTCGCCTAGCACCTAGCCCCTAGCCCCCCTTAAGACTTAAGACTCCCCCCTGATAGCCGATAGCTGACAGCCAATAGCCGACAGCTCTCAAAAACTAAATCTCAACCACCTGTCGGTTGTCTTCATTCTCCCGCACTACCTTCGGTAGGGACTGGTTTATCTCTTCCCTCAGGGCATCAATCAACTTTCGCTTGAGTCCTTTTCTGCGGGTTACGGTGCTGATCTCTCGTACGGGATTGTCTTCACCAATGAACTTCACACGGTCGATCTGGTCGCTGCTCAAGGTGTCTAGGGCCAACTCGGGTATGATCGTGGTACCGCCTTCTTTGTCTACCAGGCGAATGAGCGTCTCAATGGAACCGCTCTCATAGGTCAGATCCAATGCTCGGTGCTGCGTCTGATCGATCTCGCAGAGGTTGAAGGACTGATTTCTAAAGCAGTTGCCTTCGCTCAAGACCCAGAGCTTATGTCCGAGCATTTGATCGATGCTGATCCGATTGCCATAAGCCTTGCTGACCTCCTCATCTGAATAGGACAAGAGTTTTTCGTAGAACAATGGGCGTTCATCGATCGACTTGAGGTGCAAGGGCGTGCTTAAAATACCCACGTCTAAGCCATCGCGTTCCAATTTCGCGATGATCTCATCGGTCTTGTATTCGGTGATCTTCAGATCCACTTTTGGATAACGCTTCAAGAATCCTCCCAAAAAGAGTGGGATCATGTAAGGCGCCAAGGTGGGAATGATGCCCACCCGCAATTCACCACTTACCTCTCCTCTGCTGTCGCTGATCAAGTCATCGATCACCCGCAGCTCATTGAGCGCGGCCTTGGCTTGTTCCAATACCTGCTCCCCGATCTCTGTAAATCGAAGCGGCTGACGTGAACGATCGATCAAGGTGACACCCAAGTCATGCTCCAGCTTCTTGAGTTGCATGCTGAGCGTGGGTTGAGATACATAGGCGTGTTCTGCTGCCTTGCTGAAATTCCGGTACCGATCCAAGGCGATCAGGTAATTGAGTTGTTGAATTGTATAAACCATAACTATGAGCAAATATACATTATTGATTTTCGTAATATCTTGAGTCATCGGATATTTGAATCATGAAAACAAAGCATACAAACAGCATAGGATTGAATCCAGAAAGAACCCAACAATTGGTAGAAAAGCTCAACCTGCTTCTCGCCAATTACCAATTGTATTACCAGAACCTGAGAGGTTTCCATTGGAACATCGAAGGCAGCAGCTTCTTTGAGTTGCACGCGAAGTTTGAAGAGCTATACACGCTTGCCAACACTTCGGTTGATGAGATCGCAGAGCGCATCTTGACCTTAGAAGGCACTCCCCTTCACACGTTTGAAGATTACCTACAGCACGCCAGTATCACGGCGGCAAAGGGACTCACAAGCGCTAAAGACACCGTACAAACCACCATCGACAACCTGAGCACCTTGATGGTCTTGGAGCGCGAGATCCTAGACCTCTCTGGTGAACTGGATGATGAGGGTACGAATGCCTTGATGAGCGATTACATCAGAGAGCAAGAGAAGACCGTATGGATGCTTCGGGCATACCTCGGTAAATAATATTTCATAGGTAGTAGGTTTGCGAAGGCAGGTATTCATTACGAGTGCCTGCCTTTGCTGCTTTAAGCGTAGCTTCGCTGCGTGAAAATTGGCGATTACAACGAACTAACCGTTGCCCGTGAGAGCAGCATCGGGGTATTCCTCTGCGATGAGGACGGCTTGGAGGTGCTCTTACCGAAGCGCTACGTGGATGAAAAGATCAAACTCGGCGGCTGGCTCAAGGCTTTTGTATACAAAGACTCCGAAGACCGTGTGATCGCAACCACCGAAGAACCTCTGGCTACGGTGAACCGATTTGCCTTGCTTAAAGTAAAAGAGGTAACCCCGATCGGGGTGTTTCTGGATTGGGGACTACCCAAGGACTTGTTGATCCCAAAGAAGGAGATCACCTCCCCTCCTGATGAAGGTGATGAAGTACTCATTTATGTTTATTTAGACCGCTTGACTCAACGCTTGGCGGCCTCGATGCGACTAGAGCGCTACGTTTCTGATCGCCCAGAGAACTTGAATTTTGGAGATGAGGTGGAGATCATTGTCTGGAAGCGGCATGACTTGGGCTATCAGGCCATCGTAGACGAAGAATACCTTGGTATGATCTACGACAACCAGCGTTTTCAGAGTATTAAGAAAGGCGATCGGATGAAGGCTTACGTGAACCAAGTGCGTACCGATGGTCGCATCGATCTGCTCCTACAGGCGCCTGGTTATAAGGCCGTGGATGATCATGAATCGCTGGTGTTAGATGCATTGATTGAGGCTGGTGGCTTCCTTCCTTACCACGACAAAAGCGATCCTGAACAGATCCAAAAGGCCTTTGGCATGAGCAAGAAGGTCTTCAAGAAAGTACTTGGCAGCCTCTACAAGCGTGGCAAGGTAAAGTTGGAAACCGGTGGCATTCGCCTCAAGCAAGGCGGCCGGCGACCCAAGCGGTAGTCCAAGCAGCTTGGAAATTGAAGCCTCCGGTAAATCCATCCATATCGAGCACCTCACCGGCAAAGTATACATGTGGCACGTGCTTACTGCGCATGGTCTTCGGATCTACCCCAGCTAGCGCTACACCACCTGCGGTCACAAACTCCTCCTTAAAGGTGGTCTTTCCTTTCATCGCATAGACATCATTCGTCAGCACATCCACGATGCGATTCACTGCCTTCTTGCCGATGCTGTTCCAAGGAGCATCTGGGTTCACCTCTGCTCGTTCGAGCAAGTAGTTCCAAAGGCGTGAGGGTAAGGCTGGAAGTCCGGCATTGGATAACTTCTTCTGGCTATGCTGATGCTCAGTGAACTGCTCCCTGAGTTCGGCATCGTTTAATCCATCCACCCAGTTCACGTGGACCTTGTGTTCATAGTTTCTTTCTGCCAAAGTGCGTGCCGCAATGGCGCTGGCCTTCAATACAGCAGGACCACTCAAGCCCCAATGCGTGATCAATAAGGGACCTTCACTGCGCCACTTCTCCCCTTCCAACCAGACCACCGCATGGGGCACAGATACCCCTTGGAGCGCACAAATTGGGTTGTTCGGTAAGTTGAAGGTGAACAATGATGGTACCGGATCAACGATCGGTTGCCCCATTGCCGCTAGCCACTCCAGTCCGCTGCGCTTCGGACTCCCACCGCTTGCAATAATCACCCGGTCATAAGCGCGTTGCTCGTTTCCGATATTTAATGAGAGTCCTTCCTCGTGAATATCGATAACATCCACAGGAGCCTTCAAGCGAAGCTGAACCCCACTTGATTCAGCGGCATGGGTTAGCGCATGCATGATGGTCTCTGAGCGGTCGGTAGTGGGAAACATCCTACCGTCGGCTTCCGTCTTGAGTTTCACACCCTGCGCTTCAAACCACGCGATGGTATCGTTGACATTGAACTGCTGAAAGGCCGTCTTCAAGAATTTCGCACCACGCGGATAGTGTTGGATGAGGTCTCGAACCGCTCTGCAATCGTGGGTCACATTGCACCGTCCACCTCCACTGATCTTGACCTTGGATAGGGTCTTTGAAGATTTCTCTAAGAGGTTCACTGTGGCCTCCGGGTGATGCGTGCGCACGGCAATGGCAGCAAAGAACCCGGCTGCTCCTCCTCCCACTACGGCTACCTTCATTTCTTCCGATCGAGGATGTAGCGTTTATAGTAGGCGAGCAAGATCGACGTCAACGGAATCGCGATGATCACACCGATCATGCCAAGCAGGCTACCCCAAATACTGAGGGATAACAAAATGATCGCTGGGTTGAATCCGCTGAAATCTCCCATGAACTTCGGGGTAAGAAAAAGGTCTTGCGCCAACTGAACCACGGTGAACACCACAATGACCAAGAGCAACATGAACCAAAAATTCTCTCCCGTTTCTAGGCTATGAAGGGCGGTTAATCCAACTGCAGGAACGATCCCGATCAGCTGTGAATAAGGGATGTAGTTCATGATGCCGAGGGTAATGCCCAACACAATGGCAAACGGCAAGCCGATAATCTTGAAACCGATCGCAAAGAGGATCGCCACGCAAATCACGATCTTGGTCATGGCCTTGAAGTAGCCGTTCATCCCCTCTTCCATATCTTCCATGAGCATGTTGACCACCTTTCGGTACTTCTCCGGAACCAAGTTCCTCCACCCTTTACTGATCACATCGTAATCGATCATGATGAAGGCGAGGTAAAGCAAGAAGGTTACCACGCCGAACAATGCCCCCAAAGCACCGAAAACGCCGGTCAATACGTCCCAAAAACCAGATAGCGCGCCAACGGCTTGATCTGCAACACCCTCCTGCTGCATTACATCTTCGATACGCAGTCCAGACAGAAATTCATCCATGGCCCCTGCGGTATCCTTCGGGATCCAAGCTGGCCAGTCGAGGTTGCTTAACTGAGCAGACATCAGTCGTTTCAAGGTGGATAGCTCATCCAAGAGCAAGGGAATGAAGAGCGCAAGAAAACCTGTAAATGCACCACCGATCGCCACTAAGGTGATGATCACTGCGGGAATGCGTTTCTTCACCAAACGCTGCGCCATCTTGACCAGCGGCTCCAGTAAGTAGGAAACTAGCCACGCTAGAAAGAAAGGGATTAAAACGGTCGACAAGCGATCCAACAACAAGTACACACCAATCACCGCGGCGATGGTGATCAGCAACTGAACAATTCGATTGAAATCAAATGGTTTGTCGAACATCATGAACACAAAGATGGAAGAATGAATGGACTTATTGCACGACCGTCTTAAACGAGCTCTCCCATGCCTCGGTAACGGCATTGAGCGGTGATCTCCACCTTACTTCCATCATACGCTAAGGCCATGCGTCCCCCGCGTTCACTGCACTGGAAAGCATTGAACGCCTGCTTTCCGAGCACCTTCGACCAATAGGGTGCTAACACCATCTGAGCACTCCCGGTGGCTTGGTCCTCCCGTTTCTTCAAATGCGGCAAGATCACCCGAGATTGAAAGTCGTACTTGCCGCCCTTATCTTTTGCGGTTACGGCATAGGCAAAGGTGTCAGATGATTCAAGCACGGGCCAATCGACCTCTAGCCCTTTCAATGCTGCTAGATCATCCAGCACCACGATGGGTTTGTTCCAGTTGTGGTGATACGAAAGCACCGTTGCTTTAAAGCCTTTTTGAACGTGCTCAGGAATCTCCTGCTCTTCAGAAAGGATGGTATCGCCTGCGATACGCACCGCATCACCAACCACGGTACCAACGATGCTACCCTTGCTGTAGTTCAGGGTAAACGACGTACGTTCAGGTTGCTGTTGTGCCAAGAGCCACGTTGCCGCCAAGGAACCATGCCCACAGAGATCGATCTCCGATTCAGGAGCGAACCATCTTACGCCATAATGGCCATCTTCCTTCTTCAGTAAAAAGGTAGTGGCAGGCTGATTCAACACAATAGCGATCTCGTGGAGTCGTGCTGTATCTGAAAGATCGGACACAAAGACCACCGCACACGGATTTCCCGCTGCACCATCGCCAGTAAAAGCATCGATCAAGTAAAATTTATCCATAAAAAAAGGGGCTTGCGCCCCTTAAAAGTAAATTGTTTGAATCAGAGTGCCCATTCGGGTTGACTCAGCTTCTTCATCGTGCGTTGGTGTAAGCCAAGCGCTTCTCTAAAGGTCGGAACACTGCGGTAAGGCAATCCAAACTCTTCCGCGGTTTCCTTCACGATCTTGGAGACCGCAGGATAGTGCACGTGGCACATGCTTGGGAAGATGTGGTGCTCAACCTGGTAGTTCAGTCCTCCGCAATACCATGTCAAAAGCTTATTCGTTGGAGCAAAGTTGCTCGTTGTGTTCAACTGATGGCTCTCGTAAGATTCATTGATCACATCGCGCTCATTCTCGATGAACTCATGGTTCTCCATAATGTGCGCAGGCTGGAAGATCATCGCCAAGATGAGTCCACCCAAAATGTGCAGAATGAAGAATCCTGTAAGCACCAACCAAACGTTGTAACCCAGCATAAGCGGAATCACCAACATATAGCCGATGTAAACGATCTTAGAAACCACAAGCGTGGCGATGGCTCCTGCATAGGTTGCTCCTTGCGCTTCCAACAAGCCAAGGTCGCGGTACTTGCCCATGCGCTTGAAATCCTTGATCAACACCCAGCTAAAGGTCATCAATGAATAGAGTCCCCAAGCATAGATGTGCTGCAAGCGGTGACGCTTCTTCCAAGGCTCATTCGGCGTAAAACGCATGATGTGTCCTCCTTCGAGGTCTTCATCCACACCGTGCACATTGGTGAAGCTGTGGTGCAATACGTTGTGCTGGATCTTCCAAGACAGTGCATTACCACCGATTAGATTCAACGAATACGCAAAAGTCTCATTCACCCACTTCTTCGTAGAAAGCGAGCCGTGATTGGCATCGTGCATGATAGCCAATCCAATACCGGCCAAACCGATACCCATGACCACGCTAAGTCCGAGGTAAGCCCAAGGGTCAACTGGGGTAGAAACGATGATCGCGTATGGACCAAAGTACATCGCAAACATGGCCAAAGCCTTGAAGATGATGCGAGCATCACCTGTTCTGCTGATGTTGTTTTTCTCGAAGTACTCGTTAACCCGCTTTCGCAAGGTCTGTGAGAACTCTTTTTTCGAGCGTCGCTCGAATCTTGGAACTGCTTGATTCAAATTAAGAGAATTTAGTGAACAAAAAATTTAGTCGATCGCAACGATCTTGATATCGAACGTGAGATCTTGACCTGCCAATGGGTGGTTGGCGTCTAGTGTGATGGACTCCTCTGAAACTTTCGTCACCGTAACTGGGATCTGTCGACCGTCCTGAAGGTTCGATACCAATCGTTGGCCTTCGTGCGGGTTTAGATCTGCTGGAATAGAATCTTTTGGCACTTCATAAACGAGCTCTTCGTTTACGTCGCCATACGCTTCATCTTTTGCGATGGTAAACTTCTTTGACTCATCGATCTTCATGCCGCGTACGGCTTTATCGAATCCGGGAATGACCTGACCACTACCTACTTCGAATGTAAGCGGATCACGACCCTCAGAAGAGTCAAACGTTTCACCGTTGTTAAGTGTGCCTGTGTAATGTAGGGAAACGTTGTTCTTTTCTTCTACAACCTTCATAAAAATCTGATTTTGGAGGACGTTGTGATGGATGAATTACCCCCTCCTTTTTTTGTATTTGACCACAAATGTAAGGGCTGCCGCTTAAGCAGCCATAAACAGAGAAGCGCCACTTCCAACATCAAGGCGTTAAGAATAGCATAACCACCTTTATAACAGACAATTACACTAAATACTGATCAAAACAAGATTTATGTCAGTTTTATCCTTGCCTTTAGGACTCGCGTTCTACCACGTCTTTCAATCGGCGGACACCCAAATCGAAATCCGGACCGAGCATCTCATCCATATCGAAAAGCAAGTTCATGACATTGAACGGGTATGGCGTGTGATCATGGTATGTCCACGTCACCTTCGTTTGATCGCCCATTGGTTCTAGCGTAGTGGTAGCATCCGCTTCTGATTCGAATGGACGGATGAAATGGAGGTGGGTAACCACTTCGTTTTCTGACATGGCGGTAATGGTTTGGCTCCCCGCCCCTACCAGGCTATCCTCGCCATCCCAAGTATAAAGCGCACCTACTTGTCCATCATTCTCTATCGTCACCTTTTGATTGGGATCCCGATCAGCCCATGGCGACCAAGTGAGCATGGCTTCAAAGGTCATGGTCTTTGCACGCACATCTTCAACCGGTGCATCAATGACAATGGAGCGTTCTACATGATTTTCGTTCGGAGCAATCAGTCCAAGAATCAATAGGACAAGCACGAGGCTCACGATCGTGCCGAGAACAATCTTCAATAGTTTCATAGTGTGGTGTATAAGTTGGTTGTGTATCAATAATACATCATATTTCCTATTGTTGATGCCCTTGATAATGTGTTGATTTGGATGCTTGAATCATCCTATATGAAGATCTACCGCTACGCATTGCTCTTGCTTACCATTCTGTCTGCTTGTTCTGGCAGCGTCACTACGGAGCGACTCCCAACCCCTTACGAATTGGGCAATGGAAATCAGACCGCCACTTATGAGGAAACCATCCGATGGTGGCGACAGCTGGAAGAAGCAAGTCCATACGTTAAGCTACTGGAGGCGGGAAAAACAGACAGCGGCGAACCACTGCATTTGGTTGTAGTGAACAAGCGCGCCAACTTCAACCTGGAAAGCCTGAAGGAAAGAAAGCGTCCGCTTTTATTGATCAACAACGGTATTCATCCCGGTGAACCCGATGGCGTGGATGCATCCATGCTGTACATCCGAAAGCTGCTGCAAGATGAGAAAGAGCAAGGCATCTTGGATGAAGTGATCATCGCGGTGATCCCCATGTTCAATATAGGTGGATCCCTGAACCGCAACTGCTGCTCCCGCGCCAATCAAAATGGCCCTGAAGCATACGGCTTCCGTGGCAACGCACGCAACCTAGACCTCAACCGAGACTTTATCAAAGCCGATAGCCGAAACGCCCAGTCGTTCATACAACTCGTCAGCGCCCTAGACCCCGATGTTTACCTCGAAACCCACGTGAGCAATGGCGCGGACTATCCCTATACCCTCACCTACCTTTACGCACATCACGCTAAGCAAACCCCTCCGCTAGACAGCTTCGTTTATGAGGAATTTGAACTTCCGATCAAGGCACACTTCGACTCCATCGGTGATCATATCATTCCTTACGTGAACGTTTTCGGAACCACTCCAGACTCAGGCTACACGGCCTTTTACGATTCGCCGAGGTATTCCACAGGCTTCCTCAGCTTGCGCCACACCATCGCGCTGCTCACCGAGACTCACATGCTAAAGCCATATAGCGCCAGGGTGCGTATGACGGAACAATTCATGCATACCCTCACGCAACGCATCGCGAAGTTGGGCGATGCAATCTTGGAAGCGCGCGCAGACGCTGATCGCTTCATGTTGCAGCAGCAGCGCTTTGCATTGGCACATGTGACCAATCGTAAGGCCGCAGACAGCCTGCTTTTCAAAGGGTACGAAGCGCGCTATGACAGCAGCGTCGTGACCGGCTTACCTCAACTCAGCTATAACCCCGCCTCACCATGGGAGCGAAAGATCCCGTACTACAACCAATTGACCCCTACGACTACGGTTCAAGCGCCATTGTATTATGTGATTCCCACGGCATGGCATGAGGTCATCGAGCGGTTAAAATGGAACGGTGTAGTGCTTGTGGCTTTGGACCGGGATACACAAATGACGGTAAGCCAATACCGCATCCTTGATTTTGAAACGGTTGAGACCCCATATGAAGGACATTACCTCCACTCCAAAACGAGTGTAGTTGCAGAACCCATTGTACGTCGTTTTCACAAAGGCAGCTACGTGCTTGCATCAACGGATCAACGCATGAAACGCTTTTTGATCGAAACCTTGGAACCGAGCGCACCGGATGCTTATTTCAATTGGAATTTCTACGACGAGATCTTGCAGCAGAAAGAATGGTTCAGCAGCTACGTATTCGAGCCAGAAGCGGTAGAAATGCTGAAAGATCCGGAACACCGCAAAGCTTTCGAGCAGTTCTTAATGGAGCATCCTGAGCATGCAGAGAATGCCTTTGCTCAGCTGTACTTCCTTTACAAGCGATCACCCCATTTCGAGGTAGATCGCTTCATGATCTACCCCGTTTTCAGAATCGATGAAACCAACTGAGGTTCTTCAGAAATATTGGGGTTATGACGCCTTTCGCCCGTTGCAAGAGCCGATCATTGCGCACGTAACAGCCGGGAAAGACACCGTTGCCCTCCTGCCCACTGGAGGGGGAAAGTCGATCTGTTTCCAAGTACCTGGACTCATGATGGAAGGCATCACCATCGTGATCTCGCCGCTCATCGCTTTGATGCAGGACCAAGTGAAACAGCTGAACGACCGAGGCATCGGTGCCATGGCGATCACCTCAGCCTTGAGGGAAAGCGAGATTGACGCTGCCTTTGACCGCTGCATCTACACCGATGAAATCCAATTTCTCTACGTATCGCCTGAGCGACTAGCCACCCAAATGGCCGAAGTACGGATCAAGAAGATGAAGCTCGCCTTGATCGCCGTAGATGAGGCGCATTGCATCAGTGAGTGGGGTTATGATTTTCGTCCGTCCTACTTGAACATTTCCAAGCTCCGCGATTGGCACCCTGAAGTACCCATCATTGCCTTGACAGCAAGTGCAACGAAAGAGGCGGTTGAAGATATCCAACAAAAGCTTGAGTTAAAGAAGGGTAAAAAGCTGTTTTTTAACAGCTTTCAACGATCCAACCTCGCCTATTTCATCCATTGGGAAGAGGATAAACTCGGAACCATCGAACGCATCGCTGCGAAGCAAGGAGGCTCAGGCATCATCTACACCCGAAGCAGAAAAGGCACCGAGCGCATCAGCAACGCCTTGAACAAACGGGGTTTTGTGTGCGACTTTTACCATGCCGGACTCAGCAATGAGGAGCGGCAGCTGAAGCAGGAAAGCTGGACCAGCGGGGAAACACCCGTAATTGCGGCCACCAACGCGTTCGGGATGGGTATTGACAAACCGGATGTGCGCTTCGTGGTACACTTGGATATTCCAGACACCCTAGAAAACTACTACCAAGAAGCTGGACGTGCAGGTAGAGATGGGAATAAGGCCTACGGGATCTGCTTGCTCACGAAAAGCGACCTAGACCGATTTCATGACAAGCACCAGCAGGCATTCCCAAGCAAGGATGACATCAAGCGCAGCTACGATGTGGTATGCGATACGCTTCGATTGGCGGTGGGTAGCGGCAAGGAGGAGCACCATTACATCGACCTAGAACAGGTCTGTGCTACACACAAGATTAACGCCTTTGTGATGGAGCAGAGCCTCCGATTCCTGGAACGTGAAGACTACCTCTTTTTCAATGTAAAGGACAATGCGAAAAGCACATTGATGATCACGGCAGACCACCAGACCATTAGAAGCTTGCGAGACCGAAGCAGCAACCTAGAGCATGTGATCGAAGGGCTGCTACGCTCCTACCCTCGGCTGTTTGAGGAAGCTGTACGCATCAATGAACGTTTGATCTCCATCCGCGCACAGCGGTCAAAACAGCAGGTAGTTGATGTGCTTCAATGGATGCATGAGAGCGGATATGCGGAATACCACGCCAGTCAGACCCTTCCTAGCATCACCTTTGTGCATGAACGTGTGCATACCAAGAACCTACGGATTTCCCATGAACACTATACCTTGCGCAAACGCGTTCATGAAGAGAAATACGAAGCCATGCTCCGCTACATCGAGAATACAAGCCTTTGCAGAAGCAGGACGCTTTCGGCCTACTTTGGAGAGTTAGACACGAAGGATTGCGGAATTTGCGATGTTTGCTTGGAGCAAAACGCCTAAAGGATGCGGGTCCATCGCCTGAAACACCTACAACTGATGTTGTTCTTTCTGATTTTGGAAAGCGTGCATGTGTATGCCCAAGAGGTGTTTGTTGTAGACAGCACCACGCTCAATCCGATTCCTTATATCACGATGAAGCAAGAAGGAAGCAGCGCAGGTTTCGTTGGTGACCATCGCGGCAGGATCGTTTACGATGAACTCGAAGACGCGCAATACACGCTCAGCTGCATCGGATACAGAACGCGGTCTTACAGCAAAAGCGAACTATTGAAACTGGATACCATCAAGCTTCCTTCAAGCATGTTGGAATTGGATGAGGTAGTGGTTCGGCCTATACCACCCGAGGCCTTCATCAATCAAGCGATGGGCAAGATCAAGGACAACTGCGTAGTAGACTCCTCTCATGCAACTGGTTTTTACCGGGAATGGATCCGAGAGAACAGCCGCTTTCTGAACCTGAACGAGGCCTACCTCAGCTTTAACCAACCTGGATACCTGGTCAAACGCGACAGTTTCATCATCGCCCTAGAAGCTGGAAGGTGTAATTCAGAGGAAGAGCTTCAGTTCATGCGAAAGGAAATGGACAAAGAGCTTAAAAAGCAACGGAAGCAGGCAGAGAAGAACAATGAAACGTATGACGAGGAAGAGAACGAGATCAATTGGGAGGTGGTGAATCCTGTTCTCATGTTGCAACTTGATCCAATCAGGCACCCGGAGGCCCCCATGCATGTGAATGACAACCGAGTGAATTTCTTGGATAGCACCACGCATGATCAATACAACTTCTGGTATGGTAAGCCGCAGCGCTTTGGAGAGCGAACGATCGTTGTGATCGATTTCGAGCCCGACCGGAAGGCCGATGACCCGCTTTTTGACGGTACCTTGTGGATCGATCAGGAATCCATGGCATTTGTGAAGATTTCCTTTGGCTTTATGAAGGACGCTGAAAAACATCTGATCCCAGGCTATGCGCGTGCACTGCTCTGGGTTTATGGACTAAGCTATGAGATCAATGAAACCCTCGTTGAGTTCGTTTACCAGCCCTTCCAAGACCGATGGTCGCTATCAAGCACACATTTGAAGGCAGAAGTGGATCTAGAGAAGCGACGGATGTTCAGCGAGAACGACCGAAGCAGCTTTATCTACGAAGGTGAGCTATTGGTACAATCCATGGACAAAGGAGCACTTGCGTTGAACGGCACCCTCTTCGATCCGAAAGAGAAGTTGTCTCTGCAGATCGAAGCCTTGGATCCCAATCCATGGGAAAGCTTCAGGACCAAAGGACGTAAGATCCGGCGCTAGCGACTGAAGTCAACCACTACCCTGCCCTTGGTTTGCCCTTTTAGGATCAGGTCCATTTGATCGATGATGTCATCCAATTCAACAAAGTTGCCGTAGTTCGACAGGTTATCGATCTTCCAATCTCCAGACAATCTTTGCCACAGCGCTTTACGGAGTTCCATATCCGTTTCAGCAGAATCTACCCCAAGGATGTTCACGCCATTCAGCAAGAATGGATAGACCGTCATGTGGAGATCATGGGTCTTTACCAAACCACAGCTGGCTACGCTTCCTTTTCGTTGACACGCCTTTACACAGGTTGCGAGGGTATTTCCACCAACGGTATCGATCGCCCCAGCCCATCGACTTCCGAGGAGCGGTCTGCCCGAATCATCGTCTGCAAACGAACGATCTTCAATGCGATGCACCCCGAGTTGCTCCAAGTGCTTTTTGCTCGCTTCATCCTTCTTACCGGTGGAAGCGATCACCTTGTAGCCCGCTTTTGCTAGGATACCAACAGCCATGCTTCCGACACCACCCGTAGCTCCGGTCACCAAGACCTCTCCCATAGCTGGATTTTGCCCCATGCGCTCCATCTTGTACAAGCTGAGCGCTGCTGTGAATCCAGCCGTTCCTAGCACCATTGCCTCTTTGAGTGTCAGTCCTTCAGGTTTAGGAACCACCCACGCGGCAGGCACACGCACATATTCCTGAAAGCCACCAGAGGTATTCATTCCGAGGTCATAACCCGTCACGATCACTTCCTGCCCAAGCTCAAATGCATCGCTAGCTGTGGCGGCTACCAATCCACAAGCATCCACACCCGGCGTGTGCGGAAAGTGGCGACTGATCCCCTTGTGTCCAGAGGCCGATAAGGCGTCTTTGTAATTGAGTCCGGCATAGGCTGTCTTGATCAGCACCTCACCTTCCGGCAATTCATCGATCGATTTTTCTTCGATGGCGCGTTGAAAACTACCATCCTCCATTTCGCGTACCACCAGGGCACGAAAGCGTTGTTCAGCATTCATGCCTCGAAAATAACAAGAGATCGCAAGGCACCATCACTGCTTGTAAGGAACCCGTTGAATTCCCTATCTTTCGCTTCATGAGCAGAGGATTTGTAAAGGAAGACGATCAGGAAGAAGCCCCCTTTGTGCCGCCAAGAGCACCCCTGCCTGAGCAATCAGAGAACCTGGTTACACCTGCAGGCCACCAAGCATTGCTCAAGGAAAAAGAAGAACTACAGGCTGCATTCAAGGAAACGGAAGCGATGGAAGACCGCGAACGCAGAAGACAGCAAGCGGTGATCAACGTGCAATTGCAACAACTCGAGGTGCGCATTCAGAGTGCCAAGGTGATCGAACCAGACGATCAGCAGGACGAAGTACGCTTCGGAAAAGTGGTGTGCTTCCGACCAGAGAGCCAGAAGCAAGCACAGTGTTTCCGCATCGTTGGTGTGGATGAAGCCAACTTGAAAGAGGGCAAGGTTTCTTTCACCGCCCCAATCATCCGAACGATGCTTGGTAAACGCAAAGGCGAACACTTCCAATTTGAACGGGGCGGACAAGATCTACGCTTTGAGATCGTTGAGATCAAGCCCTGATTCCCTTAAAGAGCTGGCTCAGCAGAGGCCATTCTTAGCTACATTCGCGGCATGGAACTCCCATCGAAACTGCTCGAAAAAACCGTTTCCTATTTTGAAAGCCTACCAGGGGTAGGAAGACGCACAGCCCTCCGCTATACCCTAGAGCTTTTGAAGATGTCGCCTGATGATGCCAAAGGCTTTGGACAGGCGATATGCAAAATGGTGGATGAACTCGGCTTTTGCGAGGTGTGCCACAACGTATCTGATGGACCCAAATGCCAGATCTGCAGCCACCCCAAGCGGGACCAGTCGACCATCTGCGTGGTTGAAGACCTACGCGATCTGCTAGCAATCGAGGGAACCGAACAATATTACGGCACCTATCATGTTCTTGGTGGAGTCATTTCACCCTTAGACGGCATATCGCCCAGCGATCTCCACATCGAGACCTTATTGGACCGTGCCAACATGGAGAGCACCAAGGAGATCATCTTCGCCTTGCCTGCTACGATGGAAGGCGACACTACCAGTTTTTACCTCTACAAGCGCTTGCTCGATCATGAGATCAAGGTTACTTCCCTTGCCCGAGGTGTAGCCATCGGCAATGAGCTCCAGTACACCGATGAGCTGACCCTCGGACGTTCGTTGCAGGGACGCTTGCCCTACGAATCTTCTATGCGATCCAGCGGATAGTGAAGCTCAGTGTCATCATAGTCAACTACAACGTCCGCTACTACCTAGAGCAGGCGGTTGGTGCTGCGTTGAAGGCTATGAAGGGCTTGGAGGCAGAGCTGATCGTGGTAGATAACGCATCCACCGATGGTTCTGATCAGATGATGGCTGCACGCTTCCCCGAGGTGCAATACATCTACTCCAAGGAAAACACTGGTTTTTCACGGGGCAATAACATCGGTATGCGCGCTGCAAGGGGTGAATACCTGCTGCTCTTAAACCCTGACACCGTGGTTTCAGAAGATGCGTTTCTGCGCGCCGTAGAGCGCATGGACGCAGACCCTACGATCGGCGGACTCGGAGTTCACATGGTGGATGGAACAGGAAACTTCCTACCGGAAAGCAAGCGAGGTCTTCCTACCCCACGTGCTGCGTTTTACAAGGTATTTGGACTTTCAAACCTCTTCCCGAGATCCCGTAAATACGGAAGTTACCACTTGAGTTACCTCAACAAAGAGGATGAGCACGAAGTCGAGATCCTTTCGGGAGCTTTTATGATGATGCGCCGCGAAGCGCTGGACAAGGCAGGCTTGCTGGATGAGGACTTCTTCATGTACGGAGAAGACATCGACCTCTCCTATCGCTTGATCAAGGCAGGCTACAAGAACCTTTACTTTCCAGATACACGCATCATTCACTACAAAGGTGAAAGCACCAAGAAAGGGAGCGTAAACTATGTGTTCGTGTTCTACCGTGCGATGATCATCTTCGCTAAGAAGCACTTCGAAAAGGGACAGGCATCCTTGTTTGGCATCCTGATCAACCTGGCCATCTACTTCCGGGCCTTCCTGGCCATCTTGAGGCGGATCTTCGGACGTGTTTGGCAGGCGTTGTTGGATGGTGTCATCGCGCTGATCGCGTTTTACCTATCCACGCAGTGGTACGCAGATTTTGCAGGGAAGAATTTTGAGCTGCCATTTGTTAGCGCCTCCATCGTCGGCTATTCGATCGTGATTGCAATCGTCTTGATGTATGCCAATGTGTACGACAAAAACTACAAGCCTGCGCGGCTGATCAGGGGTTGGGGTATTGCGGTTCTAGTGTTGCTTGGCGTTTACGCCTTGCTTCCTGAATCTTATCGGTTTTCACGGGCTGTGGTCTTGATCGGCTCTGCGATCTCCTTACTCGGTGGGTTGACGTGGCGCGCACTGCTCCCTTCTTTAATCGGTACTATGCGCGATCGGGTTTTCACCCAAGGCGCTCAACGCATATTGGTAGTCGGCACCGAGGAAAGCTTGGGCAACGTCAAAAGCTTCCTGGCTGCCCATGAATTGGAACCTCAATTTGCCGCAGGGATCAGTTTAGCGGAGCACAAGGTCTATCCACTCGGATTCATCACCCACGCCGGTGCCTTGGAACAAGCAATCGAAGAGTTTCAAATTGACGAAGTGATTTTTGATACTGCTGTGCTCAGCAATAAGCGACTCATATCCATGATGGAAGCCTGTAGCGCAAGAGATGTTGACTTGAAGATGGCGACCGGCTCACCCATGTACCTCATCGGCGGCAGCGAGGTAATCGCGGAGAAAGAGGCGTTAAAGGTCGGCGACTTGAAACGACTCAATGCACAATCCATACGCAGGTCAAAACGAACACTCGACCTATTGCTCTGGCCATTGATGTTGGTGGCTAGTCCATTGCTCATCTTACTTGCAGATGACCGTAAGGGCTTTCTGAAGAACCTTTGGATGCTGTTGTTGGGTGAGCGCACCTTGGTTTCAACCGATCCACGTGGGCAACACCCCTTGCTTCCCAAGATGAAGCAAGGCATCCTCCACCCTAATTTTAATGTGATCATGCCAGACGGATCGGATACGCAGGTGATCCAACAAAACCTCAAGTACCTGAAGCATTACACGCCATTGAATGACCTGAGCTTTACCCTACGCCATCTCCATGCGCTTGGAAGGCAAACGTCGGAGGCAAGCTAAATCATCCTTAAATTCGTAATCCCCATGAAGCTCTGCACTCCAAAATACCTACTCCTATTCGCTTGCAGCGTTATGTTGCTAAGCAGCTGTATGGTATTGGACGGCAGCTCCGGTTATCGCACGAAGAATAAATGTTGCGGCATCATCAAGTGCGACATGCACCGTAGGAGTCAGAAAATGAAACATAAGCGCACGGTGAATGGACACAAGAGCCTTCAGAAGCGCGAGCAACGCATCAAGCGCGGATATTAATCCGTTTACTTATATATCTTACGTCTGTTCAACTCCCGTTGGTACCTACGGGCGTTGTTGATGTGGTCGCGGTAGCTCGATGCAAAGTTGTGGTAACCCAAAAAATCCTCTCGTGCGCACATGAACAGGTAGTTGTGCGAAGCCGGATTCAAAACCGCATCGATGGAACTCAGCTCTGGCAGTAAGATCGGCCCAGGAGGCAAACCGCTATTCTTATACGTATTGTAAGGCGATTGGATTTCCTTGTGCACATTGAGAACACGCTTTATGGTGAAATCTCCGATGGCATGAATAAGGGTCGGGTCGCTCTCCAAGCGCATTCCGCGTCGCAAGCGGTTGAGGTAGAGTCCGGCTACAATTGGGCGCTCATCTGGATGTGCTGCCTGTTCAGCTTGTACGATGGAAGCAAGAATGGAAACCTGTGACTGCGAAAGGTTCAAGGCTGCTGCTTTCGCTTTTCGTTCATCGGTCCAGAAGCGCTTGTATTCCCTCGCCATTCGGATCATGAATTCTTCGGCATCGGTTGCCCAGTAGAATTCATAGGTATTGGGCAAGAACATGGTCATGATGGTGAGGGGTTCAAATCCATACTTCGAGCAGAAGTCTTGGCTGTTCAGTAATCCATGAATGGATGCGCTATCTGCTTCGATGTAAGCAGCCACGTTCTGCGCGAGCTCCGCTTTCGTGCGTACTGAGCGAAGTACTAAGCGGACAGGTTCCTGCTCTCCGCTGCGCAGCAAATTGACCAGCTGATTGTTGTTCAAACCATCGGGAATCACATACTTACCAGACTTCACCAAGCTCGGATAACTCTTCTTCTCTGCTACCCAATCAAAAGAAACGCTGTCTTCAATTACGCCCTGCTCCATCAACGCGGTTTTCACGTCCCCATACGTCCAATCTGATCCGATATAGAAATCAACACTCGACGCCTTCAACTGAACGTTCACCGAGAAGATGCGCTGATAGTATTGCCAGCCGAGGTACGCTCCGATCAGCAGTAAAAACAAGACCAGTCCGAGGATAAAGCGTTTGATGCTCATCGGTCAAACAGTTTTTGATAGAAGAACTGGTCGATGTACTGACTGCCATCCACCAGCCACTCTTTTCTAATTCCCGTTTGTTCAAAGCCAACCGACTCAAAGAGGTGCTGGCTAGAGGGATTGTTGCTCAACACTTCGGCATACACACCATGCATCTCCAGATCATTCTTACAATAGTCAACCAAAAGCGCTAAAGCCTCTCTAGCCAATCCTCGTCCGCGAAAGTCAGGATCAACCAAGATGCCCACACCAACCCTTCTATTTTTCGGATCGAAGCCATAGAGGTCGATGCATCCAATGCGTTCTACCCCATCCAAGGACCGGATCATCAAGCGCAGTTGTCCGCTTTCATAGATATCATCGTTCTGTTGCACAAAATCTAAGATCTGCTCACGTGAATACGGGGCAAGGGTATCGCTCACCAACCAGTGGCTGGGATCGTTCTCCCATGCGGTAATGGTGTCAACGTCTTCCTCTGTAGGAAGGTCAAGTACGGTATCCTTTCCTGCTATCCTCATCCTAAGTACGTGCCATCAAAAACGTGTTTGACGGGACCTGTCTTCCAAATATGATTGAATCCATGGCTTGTCCGCTCAAAGGATACCGTAAGGTCTCCGCCCACTGCTTTGAGGTGCACGGGAGAATCCATCTGTTCCCAATAAGCCATCGCTAAAGCGGCAGCGGTAACGCCTGTTCCACAAGCGAGCGTTTCATTCTCCACCCCTCGTTCATAGGTTCTAATGAAGACCTGATCTCCTTTGCGTTCTAGGAAGTTGACATTCACGCCATCCGCCCGAAACTCTTCGCGGTTTCTAATTCGGCGACCTTCATGGAATACATCGAGCTTTTCAATACCTGCTCTTCTCAGCAAGTAATGCGGTGATCCCGTATCGATGAGCAGACCTTCGTCATCTGGCTTCAGGATCTCCTCTACATCATTCATGGCGAGTTTGATGCGTTCGGCAGAAAGCACCTCTGCGTGGTGTACGCCATCTACCGCCAAAAAGGTGGTTTGATCGCCGATCACTCCCAAGCGATGCGCAAATGCAACGAGGCATCGTCCGCCATTCCCACACATGGAAGACGGAGCACCATCTGCATTGAAGTAGACCATCTCAAAATCGTGGCGATCGTGCTTACGGAGCAGCATCAGGCCATCCGCGCCAATGCCAAAATGTCGATCACACAAGTGTGCGATCAAAGCTTGGTCATTGAGGTCAAAGGACGCTTCACGATCATCGATGATCACAAAGTCGTTTCCGGCGCCGTGGTATTTAGAGAATTCCATGACATGCAATATTGAGAAGTTTCCGGCAATTGAACTTTATGCAACTCCCATGAATCTGCACCTAACATTAATTAACAGCGGAGCCACAACGCTGGCGGGGTATTGGCAGTTATTTTGATGTACAACTCACAAACGTAAAAGACCATGAAAAAAGCTATAGGATTCATCATTGCAGCAGCCTTCGGAGGCGGAATTGCATTCATCGGTCTGAAGGGCTACATCGATCAAGAGATTGCAGAACTTAAGACTGTTGAAGAGCTGCGTTCAGCGCACCGTACAGACAACAACGTTCAACAAGTGAACTATGCCCTACCCAGTGAGGCGGTAGACTTCAGGCAGGCAGCCGAAAAAACCGTGAATGCGGTGGTTCACGTAAAGACCACCTATGAACTCGACGGAGGTTACTACACCTTCGACCCAATCCGTCACTTCTTCTTTGGTGATGGCCTCTATCAAAAGCCGCCACGCATGGGTGCAGGCGCCGGATCAGGTGTCATCATGTCAGACGACGGCTATATCGTTACCAACAACCACGTGATTGATGGCGCAACGGGCATTGAGATTGTTACCAATGACAACCGTGCCTTCAAGGCGGAAGTCATCGGACAAGACCCCAGCACAGACCTGGCGCTATTGAAGGTAGATGCACAAGACCTCCCAAAGATCGATCTGGGCAATTCTGACCAAGTGAGCATCGGTGAGTGGGTGCTGGCGGTTGGAAACCCATTTAATCTGAAGTCGACCGTTACAGCAGGTATCGTGAGCGCGAAAGGACGCGATATCAACATCTTAGCCAACGGTCCGAACGGCAACAGCGCCGTGGAGTCTTTCATCCAAACAGACGCTGCCGTTAATCCCGGAAACAGTGGTGGCGCCTTAGTGAATGCAAAAGGAGAACTGGTAGGCATCAACGCAGCGATCAAGTCAAACACAGGCTCTTACACCGGTTACTCATTTGCCATTCCCGTAAACATCGTATCTAAAGTGGTGGAAGACCTGCTTGAATACGGTGCTGTGCAGCGCGGCTATCTGGGTGTACGTATATTGAATGTAGACCAAGCCTTAGCGGATCAAGAAGGCTTGAAAGTGCGAGAAGGCGTATTCGTAGCGAACACGATGGACATGGGTGCAGCTAAGGATGCGGGGATCCGAAAAGGAGACGTGCTGGTGAAGATCGCTGAGCGTCCGATCAAGAACATCACCGAGTTAACCGAGCAACTGAGTCGTTTTCGTCCGGGCGATAACATCCTGGTAACCGTTAACCGCAGTGGTGAGCAGATCGACATCCCCCTCACCTTGCGCAACCAGTTCGGAGATGCACAAGTAGCGGCCAAAGAAACCTTAGACATGCATGAGAAGCTGAATGCCTTGTTTGAGGAAGTAGACCAGGAGACCAAAGAAAAGCTGGCGATCGATGCAGGCGTACAGGTGAAGGAATTGGGTCCAGGCAAGCTCAGAAATGCGGGCATATCCCCTTCCTTCATCATCACCAAAGTAGACCAAGAACCGGTCAAGAACAAGGAACACTTCTTTGAATTATTGAATGAAAAAAGCGGTGGAATCTTGCTAGAAGGCGTTTATCCGAATGGGAAACGCGCGTACTACGGTTTCGGACTCTAGTGCAACTTTTTCACTGAGCTCACGTTTAACAAGGTATTGGGGTTTGTATTAAGGCAATATGAAGGCATCTTGCCTGCAATCTTAAAAAAGCGTACCTTTGCAGGCCCGTTAAACGTATAATCGAGGGGGAAGAAACAAGCATATGAGGCAATTAAAAATAACCAAGTCAATCACGAATCGAGACAGTCAGTCGCTCGATAAGTATTTGACCGAGATCAGCCGCGAGGAGATGATCACCGCGGAGCAAGAAGTAGAATTGGCAAAGCGTATCAAGAAGGGCGATCAACGTGCCCTTGAGAAGTTGGTTCGCGCCAACCTTCGTTTCGTGGTCTCTGTTTCTAAGCAGTACCAAAACCAAGGACTCACCCTTCCAGATTTGATCAACGAAGGAAACCTAGGTTTGATCAAGGCAGCACAGCGCTTTGATGAAACGCGTGGTTTTAAGTTCATCTCTTATGCCGTATGGTGGATCCGTCAATCGATCCTCCAAGCTATTGCGGAGCAATCACGTATCGTTCGACTTCCATTGAACCAAGTGGGTTCATTGAATAAGATCAACAAGGTATTCGCTCAATTGGAGCAAGAGTACGAGCGTCCACCCGTTGCAGACGAGCTGGCCTCTGCCCTAGAGATCCCAGAAGAAAAGGTGAAAGACACCATGAGCGTTTCAGGACGCCACGTGTCTGTTGACGCTCCATTGAAAGAAGATGAAGACTTCAGCTTGCTTGACTTGATTAGCAACAACGAGTCTCCAAGCGCCGACGGCGACCTTATGCGCGAGTCATTGCAACGCGAGATCGAGCGTTCATTGGAAACCTTGACCGAGCGCGAGCGCGATGTGATCCGTTTGTTCTTCGGTATTGGAATGAACCACGGGTTGACCTTGGAAGAGATCGGTGATAAATTCGATCTAACCCGAGAGCGTGTAAGACAGATCAAGGAGAAGGCCATCCGCCGACTCCGACAGAATTCTAGGAGCAGATTATTGAAGATGTACCTAGGAGAATAAGCTTAGACAAGGCCGTGGGATTCACGGCCTTTTTTGTTTCCTCTATTTCACAATCACAAATCACAATCACTAAATCATGGAAAGCTCGGTAGCACAACACTATCAGCATCATTTTGACAATTACGTTCAGAATGAGAAGGAGGCGGTTAGCCTTCAAAGCAGCATCGGTAACCTTCTGTTTGAAAAAGGCATTGAATTGGTGCTGTTTCGCAATCAACTCTTGGATATCAGTATTTCTGAGATCCTCCAACTCCACGCCTACGCCAATGAAGTGGTGAAAAAGCCGATCCGCGTGCAAGACACCTCTGCCCTTGCGAAGGCAATGTTGGATATGGACCTCGCGCCATCTAAGCTCGACATCGGTCGATTGGCGTTTGAGTGGCAAACCGAGCAAAAGAACTACGCAGACATTGCAGCGTTCTTAGGTGATAAGTTAGCCGGCTTTAGCAGCGATGCCGACAAGCCGATGAATCCAAAAGACGTGGTGTTGTTTGGTTTTGGTCGAATTGGCCGCTTGGCAGCTCGTCTCCTCATCAAACAAGCAGGTCGTGGTCAGCAATTAAGGTTACGCGCGATCGTTGTTCGCAAGATTGATGCGGAACAATTGCGTAAGCGTGCACACCTGCTCCGCAATGACTCCGTGCACGGAACCTTCAAAGGTCACGTGGAAGAAGACTATGAGAACATGGAGTTGATTATCAACGGTCAGCGTGTCAAGTTCATCGCAGCAAACAACCCAGAAGACATCAATTATGAATCTTACGGCATTCATGATGCCTTGATTATTGATAACACCGGTGTATTCAAAGACAAGACCGCGTTGAGTCGCCACCTCCAATCCAAAGGCGCTAGCAATGTTTTGCTTACAGCTCCTGGAAAAGAGATCCCGAACATCGTATATGGTGTAAACCAGAAAGACATCGATCTTGATAAGGATCACATCGTTTCTGCTGCTTCATGCACCACCAATGCGATCGTACCCGTATTGAAGGTGATCCATGACAACTTGGGTATTGAGAAAGGCCACATTGAAACCGTGCATGCCTACACCAACGATCAAAACCTTCTGGACAACATGCACAAGAAGTCGCGCCGTGGACGTTCTGCTGCGATCAACATGGTGATCACGGAAACCGGTGCTGGTAAAGCCGTTACCAAGGTGATTCCAGATTTGAAGGACAAGTTGACGGCAAATGCTGTGCGTGTTCCTGTGCCAAACGGATCATTGGCGATTTTGAACCTAACCGTAAGCAGAGAGACCAGCGTTGAAGAGGTAGATGAATTCTTGCGCGATGCTGCATTGCGTGGCGACTTGGTGAACCAGATCAACTACAACATCAACGAAGAAGGTGTTTCTAGCGACATCGTTGGTAATCCATGTTGTTCGGTGTATGACAGCAACGCTACCTTGGTGCATCCAGACAAGAAGAACATCGTGTTGTATGTGTGGTACGACAACGAATTCGGATACACCCGTCAGGTGATCCGACTAGCGAAGCACATTGCACAGGTTCGCCGCTTGATCTACTATTGATAGCGTAAGCGATAAAGACTAAACAGGGGCTGTTCATAAATGGACGGCCCTTGTTGTTTTAAATGCCTAGGGATATCGAAATTTGAAGCATGTTGAAAGCTTACTGGGAACGGCTACCTCGGTTCATCCGAAACAAGTACATGGTTACCTTGATCGTGTTTGCGGTTTGGATGATGTTCTTTGACCAGCACAACATGATCAACCAGATCGAACTGCGCGCAGAGCTGTATCAACTCGAGTCGGACAAGGAATACTATCAAGCAGAGATCGAACAAATTCGGGAAGACTTGGATGAACTGCTCTCAGACGATGCCAAGCTGGAAAAGTTTGCCCGTGAAAAGTATTTCATGAAGCGCGCCAATGAGGAAATCTTTGTGTTTGTACCAGAAGACTAACTCAGCCTCTTTTATACCTCGCGTTCACTTCTTTGATCCTTGCGTTTAATCGCTTAAAGTCAAGCTTCCCTTCTACTTCCTGGAGGTGCTCCATCACTACCATGGCGCGTCGGATTCGTATGTCTTCCGACTTCACTTGGTCCACCCAATGGATCAAGGTGCGCTGCTTACCAGGGGTTAATTGGTGAAACAGCTCATCTGCCTTTGGATCTGCGTGCATGGTAACGAGGAAAGCCTCGCTCACAGGTATACCATAGCTCGACGGTTCGGGTGACAACTGAAGGAACAGCTCCTGACCTTCTTGCCATTGCTTCGAACGGAGCTGTTTCGCATTGAGGGTAATAAAGAGCCCACCATCTCCATCCGGCAATACGGGTGTACTGAACTCGGCCAGTTCATCACTTACACATCGCACGCGATTACCGTGTTCTTCCATCCAAGGCTTCAATTTTGGGTCACTGATTATCAATCGATTGGTCCATTGAAGCGTACTCTCCACCTGAACAAATTGGGCTTGAACTTGAATGCTTGCTTTCATGCGACTTGCAAAATAGCAATCAGACAGAACCTTTCCTGAGTTGATTCTTATCATTGTTTCGTGCCAAGTGAGATTGCACTTTTGATCCACATTATGAAAAACAGCAGTAACCTCAAGCAAGCATTGACCAACACCACCGGTATTCTGGTCATCGCATTCTCCCTCGTTGTAGCTTATTTGATCTACCACCAAATCCTCGGCGACCCTTCGAACTTTATCGATGGAGATCCAGCGAATGAACCCTTGGAAGGCAACTACCTCGGCACCATTCATAAAGGTGGACCGATCATCATCTTGCAGATCGCCTTCATGATCATCTTGCTCAGTTATACGATCGAACGCGCTTTCTCGCTTTTCATGGCACGAGGTAAGGATCGGAGCAAGCCGTTTGCCGCACGCATCCGGCAATTTCTTTCCAAAGACCAGTTTGACGAAGCGTTGAGCGCATGCCAACAACAGAAAGGCGCAGTGGCGAATGTGGTTTACAAAGGATTGAACTCATACTTATCGGAAGACAACGAAGACCTTCATCCGGAAGAAAAAGCCTACAAGATCAAGCGCGACCTCGAAGAAGCGAGCCATTTGGAAGTCCCGGATCTTGAGAAAAACATGGTGGTGATCTCTACCATAGCTTCAGTGGCAACGCTGGTCGGACTCCTCGGTACCGTTACCGGTATGATCCGTGCATTCTCCGCGTTGGCCATTGCTGGTACACCTGACGCAGTCGGATTGGCCGGTGGTATCTCCCAAGCCCTTGTTACAACTGCTTTGGGTATCTCTACCTCCGCCGTGGCGATCGTGATCTTCAACTTCTATACAAACATCATTGATCAGATCACCTATGCGATGGACGAGACGAACTACGCCATCCTAGACCACTTCAAGCAAACGGTGAAGAAAGGAAATGAAGGTACTGCCCCTTCTGAAGAAACACCAACCCCTGAAGCAGAGGCATAATGCCCAAGTTACGCACCATAAAGAAGCTTCCGAAGCTGGACATGAACCCTATGGTGGACATGGCCTTTCTGTTGGTGTGTTTTTTCATGATGACCACCACCTTTAAAGAAGACATGCCAGCTGAGATCAGCATTCCATTCTCTAAGGCACAGTTAAAGGTACCATCGAAGAACCTCTGTACGATCACCATTGATAAAGACGGGAAAATGTACGTTGGATTGGACAACAAATTTGACCGAAAGCAGATGCTTGGATACGTCTCCCGTACGGCGGGCGTGAACTTTACAGCAGATCAGGCAGCGCGTTTTTCATTGCTTTCTTCGTTTGGATTACCACTCG
Source organism: uncultured Flavobacteriales bacterium (assembly GCA_913057205.1). Taxonomy (GTDB): domain Bacteria; phylum Bacteroidota; class Bacteroidia; order Flavobacteriales_G; family Salibacteraceae; genus SHAN690. The sequence goes on from CAJXNO010000023.1 coordinate 26,548, forward strand.
AGGAGCTTCCTGCCCTACTCGACCTCGAAAAACTGGATCGACGGGCGTTTGAGCAAACTGGGATCCCCGTTGATAAAGACGAAAACGAATTGCGCTACTGGCTGATGGGTGCCCGTTTAGCTAACCCTCAACTGCGCTTTGCGATCAACGGCGATGCCAATGCACAAGTAGCCGAAGTAAAGCGCGTTTTCGACATTCTGCAAGATTTGAACATCACTCGTTTCAACCTGATAACCGATACCGAAAAAGATGGCCCTTCCTGAGTTAGAAGACATAAAGGTTGAGCGCATCAACGAGCGGGAGTCTGACAACAAAGTCAAAAAACGCAACCTCGACATCGACATGAACCCGATGGTTGACCTTGCCTTTCTATTGCTCACCTTCTTCATGTTGGCAACCACCTTCAGCAAGCCACAGGCGATGGAATTGTTGATTCCAGCGAAACCAGAGGAGCAAGAAGAGCAAGAAATGGCGGTGAAGGAATCAAAGACAATCTCCTTAGACCTAAGCAAAGACAAGGTCATTTGGTATCAGGGTATCACCGATCCTGACACCCATGTGGTTTCTTATCAAAAATTAGAGTCGATCCTGACTCGCTTGAACGGTGAGATCGATGAAATGGTGGTATTGATCAAGCCTTTGCCAAGCAGTACCTTCGGACATTTGGTGGACGTTTTCGACGCGCTGAATTACAGTGAGGTAGGCCGATACGCCATGAGCGAACTGAGTGAATTTGACGAATCACTGGAGTCTTCAGCAGGTGAAGCAACTGAACCTGAATCAACGGTGGCGCCATGAGTGAATACGCTGGAAATACCATCGCCTTGCCGAACGGTGTAGAGCACCGCAAGGAACGTGCATTTCGCATTTCCTTTTGGGCGATGCTCATCGGTGGATTGATCATCACCGGTGGATTCCTCTACCCGATCATCTCCGAATGGCTGCAAGACGAACCGGACGATGAAAAAATTGAGACCGTCGTTTCTAAGGTCATCAACTATTCTCAGCTTTCCGCACCACCCCCCATCGATATTGACAAGCCGCCACCCCCTGTTTTCAAGGCTCCGCCAAAAGTGAAGAAGGTGAAGTTCGTTCAGCCCGTCGCCAAGAAAGATGAGGAAGTTGAAGAAGAAGAATACATCCCAACCATGGAAGAGTTGAACGATGTAGAGATCAGCAATGAAAGTGCCGAGGGCATTGACAGCGTAGTGGTAGACGTTGAAGTGGCAGTAGAAGAACCCGTGCAAGAAGAAGCCTTTGCCTTTGCGGAAGTAATGCCTTCATTCGAAGGAGGCGATCAAGAATTAATGAAGTACTTGGGAAAGAACCTGCGTTACCCGAAGATCGCCAAAGAGGCGAACATCGAAGGCATGGTCTACTTACAATTTGTGGTAGAACGGGACGGATCCATCACAGAGGTTCGTGTGGTACGTAGCGTTCATGAATCCTTAGATGAAGAGGCCGTTCGTGTGATCAAGAACATGCCGAGTTGGAAGCCAGGCATGCAGAATGGAGAATACGTGCGTGTTCTGTACACCATTCCGATTCGGTTCGACCTTCAATAAAGTGTAAAAAGGGGTTACTTGATACCTAGATCCTTTTCTGTAAGGTTTAGGTTCTTACCTCGTTCATCCTTCACGCGCCAGTAGGTACGTTCCACCGCTGGCACCTTCTTCGTTAGGGTTTTCGCGTACTCCGAGTACTTTTCTACGGTGGTATCGTTTGTGAAGCCTGTTCCGACTACATCGTTAACAGCTTTCTTGATTTCCTTGATGCTATCTGCATCTTGATCCTTCAGGTCATCTAGACCTGCTTTCTTCACACCTATATATGATGCGGGCCCGAAGTGATTTTCACCCAGCACTTTGTAGATGATTACCATCGGATCCTTCAATACCAACTCTACCGCTGCATCGCGTTCTGCGGCCTTCTTAGACCGTAACAATTTCTCAAACGTAATGAGATTCTCAATAATATCTGCTCGCTTCTTAACTACGTTCATCCTGTTTGTTTTAAGGATATAATTTCACTCGACTAACATAATCTCTTTCTATTTCGTTCACAGAAAGGAATGCTAAGACTTCTTAACGACATAGTGTTATTAACGCCGTTGAAGCCCTTTTAGACCACGGGTTTGAACTGATCAAAAACACCTCTTCAGAGCCAAGTGCTTTTTTATATTCGTTCCATGATGAACGATGCACAGCAATTCGCTTTCGAGGCTGATACCAAAACAGCCTGGAAGTCACGTGTAGAAAAGGAACTGAAGGGAAAGTCCTTTGAAGACCATTTGATCTGGAACAGCCTCGATGGCTTTGAGATTGAGTCGTTTCAGAACGACCTTCCTTCACCCATGCCAACGCCGCCCTTAAGAAGCACCCCTTGGAAAGCACTTGAAGGCATTTACGCCACTGATGCGCAAGCGGCGAATCGCGAAGCACTGAACGCATTAAACCTGGGAGCTGAGAGCATTTGGTTTCACAAGTCCTTTTTAGGAGCCGCGGCGGAAGTTGCCACGAAAGGCATTGATCAGTCCATCGCTCCGGTGTTCATTCGGGGCAATTCGATGGTGGACCCTTTCAAGGATCTGTTGAAGACAGGTAACGCTTCTGGGTCGTTCGATGGCTCATTACTCCTGAATGGAAGTAGGTACAGAGAACGTGGAGCTGGTCCAATTATGGAAGGCGCACTCCTGCTTGCAAGTGGCATAGCCTGCCTAGAAAAGGGTGTGGATGCGAAGCATATCACCTTTCAACTCGGATACGGAAGTGCATTTCTCACAGAGATCGCTAAGACACGCGCCTTTCGTTGGCTTTGGGCGGCTACCCTCCGACAACATGGCGTCGAACGTCCAGACATGAACCTGATCGGTGTTAACCTTACCCACCACTACCCGATCAACGACGAACACACCAACATTCTCCGGGCTTCATCCGCAGCGATGGCTGCGGTCATAGGAGGCGCTGATTATGTTATGCTTCGCAGGTGGGATGGGCACTGGAAAAAAGATGACGGGTTTAGCCAGCGTCTCACGCGCAACATCCATAACCTGATGAAAGAAGAAGGCAGGCTTGACAAGAACCTAAATCCAGCGGATGGATCCTATTTCATCGAACACCTGACACTGAGGTTGGCGCGTGAGATGTGGTCGGAAGTACAAGGTATCCTCCGTGCTGGAGGCTTCAGTTCCTATGCGCTTTCTGGAAGTTTGAAACAAAGCCTCACCAATGATCGCGAGCAGCTGATTCAAGCCTACCGAGACGGTTCACGTGTACTCCTTGGAGTGAACAAGTACGCGCCGAGCGAATTCAAACAAGAGCCGGCTCCCGAAGCGAGCACATACACCTTGCTGCCCGATTACTGTCACCTCCCAACCGAAATTAGCCGATAAGATGAAACCACTGCACGAAATAGCTTTTGAAGACCTGGTAGGCGATAGCATACCGGGTAAGGCGAACCATACGGGATCATGGAAGGCCCCAGAAGGAATTGATGTTCCCGAACAAAGCGATCCGCTTTCGGCGGATACAGCACCACACCTCGCCTTCGGAGCAGGTACTCCTCCTTATCTGCGCGGTCCGTACTCAAGTATGTACAGCATTAGACCGTGGACAATCCGCCAATACGCTGGATTCAGCACAGCAGAAGAATCCAATGCTTTCTATCGACGGAACTTGGCTGCTGGACAAAAAGGACTCTCGGTGGCCTTCGACTTGGCAACTCATCGCGGCTATGACAGCGATCACGATCGGGTTAAAGGGGACGTGGGAAAAGCTGGCGTAGCGATAGATACGGTAGAAGACATGAAGGTCTTATTTGACCAGATTCCGCTGGATCAGATGTCGGTTTCTATGACCATGAATGGTGCGGTGATCCCCGTTATGGCCTTTTTCATTGTAGCGGCAGAAGAACAAGGCGTGGAACCGGCCCAGTTGACCGGTACCATTCAGAATGACATCCTGAAGGAATTCATGGTGCGGAATACGTACATCTATCCGCCTGCTCCTTCTATGCACATCATCGGCGACATCTTCGCCTATATTTCTCAGCGCATGCCGCGATTCAACTCGATCAGCATATCGGGCTACCACATGCATGAAGCGGGCGCTACAGCAGACATTGAATTGGCCTACACCTTGGCAGACGGCTTGGAATACATCCGTACAGGATTAGCGGCAGGATTAGACATTGATGATTTTGCACCTCGCCTCTCCTTCTTTTGGGGCATCGGTATGAATCACTTCATGGAGATCGCTAAGATGCGTGCGGCTCGGGTACTTTGGTCGAAGATCGTACAGCAATTCAATCCAAAGAAGCCGAAGTCGATGGCCCTTCGGACGCATAGTCAGACCTCTGGCTGGAGTTTAACCGAGCAAGATCCGTTCAACAATGTAACCCGAACAAGCATGGAGGCCTTGGCCGCAGCGATGGGTGGGACACAGTCTTTACATACGAACTCCTTGGATGAAGCCATCGCACTTCCTACGGACTTTTCCGCGCGGATTGCTCGGAATACCCAACTCTTCTGGCAGTTAGAGAGCGACATCCGCGGGGGAATCGATCCGTGGGGAGGCTCCTACTACGTGGAGTACCTGACCAAGGAGATCATTGAGAACGCATGGAAGCTCATTCAGGAGGTGGAAGAACTCGGAGGCATGACCAAGGCCATCGAAGCAGGTGTGCCGAAGCTACGAATCGAAGAAGCCGCTGCTCGGAAACAAGCTCGGATCGATAGTGGTCAAGAGATCATCGTAGGTATCAATCGTTTCCAAGTTGAAGACGATATGGAGCTTGATATCCTCGATGTGGACAACAGCAAGGTGCGTAAAGCACAAATTGAGCGCATCAATAAGGTGAAGTCTGAACGAGATCAATCTTCGGTTGAAGTTGCCCTAGATGAGATCACAAAGTGTGCAGAAACCGGAGAAGGCAACCTACTCGCACTTGCTGTAGATGCTGCTCGGAAACGTGCCACCTTGGGTGAGATCAGCATGGCGATGGAAAAGGTCTTCGGCAGACACAAAGCGCAAACCCAAAGCATCAGCGGTGTTTATTCAAATGAAATGAAGGCAGACGAATCCTTTGAGAAGGCACGGAATTTAGCAAATGAGATCGCACAAACAGAAGGTCGCAGACCACGCATCTTGGTGGCAAAAATGGGTCAAGACGGCCATGATCGAGGTGCAAAGGTCATTGCAAGTTCCTTCGCAGACATCGGATTCGATGTAGACATCGGACCACTCTTCTCTACCCCAGAGGAAGTGGCTCGGATGGCCATGGAGAATGACGTACACTTCGTTGGTGTAAGTAGTTTGGCCGCAGGTCACAAGACCTTGATCCCAAATCTGGTAGAAGCATTGAAAGCGGTAGGGCGTGAAGATGCGATCATCGTAGCTGGCGGAGTAATCCCTCGTCAGGACTATGATTTCCTTTATCAAGCGGGAGTATTCGCTGTTTTTGGACCTGGAACTGTCATTTCTAAGGCAGCGATTGAATTGTTGGAGGAAGTAAAAAAGAGAATTGAGTAAATTGCAGTCTCGAACCTAGCAATGCCTCGGAAACCCACCCTGTATCTACTTTTTGCACTCCTGTTTTTAGGGGCTGGACAGCTCTTTGCGCAAGGTCCAGATGAGCGCATCGATCAGGTAAAAGCACTTCTGTACAGTAATCCAGACTCTGCAGAGGCTATCTGCTTGCAATTATTGGAGGAGAAATCGTCATTATCCACTTCAGATTTCCTGCAGGCTCAGCGCTTCTTGGGCATTCTTTTAGACCTAAAGGGAGAATAAGAGGCCAGTTTAGATGCCTACAACGTCATTCTGAATTACGAAATCACTACCGAAGACAGCGTGCACTGGGCGAATGCCGTCTTGGGTAAGGGAGTCATCTACCATAGACTTGGGCAATTTGACAAGGCTCTTGAGCTGTATAAAATTGCGCTGAGTTACGATGACCGGAATGGATTAGCAGATCGGAGCGCATCCGCGTTGAGCAATGTGGCAGCGTTGTACAACAATTTAGGTTTGTATCAAGAAGCGATTGACATTTATCGCATTCAACTGAACAATTCCGAGGTTAAGAACGTTCTGCCCGTTGCGCGAATATCTACTTGAATTTGGCAAACTCGTTTGAGCAAAAGGATGAGATCGACAGCGCCATTCACTACAACAATAAGTCGATCATCCTCCACAATGCTACCAACGATCTCTACGGGCTAGGTTCAAACTACCACACGAAAGGAACACTTTTCAAGCATCTCGGCATGCTCGACAGTGCTTTGTACTATTACAACCTCTGTATTTCCCCAACCGAGGGCATTTATTACAAGTACAACCTGCCAAGCATTCTGATCTTGATGGCAGAGACCTACTACCTCCAGCGAAAGAATGAGGTTGCATTGATCTACCTGGATTCTGTCTACAATATGATCGAAGCTGACGATGACGAGTTGGCCAACATCGAGGCAGTCAAGCAACTAGAAGCGCTGATCTGGGAGCAAAGAGGCGATGTAGAGCGAGTTGCAGCGTCTTGGAAAGCTGCCCACGCCGCCTTAGAAAAGATCGACCTACAGCAACTCGACGCACGATTATTGCGCTTCTCTTAAGAGACCAAGGCGCTTTACTACGAAAAGGTCCTCGCGAAGAAAGATACAGAGAATACAGCCCTTGTTACAGAGAATGAGCGAAAAGCGAAGTACATCTTCTGGTTTGTTGCAGCAGGTGTGGTATTGGTTGCGCTGTTGATCGCCTTGTACGTAGCCTGGTGGAGCCGAGAGCCCTACAACAAGGTCTTGGCGGCCCACAATAGGGATCTGGACAAGCACTTAGAATCGAACAAGAGACTGCTGTCATTGATCGCTCATGACTTCCGTACGCCGATGAAGTCGATGAACAGTATGCTTGACCTGATCGAGCACAATAAGCTGAGTGAAGAAGAGTTGAAAGAAATCTCAAAAAAGGCGAGGAACCACATCCGCACTACCCTCCGAGGAATGGACCAGATGCTCCTTTGGATCACAAAAGACAAGAAGGAAGTCTCCATTCAAACAAACCGCCTTCAACCATTGCTCCAAGAAGTGAAAGAGTTCTTCAGCTGGGAGTTGGAATCCCTCAATGCCACTTTGAACATCGCTTCACTCGATGATCATGTCATGCGCTTTGACTTGGGCCACCTGGAGGCTATTGCTCGAAACATCGTAGGAAACAGTCTGAAGTATTGCAAGGAGGGCTGCATCATTGATGTGAGCTACAGTCAGTCCGCAACAGAGGAAACGCTCTCTTTCCATGACAATGGACCAGGAATCGACGAAAAGACCCTTGCTCAGATTCAATCCCAAACCTTCAGATCCTTGCTACCGCATCAAAACAAGCGGTCATCATCCACCGGTCTAGGTCTGGAACTCGTGTTTGAACTGGCAGACCTGAACGATGCACGCGTGGTGGTAGACAGTACCTTGGGCCAAGGAACGTCCGTTTCCATTGTGCGTAAGCTCGACTAATTTACCATTCTTCCTTCCTTCTCACCAGCAGCAGCTGTTCCTCATCCAAGAGCAGGTAACCCATTTCATAGCAAAAGCGATACACATCTCCTTTCTTGGTAGGAAACTCATGCGTGAAATAGTTGAAATCGAACCCCTGTTGGAGCAAGTGACTTCGGGCTATCTTACGCTTTTCTTCCGGCACCAAGCTGTGGAGGATCCTTCGGTTCCTGCGCAAAACGTTGTTGATGTTGCGCATGACCTTGTTGATATCGCTGTTATTTCTGTTGTTGAAAGCGTTCCTGCACTGATCTGAGCAGAACTTCTTGTCTGATCGACCCACTAAGGGATCATTGCATTCTTTACATTTCCGTTTATCCATAGCAGAACCGAATTTAGTAGGGTGGTTTTAAATTGCAAAACGGGAAATCCGTAAGCATTAGGTTCTATTTTTGGAGGATAACCAAATGAATCTATCTGAGCTATGCGCTTACCCCTTGCCCTGACCCTTTCGCTGTGTTCCTTTCTGATCATCAACCATACACACGCTCAAACCAAAGTGGTGAACACCCCTCGTGTGAGTCCGAAAGCCTCGGTTCATCAAACAATCGGGATCACCGAAGTAGTGATCAATTACTCCCGCCCGGCAGTACGCGGCAGAGCAATTTAGGGAGCTGTGGTTCCTTACGAAATGTCTAATCCAGGTTGGGGCACTTCTGAACTAGCCCCTTGGCGAACCGGTGCAGATGAAAACACCACCATTTCCTTCAGCACCAATGTAAAAGTGAACGGGGTTGCCATTGCATCAGGCACCTATGGTCTGTTCATGGATGTGAGCGAGAACGGAGATGTTCAGCTGATCTTTAGCAGTAACACCGACAGTTGGGGTAATTACTTCTTTGATGAATCGGAGGTAGTAGCACGCGCCAAGACCACCTGGGAGGAACACAGTTTTACCGAATACCTGGAGTTTACCTTTCATGGATTCACCCCCAACAGTGCTTACTGCGCTTTGAATTGGGAAGAGAAGTCCATCCCCTTCGAGATTGAGGTTGACCTCAATGCAACGGTGGTGGAACAACTGCGCCGCGATCTTCGAGGTACGGCACGTTTCAGCTACATCGGTCCGATGGAAGCCGCCAACTGGTGCGTGATGCATGAAACGAACCTGGAAGAAGCCTTGGAGTGGGCTACCCTCGCAGCAGACATGAACCCACAGTTCAATACCCTCTTCGTAAAGTTTGAAGCCTTGAAAGTACTTGGCAAGCAGGATGAAGCGAAAAAAGTCATGGAACAGGCCTTGCCAAAAGGAACCGTGTATGAACTCCACTCCTACGGAAGAAGCTTGATTTAAGAAGGCAAAGTAGACGAAGCTATATCCATCTTCAAGAGCAACGCAAAGCTCCACAAGGATGAATGGCCCGTCAATTACGGTTTAGCACATGGATACTCTGCAAAGGGTGATTACACCAAGGCGATCGAATACCTCAACAAAGCGAAAAAGAATTGTCACGACGACCTCAACCGCAAAATGATCGAAAAGAACCTTGAGCGATTGGAACGGAAAGAAGATATCAACTAACTTACGCTCGAGAAGTAACATCATCACGTTAGACCGAATTCTATGGAAGCAAAAGCCATTTATGAGAAGATTGATGAAGTAAAGGCTGCATTGGATGAATCCATGCACAAAGCAGACCGATTCCTCGAGGATAAAAGCGATCTGGAGGTGATTGCTAAAGAGGCCTATGACAAAGGGCTTCGGGCCAGAAAAGTGATGTCGTCTGCTTGGAATTACCTACAGCAATTCTGTTCCATTGCCAAAGACTATGCTGCAGGTAAGGCAACCGATATACCAAAGGGTGATGTCAAGCTCATCATCGCGGGACTGCTCTATTTCATCAGTGCAGCAGATGTGGTACCCGACTTCATTCCTCTTTTCGGCTTGGTGGATGACCTCTTTGTTATTGGATTGATCGCTGCGAACACGAAGGAATCCCTGGAGCGCTACGGAAAGTAGTCCAGCCCCCGCTTCTTCTACTTGTTCACAATCTATCAACAGCCCGCCTTCGGCTATCTTCTCTGGACTAATTTTATAGGCTGTTATCTGATCTAGTCCACACCGCATGTATTTAATTTTCGACACTGAAACCACTGGTAGAATTGAAAACTGGAAAGCACCTGTAACAGAGGTAGATGCGTTTCCCAGGGTGGTTCAGCTTGCTTGGCAGTTGCACGACTACAAGGGCGAGTTGATCGAGGTTAAGAACTACATCATCCGTCCCGACGGTTTCACGATCCCTTACAACGCTGAGAAGATCCACGGCATCAGCACCGAGCGTGCCGAGAAGACCGGTGTTCCGATGTCGTTCGTAATGGATGAGTTCAAAAAGGCCCTCGCAGAAACAGACTTCGCTGTAGGCCACAACATTGAATTCGACATGAAGGTGATGGGCGCCGAGTATGCCCGTGCCGATCGTGACGATGGTCTCATGAAGAAGGACACGCTCGACACCATGCTGTTGAGTACGGATTTCTGTCAGTTGCCAGGTGGACGTGGCAAAGGTTTCAAATACCCTACGCTTTCTGAACTGAATGAGAAGCTCTTCCAAGTTAAGGTAGACAACGCGCACAATGCTTCTGCCGACGTAGAGGCCACTGCTCGATGCTTTTTGGAACTCGTACGGATCGGGGTCATCGATAAAAATGAGCTTAAGACCAACGACGAGTACATCAACCGGTTCAAGGAGGCCAATCCCAAACCGTTTCAGCTGATAGGACTGAACATCCAGCCGTATCAACCCGAAGAGCTCAAGGAGAACGCTCCAGAAGAAAAAGAGGCGACCTCCGAAACCGTAAGTAAAGCAGAGCTCAAAGAGAACAAAGAACTCCTTTCCTCCTACCCCTTCGTTCACCTGCACAACCATACCCAGTTCTCCATTCTACAGTCGACGTCTGACATCAAGTCGATCGTGAACATGGCCATGGATATGGGCATGCCCGCGGTTGGCATCACCGATACGGGCAATATGATGGGGGTCTTCCAGTTCTTGAGTGAATGTGAGAAGAACGGCATCAAAGCCATTGTAGGGTGCGAATTCTATGTAGCCGAAGAGTATACCCGCCACCAATTCACCAAAGATCAGCCCGACAAGCGTTTCAAGCAGGTACTGATCGCCAAGAACATGGCAGGTTACCACAACCTGGCTAAGCTGTGTTCTGTGGGCTTCATCGATGGCTACTACGCCGGCCTCCCGCGAGTTGGGCGCGAGGTAATTGAGCAATACAAAGACAACCTGATCTGTACTACGGGAAACCTAGAGGGTGAAGTAGCCAACCTCATCCTCAACATCGGTGAAGATCAGGCAGAAGAAGCATTTAAATACTGGCACGGACTGTTTGGCGATGATTTCTACGTTCAGCTCATGCGCCATGGTCTAGAGGAAGAGCGACGTGTAAACGAAGTATTGCTCCGTTTCTGCGAGAAATACGGCGTGAAATACTTTGCAGCCAACGACGTCTACTACCCTACCAAAGCCGACGCCAATGCCCACGACATTCTGCTGTGCGTGAAGGATGGCGTGCAGCAAGACATGCCGATCGGTCGCGGACGCGGCTACCGCTATGGTATGCCGAACCATGAATACTACTTCAAGTCGGCAGACGAGATGAAGGACCTGTTCAAGGACCTTCCGGATGCGATCACCACGATTAAAGAGATCGTAGACAAGGTGGAGGAATACTCCTTGGGTCGCGACATCTTGCTTCCCAAGTTTGAGATTCCTGAGGAGTTTGAGGGTGAAAACGATTTCCTACGCCACCTGACCTATGAAGGTGCGAAGAAGAAATACGGTGAGATCACCGATGAGATCAGGGAACGGTTGGACTATGAGCTAAAGATCATCCAAGAGATGGGCTTCCCAGGTTACTTCCTCATCGTACAGGATTTCACCACCGAAGCACGAAACCGAGGTGTATGGGTTGGTCCGGGTCGAGGTTCCGCAGCAGGCTCTGCTGTAGCCTACGCCATCGGTATCACCAACATCGACCCGATCAAGTATAAGCTACTCTTTGAACGATTCTTGAATCCAGAGCGGGTCACCATGCCCGATATCGATATCGACTTTGACGATGAAGGCCGAGATCGCATCATTGACTACGTGGTGAAGAAATACGGTCAAACGCAGGTGGCCCAGATCATCACCTATGGTACGATGGCTGCGAAATCGAGTATTCGGGATGTGGCACGTGTGATGGATCTTCCGCTTCATGAGGCAGATCGTATTGCCAAGCTTGTGCCCGACCTGAAAAAGTTCAAGCACATCTTTGGCAGGGATGAGAAAGACCTGAAAAAAGACTTCAACGGCGATGACCTCACCAACGTGCAGCAGCTCATTGACATCAGCCAGCAGGAGAACGAACAAGGCAAGATCCTCAATCAAGCGAGAAAACTCGAGGGTTCTGTTCGCAATACGGGTATTCATGCCTGTGGCGTGATCATCACCCCAGAAGACATCCGAGAATTCATTCCAGTGGCCACGGCAAAGGACTCGGACCTGTTGGTAACGCAGTTCGACAACAGCGTGGTAGAGAGTGCCGGTTTGTTGAAGATGGACTTCCTTGGTCTGAAGACCTTGACAATCATGAAGGATGCCATCGCGTTGGTAGAGCAGCGACATGGGGTGAGCATTGATCCGGATGAGATCCCGCTTTATGACCCGGTGACCTTCGAGCTTTACCAACGTGGCGAGACCAACGGAACCTTCCAGTTTGAATCCGTGGGCATGCAGAAGAACCTTCGACTGCTGAAGCCGACCAACATTGAAGACCTTATTGCGATGAACGCCTTGTACCGTCCGGGTCCACTCCAGTTCATCGAGACCTTCATCAAGCGAAAGCACGGCGAAGAGGAAGTGAAGTATCCTCATCAGATGCTGGAACCGATCCTCAAAGACACCTATGGGATCATGGTGTACCAAGAGCAAATCATGCAGACCGCCCAGATACTTGCGGGATACTCACTGGGTGCTGCAGACATTCTGCGCCGGGCCATGGGTAAGAAGAAGATGGACGTGATGCAAGAGCAACGCGTGATCTTCCGCGATGGATGCAAGGAACACAACGATATTCCAGCCGAGGTCGCCGATGAGATCTTTGACGTGATGATGAAGTTTGCCGAGTACGGTTTCAACCGTTCACACTCGGCGGCCTACTCGGTGGTGGCCTTCCAGACCGCCTATTTGAAAGCCAACTACCCTGCCGAGTACATGGCATCTGTGCTCACGCACAACATGAACGACATCAAGAAGGTGACCTTCTTCATGGAGGAATGCAAGCGCATGGGGTTACAAGTCCTCGGTCCGGACGTGAATGAAAGTGCCTACAAGTTCACCGTAAACGATCGCGGCGAGATCCGTTTTGGTATGGGCGCGATCAAAGGTGTTGGCGAGGCTGCGGTAGAAGCCATCGTGGCCGAGCGAAAAAACGACGGACCTTACAACTCCATCTTCCATTTCGCTTCTCGCTTAGACCTGAGAACGGTGAACAAAAAGAACTTTGAAGGACTGGCTGTAGCGGGTGCCTTTGATTGTTTTGAAGGCGTTCACCGTGC
>CAJXNO010000024.1 GCA_913057205.1 uncultured Flavobacteriales bacterium
TGATTTGATCAACTTCCGAGGAATTACTTGGAACGAGGAGGATATGGGAATGACTTTCCAGGAGATTGAAATTCCTGAGGACATCATTGACGAGGCAAGAGAATTGAGAGGACAGCTGCTTGAAGCGGTTGCTGAATTCGATGAGTCTTTGATGGAGAAGTATTTCGAGGATGAGAACTCGTTGACCGAGCGTGAGATCCTTGACGCTTTGCGTGAGGCTACCATCGCAGGAAAGGTAGTTCCTATGATGTGTGGTTCTGCATTCAAAAATAAAGGCGTTCAAGCCATGCTCGACATGGTGATGGAGATCCTTCCTTCGCCTTTGGATACAGAAGCGATCGTAGGTTCGAACCCTAAGACGGAAGAGCAAGAGAGTCGTAAGCCATCTCCAGATGAGCCGTTTGCTGCGCTTGCATTTAAGATCGCAACAGATCCATTCGTAGGTCGACTTTGCTTTACACGTAGCTACTCTGGTAAGCTTGCTGCTGGTTCGTACGTATTGAATACGCGTACCGGTAACAAGGAGCGTATCTCTCGTATCTTCCAGATGCACGCGAACAAGCAAAACCAGATCAACGAATTGCATTGCGGTGATATCGCTGCATTGGTTGGTTTTAAGGACATCAAGACAGGTGATACTTTGTGTGCAGAGAACGCACCGATTGTATTGGAATCAATGGATTTCCCAGATCCGGTTATCGGTCTAGCAATTGAGCCTAAGACGCAAGCTGACGTTGATAAACTCGGTATGGCTTTGGCTAAATTGGCTGAAGAGGATCCAACCTTCCAGGTAAAGACAGACGAGGAAACCGGCCAGACTGTGATCAGCGGAATGGGTGAGCTTCACTTGGATATCATCGTTGACCGTTTGCGTCGCGAGTTCAAGGTAGAGGCGAATCAAGGTGCTCCTCAGGTGAACTACAAAGAATCGATTACCGGTTCTACAGAGCATCGCGAGGTTTACAAGAAGCAGACGGGTGGTCGCGGTAAGTTCGCAGACATCATCGTCCGCATTGAGCCAGGTGACGCAGAGAAGCCAGGATTGATCTTTGAAAGTGAGGTGAAGGGTGGTAACGTACCACGTGAATTCGTTCCTTCTGTAGAGAAGGGCTTCAAAGAAGCGATGAAGAACGGTGTGCTTGCAGGCTATCAAGTAGATAACTTGAAAGTAACCCTGTTGGATGGATCTTTCCACCCGGTGGATTCGGATCAACTGTCGTTCGAATTGGCAGCGAAGATGGCTTACCGTACTGCAATGAAGCAGTGTAACCCAGTAATCCTTGAGCCAATCATGAAGCTGGAGGTGTTGACCCCAGAAGAGAATATGGGTGATGTTGTAGGTGACTTGAACCGTCGACGTGGCGTTGTTGAAGGTATGGGCGACCGTGCTGGATCTAAGGTTGTGAAGGCTAAAGTGCCTCTTTCTGAAATGTTCGGTTATGTAACGCAGTTGCGAACCATCACTTCAGGTCGTGCAACCTCAACCATGGAATTCTCTCACTTCGATGAGTGTCCAAAGAACATCGCTGATGCGGTTATCGCTGAAGTGAAGGGAAGACTTGAAAAAGCGTAATAAAACAAAAGATACAATCAAGAACTAATGGCGCAACGAATCAGAATTAAGCTGAAGTCCTACGATCACAACTTGGTAGATAAGTCTGCTGAGAAGATCGTCAAGACAGTGAAGACTACCGGAGCTGTTGTAAGCGGACCGATTCCTCTGCCCACCAAGAAGCAGATCTATACCGTGCTGCGTTCACCACACGTGAATAAGAAGGCACGCGAGCAGTTCCAATTATCCAGCTACAAGCGACTGATGGATATCTACAGCAGCTCATCTAAGACTATCGATGCTTTGATGGGATTGGAGCTTCCTAGTGGAGTTGACGTAGAAATCAAAGTGTAATCATCCTTAAAAGCTAAGAGAAATGTTAGGAATAGTTGGAAAGAAGGTCGGAATGACCAGCGTATATGCTGAGGATGGTAAGAACATCCCATGCACGGTGATCCAAGCGGAACCAAACGTTGTAACGCAGTTGCGTACAGCTGACGTTGATGGATATGCAGCGATTCAGTTGGCGTATGACGAAGTATCTGAGAAGAGCGTCAACAACAGCGAGAAAGGTCACTTCGCAAAAGCTAAGACCGCACCAAAGCGCAAGCTCGTTGAGTTTCGCGATTGGGATGGCGAGCAAAATGTAGGTGATGAAGTAACGGTTGAGATGTTTGAAGAGGGAGAGTTCGTTGATGTTGTAGGTACCTCAAAGGGTAAAGGATTCCAAGGTGTTGTTAAGCGCCATGGCTTTGCCGGAGTGGGTGACGCTACACACGGTCAGCACAACCGTCTTCGTGCTCCTGGTTCGATCGGTGCTTGTTCTACTCCTGCACGTGTATTCAAAGGAATGCGCATGGCAGGACGTATGGGCGGTAAGCGCGTTAAGATGATCAACCTACAGATCGTGAAAGTATTGGCAGATAAGAATGTGATCCTTGTGAAAGGTGCGGTACCTGGAACGAAAGGCTCTTACGTGATAATCGAGAAATAATGGAATTAGCAGTATTAAGCACAGCAGGAAAGGAGACCGGTCGAAAGGTCAAACTAGACAAGGATGTGTTCGGCATTGAGCCAAACGAGCATTCTATTTACCTCGATGTAAAGCAGTACTTGGCCAACCAACGTCAAGGAACACACAAAGCAAAAGAGCGCGCAGAGGTTGCTTACTCAACCAAGAAGATCAAGCGTCAGAAGGGTACCGGTACGGCACGTGCAGGTAGCATTAAGAGCCCGGTTTTCGTTGGTGGTGGTCGTGCATTCGGTCCAGAGCCGCGTGATTATGGTTTCAAGCTGAACAAGAAGGTGAAGCGTCTCGCTCGTAAGAGTGCGTTGAGCGCCAAGGCGAAAGACAGCAGCGTTCGCGTTTTGGAAGACTTGAAGATGGAAGCGCCAAAGACCAAGGATTTTGCAGAAGTGTTGAAGAACCTTGAGTTGACTGGAAAGAAAGCGCTGATCGTTACTTCTGAAAAAGAAGCTAACGTGGTATTGAGCGCACGCAATATCTCTAAAGTGAAGGTGACAACAGCAGAGAGCTTGAACACCTATGATATCATGAATGCTTCGGTGTTGGTGGTATGTGAAGGAGCGATGGAGAAGATCAACGAAGTATTAAAGAAATAAGCAATGAGCGTACTAATTAAACCTTTGATCACAGAGAAGATGACTGAGTTGAGCGAGAAGCGCAACCAGTATGGCTTCGTTGTGGATCGTACCGCGAATAAGGTGGAGATCCGTAAAGCAATCGAGGAGCAGTACAACGTGAGCGTTACTTCCATCAACACCATGGTGTATGCTGGTAAGAATAAGAAGCGCTTCACGAAGTCAGCGATTCTTAACGGACGTACCAATCACTTTAAGAAGGCAATTGTAACGGTTGCAGAAGGCGACGTTATAGATTTTTACGCGAACATTTAAGAACTGAGGAGAGATGGCAGTTAGAAAACTAAAACCAATGACGCCGGGCCAACGCGGTAAGGTAGTGAGCTCTTTCGAGACCGTTACCACCGATAAGCCAGAGAAGAGCTTGCTTGCTCCGATCAAGAAATCAGGCGGACGAAATAACTCAGGTAAAATGACCATGCGCTACCGAGGTGGTGGTCACAAGCGTCGTTATCGTGTCATCGACTTCAAGCGTGACAACCACGGTGTGGAAGGTACGGTGAAGACGATTGAGTATGATCCAAACAGAAATGCACGCATTGCATTGGTAGAGTATGCTGATGGCGACAAGCGTTACATCATCGCTCCAACTGGACTAGAAGTAGGACAGATGGTACGCAGCGGTGAAGGATCTGCTCCTGAGATTGGTAATACCTTGTTCTTGAAGGACATTCCCTTGGGTACAATCGTTCACAACATCGAGCTTCGTCCGAAGCAAGGTGCCAAGATCGCACGTAGCGCAGGAACATACGCTCAATTGGCTGCTAAGGAAGGCAAGTACGCAGTGCTTAAGCTTCCTAGTGGTGAGGTTCGTATGGTGCTTCAAGCGTGTATGGCGAGCATTGGAACGGTATCTAACTCAGACCACTCACTCGAGGTGAGCGGTAAGGCGGGTCGCAGCAGATGGCTTGGTCGTCGTCCACGCGTTCGTGGTGTTGCAATGAACCCAGTGGATCACCCGATGGGTGGTGGTGAAGGCCGTTCTTCTGGAGGGCATCCACGTTCACGTAAAGGTTTGCCAGCTAAGGGCTATAAGACGCGCTCTAAGACGAAGTCGTCTAACAAGTTTATCGTAGAGAAAAGAAAGAAATAATAAGGCATGAGTAGATCACTTAAAAAACCGCCGTTCGTACACTACAAGCTCCAGCAGCGCGTAGACGAAGCACAAGGCTCAGCGAAGAAGAGCGTGATCAAGACATGGAGCCGTGCTTCCATGATCACCCCTGAGTTTGTTGGATTAACAATCGCGGTACACAATGGAAACAAGTTCATCCCGGTTTTCGTAACAGAGAATATGGTTGGACACAAGTTGGGCGAGTTCGCTCCAACGAGAAACTTCCGTGGTCATGCCGGTAATAAGAAAGGCAAAAAGTAATTGAGTCATGGGAAGTCGAAAGTCACAAATGGCCGAAAGAATGAAGGAGGATCGCAAGTCGCAGTACATCGCTAGACTGCGTAACTGTCCTACTTCACCAAGAAAGATGCGACTCGTAGCTGACTTGGTTCGCGGAATGGATGTAGCAAAAGCGTCAGCTGTTCTTCAGTTTACCAAGAAGCACGCAGCCCGTGATCTTGAGAAGTTGCTTCGCTCCGCGATCTCCAACTTCGAACAGAAGAGTGGTGAGCGTTGGGAAGAAGCGGATCTTTTCATCAAAGAGATCTCTGTGGATGGTGGACGCGTATTGAAGCGTATCCAACCAGCTCCTCAAGGCCGTGCCTACCGAGTAAGAAAGAGATCAAATCACGTGACCATGGTGCTTGCTTCCGCAAACGACGCGATCAATGCACAAGTTGCACAAAACGAAACAACTGAAACTGAAGCTTAATGGGACAGAAGACAAATCCAATCGGCAATAGACTCGGCTTCATCCGCGGGTGGGACTCACAGTGGTACGGCGGCAAGCGATTCGAAGACAAGCTTGTTGAAGATCAGAAGATCCGTGATTACATCTACGCGCGTTTGAGAAATGCAAGCGTGTCTCACATCGTGATCTCGAGAACCCTGAAGCTGGTTACAGTTACGATCAACACAGCGCGTCCTGGAATCATCATCGGTAAAGGTGGTCAGGAAGTGGACAAGCTGAAAGAAGAATTGAAGAAACTTACCAAGAAGGAAGTGCAGATCAACATCTACGAGATCAAGCGCCCAGAGTTGGATGCCAAGTTGGTAGCTGATTCTATCGCACGCCAGATCGAAGGACGTATCTCTTTCCGTCGTGCAGCTAAGATGTCTGTTGCCTCTACCATGCGTATGGGAGCTGAAGGTATCAAGGTAATGGTGAGCGGTCGATTGAACGGTGCTGAAATGGCGCGTACAGAGCAGTACAAGGATGGACGTGTTCCATTGCACACCTTCCGTGCAGACATCGATTATGCACTTTCAGAAGCACACACCACTTACGGCCGTATTGGCGTGAAGGTGTGGATTTGTAAGGGCGAAGTATATGGTAAAAGAGACCTTTCAACGACGGTAGGTTCTGGCACACCTAACAAAGGTGGCGGAGGAAAGCCAAGCGGTCGCGGAGGTCGTAGAAAGTCAAACGCATAATAACAGATTTGAGCAATGTTATCACCAAGGAAAACAAAGCACCGTAAGCAGCAGAAGGGACGAATCAAGGGCGTCGCGAATCGTGGACACCAACTGGCGTTCGGAACCTTCGGTATCAAGTCACTCGGTGCAACGAGAATAACCTCTCGCCAAATCGAAGCTGCACGTATCGCGGTTACCCGTTACATGAAGCGTGAAGGTCAGGTGTGGATCCGCATCTTCCCAGACGTACCGGTAACGAAGAAACCAGCTGAAGTACGTATGGGTAAGGGTAAAGGAGCCCTTGACCATTGGGCAGCTAAAGTTGAGCCAGGAAGAATACTCTTCGAGATTGAAGGAGTTTCTTTAGAGGTTGGACGTGAGGCATTGCGCCTTGCTTCCCAGAAGCTACCTGTTACAACTAAGTTTGTTGTTAGAAGAGATTACGTAGAATAAACAGAAGATCATGAAGTCATCAGTAATTAGAGAAATGACCACAGAGGAGCTCGAGGATGCTATCTCAAATGAGCGCGAGAACCTCTCCAAGATGAGAATGCAGCACGCTGTTTCTCCACTTGAAAACCCATTGGTTTTGAAGGAGAAGCGCAAGAATGTAGCACGCATGCTCACCGAGTTGACGAAAAGATCTAAAGAAGCTCAACAGTAAGAATCATGTCAGAGAGAAATCTAAGAAAAGAGCGTATCGGCATCGTGACCAGCAATAAGATGGACAAGTCCATCACGGTTACCGTATCACGAAAGATGAAGCACCCGAAGTACGGTAAGTTCGTGAACGTGTCGAAGAAATTTATGGCGCATGACGAAAAGAACGAATGTGGAATTGGTGACTCAGTTCGTATCATGGAAGTTCGTCCGATGAGTAAGAGCAAGCGCTGGAGACTAGTTGAAATTGTAGAAAAGGCTAAATAATACAGAGATGTTACAGCAGGAGTCACGAATGAAAGTTGCCGACAACAGCGGAGCCAAGGAGGTTCTTTGCATCCGCGTGCTTGGTGGTACCAAGCGACGTTATGCAAGCGTTGGCGATACGGTGGTAGTTTCCGTTAAGGAGGCCATGCCATCAGGAAATATTAAGAAGGGCGCTGTAAGCCGTGCAGTGGTTGTTCGTACGAAGAAAGAAGTACGCCGCCAAGACGGTTCTTACATCCGATTCGATGAGAATGCTGTTGTTCTCTTGAATAATACAGGCGAGATGCGCGGTACGCGGATCTTCGGACCGGTAGCCCGTGAGTTGCGCGAAAAGCAGTTCATGAAGATTGTTTCACTGGCCCCAGAGGTGCTGTAAAAGAATTAGAACGCATGCAAAAGAAATTGCACATAAAGAAAGGCGATCAAGTCGTGGTTATCTCTGGTAACGAAAAGGGAAAATCAGGACGTGTATTGGAGGTGAATGCTGAAACCAACCGTGCGTTGGTAGAAGGCTTGAACATGATCTCTGTGCACACTAAGCCGAACGCTGCGAACCCAGACGGTGGAATCGTGAAGAAGGAAGGTCCTATTCACATCTCTAACCTGTTGATCGCTGATCCAAAAGACGGACAGCCAACTCGCATCGGACGAAAGATCGACGAATCAGGAAATAAAGTTAGATACGCTAAAAGATCAGGGGAGGTTATCAAATGAACGATTACAAGCCAAGACTGAAGACCCAGTACACCGAGGAGATCGTACCTGCGCTGAAAGACAAGTTTCAGTACAGCAGTGTGATGCAAGTTCCACGATTAAAGAAGATCGTGTTGAGCCAGGGATTGGGTGACGCAACAGCAGACAAAAAGATCATTGAGAACGCGCTCAACGAGATGACTCAGATCGCTGGACAAAAGGCAGTTGCAACCTACGCTAAGAAGGATATTTCGAACTTTAAGTTGCGTAAGGGCATGCCGATCGGAGCCAAGGTTACACTTCGTGGTGATATGATGTATGACTTCCTGGATCGTTTGGTTGCAGTAGCACTTCCAAGAACACGTGACTTCCGCGGCATCAGCTCAAAAGGTTTTGATAAGCGAGGTAACTACAACTTGGGTATCAAAGAACAAATCATCTTCCCAGAGATCGACATTGATAAGATCAGTCGAGTAACCGGTATGGATATCACGTTTGTGACGTCTGCGAATACCGATGAGGAAGCATTCGAATTATTGAAAGCATTTGGATTACCATTCAAAAAGTAAGATATGGCAAAGGAATCAATGAAAGCCAGAGAGCGAAAAAGACAAAAGCTCGTAGACAAGTACGCTGAGAAGCGTGCACGTCTGAAAGAAGAAGGGAAATGGGAGGAGCTGCAAAAGCTTCCGAAGAACTCTTCTGCTGTTCGACTACACAACCGTTGTAAGCTGACCGGTCGTCCGAGAGGATATATGCGTCAGTTCGGTGTTTCTCGTGTACTGTTCCGTGAAATGGCCAACAAGGGTTTGATTCCTGGCGTATCCAAATCAAGCTGGTAAGAAAAGAGATAAAAGAAAAGAAATGGCAGTTACTGATCCAATAGCAGATTACCTTACACGACTTCGCAACGCGATTCGTGCAAACCACCGAGTGGTTGATATTCCAGCATCTGGGGTAAAGAAGGAAATCACCAAGATCTTGTTCGAGAAAGGTTACATCTTGAACTACAAGTTTGAGGAGCAAGCTCCTCAAGACAACATCAAGATCGCATTGAAGTACGATAAGGTGACGAAATCGTCAGCTATCAAAGACCTTCAGCGCGTGAGTAAGCCTGGACTTCGTAAGTACACAGGTTCTGAAAACCTTCCTCGGGTCTTGAATGGCTTGGGCATCGCTATCCTTTCCACCTCTCGCGGGGTGATGAGTGATAAAGAAGCTCGTCAACAAGGTATTGGAGGAGAAGTATTGTGTTACGTATACTAAAAGTTTGAAGTAATGTCACGAATTGGAAATGCACCGGTTACCATCCCATCAGGGGTTGAAGTGAAGCTCGAAGGGAACACCATCCATGTGAAGGGTCCTAAAGGCGAGCTCTCACAAAGCATCGACCCTATTATCACGGTTGCCGTGGAGGGAGAAACCATCACCTTCGCTCGCGAGAATGATCATAAAGATCAGCGCTCGAAGCATGGTCTTTACCGCGCGTTGGTAAAGAACATGATCGAAGGAGTGTCACAAGGCTACCAAACCAAGCAAGAGTTGGTTGGTGTGGGTTACCGCGCTACCGTACAAGGTCAGAAGTTGGAGCTTGCACTGGGCTTCTCGCACAACGTTGTTTTCCAGATCCCAGATGAGGTGAAGGTTACAGCAGAGCAAGAGCGTGGTAAAAACCCGATCGTGACATTGGAATCTCACGATAAGCAGTTGATCGGACAGGTTGCTGCGAAAATCCGTTCACTGCGGAAGCCTGAACCATACAAGGGAAAGGGTATCCGATTCGTAGGTGAGCACATCAGAAGAAAAGCCGGTAAATCAGCAGCTAAAAAATAATTGAAGCATGGCACTGACGAAATCAAATAGAAGAGCTACCATCAAGAAGCGTATCCGTAAGAAGATTACCGGTACCGCTGATATTCCAAGGCTTTCTGTATTCAGAAGCAACAAGGAAATCTATGCTCAGATCATCAACGACCTGGATGGTACCACCTTGGCTGCAGCTGCATCCTTGGGCGATAAGTCGGCTCACGCTGGCAACAAGATCGAACAAGCAGCGGCAGTAGGAAAGAAGATCGCTGAGGCAGCGAAGAGCGCAGGTGTTGAGAAGGTGGTATTCGATCGTAACGGTTATTTGTATCACGGTCGCGTAAAAGCATTGGCAGATGCGGCGCGTGAGAATGGTCTAAACTTCTAAGAGAAAGAACAATGGCAAGCGAAAACATTAAAAGAGTAAAGTCAAGTGAGATCGAATTGAAAGATCGTCTCGTGGAAGTTAGACGTGTAACCAAGGTGACCAAAGGTGGACGTGCGTTCGGTTTCTCTGCGGTGGTTGTAGTTGGTAACGAGAACGGTGTTGTAGGACACGGACTTGGTAAAGCCAAAGAAGCAACCAGTGCCATCGAGAAAGCGATCGACGATGCTAAGAAGAATTTAATCAAAGTGCCTATCCAACACGGAACTGTTCCGCACGAGCAGGAAGGTCGTTACGGAGGAGCACACATCTTCTTGAAGCCTGCATCTAACGGTACCGGAGTTATCGCCGGTGGTGCAATGCGCGCAGTATTGGAAAGCGTGGGTATCAAGGACGTATTGGCAAAGTCAAAAGGTTCTTCTAACCCAGCGAACGTGGTAAAAGCAACGATTGAAGCACTGACACAACTTCGTGACGCAAACACGATCGCTCGTCAGCGCGGTGTGAGTTTGGATATAGTTTACAACGGATAAGACAATGGGAAAGCTCAAAATAACACTCGTACGGTCGACCATTAAGCGACCAAAAGATCAGAAGGCCACCATCACGGCTTTGGGTCTAAAGAAGATGCATCACTCTGTAGAAGTGGAAGCAACGCCACAGATCATGGGGATGGTGAACAAGGTGAATCACCTTCTAAATGTTGAAGAAGTTAAATAACTGCAGAAATGGACTTAAGTAATTTAAAACCAGCAAAAGGTTCTGTAAAAAAGAACAATAAGCGTTTAGGTCGTGGAGAAGGTTCCGGATCTGGAGGTACAGCTTCTCGTGGACATAAAGGTGCTAAGTCGCGAAGCGGTTATTCTAAGAAATTAGGCTTCGAAGGTGGTCAGATGCCTTTGCAGCGTCGTGTTCCTAAGTTTGGATTCAAGAATCCTAAGCGTAAGGAGTTCCACGGTATTAACTTGGATACCCTTCAGAAGCTTGCTGAGGAGCACAAGGTTGCAGAAATCAACGCAGAATTCTTGCGTGAGCGCTCCATCGTTGGCAAGTCTGATTTGATCAAAGTATTAGGTCGAGGAGAGTTGACATCAAAGTTGACGGTAGAAGCACATGCTTTCTCTAAGACAGCGAAAGAAGCTATTGAAGCAAAAGGTGGATCTGTAAAGATCATTGAATAAGGATGAAAAGATTAATAGAAACACTTCAGAATATTTGGAAGATCGAAGATCTAAGGATTCGTATCTTGAATACTTTGGGCTTCCTTCTGATCTACCGTTTGGGTGCGTTCATCGTACTTCCAGGCGTTGATCCAGAGATTCTGGGTGAGGTAAACGGTCAGGCTACAGGTATAGCCGCTCTTCTGAACATCTTCGCAGGTGGCGCGTTCTCGCGTGCTTCCGTGTTTGCGCTGGGAATCATGCCATACATCTCCGCATCGATTGTGATGCAGTTGATGGGTATTGCGGTTCCTGCCATTCAGAAAATGCAACGTGAAGGGGAAAGTGGACGACGTCGCATCAACCAATGGACGCGTATTTTGACCATTGCCATCACGGCGATCCAAGCACCGAGCTACATCTCTACTCAGATCCCTGCGCAAGCAGTGGTGGGTGGAACCAGTACCTTCTGGTGGATCAGCACAGTAGTTCTATTGATTACAGGTACCATCTTCGTGATGTGGCTGGGTGAGAAAATCACCGACAAGGGTATCGGAAACGGTATCTCCATGATCATTATGATCGGTATCATCGCTCAGCTTCCTGGCTCTTTCTTCTTTGAAATTGAGCAGCGCACAAACGCAGGTGGCTTTGTTATGCTGTTGATCGAGTTGGTGTTCTTGTTGCTCGTAACCATCGCTACCGTTGCGCTGGTGCAGGGAACCAGGAGGATACCGGTCAACTTTGCTAAGAAAGTAGTTGGAAACAAGCAGTACGGTGGTGTACGTCAATACATCCCGTTGAAAGTGAATGCAGCGGGCGTAATGCCAATCATCTTTGCTCAAGCATTGATGTTCTTGCCAGTGACTTTGGTAGGATTCACCAGCTCTGATGCAGCTACAGGTTTCGCATCTGCATTCGCAGACATCACCGGTTTCTGGTACAACTTTGTTTTCTTCATTCTGATCATTGCGTTCACTTATTTCTATACTGCGATTACGGTCAATCCGAATCAAATGGCGGAAGACCTGAAGCGCAATGGAGGATTCATCCCAGGGGTGAAGCCGGGTAAGAAAACAGCAGAATTTCTAGACAGTGTGCTTTCACGCATCACCTTGCCAGGATCAATTTTCTTGGGCATCGTGGCGATCTTACCAGCCTTCGCGATGATTGCTGGTGTATCCACAGGTTTCGCTTACTTCTTTGGTGGCACTTCGCTGCTCATCATGGTAGGTGTGATCTTAGATACCTTGCAACAGATCGAAAGCCACTTGTTGATGAGACATTATGATGGACTGATGAAGTCCGGAAAGATAAAAGGTCGTTCGTCTTCCGCGTTTGGAATGGCAGGATAACCGATGTGGCGTATGCTGAAAGCGAAGAGTGAAGAGGAAATAGCGCTAGTAAGAGAGAGTTCTTTACTTGTTGGAAAGACTTTAGCAGAAGTTGCTGCCGAAGTGAGACCAGGGGTTACTCCGCTGGACTTGGATAAGATCGCGTATGAGTTTATCCATGATCATGGAGCTGTACCAGGGTTCTTGAATTATCAAGGATTTCCGAACAGCTTGTGCATCTCACGCAATGAAGCAGTTGTTCACGGAATACCGACGAAGAAACCACTTGAAGAAGGGGATATTCTATCGGTAGACTGCGGTGTCTTGATGAATGGTTTCTACGGAGATTCTGCCTATACCTTTAAAGTGGGCGAGGTGGATCCTGATGTAGATCGTTTGTTGGAGACAACGAAACGATGCCTGCAGTTGGGCATTGAGCAAGCTGTAGCAGGGAACCGGGTCGGTGATATCGGTTATGCGGTGCAACAAGAAGCGGAGAGTAATGGTTATGGTGTTGTACGCGAATTGGTAGGCCACGGTCTCGGTCGCGAATTGCATGAAGCCCCAGAGGTGCCGAATTTCGGTCGCAGGGGTAAAGGACCAAAGCTCGTTGAAGGATTGGTGATCGCTATTGAGCCGATGATCAATTTGGGAACCCGCGAGATTTCGCAGTTGAGAGATGGTTGGACCATCGTAACAGCGGATCGAAAGCCCTCAGCTCACTATGAACACACCGTAGTGGTTCGTAAGGGGCAGGTGGAAGTCCTTTCAACGTTTGATTTTATTGAAGAGAAACTAAAGATAGAAGCATAGATAGTTTATGGCGAAACAAGCGTCCATAGAGCAAGACGGAACGATTACAGAAGCATTGTCAAACGCAATGTTTCGGGTAGAACTAGAGAATGGGCATGTCATCACTGCACACATTTCGGGCAAGATGCGCATGCACTACATAAAGATATTGCCTGGCGATAAGGTGAAGGTGGAGATGTCTCCATACGACCTGTCAAAAGGACGAATTACGTACAGATACAAATAAGCTGGATCATGAAAATTAGAGCATCCGTAAAGAAAAGATCTGCTGATGACAAGATCGTAAAGCGCAAGGGTCGCGTCTACGTCATCAACAAGAAGAATCCAAAACACAAACAACGACAGGGTTAAACGATTAGAATATGGCTCGTATAGCAGGTATTGACCTACCAAGAAATAAAAGAGGCGTAATCGGACTGACATACATTTATGGTATCGGTCTGTCAACCGCTCAAGAGATCCTTACGAAGAGCAACATCGATCATAACAAGAAGGTAGCTGATTGGAATGATGATGAATTGGCGCTCGTAAGACAACACATCAATGAGAACTTGACTGTAGAAGGAGCATTGCGTTCTGAAACGCAGCTGAACATCAAGCGTCTCATGGATATCGGATGCTACCGTGGTGTTCGCCATCGTGCAGGACTTCCATTGCGTGGTCAGCGTACCAAGAACAACAGCCGTACCCGAAAAGGAAAGAGAAAGACCGTTGCAAACAAGAAGAAGGCAACGAAATAATTAACTAATTAGAATACGTTTTCCATGGCGAAGACTCAAACAAAGAAGAGAAAGGTTAAAGTAGATGCGGTAGGTGAAGCACACATTCAGGCTTCATTCAACAACATCATTATCTCTTTAACGAATTCCAATGGTGATGTGATCTCGTGGTCATCTGCAGGTAAGATGGGCTTTAGAGGTTCAAAGAAGAACACACCATACGCTGCACAAGTTGCTGCACAAGACTGTGCCAAGGTTGCGCATGAAGCCGGACTCCGCAAGGTGAAGGTTTATGTGAAGGGACCAGGCTCCGGTCGCGAGAGTGCGATCCGTAGCATCTCAAACAGCGGCATCGAGGTGTCTGAGATCATCGACGTAACCCCACTACCGCACAACGGTTGCCGTCCATCGAAACGTAGGAGAGTTTAATATTAGAAGAAATGGCAAGATACACAGGACCAAAGTCAAAGATCGCTAGAAAGTTCCGGGACCCAATTTTCGGACCAGACAAGGCGTTGGAGCGTAAGAACTACGGTCCAGGAATGCACGGACCGAACAAGCGACGCATGAAGCAGTCAGAATATGCTGTGCAGTTGCAAGAGAAGCAAAAAGCTAAGTATACCTATGGTATTCTTGAGCGTCAGTTCTCTAACTTGTTCGCTGAAGCATCACGAAGAAAAGGCATCACCGGTGAGAACTTGTTGATGTTGTGTGAGTCTCGTTTAGACAACACGGTTTTCCGCCTTGGTATCGCGCCTACACGTAGAGCAGCGCGCCAGTTGGTAGGCCACCGTCACATCACCGTTAACGGCGATGTTGTGAACATCCCTTCATATCAATTGAAGCCAGGTGATGTTGTTGCGGTTCGCGAAAAGTCAAAGTCACTTGAAGCGATCACCAACTCAGTAGCAGGTAGCTCAACAAAAGATTATGCTTGGTTGGAGTTTGATAAGAATGAATTGAGCGGTACGTTCATCGTTCCTCCAACCCGTGATCAGATTCCGGAGAACATCCGTGAGCAGCTGATCGTTGAATTGTACTCTAAATAATTAGATAACCATCATTGGATGTGAGCAGAAATGTTTGAGGGCCCTTCTTCAAGCTGTTCAAACGAAGACACTTAGATCCAATCAAAACTGAAGAAACAAACATGGCAATTCTAGATTTTCAACGACCTGATAAGGTCATTATGATACAAGCGGATGACTTCAAAGGTCAATTTGAATTCCGTCCGCTAGAACCTGGATACGGTATTACCATCGGTAATGCACTTCGCAGGATCCTTCTTTCATCATTGGAAGGTTACGCGATCACTTCCATCAAAGTTGAAGGCGTTGAGCACGAGTTCAGCACCATCAAAGGTGTGATCGAAGATGTTACGGAGATGGTGTTGAACATGAAGGAAGTACGCTTCAAGCAACAGATCAAAGAGGAAGACACGGAGACCGTTCGTGTGAAGGTGAGTGGACAGGATAAGTTCACTGCGGGTGACATCGGTAAGTGCACCTCTTCATTCCAAGTGCTTAATCCGGATCACGTGATTTGCCACATGGATGAGAATGTGACCCTTGAAATGGAAGTTACGGTTGGAAAAGGACGCGGTTACGTTCCTTCTGAAGAGAACAAGACTTCTAATCCGGCAGTTGGTACCATCTTCTTAGATTCCATCTTCACCCCGATCCGTAACGTGCGGTACACCATCGAGAACTATCGTGTAGAGCAGAAGACCGACTATGAAAAGCTGATCTTCGATATCGACACCGATGGCTCTATTCACCCGAAAGAGGCGTTGAAAGAGGCTGCTAAGATTTTGATCCACCACTTCATGTTGTTCAGCGATGAGCGCATCACTTTGGATCAAGTAGAGAAGAAGGCAGAAGAGGAGTTGGATGAGAATACACTTCACATGCGCCAGCTCTTGAAGACAAAGTTGGTTGACCTAGACCTTTCAGTTCGTGCATTGAACTGCTTGAAGGCGGCTGACGTAGAAACATTGGGGGACTTGGTTACCTATGAGAAGAATGACCTGTTGAAGTTCCGCAACTTCGGTAAGAAGTCGCTTACTGAATTGGAAGACCTCGTTCAGATGAAGGGACTCCAGTTCGGAATGAACGTGTCGAAATATTTGTTAGAAAAGGAATAAGAACGCTTGATTTTTTAAGCAATGAGAAATCGTAATAAGATCAATCAACTCGGACGTACAACTTCACATCGCAATGCGTTGATGATGAATTTGGCTAACGCGTTGATCACGCACAAACGCATTTCAACCACCCTTGCTAAGGCGAAAGCACTGCGAGGATATGTTGAGCCTTTGATTACCAAGTCAAAGGAGGATACGACGCATTCACGTCGAATGGTTTTCCGTCACCTTCAAAGCAAGGATGCCGTTGCCGAGCTTTTCCGTAACGTGGCTCCTCAAGTAGGTGAGCGTCCAGGGGGCTACACCCGAATCATCAAGACAGGTTTCCGCGCAGGTGACTCTGCTGAAATGTGCATCATCGAGTTGGTTGACTTTAACGAAGTCTACACCACAGAGAAGAAGGCGCAAGCAGGTAAGAAAACGCGTAGATCACGTCGAGGCGGTGGAGGAAGCTCTAAGGAGACCGAATCAACTAAGACAGCTTCTAAGTCAGAAGAGACCAGCGCAGCAGCAGCTGCTGCTGAAGTAGCTGAAGAGGTTGTAGAAAAGGCAGAAGAAGTGGTTGAGAAAGCAGAAGATGCAGTGGAAGAAGCTGTTGAGGCTGCTCCAGATGCCGTAGAAGATGTGGTTGAAGAAGTAACTGGCTCAACGAAGGACGAATCCAAAGAAGAGTCATCAGAAGACGCGTCAGAATCTGAAGAAGAGGAGAAGAAAGACTAGAAGACGTGCTTCAATCATAGATAACAAAGAGAGAGGATAGCTTAGCTTATCCTCTTTTTTTTGACCAAAATTTGACAATATTGCTTCATGAAATATAACGAGGGTAAAAAGGCCATCCTGTTGCTTGCGGATGGGACAGTATTTGAAGGCAAGGCAGCTGGCAAGATCGGTACTACTGGTGGGGAGATCGCATTCAACACCGGAATGACGGGCTACCAAGAAATATTTACAGATCCGTCTTACTATGGACAGATTTTATTGATGACCCCCTCGCATATCGGGAACTATGGTATTCATCCAGATGAAGTTGAATCTGGATCCATTAAGATCGCAGGATTGGTATGTAAGAAGTTCTCTGAGGTGTTCTCAAGAGCAGCATCAGAAGAGTCGATTCAAGCCTATTTCGAGCGACAAAACCTCGTGGGTATCTCAGATGTAGACACCCGTGCATTAGTGCGACACATTCGAGATAAGGGAGCGATGAATGCCATTATCTCGAGCGAAACTTTAGACATCGACGAGCTTAAGAAAAAGCTGACCGAGGTGCCGAGTATGGCCGGATTGGAGTTGTCCTCTAAGGTAACGTGTACAGAAGCCTATGCCTACACTACAGAAGGCGATCATAAAGTAGCCGTTCTTGATTTCGGAACGAAAGAGAATATCTTACGTTGTCTTGCTGAACGAGGGTGTCAACTCAAAGTATTCCCGATGCATGCTACGAAGGAAGAAATCCAAGCATGGTCTCCAGATGGTATTATGCTCAGTAACGGTCCTGGCGACCCTGCTGCAATGGCTGCTTCGATTGAACTGATCAAGTCCCTGTTACCGCTGAATATACCGATGTTCGGTATCTGCCTCGGCCATCAACTCTTGTCGCTGGCAATGGGCCTTAGTACCTTCAAGATGCACAATGGACACCGAGGCATCAATCATCCCGTTAAGAATTTGCTTTCTGGTCAGTGTGAAATCACCTCACAGAACCATGGTTTTGTAGTGAGTAGAGAAGATGCAGAGCAGCGCGAAGACCTCGAGGTGACCCACATTCATTTGAACGACGAAACATTGGCCGGGATTAAACTGAAGAATCATCCCGCATTCTCCGTTCAATATCACCCGGAGTCAAGCGCAGGACCAAATGATTCACGCTACCTCTTCGACGATTTCATCCAACTCATTCAGTCCCATAAATCAGATAAAGTAAGCGCATAACATGAGCTATATATCCCAAATACTTGCCAGAGAAATCTTAGATTCAAGGGGAAACCCAACCGTTGAGGTAGACGTGATCCTTGACAGTGGAGTTATCGGAACAGCAGCTGTTCCCTCAGGTGCTTCTACCGGAGTGCACGAAGCGGTAGAACTGCGCGACGGCGATTCTGAACGATACCTCGGTAAAGGAGTGTTAAAAGCTGTTCAGAATGTACGCGAAGTTTTAGCAAAGGAACTGAGCAACGCATTCGTGTCGAGCCAAACCGCCATCGATCAGGCGATGATTCAGATGGATGGTACGCCAAACAAGGAAAATCTGGGGGCCAATGCCATGCTCGCAGTTTCACTGGCCATTGCAAAAGCAGCGGCTCAGGATCATGGTATGCCGCTCTACCGA
Source organism: uncultured Flavobacteriales bacterium (assembly GCA_913057205.1). GTDB lineage: Bacteria > Bacteroidota > Bacteroidia > Flavobacteriales_G > Salibacteraceae > SHAN690. The sequence goes on from CAJXNO010000024.1 coordinate 18,051, forward strand.
TATGTTGGCGGAGTGAACGCATGTACTTTGCCTCTTCCGATGATGAACATCCTCAACGGGGGTGCTCATGCTGACAACAAGATCGATTTTCAGGAGTTCATGATCATGCCCGTAGGTGCGGATCGGTTCAGTGAATCGCTTCGCATGGGAACGGAGGTTTTTCACCACCTTAAAAAGGTATTGAAGGATGATGGCTATTCTACCAATGTAGGAGACGAAGGTGGCTTTGCACCGAACCTCGAGAGCAACGAACAAGCCATTGAATACGTGCTGAAGGCCATTGAGAAGGCGGGTTATAAGCCAGGGGATGATATCTTCATCGCGCTAGACGCAGCCAGCAGTGAGTTCTATGATAAGAAGTCAGGGAACTACGTGTTCAAGAAGTCTAGCGGGAAGTCGCTCTCACCAGATGAGATGGCGGATTACTGGGCCGATTGGGCAGCTAAGTACCCCATTCTTTCCATTGAAGATGGCATGGATGAAGACGACTGGACAGGCTGGAAAGCTCTGACCGATAAGATCGGTGATCGTGTTCAGTTGGTTGGGGATGACTTATTCGTTACCAATACCGAGCGCTTGCATCGAGGAATCAACGAAGGCATTGCGAACTCCATCCTGATCAAGGTGAATCAGATCGGAACCTTAACGGAGACCATCAATGCTGTGAGCATGGCAAATGCTGCTTCTTACACATCAGTGATGAGTCATAGGAGCGGTGAAACAGAGGATACAACCATTGCAGATCTGGCGGTTGCCCTATCCACAGGTCAGATCAAAACAGGTTCCGCCTCACGCAGCGACCGTATCGCGAAGTATAACAGATTGTTAAGGATCGAAGAGGAATTAGGCTCAACTGCCATATTTCCAGGGAGAAGCTTCAAATTCTTGTAGCAACATGTATTTGTAAATAACCCCTTTCCATATTACTTTCGTGAGCCCTCGAAAAAGGAGGACCTAGTTCTTATAGTATACACATCGAAAACAGAGAGAAATGTCGGATTTTGCAGAATTACATTATGAGGGGCAAACCTACAAACTGCCCGTAGTTGTTGGAACAGAGAATGAGAAGGCCTTAGATATTTCTAAACTGCGTGGTGAATCTGGTTTGATTACCATAGACCCCGGTTTCAAGAATACAGGATCTACAAAAAGTGCGATCACGTTTCTCGATGGTGAAAAAGGAATTCTGCGCTACCGCGGGTACCCGATCGAACAACTGGCTGAAAAGTCATCGTTCTTGGAAGTGGCCTATTTGATCATCTTCGGTGAATTGCCCACCAAAGCTGAGCTTGAGGAATGGACTTCTGACATTACCTACCACACGTTGATCCATGAAGATTTCAAGCGTATTCTCGAGGGCTTCCCAAGCAATTCTCACCCGATGGGTGTGTTGTCTTCACTGGTTACTAGCTTAACCGCTTTCTATCCAGAATCGCTTGATCCGTCTCGCTCGGCAGACGAAGTACGCATGAGCATTGTTCGCCTGCTGGCAAAGATGCCAACCCTAGCGGCATGGTCATACAAGAATGAGATCGGACAACCTACCGTTTATCCAGACAACAACTTGGATTACGGCGGTAACTTCTTGCGTATGATGTTCGCTACACCTGCAGAAGGTTTTGAGGTCGATCCCATAGTGAGCGATGCGTTGAATAAACTCCTGATCCTTCATGCAGAACACGAACAGAACTGTTCTACGTCTACGGTTCGCATCGTTGGCTCAAGTCATGCCAGTCTTTACGCTTCTGTTTCAGCTGGAATCAATGCCCTTTGGGGACCGCTTCACGGTGGTGCTAACCAAGCAGTGATCGAAATGCTCGAGAACATCAAGGCAGACGGTGGTGATACAGATAAATACCTTGCTAAAGCAAAGGATAAAGATGATCCATTCCGTTTGATGGGCTTCGGACACCGAGTTTACAAGAACTTTGATCCACGAGCACGCATCATTAAGAAAGCAGCAGATGAAGTATTGGCAAAACTAGGCGTTAATGATCCTGTATTGGACATTGCGAAGCGTCTTGAGGAAGCTGCGCTCCAAGATCCGTACTTCGTAGAGCGTAAGCTGTATCCTAACGTCGATTTCTATTCTGGTATCATCTACCGAGCACTTGGTATTCCTACCAATATGTTTACCGTGATGTTCGCAATGGGACGACTTCCAGGATGGATCGCTCAGTGGAGAGAGATGCGTAAGAACGGTGAGCCAATTGGTCGTCCAAGACAGGTCTATACCGGAGAAAATGAGCGCCACTACGTTGATGTAAATCAGCGATAGACCTGATTATCAAATAACTATCGTAACTTTAGCCCTTGTTATGCGCATAACAGGGGCTAATTGTTTATGGCCATGAAGAGATTATTGTTTCTTAGTGTGCTTGGTTTATTTGTGCTTAGCAATCTGCAAGCTCAGATACTTTGGTATCAGGATTTCAGTCTGCCGAACGGCACAACAGTAGACAACGGATCTACGGCATGGTCAACTAATCTAGCCTTTGATTGCAGCGGTTCGGTTACCGGTATTTTTGATGTCCAAGGAGGACAGTTTGTAGGCAATGAGACCGACTGCAATGCCCGTGGGAAAGCGAATGGATCGATGTTTCGGCCTATCCATCGGTTGATGTCTATGCCGTATTGGATGGAATAGGTGCGCTGGATGCAGGCGGTGGATTGCCAGATACCAATAAGGTCGGTTTCAGGGCAAATGGTGCTGCCGGTGTTACTTAGCTTGATCAATATGCAGGAGCACAGGTCATCAATTCCATCTCATGCGGAGGAACAGCCGTTGGAGCAGATAGCATTCAGATCGTGGTTCAGATGTCCACAATTGGTAGCGATGAGTCGCACATTCTTGATGATGTCACGGTATCGGTTTCAGGTGACCTTCCGATTGGTGGCGGTGATACCCTTTTCTCCCGAGGAACTGACGACTGGGATCAAACCAATACATGGTCTACTACCATTGGAGGGGCTTCTTGTGGATGTACACCGAATGCAAACAGCGTAGTCTATGTACTCTTCGGAGATTGGGTGCTGTTAGATAATGACGCCGATGCAAAAGAGCTACACATCGAGTTTGGTGGACGCATGGATTGGGATGCAGACAACGTGGAATTAACCATCCATGACGATGGTATCGTAGAGGTGAGTGTTGGCGCCAGACTCTTTGAAAATGGAAGGGGAAATGCCTTCCTGGAATTTGACGGTACAGGGAACCATACCCTGGCTGTGTACTGTGAAGACGTAGGTCTGGAGGTTGATCAGATTCGTGTTACCGAGAATTGTTCATTAACGGTAGTAGGGAACGGACGGATCGATGTGGAGGATGATTTTGAGCTAGTTGCAAACGGCGCAACGGTCATTAACCAATTCACCAATCTGCTCTACATTCAAGATGACCTTGATCTTTTAGGAGACGATGTGGTATTTCACAATGACAGAGGATACCTCTACATCGATGGTACGCTGGAGATCCTTGGTGAACGAACCGAGATTATCAACCGGGATAGCATCTATGTTGATTTAGATTTTCATGGTGAAAATGCGGATGACGGAACCTTCGAGAATCATGGCTATATCCACTGTAATGATGACGTCATCATGTCGAACAACTCCGATGATTATCGCATCGATAACTTCGGATTTTGGCGTATTGATGATGATTTGAGAGAATCCGGTACTGGAGCGGTGGCCAATGAGTTTCACAATCGGAGCGGCTCATACTTTCAGCTAGTTCATAACAGCAGTGAATTAGACTGGCAGTTATGGGCTCTACGATTCCAATACAGTCGATTACTTTCGACTGGGAGCACAGGATTACCTTTTCACACCTGAAGATGCTTATTGGAACCTAACATTGAGTGGATCGGATCGTAAACGTGCACGTGCTGACCTCGATTTCAACGGAACGGTCAGGATAGAAGGAACAGCAAGCTTCGATGTGGATGATCAAAACTGTGACCTGACGGTTGCAGGCGACTGGGTGAGTACGTCGAATAACGCGCTTCCCTTCGACTACGGAACAGAGCTGGTGACCTTTGATGGTAACCAACGCCAGAGAATGCGGTCGAACAATCTTGGCGGTACATTCAATGATGTAGTGATCAATAAGTCTGATTGCCTCGTACTTATTTCTCCAATGAACATACGTGCGAATGGATCCATCACGTTCACGTCTGGCTATGTTTCATCTGATTCATTGAATCCGCTGGTGCTGAACGATGGGTCAACGGCCTTAAGTGCTAGTGATAACAGTTACGTAGACGGAAGGGTGCGGAAAATTGGAAATGATGCTTTTACATTCCCCATTGGTGATGGCGGCAATTATCAGCCAGCCAGTATTTCAGCTCCAGCCGGTATAACGGATGCCTTCATGGCGCAGTATTTTCTAGTTGATCCACGCACACGTTGGTCCTATGACGCAGTAGACATAACCCTTCATCACGTAAGTACAGAAGAGTTCTGGCTAATTGACAATACAGGAGGTGGAACGGGGGTGGCGCTTACCTTGTCCTTTGATGCTTTCAGTGGAGGTGTAGACAACTTGGATAGCCTGGTGGTGGCTCGATGGAACGGGACTGTTTGGACCAGTGAAGGAAATGGGGGCACGACAGGGACAACGGCAGCAGGCACGCTTTCTTCCAATGGTGCAATTGCCGACTTTTCTCCGTTCACCTTGGGTTCCGTTCAAAACGACTTCACGGTGAACCCGCTGCCGGTTGAGCTGGTCTCCTTTCAAGCAATCAGACGAGGAAATGACGTGGAGCTCAACTGGAAGACAGCAACAGAGGTCAATAACGATTACTTGGATATTGAGCGCAGTACTGATAATCAGGAGTGGATTCTGGTGAACAGTATTCAAGGTGCAGGAACGAAGTCAACACCTACCGATTACATCGAATGAGATTACGAAGCGCTAAAAACAGCCTTGTTTTACCGACTCAAACAAGTTGATTTTGACGGAACGGCTACCTATTCGAATACAGTGTTTGTTCCAATCGCACCGGCGGATGAGAAGCAGGAGGTCATCTTTCAAACCTTTCCAAATCCTGTGGAGCGCAGTCAACGATTGAACCTGGTGTTTGAGAACCTAGGCGGTCAAGACTTACTGATCGTGCTTCGTTATATGCAGGGGCGTGAGTTGTACATGAAGACGGTCTACCATGCCTCTGAGGATAACTATGAGGTCATTGAGGTGAGTCAAACGATCCCTGCTGGTCAATACATCATTACGGCCACTTCAGATAATGCGATATACAACAGTAAGTTGATGATTCGCTAGCTCGCTAGTGGAGCAAAAAAAGCCCGATGAAAATCGGGCTTCGAGTAGTCGTAATATTTGTTTGCCTAGGCAAATACTGCTTTTTCAGTGAGGTCTTTCACCTTTTCTGCTTCTTCATTCGCTAATTCCTCATCTACCAAGATGCGGCCACTGTGCTCATCGGTGATGATCTTCTTGCGTGCAGCAATATCCAACTGGCGTTGTGGTGGAATTTTAATGAATGACCCACCAGATGAACCACGCTCAACAGGAACTACCGCCAATCCATTCTTCACACTTCCACGTATGCGCTTGTAAGCATTCAGCAAACGGTCTTCGATCAATTCCTCTGCTTCTTCAGAAGCTTTCAAAAGCGCTTTCTCCTCTTTCTCCGTCTCTTTGATGATACCTTCAAGCTCCTTCTCCTTCACCTCTAGGTCTTTCTTGCGTCCGTTGAGGGTTTCCTCAGCGCTTTCAAGTACCTCTTTCTTCTGTTCAATCTGAGCTTCGAATTCCTTCATGCGCTTCTCCGCCAACTGGATCTCCAAGGTTTGGTATTCAATCTCCTTTGAAAGGCTATCAAACTCACGGTTATTGCGCACATTCTTTTGTTGCTCCTCATACTTCTTGATCATCTCGCTTGACTCGATGATCGCATTCTTTCGGTCTGAAACCTTGTTCTGCAAATCTTCCAATTCACTTTGAAGGTTGTTCAAACGCGTTTGTAATCCTTCGATCTCGTCTTGAAGGTCTTCTACTTCCAATGGAAGCTCACCACGTACGATGCGGATTTTATCGATCGCTGAATCGATCAACTGAAGTCTGTACAGTGCCCGAAGCTTTTCTTCAACACTTGTTGTTTCTTTTGCGCTCTTCTTTTTTGCCATAGATTATGAGATGAAGTAGTGTACGGGATTCGTTTTTACTCCCGACAAAAGGACGGCAAAGGTATGAAATTTTTTCGCTAGATATGCTTGAATTAAATGCGGTGTAAACTGCTCAAACTCAAAGTGTCCGATGTCAATTATCGCAATGGAATCTTCCGCATCGAAGAATTGGTGGTATTTGAAGTCACCAGTGATGAAGACATCCGCTTTCGTGCGTTGCGCTTGAGCCAATAGAAAACTCCCGCTACCTCCGCAGAACGCCACTCGCTTCACCTCCGTTCGAATTGCCTTCGTGTGCCTGAGTACAGGTGCGCCAAATGCGTGTGAAACGTGCTTCAAAAACGCATCAAATGGCATGGGCTGTTCCAATTCGCCAACCATACCACTGCCTACATTGGGTTGTACATTCTCCAAGCGCACGATGTCATATGCGACTTCCTCGTAAGGATGTTTGTTGAGCAATGCTTGGATCACCCTTCCTTCAAGATGCGCCGGGAATATGACTTCAATCTTGACCTCTTGTTCGGTGTGATCTTCGTTTTGCTTTCCCACAAAAGGATTTGTTCCTTCTCCAGCTCTGAACGTGCCCTCACCTCGGGTATTGAAGCTGCAATGGTCGTATGCACCTACGTGTCCAGCACCAGCTCTAAACAAGGCTTCTCTTACGCTTGCGCACGCAGCCTCAGGTACAAAGGTGAAGAGCTTCTTTAGTCCTTCTTTCTTGGGCGATAGAATCTGAAGGTTTTTTAGTCCTAATCGCTTACCAATTTCCCAATTCACCCCCGTATCCACCGCGTCAAGGTTAGTATGCAAAGCATAGATAGCGATGTCGTTCTTGATGGCAGCGATCACCGTTCGTTCCACGTAATCCTTACCTGTGAGCGACTTTAAGCCGGAGAATACTATTGGGTGGTGAGCAATGATCAGGTTCGCTCCTTCTTCAATGGCTTCTTTCACAACCTCCTCCGTGCAATCCAAGGTGCATAGTGCACGTTCAATCTCTTGTTCAGGATTACCGCAGATCAATCGGCTGTTGTCATAGGACTCTTGGTATGCAGGTGGAGCCCATTCCGCAAGGCTTTGAAGGATGTCTTTCAGTTTCATTGACCGTCGATTTTAAGCAAAGCACGCAAACTCCAGCCAATTCTCCTAGCGACTACCTTTGTTAGGTGAAGTTTCTTCTCCTTCCTTTCGCTTGGCTCTATGGAGCAGTGGTGTTCATTCGCAATGTGTGCTATGACCGCGGATTGCTCAAAAGTCGTGCGTTTGATGTGCCGGTGATCGTAGTGGGAAACCTGCGCGTGGGTGGAACGGGGAAAACCCCCATGACCTTGTTCCTGCTGTCCCTGTTGAACCAACGTGAGAAGCGAACAGCAATGGTGAGTCGTGGTTATGGAAGAAAAACAAATGGACAGCTTCAGGTTGCTCTAGATCATTCACCGGATGAAGTTGGAGACGAACCCTACATGATCAAGCAACGTTTTCCTGAGGTGCAGGTGATTGTAGATGAACGTCGCGTGCGCGGTATTCTGTCTGGAATTGAATCAAATGAGGATCCGGAGGTAATAGTGCTAGATGATGGCATGCAGCATCGAAAGGTGCTGCCAGGCTTACTTATCATGTTAACCGCCTATCATAAACCATATTACGATGACTTTTTGCTTCCTGCCGGACGATTGAGGGAGCCGGCATTTGAAGCGAATCGAGCTGACATGATCGTTGTGACCAAGTGCCCTCCGAAACTGGATATCCACACAAGAAGGTCTATTCGAGAGCGCATACGACCGATGCACCACCAGAAGGTTTTCTTCGCTTGTGAAACTTGGAAATCCTTGAGCAGCTTGTGGCGGGCTGACGACACCGTTGAGGTAAGTTCGCTCTCAGATGTGGACGTATTGCTGGTTACAGGAGTGGCGGATGATCAAACCATAACAGAGCAACTGGAACAGCATTGCAGAAAGGTTCACCGGATCGCTTTCAAAGATCATCACGTGTATACAAGTGCAAGCATCGATCGAATACTTAATAGCTTCGAAGGAATACCCTCTGAGCAGAAAATCATCCTCACCACCGAAAAAGACGCGGTTAAGCTCAGAAAATGGTCGGAAAATGAGAAATTCGCAGCCCTTCCGGTATACGCTATTCAACATGCAATGGCACTCTTTTCGGAAGATGTAGAAGCATTTGAACAAAGAATTGATGAGTTTATCCGATCGTATCACTGAAACGTGCTCATTCCTCAACGAGCGCATTGACCAGCGCATAGACATTGCCGTTGTATTGGGCACCGGTCTTAGTGGCTTTTCTGCCGAACTGAATGTGCAACAGGAGATTCCTTATGCTAGCATTCCGAACTTTCCAGTAAGTACGGTCTCCGGTCATGATGGTAAGTTGATCATCGGCGAAATGGAAGGAGTAAGCGTGCTCGCAATGGCTGGCCGTTTTCATTACTATGAAGGCTACAGCATGGACCAGGTTGTCTATCCGATTCGGGTGATGCATCAGCTCGGAATCAAGAAGGTGATGCTGTCCAATGCAAGCGGTGGAGTTAATCCAAACTTCTCTGTTGGAGATATCATGCTCATAAAAGATCACATTAACCTCTTCCCAAGCAATCCATTGATCGGACCAAACAATGACGAATGGGGACCGCGTTTTCCAGACATGTCGGAGCCCTATGCGTATCGCTTACTCGACGCCATGCGTTCAGCATCCGTAACTGCGGGAATTGCAATTCAAGAAGGCGTATATGCCGGGGTTTCAGGACCGTGTTTTGAGACACCGGCGGAATACAAGTACTTACGCGTCATCGGCGCGGATGCCGTGGGTATGAGTACCGTACCTGAGTGTATTGCGGCCCGCCATATGGACATGGAGGTGGTAGCGCTTTCTGTAATCACTGATCTAGGCATCGAAGGAAAGATCGAGAAGGTAAGCCATGAAGAAGTAAAGGAAGCTGCAGCCAAAGCAGAGCCAAATGTGGCGAAATTGGTACGTGCATTCATGAAGATCGCAGGTAAGGATGTCTAGCCAGTCGGCTTATTTAACTTTGAAGCAATGGAATTGTCACAAGAGACCATAGATAAATACGAAGCCGTCATCGGCTTGGAAGTGCACGCGCAGTTATTGACCAATACCAAGGCGTTTTCGGCAGAGCGCAATGAGTACGGAAACCTTCCGAATACGAATACAGGCCCTATCAGTTTGGGACATCCAGGAACGCTCCCTGTACTGAACGAAAAGAGCATTGAGTACGCCGTTCGGCTCGGGGTCGCTTGTGGATGTGAGATTCGAGAAGAGAATCAATTTGCGCGCAAGAATTATTTCTATGCGGATTTGCCAAAGGGCTATCAGATTACCCAAGACACCACTCCGATCTGCACAGGCGGTGCCATTACCATTAAGGTGAACGATCAGGAAAAGCATGTAGGCTTGACACGGATACACATGGAAGAGGATTCCGGTAAGAGCATCCACGACCTGTCACCATTTGAAACCATGATCGATCTGAACCGTGCGGGCGTGCCGCTGTTGGAGATCGTTTCTGAACCAGACATGCGAAGCGCCGACGAAGCATATGCATACTTGACGGAGGTAAGGAAGTTGGTAAGATACCTGGAGATCTGCGACGGAAACATGGAAGAGGGTAGCCTACGCTGTGATGCCAACGTATCTGTCCGCTTAAAAGGGGCTGAGGCATTTGGTACGCGAGTTGAGATCAAGAACTTGAACAGTATCCGAAATGTGCGTCGAGCGATTGAGTTTGAGATCTTACGCCACATCGATATGGTGGAGCGCGGCGAGGAGATCAGAAAGGCAACGCTGACCTTCAACGCTGCTACGGGTGAAACCGCCATCATGCGTACCAAGGAAGAAGCCGATGACTATCGCTACTTCCCAGAGCCCGACCTTCAACCGTATTTTGTAACGCAGGCCTACATCGACAACGTGCGTGGGTCACTTCCTCCGCTTCCAAATCAGTTGTTTGCGAAGTATAAGAATGAGCTTGGGTTGAGTGACTATGATGCGGGAGTGCTTACCGAAGAGAAGCATTTTGCTTTGTACTTTGAGGCCTTACTTCAGTATGTGAAAGACACCAAGTCGGCCGCTAACTGGATGATGGGTGAAGTGAAGAGTTACCTCAATGAGATGGCCATGGATATTCAAGATTTCCCCTTGACTCCAACGCGTTTGGCAGAAGTCATCAACATGGTAAGCGATGGTCAGATGGGACGAACCCTTGCTGCGCAACAACTGTTTCCTCTGATGCTTCAGCATAAGAATAGCTCAGCTCAAGAACTCGCGGAAGCACATGACTTGGTTCAGGTGAACGATTCATCGGAACTAGAAGGCTGGATTCAAGAAGCGCTCAACCAGTTTCCTGATAAAGTGGAGGAATACCGTGGAGGGAAGAAGGGAATATTGGGACTCTTTATGGGTGAGGTGATGCGAAAGAGCAAAGGCAAGGCAGACCCGCAGAAGACAAATGAACTGATACGTAAAGCACTTGAAGGATAATTCAATATGAGAAGTACCATGAAATTTCAACTCTCGTTGCTGTTGGCAGCGATTTTTCTGATCACTGCGTGTGGAAACCAGGATTCAAGCAATGGCGCTGATGTTTCGCAGAGCGATGCGGAACAAACCCAAGGTCCGAACACCACGATCACCGGAAACTTTGCTGGTGCGGCAGGGAAACCAATCTACTTGCAGTACCTCAAGCCAAATAGCATAGAAGCGATAGATACCGCTACGGCAGACGAAGACGGGGATTTCAGCTTTGAATTCCGTGTTGACCAGGTGGATTTCTACCGTGTAGCGATGGGCGAACAAAACATGTGCGTGCTCGTGCTGCAACCGGGAGAAGAGGTAGAGCTGACTGCGGATGCGTCACAGATCTATAAAAGCTATGAAGTGAAGGGGTCGCCAGAAAGTATGCGTCTGCTCCAACTCAACCAGATCCTAGCTGAACGCGATTCAATTGGAATGGAGCTGCAACAGGCGCAGATGAATCAAGATCGTGATCGGTTTACGGTAGCCATGGCTGCTTATCAGCAGGTGCTGGCTGAAGTGTCGGGGTCTATCAAGGCCTTCATTGATGAAGATCCTGGGCGTATGTCATCCCTTGCCGCCGTGCAGAACCTTGATCCTGCCCAAGATTTTCAGTACTTCGTGAAGGTGGTGGATGCGATGGAAGGCAAAGCAGAGGGAAATGCCTTCTATGACACCATGAAAGAACAAGTGCAGCGATCGCGTAAGCTAGCTGTTGGCTCTGAAGCTCCTGAGATTTCGCTTCCTCAACCCAACGGCGAAACGCTTAGTCTGTCTGACTTGAGGGGGCAGTATGTGCTGATTGACTTTTGGGCATCGTGGTGTGCACCGTGTAGAAAGGAGAATCCGAATGTGGTTCGTGTGTATGAAAAGTACCACGATAAAGGTTTCGAGATATTGGGTGTTTCCTTGGATAAGAATCGTGGCGCTTGGCTAGCAGCCATCGAACAAGATGGATTGAAGTGGCAACATGTGAGTGACCTCAAGTATTGGCAGTCAGCCGTGGTTGCTGAGTATCAAGTGCAAGGAATCCCATTGACCTACCTCATAGACCCTGAAGGGAACATTGTTGCAAAGAACCTTCGTGGACCAAGTTTGGAAGAGAAGTTGGCCTCGATCTTTAATGAATAAGCATGCATAAGCATCTGACGCTTATTTCTATTCTCATTTGCGGTGCAGTATTCGCGCAGTCACCCAATGGCTCACTTCTCAGAGAAGGGTATTGGCAACAAGAGGTAGATTATAAAATTCAAGTCAGTTTAGATGATGAACAGCATGTGTTGCGTGGACATGAAGAACTGGTTTACACCAATAACAGTCCAGACACTCTTTCGTACCTGATCTTTCACCTCTGGCCAAATGCCTATGCGTCAAAGAAATCAGCATTGGCGAAGCAGCTACTGAGAAATGGAAATACCAAACTTGCGTTCGCTACTCCAGATGAAATGGGTGGCATTGATAGCTTGGCCTTTACTTTGGATGGCTTGCCTTGTGTCATGCGCTATGACTCCGAGCACATAGATATCTGTACCCTTGACCTTGAGAAACCGCTTTATCCGGGAGGTGAAGTAAAGGTTGCAACTCCGTTCAAGGTAAAGCTGCCTACGGGCAGAATCTCCCGATTAGGTCACCTCGGTCAGAGCTATCAAATCACCCAATGGTATCCTAAACCAGCCGTTTATGACCATAAGGGATGGCATGGCATGCCTTATTTAAACCAAGGTGAGTTCTATTCAGAATTTGGTTCGTTTGATGTTTCCATTACACTTCCTGCCAACTATACCGTGGGAGCTACAGGGGATCTACAAAATGAAGAGGAGAAACTTCGACTCGACAGTTTGGTTCGTAGAACACAACGCTATAAGGACAACAATACAGACATCATGATCCTCGGGAAGGATGAGGACGGAGAAAACCCCAATGCCTTTCCAGAGAGCTCTTCAAAGTTGAAAACACTCCGATATAGGCAGGATAGGGTACATGATTTTGCCTGGTTTGCAGACAAGCGCTTTCTTGTAGATGGGGAGAAAATGGCCCTTCCAGGACGAACAGATTCCATACAGCTTTGGGCGATGTACGCCCCGAGGAACGCGGATGAATGGAGACGGACTACTGAATACCTGAGAGATGCGGTTTACTATTACTCCAAGTGGAATGGAGCGTATCCCTATGATCAGGTAACAGCCGTAGATGGCACCATCAGCGCAGGGGGTGGAATGGAGTACCCAAACGTGACGGTTATTGGCGACGCTCAATCGGCTTTCCTCTTGGAGATCGTGATCATGCACGAAGTTGGTCACAACTGGTTTTACGGCATTCTAGGCTCCAACGAACGGGATCACCCTTGGCTTGATGAAGGAATCAATAGCTACAATGAGCTGCGCTACCTTAAAACGAAGTACCCCGAAGCTTACATGCTCGCGGGACAAAGCGACTCACCTTTGCTTGAGCGACTCGGTTTAAAACCTTATGGTCCTGGAGGAACCCAGTATTTGACCTACTTGCTTTCGGCCCGTGCGAATCAAGATCAGTCTCACCAAATAGCTTCAGCAGAATACTCGAGCCTGAATTACGGTGCAATTGTCTATTCGAAGTCAGCCGTAATCTTCGATTACCTCCGTTCGTACCTCGGCGATGAAGAGATGGATCGCATCATGCAGGCGTACTATGAAACCTATAAGTTCAAGCATCCTTATCCTGAAGATTTTAGGAGACTTGTGGAAGCAATGTCGGAGAAAGACCTGGAGTGGTTCTTCGATGGTTTGCTCGGTACAACAGAAAAGCTCGACATTAAACTTGCTGGCGTTGAAAAGAGCAAAGAAGGCGCCCAAGCATCGGTCAAACTCAAGAACAAGGGTGGTATTGACGGTCCAGTTGCGCTTTCTTGGTTCGGAGAAGATGGCAAAGCCACTGGTGAGCAATGGATTGAGGGATTTGCTCGAGACACAAGTATTCAGCTTCAAGGTGAAGTAACTCGTATAGAAATCGATCCAGCGTGGGAGATACCAGAGATCAATAGGAAGAACAATTACTGGCAATCAGGACAGCTACTTAATCGGTATGAACCGCTGGAAGCGCGAATGATTCCAAGTTTAGAGAACCCAAGAAAGACCCAATTCTTCTACCTTCCTATTTTTGGTGCGAACTATCCGTCGGGAATCATGCCTGGCTTTGCTTTGTATAACTCCATCATCCCGGTAAAGCGTTTAAATTACGTGATTGCACCGATGTTCTCAACGAAGGCATTAACAATTACAGGTACAGGTGAGCTATATTACATGTTCACCCCGGTTGCTTCGTCCTTCGAAACCATTGATGTTGGCTTGAGAGGAAAGCGCTTTGTATCTGATTTCCGTTTCAGTGTGCCCTCCATCGCTTTTAATCGAATTCAACCCTATGTGAGGTTTGATTTTCGACCTCCATCACCAAGTGGCTACTTTGACCATGAGATGGAGTTCAGTGCGGTGCTCACCTCACTTGATACGCTCGGCACTGCAGACCAAAACATGCGCTTAGAACAATTCTACCGTTTGAATTATAGCGCTCAGTACGATCATCCCATCTATAACACACGTTTGGATTGGAGCAATGAGATGCATGAGCAGTTCCTGCGCACATCTATCACATTGGGTCAGACGATTGATATCTCTGAGAAAGTGATCGTTCGGAACCGGTTGTTTGCAGGATATTTCATCACCAATGCGACCAATGATGCACGTTTTAATTGGCGTATGGACGGACAACGAGGAAGCACAGATTACGCCTATGACCACACATTGATCGATCGTTCAATGACAGATGATGTGTTATCTCGACAGATGACAATGACCCACGGAGCCTTTAAGTTGCCTACTGCTGTTGGTCAATCTGCAACGGGTATCATGGCCCTCAACGTGGAGGTTCAGCCCAGAAAGCTTCCTTTGGGAGTTTTTGCCGATGCTGGAACCAATCTTTCAGGTGCCCAGCTCTTTGACGCTGGACTGTTCTTGAACATTGGAAGAGGTCTTTTCACACTCTATGCACCCTTGGTCTGGAGCAACAACATAGAACAGGAGCGTTTAACCAATGGACGAGCGCTGTTGGATTACATCCGGTTCCAAATAAGCTTTGACAAGTTGAATCCGATGGATATCCGTAGAAGTCTACAGATTTGATGGAGATTGGCCAGAACATATATTTTGCGTCAGACTTTCATCTTGGGGCTTATGTGGATGATGATCAGCCTTTGGTGCGTGAGAAGAAAATCGTTGCTTGGCTGGATAGCATCATGGATGATTGCGCTGAGCTCTACCTCTTAGGTGATGTCTTCGACTTTTGGTTCGAGTACCGTCACGTGGTTCCCAAAGGCTATGTTCGATTGCTGGGGAAGCTTGCTGATTTTGCAGACCGAGGCATCCCCATTCACATTTTCACGGGTAACCACGACGTTTGGATGTTTGGCTACTTCACTGAACAATTCAATGCACAGATCCATCGTTCACCGGTGTTAAGAGAATGGTCTGGCAAGCGGTTTCTGATTGGACACGGTGATGGTTTGGGACCAGGAGATCATGGGTACAAGTTCATCAAACGTGTATTCACCAATCGTTTGGCGCAGCGGCTTTTTGCAGCCATGCATCCAAGTTTCGGCGTTCGTTTGGCGCGCTTTTTTTCACGTACCAGTCGAAAAGCAACAGGGGATAAGGACCAGACCTTTCTTGGCGATAAGGAGTACCTGATTCAATACTGTAAGACCTACTTGCAAATGGAACACATCGACTACTTCATCTTCGGTCACCGACATTTACGCATTGATGAGCAGGTAGGAGAGCGTAGTCGTTACATCAATCTCGGCGAATGGTTCAGCGGAACGCCTTACGCTGTATTCAATGGAGAACAACTCGAGTTGCTCGATTACCAACCCACTTGATCAATAAAGTGCTGATTATCCTACCCGTTGAATGAGTTCAGCTAAGCGGTTAGAGTATCCCCACTCATTGTCATACCATCCAACCACCTTCACCATCCTGCCCAATACCGATGTCAATTGCGCATCGAATACGCAGGAATATGGGTTTCCGATGATGTCTCTAGATACAATGGGGTCTTCGGTATATTCCAAGATGCCTTTTAGAGGGCCTTCAGCCGCAGCCTTGAAAGCAGCATTGATCTCTTCTACGCTTGTGTCTGACTTCACCATGCAACTGAAGTCGGTTAGCGAACCGTTCGGAACAGGAACGCGGATACCTGCACCGCCCATATGTCCTTCTAACTCAGGAAAGATCTTGGTAATGGCTTTAGCAGCTCCAGTAGTTGTTGGTACGATGCTTTGTGCTGCAGCACGTCCACGCCGCCAGTCTTGATGCGGCGCATCATGCAAACGTTGGTCTGATGTGTAGGAATGCACAGTGGAAATGTAGGCTTCTTCAATGCCCCAGTTATCCTGCAAAACCTTGACCAAGGGTGCTGCACTGTTTGTCGTACAAGAAGCATTTGAAAGGATCAGGTCATCTTGTTCGATCAAATGATCGTTGATCCCAAGCACAACTGACTTTATTTCCTTGTCTTGCGCTGGAGCGGATATGATGACCTTTTTTGCTCCGGCATCTAGGTGTTGAGCGGCCAGTTCTTTTGTTCTGAATTTTCCAGTAGCCTCTATGACCACATCGATACCCAGCCTCTTCCAAGGTGCATCTACTGGTGAGTTGTGGTTTGTGACCAAGACTTCTTTGCCGTTAATAATGATCAGGTCATCCACTGCTTTTACTTCTGACGGGAAGCGTCCGTGTATGCTATCGTACTTGAGCAAGTGAGCCAAGTTCGACGCGTCTGCCAGGTCGTTGATCGCTATCAGTTCAATCTCATCAAAGGACTGAATGACGCGTGTAAGGCTTCGACCTATCCTTCCAAAACCATTGATTGCTATTCGTATGGCCATATCCCGCTTTTTTGGCAAATATCTAAAAGAAAAAAGGCCACCGATGAGGGTAGCCTTTTTTGATACTTTGATGTGAAACGGCTTAACGCATTACCATGAACTTGGTTGTTTCGCGCATGCCTTCGGCTTCAATCACAGCGAAGTAAGCGCCTATGCGCATGCCATTGCTGTAGAAGCTAAAGTTGTTCTGTCCGTTCACGATACGCTTTTGGAAGCTACGTACTGAGCGACCGTTCATGTCATAAATGGTAACAGTTGCGATGCCATTGAATGAGGCGTCAAAACGGATGTTTGCTTCCCCTTGCACCGGATTCGGGAACAAGCTGAAATCAGCGATTGCCTTTTCAGAAGCAGGAACATCACCAAATTCAGGAACGCTTACCAATTCTTCAGAGTTGGATTGCCAAAAACCTAGTCCGTGGGTACCAACATAGGTTACACCGCTATTCGATGCTTTATCAAACGGCAACCATTGCTGGCGAATGTCGTAAGTCGGTACGTAGGTAAGCTCTTCATTTTGATCACTCCATTCTACAGAGCTGGCGGTGATGTCTGAAGTAGCCCAAAGACCAAACTCTGTACCGATCAACACCATGTTCGGATCGTTCACGTTGAATTCAGCGTCGTAAACAGGCATTGGCGCCAAGTTACCATGAACGTTGGTGAGCGATGGATTGCTCAGTGCATTCTCAACGTATGCTACACGGTTCGTATTACCGTAGCCACCACCGGTCACTACCAATCGGTTGTTGTCGTTGCGATCGATCGCAATCCCTGTTACCGGTCCTTGCCATCCAGCAAGTCCTTGCATTACGTTCACAGATGAGATGCTATTTGCATCTTCCTCAGTGTATACATCGTTCAAGCCAGACAAGCGGTAAACAGAACCGTTGGTGCTTCCAACAAAGGCAACGTCACCATCATTGCTAACCTCCATACAGGTTACTGTACCACCTACACCGGGCAAGCCAATACCTGCAGGTACGGTGCGCTGCGCATTCAGCACGTTTCTATACATACGGATGTTTCCTCCAGCAAGTGCATCGCCAGTAGAAAGCAAGAAGGACTGAACAGGATCTTGAATCTTAACCACGTCACCGGGTCCTAAGTCGCTTTCCAAACGGTGCTCAAAGGTGTAGCTGCCTTGCAATGAACGCAAGTTTTCACTTTCAATGATCAATACATCATTAGCAGCGTACTCTACATCAAAGAACACGGTAATGTTCGCATTTTCTGCTGGGGCTTCATCAAAGGTTACGTTCACGCTGATGCTGTTATCCTCATTGAATACCACGTTTCCTTCTCCGTCACCAATAAGCGATTCTCCATCACTTGGGTCAACGGTTAGTACTTGTGTACCGCTTTGAATAACTACACTCGACTCAATGATGGACGCCGCAGGCTGTACAGGCGCTACTGTTTCGTTGTAGGTTCGGATAATTCCATTACCGGTTGCAACTGCAATATCGGTAGTGGTTACTTCAAAGATGATCGAGTCTTGACTCGTTGGGTCATCGATGCTTTCCCAAAGCTTAACTACGGTAAGGAATGGTCCACCAGAGTTCATTGCACTCACCAATGCGAATGGAGGTTGTACCGTAGTACCACCTGACACATCCACTCGGAACACCATTCCGTTCTGAGATGATGTGAACACGATCGGCATGTTCTGAGAAGCATCACAATCGATACCATCGTTTCCAGTTACTTGGTAACCAACCAATGGATCGTTCTCATTTTCACCTAGAACAACCAGCGTACCGTTATCCTGAGTCCCTCCGATGATACCACCACCACCATTGAAGTGTGTGATGCCATAGAATTGGGTAGTGATGTAATTCTTATTCATACCTTGCCAAGTTTCACCGTTATTCTTGGTCATGGAGATACCTCCGTCTGTAGTTACGTACATCGTACGCTTATCATTCGGGCTGTAATAGAAATAATGCTTGTCTGCGTGTACGTAGAAAGGAAGTACATCTGAGGAGGGAGGTCCTCCACCTTCGCTCGCCACTCGGGTCAAACTTCCATCGTACCGCCAGATCTCAACTCCACCGATGAAGATGGTTTCAGGATCGCGAGGATCAACAACCAAGGCTACGTCATAAACACCCTGGCAACGGTTTTCGTTACCCATTGGCTCAAAGTCATCGTGGGATTGAAGCAAAAGCGACCAAGAATCGCCGCCATCAATCGACTTGTAAATACCTCCTAAACAAGCCAGTGGATTCGTGTTGAAAAGCACATACATAACGTCTGGGTCGCTTTCAGAAACAGCAACACATGTGCGAACACCAGCGCTAAGTAGACCGCGATCATTGATCAAGGTAAAGGACTCATCCGCACCACCATTCTCGGAAAGGTAAACACGTCCACCTGCAAATGAAACCAAGACCTTTTGAGGGCTTTCATTGGTGATGGCAATATCAGCGCAAGCATCGTTAGCGAAATTGATGCTGTTGTTCTCATCGATGTAAACAGGGTTGATCCAGGTTTCGCCATCGTCTTGAGAAACCAATAATCCACGGTGTGTAGCAGCGAAAATATGTCCTTGCGCATTGGTTCGAATACGGTTGACAGCGATCCATGGGTTATTGGCATTTCCAGCAACACTGAAGCGGTTGTCTGGAGTAGTACTCGTCATGTGTTGGAAAGTCTCTCCTTCGTCATCAGAGTAATAGATTCCAAAGCCAGGCCAACGAATCGCCACTGAGTTAGCAAAGGCGTCAAAGCTGGAACCCGTGCCTACATAAATACGTCCCGTGTTGGTATCTTGGTGAATGCACGAAATAATAGCCGATGAGGAATCTTGATTCTTGAACTGATCGTGTGGCTGCCAGGTAGCACCTGCGTTGTAACTGATCCAAAGACCTCCAGAAACACCACCTGTGATCAATGTGTCAGGCTTGCCATAAAGCTCAATGATCGCTCTTGTACGACCACCAACATTGTCCGGACCACGTTGCATGAATTCCAGATCTAGATCATCGTTTCGAGTTGCTCGATTGGTGATCATGCTCTTAGCTTCCAATGCAGCAGCTGGGTTGTATTCCCCTGTGCGTAGATCGATCCGAGCCCATTCCATTGCGTAAGGTTCAGATTGCTCAAACGATCGCTCCTTGTACTGCTTTTCCTGCTTGAGGTAGAGGCCAGAAGTGATCGCTAGCGCAACA
>CAJXNO010000025.1 GCA_913057205.1 uncultured Flavobacteriales bacterium
ATCCTAGAAAAAATAGATACGGAGGTGAAGTTTCGAGTGATCGATCCGGTAGGTTACTTTGACATTATCGAGTTGTTGAAGCATGCTTCCTTGGTTATGACCGACAGTGGCGGTTTGCAGAAGGAAGCGTTCTTCTTTAAAAATCCATGCGTGACCATGCGCGATGAAACCGAATGGGTGGAATTGGTGGAGCATGGTTTTAATGCAGTAGTTGGCGCTGAAACGGATCGTATCCTTAGTGCCGTAAAGTCGATGCGCTCGAAAGCGGATTCACTTGATTTCTCCATTGATCTCTATGGTCAGGGCAAGGCAACTCACCACATCACGGACGCCATCGTCTCAATGGAATGATTGGATTTGATCGGCATAAGGTCTTTCTCTACCAGAACTATTTGCTCTATGCGATCGCTTTCTTTATACCGCTTTTTCCACGGCTGGTTCCTCCGTTGATTCTGGCATTTGGACTCCTGAGCTTGTTCACGATCTTTAAAGGCTTCAGCCGGGTTCAAATGGGCGAGGTGCCCATGATCATGCTCTTTCTGTTCTTGGTGTATTTATTGGGTATGACCTACACAGAGAACACCTCGCGGGGCTGGTTCAACATCGAGGTGAAGCTCAGCTTGCTGGCTTTTCCCTTGGCCTTTTTTGGATTCAAGTTCGTCAATAAGACCAACTATAACCGAACTCTGAAGGCTTTTCTGCTAGGTACAGTAATGGCAGTGACAATTTGTTACGCACAATCGGCCTACAAGGTCTTTTGGCTCGATCATCCCTACTACTACTTTGTGACTTCTCGCTTCAGCGTGATCGTTCATCAGAGCTATTTCACTTTGTACATCATATTCTCCATGATCATTACGCTGCACTTCAATTGGCCCTTGCAGGTAAAAGAACCCTTGAAGGCACTGCGCTTGGTCGGACTCTTGCTCTTTTTCTCGCTTGCTGTGATCTTGACCGGCTCCAAGACCGGCTTCATCATGTGGCTTTTGATCGCAATTTGCGTAACGATACTTTTTGTAGTCAGAATGCGCTACAAAGCCATTCCGATCATTGTGCTTGCCGCAGTGATGAGCCTTACCGGAGTGGTGATCCAACAAGCTCCGGTATTGCAATCGCGCTTGGTGAATGTGCTCACTGTGGCACAAAGTGATGATGTAGATCCAACAGCCAAAGAAAGCACTGCCGTGCGCTACTTGGTGTATTCATCGGTGTGGACGGCGATTACCTCAACCCCGTGGTACGGATCGGGCACGGGCGACTTCCAAGATGTGCTTGACCAGATTTACAGCGATAAAGGTTACGTGCAAGCGGCAGAAAAACACCTGAATGCGCATAACTTGTTCCTGCAAACGTGGATATCCATAGGGGTACACGGGTTGATGTTGATCCTCGGCGTTTTCATTCTAATGTTCTACTACGCCATCCGAAGCAAGGACATGGTGCTGTTTGGATTCACACTGATCTTCTTTGTTATCTCCCTCACCGAGAGCACCTTCAATGTTCAGGCCGGGGTCGTGTTCTTCTCCTTTTTCGCAGTGTTACTCACACGTAGAAATCGATCAGTGCAGCCCTCGGGTTCAGATTCAGACGTGCAGAATTGACCTCCTTTTCCTTACTTCGCAAGCATGCTGAAAAAGATACCCCTCCATTGGCAGGTCATCATCGCCTTGATTTTGGGAACGTTCTATGCCCTGTTGTCTGTCAACATGGGTTGGAATGAATTCACCTTGAACTACATCGACCCGTTCGGAAAGATCTTCATCAACGTACTGAAACTCATTGCGGTACCCTTGGTCTTGTTCAGCATCATCTCGGGCGTTGCAGCTTTGAAAGACATCTCCAAACTCGGTAAGATCGGCGCGAAAACGCTCTTGCTTTATGTCTCTACCACCATGGTTGCCGTTACAATTGGCTTGTTTGCCGTGAACGCGCTACGTCCTGGCGATAAGGTCAGCACGGAGCTGCTTGAAGATAACCGCATCGCTTACGAAGTCTGGACAAAAGATAACGCCATGCCCTTGTTGGACGGTAAGTGCATCTCTTGCGATGAAAGCAAGGCAGATCGAGTGGCTGCTGTACGCGAACGCTCGGATGCTGATAAGAGCAATGAGTGGGTGAGTGATAAGCTGACCAAGGCGGAGAACACCAAGAAATCGAGGCCACTGCAGCCGTTGGTTGACTTGGTTCCCAGCAATATCATCAAGGCCCTGTTTGACATGGAGATGCTGCAGGTGATCTTCTTCGCCATTTTCTTTGGCGTTGTACTGGTGATGCTTCCTCCAGTCAAGTCGAAACCGGTGATCGAATTCATTGATGGGGTCAATGAGGTCTTCATCAAAATGGTAGATGTAGTCATGAAGGCGATGCCCTTCTTCGTCTTTTGCTTACTCGCCGGAGCTGTAGTGAATGCAGCGGGCGATGACCCTGGAAAGCTCACCGAGCTCATCTCCTTTTTGATCTGGTATTCCTTGGCCGTTGCGTTGGGCTTGGCGTTCATGATCTTCATCTTTTACCCGAGCTTGACCAGCCTTTGGATCAAGAAAATGAGTTTTGGAAGCTTCATGAAAGGGATTTCAAAGGCACAGTTGACGGCCTTTTCTACTTCATCCTCAGTAGCGACGCTTCCGGTTACCCTGCACTGCGTAGAGAATAACTTGGGCGTATCTAAGCGAACCACAAGCTTCGTACTGCCGATCGGTGCCACGGTGAACATGGATGGTACCAGCCTCTATCAGGCCGTAGCTGTGGTGGCGCTGGCGCAATTCCACATGGTGGAGCTTACCTTGATCCAACAGTTGACTATCGTTTTCACCGCAACATTGGCTTCGATAGGCGCAGCCGCCGTTCCGAGCGCCGGCTTGGTATTGATGATCATTGTGTTGGAGTCTGTTGGGCTTAATCCCGCGTGGATCGCTTTGATTTTTCCGGTTGACCGCATCCTTGATATGTGTCGGACCGTTGTGAACGTGACCGGAGATGCTTCTGTTTCGAGCATCGTGGCCCATTCAGAAGGGGAGCTCAACATCCCTGAGAAACAATCCTGATTCTGTCATATTTCTGAGGTGCTAGGCCGGATGCTTTACCGACCTTTGCATCCGCAAAAACGGACACTCCTCGTTTGAAATCAGAACGCATCATACTCTACTTGCTGGCTGCCAGTCAGTTCACCCATATCATGGACTTCATGATCATCATGCCGCTGGGTGAGATGCTCATGGAGGAGCTGCATATTAACTCGCAGGAGTTTTCCTTTTTGGTGGCGTCCTACACCTTGACCGCTGGCGTAACCGGACTCATCAGTGCCTTTTTTGTCGACAGCTTTGATCGGAAGAAATTCTTCCTGTTTGCCTACTCGGGCTTTTCTCTAGGTACCATTCTCTGCGGCGTAGTGGATGACTATGCTGGGTTGATCACTGCTCGGATCCTCACAGGTGCCTTTGGAGGGGTGATCAGCAGTACGGTGATCGCCATTGTGTCTGATGCGATTGCATCAGAACGCAGGGCCTGGGGCTTGGGTGTGGTGATGAGTGCTTTTTCGATGGCTTCAGCCATTGGTTTGCCGGTCGGACTCTACTTTGCGTTCAACTTCGGTTGGAACTGGCCGTTCTTGGCCCTTGGTGCGGTGAGCGTGCTCAATGCGATTGCCGTGAACTTTACCTTACCTCCGGTACGCGAACACATAGATAATCCAGAGCCTGGCGTGGATTCTTGGGAGTTCATCAAGAATATTCCAAGGCACAAGAACCAGTGGATGGCGTTGACCTACACCATGTTGCTGATGTTCGGCCATTTCGCGGTGATCCCGTTCATAACGCCTTATTTGGTGGAGAACGTCGGGTTTGAACGCCAGCAGATCACTTTGGTCTACTTAGTGGGCGGTGTGGCTACCATCATTACCAACCCGCGGGTAGGGAAGTGGGCAGATCGCGTTGGAAGGCATAAGGTGTTTACCATCATGGCTTTTGCCTCCCTAGCACCAATCCTCGCGCTAACGAACCTTCCTCCAACGCCGGTGTGGGTCGCGCTGATCGTAACCGGTTCCTTCTTTGTGCTGGTGGGCGGGCGTATGGTTCCATCTACCGCCATCGTAACCTCCGTGATCAAACCGAGGAACAGAGGGAGCTTCATGAGCTTGAATTCCTCCGTGCAGAACATGACCGCCGGCGTGGCAAGTGTAGTTGCTGGAGTCTTGGTAACCATCCCGGAAGGCGGGAACCACGTTTATGGCTTTTGGAAAGTAGGTGCATTGGGCGTGGTCTTCACGTTGATCGCGATCTGGATGATGAAACAGATCAGGGCATTTGAGATCAAGGAAGAAGAAGCGGAAGAGCGTTTGGCAAAAGAAGCAGAAGAGAAATCTGCCGCTCTACTTGAACAAAAGCGCATGCCTACTTGATATATTTGAGGTATGCGTCGTCTCCTGTTCATCGGCTTGTTATTGTTTAGTCTTGTGGTCTCTGCACAGGACGAAGTGGACGTATACATCGTTGAAGGCAAGGTAGATGCGGGTGGACCTAAGATTCCCTTCTTCACCTTCAACACCCGAGATCAATTCGATTCTACCAACGCGATCTTTACCTTTCCGCTGGGAATAGCGGTGACGTTCAATGTTACCAACCTCGTTGACTTCACCTGTGGCTTTGAAGTGCGCGGTTGGGGAAGCATCGATGCCATTCCGAGCAATGAATCGCGTAGCCTCACTTTAACTTTTGATGAATCGGGAACTTTCCTCGTACAGGACCCCATCGGTGATCACCGCGCATTGGGATTAGGAACCATGCTCGTCGTGAGCGACTTTGACGGAGCGGAGTATTACGGCGTGTTTAACGAGCATGAACCAGACTGGATTGAGGCCATCGCAGAAGGAGGGAGCTATAACAGAAACATCTATCATCCGGACGCTTTTACCATCAATGGATTCGGCTTTCCTAGAACCAAGAGCGATGCGCGTTCAATGATCATGGGCAATGTAGGCGACACCATCCGGGTGCACATGCTCAATGCCGGACAGATGTATCACTTTCCCCATTGGCATGGATATCACGTTACCATCAAAAAGGCGAGTCACCACAAGAACTACATCGGTTGGAGCAAAGACTCGTACGGATTGGCACCCGGTGAAACCATGATGGTTGAGCTGGTGCCGGATAAGCCTGGAAGATATCCCATTCACAATCATAACCTTGTCACTACCACCGTGGGCGGAAACTATCCCGGTGGTATGATGATGCATATGCACATCCATGAATAAGCTGCTGTTGTCCATAGCAATGATTGTGTGCTCTATTATGCTTCAAGCTCAGCCGCTGCGGTTCTATTCGGTGGTGTCTCTCATGAATGGTGAGTCTGATTTTGTGACCGATAGCAACACCATCGTAACCTTACCTACATGGGGGTACGGCTGGAATGCAGGCGGCGCATCTGTGATGACCGTGCCAGGACCAACCATCTACGCCAACGAAGGAGATAGTGTACACCTTCAGATGTCCAATCCATCCATGGAAGGACATACGATTCACCTACACGGCTTAGATGTGGACGAAGCAAACGACGGAGTGCCACATCATACTGGTTTCATATTGGAAGGGGAGAGCTTTACGTACAAGTTCAAAG
The DNA here is from genome assembly GCA_913057205.1 of uncultured Flavobacteriales bacterium. Taxonomy (GTDB): domain Bacteria; phylum Bacteroidota; class Bacteroidia; order Flavobacteriales_G; family Salibacteraceae; genus SHAN690. The sequence goes on from CAJXNO010000025.1 coordinate 5,614, forward strand.
CTACGCACGCAGGCAACTTCCTGTACCACTGCCATGTGACCACCACCATGCACTTGGCCCTCGGGATGTACGGCAAGGTCATCATCTATCCAGACGATAGCACGAACACCTTCTATCCGAACGGACCGACCTTCGACCAGCAATATGAGTTTCTACTATCCGATCTGGATGCACGATGGAACAAGGACTACACGAGGATAGGGAGCTTTCTATCCTATGCTCCAGACATGTTCCTGATCAATGGTAAGAACAAGAGCATCTCCTATGCCGACACTTCCAACGTGATGCACGGCCAACAAGGCGATCAACTGCTGATGCGCTTCCTGAACGTTGGATATCGCGTAAACCGTGTGGTTTTTCCATCGGAGGTGAAGGCGGTGGTGCACACTTCGGATGGACGGGTGTTGGACGAAGCATTTACCACCGACACCTTGATCATCTATCCCGGCGAACGCTTCAGTGTACTGGCCGAGATCTTGGACGAATCGCCAAGCTATGTGCGCATTGATTGGCTCGACCCGTATCGGCTGTCTTACTTGGGTTGTGAGTACATCCCTTTGAACAATGATGACTTCAGCTTCATTCCTTATGAAGAAGACAACAGCTTAACGGATTCCATAGCACTGGCAACTTTTTCCGAAAAGCGAGTGGTGCCAAACTTCAAGGTGTATCCAAACCCAATTGGAGAGGCGGTGGTGGTGGCGTCTGATGTTGAATTGAGGGAGTTTATCCTGACCGACCTGAGCGGATCAATGGTCTTTAAGTGCCCAGCGAAGCTTCAAACTGTGCAAATGATTACGCTTGGCGATCTGTCAGAAGGCCTTTACGTTTTGAGTGCCACGACCGTGAGTGGCGAGCTACTCACCGAACGATTGATTAAGCTTTAATCTGCTTCAAGAGTTCGTAGAACTACACGTGTTTCTTATCATCTCAGAATTGTTGAATTTTCTTGGGTCAAAGCTGTGCGCCGTTCCTATTATTGTGTCATGAAAAAGTCGTGTTGAGGCTTATTTTTCTTTCCGGATTAGGATTTGTCGAACCGACTCCCTTGAACGATGCAAATTATTCTCAACGCCCTTTAATGAACGGTGATATATGAAAAGTCTATTGAAAGCACTACTTTTTTTGACCGTGTTTGGTGGTCTAAGCAGTTGTGTGAGTGTAGCCCATTTACCTACGGATGATGCCAGCAAACCCCAAGCACTTCAGCCAAGTAAGGGCGTCAAGGTTTATGCAACCGATGATATTGGTCGGGAGTATGTTGTAGTGGGAGAAGTGATAGCATTGGTAGATGCAGGACAGAATTCTAAAAGGCCCGTTAGTTTCCTGAAAGGTCAAGCCCAGCAGCTTGGGGCAGATGCAATCATGAATTTACGATTGGAGTTCGGCGTTGGCTATTGGGTGGTCGGCATCCAGGCTACTGGAACGGCCGTTAGGTTTATCGAAAGCAATACCCAGTAATTATGAGAAAGGGGATCTTACTACTTATTTGCTTTAGCGCATGGATGTTGTCGAGTTGTACTTATTACACCTATTACGTTCCTGAGGGAAGCAGCCTTCATACTGGTCCAAAAGCGGAGACGATCAAAATCTATTCTGGTGATATCGATGCTAACTACACCGAGATTGCGGTAGTAGCTATTATCGGTCCAGATAATGGTGATGCCGTAGTCAATACGCTCAAAAGAAAGGTGTCCAAGCTAGGCGCAAATGCGATCATTCACGCCAAACTCACCAAGTTGAATGCCTTGCCCATAAGCACTGGGATATCAGGTGTGGCGGTCAGGGTGGAGTAGGTAGACGCTGTAAGTAAAACGCCTTGCGCTGAGCCTCGTTGCGCCTATGATGCCAGAGTGCTATTCGTAGATCAGCGTACAAGTAAACCGTTCCGTTCCACGTATACCTTGCTTTACGGTACTCGACTCCAGGGTCATTACTTGGAAGAGTGAGTCTACAAGAAAAGTGTCCAGGCCATCATAAACACTAAAGCGAAATGATGGGCCTAGTTGCGTGGGACACGTGGGCGGTTCAGACGGTTTATCAGCCACTTGTGTGAGCAGAACCAGGTGTTGACCGGGCTGTAGCTCAACTACTTGAGGTCTACTAGCATTGGAAAAACTCGTATTCTCAACTGAGATCACCCGAGCAGTAAAGTTCTGGATCTGCAACACTTGTTCGCCTTGTTTGGCACAAGAAGTCAAAATGAAGGTAATTCCCAAGAGCATAAGGAGTTTGAGTCGCATATAGAGTTTAGCGTAAGAACGATGCGATTTAGCTTTAATTGTCAGCTTCGGATAGCCAATAGCCAATAGCCAATAGCCAATAGCAAACAGCAATTAGCAATTAGCCAACCGCTTTCAGTAATAAACCCCAAGTCACAAGGCCAAAGAAGGAAGGTCAATTACCTAATACCTAATACCGCCGCGCTTCGCGCGGCTAAACCACCTTCTTCTCAATATAATCCGAACTCATCAACGCCAGTGCGCCCATGTACTTCAATCGGAAGGGAACGAGGTCGCCTACTTTGTAGCGGGTTTGTTCTCCCAGGTCGAGTACAATCATATCGCTGCTGGCTCCTGTGATCTCAATGTGCTTGTGCTCGGGGATGAGGAACTCCGGTGAGATGTCGAGTAGCCCCAGGTCAAGAATAGCTCGATAAGCAGTCTTGCCACGATCGGCATCGTCTACTTCAAAGACCTCTCCAGACGGATTCGCTTCCATCTCACCGATTGGTACTTTGGGCTTTTCAATGATCTCAATGACTTCCGCGTAAAGCTTGATCACATCGCCTTTCATGCCCTTGATCACCTTGCCAGAGAAGAGGTTCAATCCGAAATACAGGGTTTCACCTACCCGAAAGTGGTTGATGCCTTTGGGCAGCTGCTTTTTCAGAATAAGCGGAATCACCACGCTGGTTCCGCCCGTCACCCACGGAATCTTCTGGTTGAATTTTACTTCTACCAACTGCTTGTACAGACTGAGCTGAATCAACTTGTCGTGCGATGGCATCACCCCATGCAGGCAGTTCAGGTTGGTTCCAAAGCTTACCACCTCGATGTTCGGTAGCTCAAAGACTTGCTCGTAGAAATCCACCAGGTCTTCACCTAATACGCCCTCACGTAGGTCGCCCATCTCCACCATGATCACCACTTTGTGCACCTTGTTCTGGCGCTTCGCCTCTTCACTCAGCCATTTAATGGTTTGGATCTGGGTGTTGAAACTTACATCTGCATACTTCACAATGCTCTTGATGCTGCGTTTTGCTGGAGGCTTGATATAAACGGTCTGGATGTCTGGATTGATCTTTTTCACCAATTGCAGATTGCTGATGCGTGAATCACAGATTTCCGGTATACCCGTTTCACAGAGGATCTTAACGTAGTCGTAGTTCCCGCAGAGCAACTTTGAAACAATGGACCAATGAATGTTTCGCTCTTCAAAGAATTGATGCAAGAACGTATAGTTGTGCTTAAGCTTCGCTTTATCAAAGGTGATGAATGCCATACCTGTTCTATTTCACTACCCGGGGAATGCCGCTCGGTAGTCGTGTCAATAACTCGTAATTCAATTGGTTTACCGCTTCGCTGAAACTTGCAACGGTGATCTCAAGGTCGCCGTCATGGCCGATCAAGGTCACCTCATCGCCCTTGCTGGGAGATGCCACTTCCGTAAGGTCTAGCGCAACGCAGTTCATGTTCACGGTACCGATCACTTGAACACGTGTGCCGTTTACCAAGGCCCTTCCTTGGTTGCTCAATGAGCGGGTAAATCCATGTCCGTATCCTACGGGTACAATGCCCATGGTGATGTCGCGCTGGGCGAGGTAGGAGGTGCCATAACCCACAAATTCGCCTTTCTCGATCTGCTTCACACTCATCAAGTGACTCTTCCAACTGATCAGTCTGCGCAGTGGCTCTCGGTGAGAATGCTTTTTCGTGTACTCGATAAAGGTCTCCATACTGGGCCAGAAGCCGTATTGGAGAATGCCCACCCGTACCATGTCGAGCATCATCTCAGGAAAGCGCAACATGGCTGCAGAACAGCATGCGTGGCGGTACTTTGGTTTCAGCTCATGCTTGTTAAACCACCGCAAGACACGCTTGAACTCCTTGATCTGGTCTTTGATGCGGTAGTAATTCTTAATGCTTTCTGCACCGGCAAAGTGGGTGCATAACCCAGTGAATTCCAAATGTGCAGCGTTCTCTTCCAGCAGCTGTGCTACCTGGTTCAAATCCTTGGACTCAAAACCAGTCCGGTGCATGCCGGTTTCTACTTCAATGTGCAGTTTCACTTGCTTGCCGAGGTCTTCTGCCAATCGGATGGCTTTCTGCAAGCGCTCCAATTCAAAGACCCACACCTCAATACCATTGTCAATCGCCCAAGCTAGTCCGCCATCGTCTACCGACCCCATGATCATGATCTTAGAACGGGGCTGTTTTACCTCAAACACGCGTTGCGCCTCATCTGTACTATACACCGAAAAGTGATCGATGCCACAATCTTCTGCCAGCGGAACGTACTCTTCAATACCGTGCCCGTAGGCGTTTCCTTTCACAACGGAACTGAGTAAGCGTTCCGGACCGATCTGCTCTCTGATGAAGCTCAGGTTATTCTCCAGTGCCGCCTGCTCGATCTCGATGATGGAGGTTTCAAACATCGTTTATCATGGATTTTACGGTTTCATAAAACAAGGCAACGCCGGTTGCTGTGATCTCATCCGGGTAGTCGTAATCGGGATTGTGTAGAGCAGGGGTGTCTTCGCCAGAGCCCAGTCCCAACATGGCGCCTGGTATGTGCTGGGTGAACAATCCGAAATCCTCTCCCCACGGAAACGGTTCCGACTTTTCTTTCATAGACAGACCAAGTATTTCGCCCGCCTTGCGGATGTGTGCTACTACGCCTTCATCATTCTTGTTCGCTGCAAAGGCGGCCGTGATTTCGTAGGTAACCCCAAGTTGATCCTCAGAAGTGCGTTCGTTGATGTAGGCTTTCAAGCGCTCTGTTGCGGCTTCCATGGTCTCTTGGGTCCAGCTGCGAATGGTAAAGTGGATCTCTCCGTAACCCGCAGAGATGCCATAGTCCTGGGAGCCGATCATTACATGCACCGGGGTGAGCAGATGATAGTCAGTATGCTCTTCGTCTGTCTGCTCGTTTGCTTTCGCGAATGCGATGATGTCTGCGATGGCGTAGCTTGGATTATTTCCCTTCAAAGGTTCAGCTGCATGCGAGGTCTTGCCTTGAAGTTTTACGATGAGGCTGTGAACGGCTGGCGTGAAGCTCTCTGTTTTGTACAGCAATTGATGCATAGGCGCACCCGGAATGTTGTGCAAGGCAATCGCATGATCATAGCTGGATACGTCAAATGAATCATCCGCTAATACGCCCTTCGCGCCTTCACCGATCTCTTCTGCAGGCTGAAAGAGGATGCTAACCTTTCCACCCGATAGCGCTTCTTCGTGTAAACGTTCTGCCAACCCTAAGCCAATGGTGGTGTGACCGTCATGACCACACTTATGCGAAACACCTGCTTTGGTACTCTTATGATCAAAGGTGTTGATCTCCTCGATGGGAAGCGCATCAATGTCTACTCGAACCAAGATAGACGGCCCGTCTCCAAAATCAAAATCAAGCAAAACTCCGTACTGGCCAACACTCCTTCCTTGCCTTCCAATCCGCTGCTCTAAAAAGGATTGGATGAAGGCTTGTGTTTCCTGCTCTTGTCCGGATAGTTCTGGCTTGCTGTGCAGCGTCCTGCGCGCCTCAACAAGATGTGATGCTGTTTTCATGGTGATCATCGCGCCAGGCGCATTTCAAGGTATTTATTGGTGAATCCGAGCTTCTCGTATAGGAACTTCGCGGGATTTTTAGGTTCAACGTGCAACGCAATGTCGCCTTTACACAGCTTGATGGCGTTGCGCATCAGTTCCTTCCCGTAGCCCTTGCCACGATGTGCTTTATCCATTGCAATGTAGACCAAAATATTCTCGGGAATAAACTTGCTCATGCCGGTTTCATTCACCACAACGGCTCCGATGATGGCTTCATCCACAATACCGAGCAGTACAAAGCCTCCACGATCATGCACGTAGTTCAAACATTTCTGAATGTCTTCCTTCGGGTCGCCGTATTCTTCCAAGTGCTTGTGAAGGAAGTCTACGATGCGCTGGTCGCTGTAAACTTCGTCTCGTCCTGATTTTGCATTGATGAGTTTGGGTTGCATCTCCATCTTTACGTGGTTTTCGTGATTTGATTAGGGTTATGTATGAGTTGTACGATCAGGTAACTGATCAAGGATAAGGTGAGTCCTGCGGCTATGGGATCCAGTCCCAACGGGAGCTGCGCATCCACTAAAATCAATAATAGGGTAGTGCATCCGCCAAGGAACATGGACGCGAAAGCCGCATAGCTCGATTTTCGCTTGCCATACAAGCCGAAGAGCACCGGGACAAACAACCCGGATACCATGAAGGCGTAGGAGTACAGCATGAGTTCCAATACGTTCCGCATGTACAATCCGATCAACAAAGCCACCGCTCCAATAGCGAAGGTCACCACTTGACTGATCCGCAGTTCTTGCTTGTGGCCAAATGGGAAGAAGCGATGCAGGATGTCGCTCACTACATTGCCTGAACAGGCCATCAAGCAGCTGTCTGCTGTGCTGAGTATCGCGCTGAAGTAGGCAGACATCATCAAGCCCATCAATCCAACAGGCAGGATCTCTCGCAACAAGAGCGGAAGACCCAGTTCAGGGTCCATGTCGCTCACCAAGGCATAACCTTCGGTCAAGAACATCCCCTGGTCGGCAGCTACCCGACCGAAGAGTCCAAGTGCCACTCCCATAAAGGCCATGATGGGCCATTCAAACAAGCCGGCGATGTACCATGCTTTGCGTGCCTCCTTTTCGCTTCTGCTCGCGTAAATGCGCTGATAGAGCGTCATACCGATGAACCAAATGGGAATGATCGTGATGGCCCAATTCAAAATGGTGGGACCGTCAATGTTCGTGAGTTCAAGCATTTCGGGCTGCACCGACATGCGAATGCCTTCCCAGCCACCGATGCTGTAGTAGCCGAGTGGGAGTCCGATGAAGATCAGTCCGGCCAGCAGGATGATCCACTGCACGGTATCTGTATAGATGACGGCCTTGATGCCGCCCAACACGGTGTAAACCACCGCGATGGCTCCCATGATGATGAGGGCGTGTTCTAAGCTCAGGTCGGTAAAGGTGCTCGAGGCCAGCTTAGCACCCGCGAGGATCTGTGAGGAAGTGAATCCCAAGTAACCCACAGCAGAGATGATCGCAGCGAGCAGCGCTACATTTTTACCATACCACTGCTCAAACAGCTGTGGAAAGGTGAAGAGGTTCACTTTTTTTCCGATCTCAAAGACACGAGGAATGAGGAATGCAGCTGCGAGCCACGCTCCAATCAGTCCGGTAAACAACATCCAAGAACCGCTGAGTCCCATCGTGAAGCCCAATCCGCCGAGGCCAATGCTGAAACCACCGCCTACATCAGTAGCTACTACCGACAAGCCGATGTGCCAGCTGCCCATGTTGCGTCCGCCCACATAGTAGTCTTCTTGGCCTTGGTTACTGCGAAAGAAGTAGTAACCCACGCCGAGCATGGCCAACATGTAAACGATGAATATGGTGAGGTCTATCCAGTGCATCCCGCAGGCTCTCTCGCTAAACTAGCGGATGAGCTTATGCTGTTTCGGATGATTCAACTTTGATGAAAAGTTCCGTGGTACGGTGGATAGCATTGTTCTTTGTGTTTTCAAAGTTCCCTACAAAGGTAAACAACCAAAAATGGTATTGTTCAAGACCACTGCTTAGCGGATGAATAAGCCTTTAACCTGCATCTTTTCATAGAAGGTAAAGAGGGCAGGAGCAACATCGCTGTAAGCGGTTGATACATCGGATTGAGCAGTTGCTTTGTTGTATGCCGTTTCTATTGGCAATGCAGCTTCAGCCAAGAGCTCAAGGATGTTCGCTAAGAGTGGGGTCAAGTTGATGAAATGCACCTTTCCTTCGGTCTGATCACGAAAGCCTAAACAATGGTAATCACCTTGATCACTCGGCGTAATCATTCGGGCATTCTTCTGATGTACAGGATAGGAGAACCGCATGATTTCATGCTCTGGGTTCAACACCCAAGCATCTTTACGTGGATCCTTACATGCGACCTTCGGTATGCTTTTGTTTGGCATCATGTGGAGTTCAATTTCCTTCCACTCAAATGTCAGTAAATCAATTATAAAAGGGTGCTTAACCTTAAGTGAAGCTTGATTATGTTCTACGAACCCAATGAGCTCTTCTGGCATGCGCCAGATTTGTGGATGCGCGCAGCGGTGCTGCTCAAAAAAGTCGTTCACCAACACGGCCCACTCTTTGGTTCGCAAGGCATTCTTCGCGAGGGGGTAGCTGCGATCAAGCGCGTCGCGTACATTGTTGAATACAAGTCGGCGATAGGTGGCGATGCGACCAGCGGTAATACCCTCCAGCGTTGGCGTTTCACCATCTCTGCAATATGCGGCAAGCTGTGCCTGCTGTTGGTGTGTATGCTTACTCAGCATCGACATGCTTCCATTGTGCTTGTGCGATGGCTTCTAACTGCTGCATTTCCATTTTTAGGGCATCAAGTTCGGGAATGTTGAAGTCGCGTTCGAGTAGGATCGGTACCGGTGCATCCAATTGCTGAATGGCATAGGCGTAGAGGTCATAGACCGGATTGATGATCGCTTCGCCGTGTGTATCGATGATGAGGTCGTCTGCAACCTGTTCATGTCCTGCCATGTGGATGTAACGCACATTCTTCTTGTGTAGGCCATCTATGAAGGCCTTGGCGTCGTAGCCATGATTGAAGGCGTTCACGTAAATGTTGTTGATGTCGAACAGCAATCCGCAGCCAGACTGTTGTAAGATCTCATTGATGAACTCCAGCTCGGTCATTTCCGCAGCCAGAGGGGTGTAGTAGGATACGATCTCCAAGATCAGGGGTCTACCCAAGAAGTTCTGCACTTGATCGATGCGGTCTACCACATGAGCAATGGCGTCCTTTCGAAAGGGGATTGGTAGTAGGTCATACAAGTGAGCGTTGTCTACTTGGCTGTAGCTTAGGTGCTCTGAATAGACATCGATCTCCCAATCGTCTAGAAAGGTCTTGATGTTACGCAGCAATGAACGGTCCAGCGGGTCGGGACTGCCAATGGAAAGAGAGAGGCCGTGCGTGTAGATGGGATAGCGCTCAGCTACGCGCTCGAGTTGTTTTCTCCAATATCCGCCTACCCCAAACCAATTCTCGGGAGCAACCTCCACGAAAGCGGGTTCTAGTCCAGGCGTTTCAAAGAAAGCCTCACCAAAGTCTTTTCGGTATCCTAGTCCAACGTGCTGCATAACAAAAACATGCCAGAACAATTGACTGTCCTGGCATGCATTAACGTTTGCTTAGTTCGGGTTGTTCCCGGTCTTCTTGTTCGAGTTGTCTAGTTCTTTCTTGCGAGAGCGTGGCGCGTCTGCTGACTTGCCTTTGGCGTCGTTGCTGCTCTTCATCTCGTGGTTGTCCTTAGCGGTGCCGCCACACTTGCCCTCACCACACTTTCCTTCGCCGCATTTGTGTTCAGCGGCTTTGGATTCTGATGCGCTTGATGAGCTCTTTTCTTCACCACACTTTCCTTCGCCACACTTGGCTTCCGGAGACTTGAATGGACTGCTCGTGTTTGAGAGCAATTCTGCACGCAGTTCTCCGCCTGTTCCGAGGTCGTCGAATGCGATGAGTTCGCTGGCAGTGGCTGTACTTCCTGCGATGGCTCCGGTCATCAGCGTGCCGGTCAATAAAGCGCCAAAGCGCTTGCTAACATTTCTGTTTTTCATATAAAGATGGATTAATTGGTTACGTTGTTTGGTCGAGCTTCGCCTTTAGGATGGCCTTCTCATTGGAAGTCAGTCCTTCCTTTTCAGCAAAGTGCTTCATCTCTTGGTCGATCATGGTTTGTTGACGGTCAAAGAAGCGACAGTATTTGCACAACAACAAATGCACAAACAGGCGAAACCGGTCCATCTGACGGGTCTTATGCTCGTGTTTCATTACACTCAGTTGTGTAGCTTCCTTGCAGTTCATCGTTTTAATTCAACCATGTTTGTTCCAGGCAAGACCTCAGCTGAAGCTTCGCCCGGTGGATCAATATCCAGTAGTTGGAAGAACTCACCGACAATTCCTTACAGATCTCTTCTGTTTCCAGGTCTTCCAGGTACTTCATCGCGAATGCATCGCGCTGTTTTGCTTTTAAGCGCTTTAGGCATCCGTCCAACACTTGCATGAACTCCTTGGAGGCAATTGCCCGGTCTGTACTCCAGTCTTGTGGACGCTTGTCTGGCAACCAGAAACCCTTTTCATCAAAGAAGTCGTCATCCGCATCATCTGCATCCTGACCTTGTAAATCAGACTGGATCACCTCTTTCTTTTTCTTGTAGTAATCGAGGATCCTACTTCTCAAGATCAAAAAGAGCCAACTTTTCTCCGATGCTTCTCCACGAAAGGTGTCTACCGTATTCAAAGCAGATACAAAGGTGTCTTGCACCAAGTCGCGCGCAATGTCGCGCTCCGGAATGCGTAGAAGGGCATAGTTCAGCAATACATCGCCGTAGCGATCGATCCAATGTTCAGGTTCAAGTTGGTGCTTGCTCATTGGACTGAAAGGTAGGAACAAATACTGAATTCCGGTGTTTGGATTGCACAGACGAAAATCTCTTCCTTACTTTTGCATTGTGAAACAGTTGTTGTCTTACATCTTACTTTTTTGCTTCACCTGGGTGTTGATGCCAAGGGATTGGACACACGACTGTGACCACACGGATATTCACGCCCACGATCATGAACAGACCGAGCTCTCTGAGGATTGCGAGATCTGTGATTTTGAGTTTGCCCCTTACGTTTCTGCGGATAATCCTGAGATGACAACTGCGCCTCAGCAAGGCTGTGCTTGGTCATCCGGTAACGTGGTAGTGCTTGCAAAACAAGTGCTCTTTGGAAAGGAAGGCCGTGCGCCGCCGTTGATTGCTTGACACGTTTCGTCAACCAGCAATCACAATAATCCATGAAATACATCCTTTTTGGGGTGCTGCTTCTTGCAGCGCGCTACACATATGCACAAGAGTCGTGCACACTGACCCTCACAGGTAAGGTAATCGATGAACACGATGCCTCAAGCTTGGGCTATGCCGATATCTGGGCAAAGCAAGCAGGCGTCTCAACGATTTCCGATGCTTCCGGTGCGTTCGAGATCAGTGGTCTTTGCCCTGGTCCGCTAGCGCTCAGAGTTGCTCACGTGGGTTGCGATACCCTGGATGTTGCCTTCATGATCCGTAGGGATACATCGATCCAACTGTTCATGGAGCACCACACGGAACTGCTAGAGATCGTACAGATTGAGGCAGCCAAGCCACACGAAGACATCATGGCGCGCCAAACGCTGTCAAAACAGAAGGTAGAACGCATGCAGGCCATGAGCTACGCAGAACTGCTCGATGATGAGCTGGGGGTGCAGATGAACCAAACGGGTGGTAACATCGCCAAGCCCATGCTGCATGGCTTGAGTGGAAACAGAGTCGCCTTGCGCGATAATGGGGTGATCTTAGAAGGACAGCAATGGGGCTCAGAACATGCGCCAGAGATCGATCCCTTCGCAATGGAGGAGGTGGAGGTTGTATATGGCGCAAGCAGTTTACGCTATGGGCCAGAAGCCTTGGCCGGAGCTATCGTTTCCAAACGCAAGACAGAAACCATTCGGGCACTGAACGGCTGGGTACATATGAATGGTGCAAGCAATGGAAGATCAGGAAACGGATCGGTGATGTTGCGCGGTGCACCCATCAAATCGCTGCCGCTCTTTGCATTCGTACAAGGTACCGTGGGCCGATCAGGTGATCTCTCAGCGCCGAAGTATGTACTTGACAATACGGGTACATCCAACCTACATGGTCAAGTAGGACTGACCTATGTAAGTGAGCGTTTTGGAGCGCATACAGAATACCGCCGTTTCAATACCCAACTCGGCATTCTATCGTTTGCTCATGTGGGTAATTTGACCGATCTCCGAAATGCGATTGAGTTAGAACGACCAGCTACCGCAACGAATGATTTCAGCTACAGCATCGAGGCGCCGTACCAAAACGTAGAGCACGAGGTGAGCGCTGCAGAACTGTGGTGGCGCCCACAGCTGGAGACTAAGCTGGAACTGAGCTTCAACCGTCAATACAACCTGCGTCAGGAGTTTGATAACTCCATTTTCGCGTTGAACGGCGCCGATCTGCAGTATGAATTGACTACCCACAGCGGAGAGCTACGTCTAGATCATCGCTTTAACACGGTGTTCAAAACGGAGTTTGGGTTGATCGGGCAGCGACAAGCCAATACCTACACCGGCCGATTCTTTATTCCAAATTTCTTGGCCTATGAAGGAGGCGCCTATCTCATTCAGCATTTGACCTTGCAGGAGCAGGAGGTTGAAGTGGGCGTTCGGTACGATGTGCGCCAGCAACAAGCCTTCATGTATAGGATGGATACCCTCTACCGCCCAGAACGCAATTTCGCTGGATTGTCATGGAATGTGGGCTACGGTATCGACAAAGGCGTATGGTCCTTATCAACAAACGTGGCGCAAGGCTGGCGTCCACCAGCGATCAACGAACTATACAGCAACGGATTGCACCATGGAGCTGCAGCCGTAGAGGTAGGCGATGAGCTACTTGATGAAGAACGCAGCTTCAGTTGGATGAATCAATTTGAAGTGCGAGACCTCTACTACGGGGGATTGCGTTGGAGCTTTATGGTCCGTGGACATGCGAGTTACTATGATCAATTCATCTACCTCGTACCAACAGGAACACCTGCGCTCACCATTCGCGGCGCATACCCAACGTTTGAATACCGTGGGGTAGATGCGGTGCTGGCGGGTGTAGACGCGTCTTTAGCTGCACGCTTTGGAGGAAGGTGGTCAGGTGCGCTGGGGGTGGAGATGGTTCGTGCACAGGAATGGAGCATCAAGCGTCCGTTGATCTTCATGCCTGCAGATCGGGCTGATCTGGAAGTTCGGTATGCCTTAGACCTTTTCAATGAAGGCCGATACATCGCTGTTACTGCAACCGGCGTAAATGAACAATTTCGAGTACCTGGAATCGACTATGCTCCGCCGCCGCCGACCTATTTCTTACTGGCAAGCGAGTTGGGTTGGGCCTTTCGTTTGAATTCGGATTTCCGTGTGATCACAGCGCTACGGGTATCGAATATCCTGAATACTTCCTATCGATCGTACACCAACAGGCTCCGCTATTTCGCTGATGAGATGGGTAGAAACTTCTCCTTGGTGATTCGGGTGCCCTTTGACTTTAGTCCGAAACAAGAACACATTCAAATCATCGAACAATGAATCAACAATTAAATCAAATCAAATCAACATGAAAACAACGTCTAAATTACTCTTGATGGCCTCGCTGATTGGCTTAACCGTTAGTGCATGTCGCACAGACGATGACCTCCCTGACGTTCCCCAGCCAGTGGTGAACGAGCCAGAGCAGATCACCACGGTGGAATTACACATTGAAAAAGCTTCAGACAGTTCGCACGTACACGCAACATGGAGCGATCCAGATGGTCCGGGCGGTAATGAGCCCACCATCGACGACATCACCTTGGATACCGGTTCAGTTTATACGGTTGAAGTGCACTTCTACGATGAGTCAGGCGATAGTCCGGTGGAGGTGACGAGTGAGATTCGAGAGGAAGGGGATGAGCATTTCGTATGCTTTGAATTAGCGCCAACCGAGCTCTCTGACGGAATTGCCATCACAGCTACAGATTCAGATGGGACCTATCCGATCGGACTGGATTCTGAGTGGGTTACAACTGGAGCAGCCACAGGAACCCTCACGCTAAAGTTGAAGCATCAGGTAGGCGGCGAAAAAGACGGCACCTGTGAGCCAGGAGGCACGGATGTAGAAGTAGTTTTTAACGTTACCATTCAATAAACCATCTATAAATCGAAAAACAACTCAATCATGAAAAATAGAATGCAAGTAAAGTCCCTAATGGGCGTAACATTGACGGCAGTAGTATTGATTACTGCTTCGTCTTGTAGCAAGACCAATCGCTATGCGAATCGTTTGGAAGGCGAAGTATGGAAAGTATCGTCCATTACCGTAGGTGGTGAAGATTTGGGAACCGAGTACCTTCCAGAATGGCACATGGAAGATTGCGATCATCACGAAGAGCTCTGTTATGGTCATTGGGAGGTAGGAACGGAGCACGCCGACTTCATCTGGCAATTCGATGAGGTAGGGCAGGTGTTTACCATCTCCAATCAGTCAGACGATGATCACTCGCATGATGATCATGACCACAGCGGCGGCGACCATGATCATAGCGGTGACGATCACGATCACAGTGGTGATGATCATGACCACGACGTGCTTTCAAACGACGCAGTGGATCAATGTGAGGAGTTCAGCGGAACCTACGAGGTAGTTGAGTCTAAGCGATTGAGAATGGAGTTCGTGAGCAGCTCAACCTTTGGCCATCCTGGTGAGGAAGTGCGCATGGTCATCGAGAAGATCGACTGATTCAGTTCAATTGATTGGCAAAAAGAAAAGCGGGCTGTGAGGCCCGCTTTTTTCGTTTATCGTTGTCCGTGTGCCGGACGTCTGGGTGTCATGGGATGCGCCGCTGGAACAGGTTTCTTCATCCGCTCGGCACGCAAGCGTCGAGCGATTTCCTGTTGCTCCGGAGTCAATACGGCTTGTACCTGCTTTTTGGTTTCCAAGCGCAGCTTAACCAGTGCGTGTCGTGCATCTGCGCCGGGTTTGATAGCTGTTTTCTCTTTCATGTAAGCTTGCCGGATGCCTTTCAAGGTCTGTGCTTGTTCCGGCGAGAGGTTGAGCTGCGCGTAACGCGCTTTGATCTCTGCACGTATGGGTTTGTGATGGGGCTGTCTATTGGAAGCTACGACTATACTGCCGAGTCCAAGGACTATGATCCCTATTAGAATGATTGCTTTCATTTTGTTTGATTTTAATGGTTACAACGTGTAAAAAAGCAAGAGCAGTGCCAAAGTGATCACTGTTAAGCTTTATTGGGAATCGAATACCATTAGAGATGAAGGTAAAAAGGAGCGAGCAAGGCCTTGGAAGCTTCGGTATAACTGAGATCATCCCCATATAGTATCAACGTGTCATCCTGTAAGCTCGATGCCGTCTTCTTCCATTCCGCTAAGAACCGATTCGCAGCTTTCTTCGCGTTGGGCTTAATCCTTAAGAGTTTATGGAGCGACCAGCCGAGCGTTTGCGCCTTGACCAGTGTTTCATCCAAACGCTCCATCGGGTAAACCATGCTAAAGCTGCCATCATCAGAACTCAAGCGGTAGGCATGCGAAAGCATTTCGTGCAGCGGTAGTTCGTCGTCATGCCTACTGCGATGCATGCGTTCATCACTGTGCACGGTAGAACCATGAAAGAAGGGAGGGTTGCAAACGATGTGGTCGAACAAGGGGTTGGCTTCGAAATCCTGTACAGATGCATGCAATGCAGTTAAGCGATCCTTCCAAGGCGATGCTGTAAAGTTCTCGTGTGCTTGAACTGCATTCTGATCATCACGGTCGATGCCTGTTATGAGTGCGCTGGACCTCTGTGCCAGCATCAGTGCGATCACTCCGCTGCCTGTACCTACATCTAGGATGCGCTTGTTGCGTTCCACATCAGCCCAAGCCCCGAGGAGGCATGCATCCGTCCCTACCTTGAACGCGGCCTTGCGCTGTTCAACACGAAAGCGCTTGAATTCAAACCAATCGTTCGGCATCGATCCTTTGGATGGTGTTCTTAATCAATCGGATCAGTTTCTTTTCTGCCTTAGCGGCAACGGAGAGGAGTTCCGGGATATTGATCGCTTGTAGGTTGTCAGGATCGCATTCATCTGTGAGTACCACTACACAAGCCACGGGCAGTCTAGCATGGTTTGCAACGATTACCTCTGGCGTGGTGCTCATCCCTACAGCGTCTGCACCGATGTTACGGAGGTAGCGGTACTCTGCTGCCGTTTCCAACATAGGGCCTTGTGCGGACACGTAAACGCCTTCGTTCAGATCCACAGCTTCTTCCTCAGCCGCCGCACGTAAAGCTCGATTCAATCCGGCGTTATAGGCTTCACTCATATCAGGAAAGCGCGGACCCAAGCGCTCATCGTTGTTTCCGATCAGTGGATTGCCGGGCAAGAGGTGGATGTGATCGGTCACCAGCATCAGGTCGCCTTTGTTCCAATCGATCCGCATCGTTCCAGCCGCACCAGAAAGCAGTACATAAGGAGCCCCCATCGCTTTAAAGACACGTATACCATATGCGATTGACGCAAAGTCATGACCCTCGTAATAATGGAAGCGGCCTTGCATTACCAAGACACGCTTACCTTCCAGTATTCCGAACAGCAGCTTTCCTGAATGAAACTCTACCGTGGCTTCCGGAAAATGCGGAATGTCATCGTAGGCGATGCTTTGGAGGATTTCCATCTGCGCTGTTAGGCCACCCAATCCGGTCCCGAGTACGATGGCACCATCCAATCCATCTATGCCTCGTGCGCGCAAGAACGCGGCACTTTCTTCGATCTGATCAAACAAGGAACTAGTCATGCTTGCGATGGATGTAGAAACTATTGGCTTGAGATACACTGGTCAACACCATGTCATTGATGCACAGGTGAGGAGGGAGGGTGGTTACGTAGTAGGTCACCTCCGCGATGTCTTCTACTGTCATCGGTTGATACCCTTTGTACACATCCTTTGCACGTTGTTTATCGCCATGGAAGCGAACTTCGCTGAACTCGGTCTCTGCTGCACCCGGAGCGATCTGGGTGACCTTCACACCCGTACCAAGCAGGTCGATGCGCATGCCTTTGGTGATGGCGTCTACCGCGTGCTTGCTGGCGCAATAGACGTTGCCGTTCTCGTATACTTCTTTTCCTGCGGTGGATCCAATGTTGATGACATGCCCACTTCCGCGCTTCACCATTCCTGGAAGGATGGCCTTGGATACGTAGAGCAATCCTTTCACGTTCGTGTCGATCATCTTGTCCCAATCATCCAAGTCACCATCCTGCACATGACTGAGTCCGCTGGCAAGGCCGGCATTGTTCACGAGAACATCCACCTGCTGCCATTCGGTTGGCAGGTGATTCAATACATCAAGCGTCTTCTGTCGGTCCCGAACGTCGAAATTCAGCGTTAGACAAGCGGTTTCGAAACGTGTTGTGATTTCCTTCTTAAGGTCATTCAATCGATCGGATCTTCTTCCGGTGACGATAACCCGGTATCCCTCCGAGGCAAATCGAAGTGCGATGGCTTTTCCAAATCCGGCCGTAGCACCGGTAATCAATGCAGTTTTCTCCATGCCTCAAAACTAGCATTTGAGGCGGCTCTTATCTTATCGTAAAGCTTGATCTTTCATCAACATCGACTCATCGTAAACCATCCTCCTCATCTTCCGATGAAAGGCATTGATCAGCTTGTTGTGAAAAAAAGGGTAGAGGTAACGATCGCGTACTTGGTGGCCGCTTCGGATAAAGGATGCGTGTTCGATCAAGGTGTAGCCGTCTTCTGTATCCATCATGCGAATTACTTGCATGCCTTGGTTAAGGCCGGCTTCTGTGTAGTCGATCTGAATCACGCCCAGTTCATCTTCCACCTTGGTGATCTCAAATGCCGTTGCTAAATGATAAAGCCCTTTGATAAGTTTAAGGTCCATGAACAAGACTTGACCTTGTTCAATGCCTTCGATCTTACCTTCTGGATAAACTACACGGTCTTTATTACGCTCATAGACCATGGCACAGGTAGATTTTCTGTTGGTCCAGGATTGGGTTGGACTGGCATTTTTGTAGGTCTCCCAAACCTTCCATTTCTCAGCCTTTACTCGGTAGGTCTTTTTGTATGCAAAGAAGTCACCAAGGTCGTGCATGCCATCACAAGAAGTCTTCAGGTCAGCAAGATGCTCAATGTGGGCGTTCTGTTGCTGTTGATCCAAATAGCTACGCACTTTACGAAAAGGAATGGCATCCATGTCGATGTCTGAGTAAGACAACTGTGCATGACTTACATTCCCTATGAAAAGGACGAAGAATAGGCTTAAAGTCGTGTGAGTGAGTGACATCAATTCGAAAAAGGAGCGCAAAAATGGAGAAAAAAGATGAACGTTCGCCTAACCTTGCGTTAAGTCATGGATGATCTCGCTGCATGGACGAATCGCATGGATGTGCTCAATGCTTGGTCCTGCTACCCAAACGGTCTTGTATGTGGCCTTATTGGCAGCATTGCTGATCTGTTTCATCCCACGCAGTGCGATGAACATCTTGATGAACTTCTTCAGCGGCTTATACTTGTGCATGAGGCGTTCCAACCACGTAGCTTCTGTGCCGATCTTCTGAACGTAAGGGGTGTTGATCACAGTAAGGGCACTGCCAGACATTTTCGTGGTTCGGACGATGTCTTTGGCGGAGTAGTCGACCAGCGCTTGCTTGTAGGCATCCGTAACACCTGCTTCGTTGCTTGCGATGAACACCGTACCAACGGAAACAGCTGCTGCGCCCCAAGATAAGGCCCGTTCTACATCCACTTTACGGGCTAGGCCACCTGCGGAGATAACAGGGATGTCCAGATTCTCGCAGAGTTCTTTGATCAGGGATTCCCCGGTAACGTTTCCTGCGTGTCCGCCTGCTTCTGCATTCACGGCAATAACCGCGTCTGCTCCCTGTTCTTGAACCTTCAGAGCGTAGTGCAGATCGATCACATCACAAAAGACCTTGATCCCTTTTTCATGCGCGCGTTCGATGCACTCCTTCGGGTTGCCGAGCGAGGTGATGATAAAGTCAACCCCTTTCTCCAAGCAGGTCGCTAACTGTTGTTTGTAGCGTACATTGCTTTTGTTCACGATCAAATTGATGCCAAACGGTGCCGACCCGTGCGCTTTCAATTCATCGATGGCTGCGCGCAGTTCTTCATCGGTACGGTAATTCAGGGCTGGAATCGCTCCGGTGATGCCATTGTCCATGGCTGCTTTGATCATCGCCGTGTTAGACACCAAGAACATCGGTGCCATGATGATGGGGAAGGGAGTATTAAAAAGCTGTTGGTGAGGTGCGGTATGAGCGGCGTCTACTGACATGAGCCGATCAATTCATCGCTTCCAGCGCTTTCAACGATTCTTCTACGTGTCGTTCGGTCTTCAATTGGCTGCTGAACTTTTGCACCAAGGTGCCTTCAGCATTGAAGATGTAAGTAACGCGTCCGGGAAGCAATCCAAAGAAGTTCGTAGGTACGTCGAATGCCTTTTGCAAACTACGCTGTGTATCGCTCAAAAGATCGAACGGAAGGTTGTGCTTCTCCTTGAAGTTTCTATGGTCCTCTGGACTATCTGCACTCACACCAATCACACGGGCACCCGCATCAGAAATCTCCTCATACGCATCGCGAAAGGAGCAGGCTTCTTTGGTGCAGCCAGGGGTGTCATCTTTTGGGTAGAAGTAGATCACGAATGGACTACCTAAGAGGTCCTCGTTGGAGAGGTTGTTCCAATCTTGATCTGGTAAGGAAAACTCCGGAATCTTGTCTCCGATCTTCATACTTGCTTGAACGAAATTTTTCGGAAAAAGTTTAGCGCTTGAAGCCCATGAGCATCACCGCACAGGCACTCTCTCCAGCTATTGGATCAAGCTCTGCCTCAATGATCACATCGATGGTTGATTCCATCTTGAAATCCCAGTGGGGTGCGTTTTGGAAGTCGTCGTTTTTAAAGATCAAGTTGCGATCCTTGTCAAACATGCGGAAGACTAGGTTTCCGTCTTGTGTTCCACTGCATGCAGCCAAGCGATAAGTACTTCCTCCGTAGAGCGTTGCGTTGAACTCAGCTACTTGGTCAGTAAGTAGCAAGGCACGATAGTGCTGACCATCAGACAAGTATTGATCCGTAATGTGTGCCTGACAAACATCAGCAGTGATGTCGCACTGAGCTGTTCCCATGAAGCTGCTGAATACGAATGCGGTAAGGGTGATCAAGTGTTTCATCAAGGCGCGCTGGTTATGATTTTTTCACGAAGAGCAGTTACCTTGTCGATGATCTCGTTCAATAACGCATCATCCATGGTAACGGAACCCTGACTCTTTACTACGGTTACTTGCTGATCTGGTTTTGTCTCAGGTTCTACCCACGTGTAGGAAGTGCCTACCTTATTAAAGCTTTTCTCAAGATCGGCCAGGTCTGCTAAGATATCATCAAACTGGCCATTTGCATTTTCCTGGTCTACCAAACCGATCAAGTTTTGCAGGGTATTCTTTTGCTCTCCTACTCGGGTTCTGAGCGATGGGTTCTCCAAGCTCTGTGTTAGTTGGCTAACAAAGTAAAGCGACTCTACCCATCCGCCGTAAAGGATCATCGCACTGATGTCTTCATTCTCATTTTCTTTCAGGTATTGATCACTCAACCGGTTCAATGCCGATACGAAGATCAATAGGGAGTCACGGTTTTCCATGTTGCCTTCAAACCGTTTCATCAGGTCTGAATAAAGCGCAGGAGAGATGCCAAGCTCCGTTCCAAGCTTCTTGCAGTTGGCAAGCAGTTTGAACGCTTTTTGGCTCTGTTGGTAGATCAAGAAGTACCCAAGATCAGCACCGTAAACGCCGAGGTTCATGGCCTGTGCTTCTTTTGTGTTGTAGAGGCTTGCATCAACGGTCGGATTCAAAACACTCTCGTTGAAATGTCCGCCTACTTCCTCCAAGAGCATCGCAGTTTCAAGTGGTGATGGAAGGTTGAAGAGCTTATCACCCACCTTCAAGATGGATGTTCCTTCTGCTTTTTCCGTTTGCTCTTTCTGTTCTTCTTTGGACTCTTTTGGGGTCTTCTTCTCGTCGCACGAATGGAAGAGAAGGCCTGCTACGACTGCTACAGGCAAGATGAAAAATGTGATATTCTTCATGGAAGATTTAATTGCTTCCGAAGATATTGGTTTTTTTAAGAAACACTCGCAATGCAAATGCGGATAAAATGGCAATGCCAAAATAAGTACCTGCAGCTGTGAATTCTAAAAGAATAAGCTTCCCAAGACCGAAAAGAGAAGAAACTATGAACGAGATCATCGCCAACCAGTTTAGACTGAGCCACTTTAGTTCGCGATTGTCGCCCCTGAGTTCATGGAATTCCTGAGGCCACCATCCCAAGGGTTTGATACGCTCAACAAAAGCTTTGATGTGTTCACTACTCGGAGCACGGGTGAGGAAGGTAACGCTGATCCAAATCACGGTGGTGAATCCGACCGTTACAAAGAAACTGCCGTACTGCTCCTCAAAGGCTGGCCCAAGCGCATCATTCAAGTAAAAATAGCAGAAGGCATAGGCAACCAATGGTGCAACCGTAGCGCTGATCTCAGACCAAGCGTTGATCCGCCACCAATACCATCGCAGGATGAGTACCAATCCCAGGCCTGCGCCGCATTGCATGATGAAGGCCCAGACGCCACTGATGCTCGTGATAAGTGGGGTGATGCCCGCACCGATAATCATGATGAAAATAGAGGCCAGTCGACTCCAGCGGATAAGAAGCCTATTGTTTTCGGTAGGGTAAAGCGGCAACATCAGGTCGTTGATCAAGTAGCTCGCACCCCAGTTGATCTGGGTGGAGATGGTGCTCATGTAAGCGGCTATGAAGGCGACCAGCAGAAGACCTCGGATGCCATTTGGGAGGTAGTCGCGCATCGCCATCACAAACCCCATGCGAGGCTCGTAATGGTAGGTAACTTGCTCTTCGAAACCTTTACCTGCATAGTTGGGAAAGGAGGTCATGAACTGTTCCTTATCGCCGATTCCAGTTGCAGCAAACGGCGCTAGGCCTGAAGGAGTGTCGTCTGAAACCGAGAAGGGCTGGCTATAGGTGTTCAATGCTTCTTGAAGCTCCCCTGTAGGCTGGTAGAGAACGATGGCGCAGAGCGCCACGATGATCCAAGGCCATGGACGGATACAGTAATGTCCTACTTGAAAGAGCAGGGTGGCCCACACGGCACCTTTTTCATCCTTGGTGCTCATCATCCGTTGTGCGATGTAGCCGCCGCCACCAGGTTCAGCCCCAGGATACCAACTCGCCCACCATTGTACACCGATAAAGGCCAAGAATACTCCAATGCTCAATCCAAATCCTTGAATGATTCCTGTTCCTTCGTCATCAGCCCGCTCCAAGCTAGGAACAAAGGATAGACTGCCCGTCGGTAGCTTTTCTTTTAAGGCCTCCATACCGCCCACTTCATCGCTTTGGATGACCAAGACCGCTAGAATGATGCAGCCGATCATGGCGATGGTGAATTGAAAAGCATCCGTGATGGCCACGCCTTTCAGTCCAGACAAAGCAGCATAGAAGAGGGCCAAAACCATCATGCCAATGGTGATGAGTAGCGCCGTGTTCGAAGCTAACCCAAAGAATACCTCCAATAAACTCTGCATGGCGAGGTTCACCCATGCGATGATGATCGCATTCATGAAGAGTCCGAGGTAGACCGATTTAAACAAGCGCAGGTAGCGTGCAGGCTTTCCCTCGTAGCGTAATTGTATGAACTCCAGTTCGGTGAGGATGTTTGCCCGACGCCAGAATGTAGCGAAGAAAAAGGTGGTGAGTGCTCCGCCGAAAATGAATGACCACCAAAGCCAGTTCTTCGCGATGCCGCCCTGTGCAACAAGTTCAGAAACCGCTAAGGGGGTGTCGGCCGCAAAGGTGGTCGCAACCATGGATAGTCCTGCGATGTACCAAGGCAAGTTACGTCCGCCTAAAAAGAAATTGCTGATGCTCTTTCCTGCAGCATTCCTGTAATAGAGTCCAATGCCCAGTGAGAACAGCAAAAAGGAGACGATGATCAGCCAGTCGAGCGTTGATAATGCCATCTTGCTTACAATAGTAAATCCTGAACCCGTGTTCCTCCAGATGACAGGTGTCGAGTTTTAAACATCTTCTCGTTTCTCGTTCTACTTTCGCAACGATGCCAAGAGATCACTACATCCAAGTCATTCTTCCCATTGCCCTCCGCGGGGTCTTTACCTATCGGGTTACTGCAGAGCAAGCCGCTGAGATTGAAGTCGGGAAGCGGGTAGTGGTGCCTTTCGGTAAACGTCGCTACTATGCCGGATTGGTGTATAAGTCGGATTCGGCTCTGCCAAAAGGTACCAAGCCCAAGGATGTTGCCTACATCGTAGACGATCTGCCTGTGGTTACCACTGAACAGTTGCAGCTTTGGGAGTGGATTGCGCACTACTATACTACAGGCCTTGGCGCTGTGATGAATGCCGCCCTTCCGAATGCGCTGAAATTGAGCTCGCAGACTACGATCTGCTTGAATCCAGCTTTTGATGCGTATCCTGAGTTAACAGATGATGAGCGCATGGTCTTGGCAAACCTGCCCGGTGAAGACAGCATCGGGGTGAAGGAGTTAGAGCGACTTGGCGGGAAAAGGAGCATGCAACGCGCTGTAAATGGACTCCTAAAAAAAGGCGTGGTGCTCATCAGTGAAGAAATTGGGGCAGAAGTGAAGCCGAAGCTGGTCAAGCATGTCGTGCTCGCAAGTAAATATGCTCAAGATGCCACGCTGAATGAACTCTTGGTTGAGTTAGAACGTGCGCCTAAACAGATGGAGGCGGTGATGCGCTACCTCGGTGAACAAGCAGTAGATGATTTCCAGCGCCCCGTGTCGAAAGACCGCCTGGCTCGAAGGTTTGATGTGCGTACAGCAACCCTCAATGCCTTGGTTGAGAAGGGGGTGTTTGAGTGGCAGGATAGGTATCCTGAGACAGAGGTGAATAGGTTGGATTCAGGGTTTCAACTAAATGATAGTCAGAAAGTAGTATTCGATGATTTAAATGAAAAATTTAAATCAAATAAGGTGGCGTTGTTGCATGGAGTAACGGGGTCTGGAAAGACCTTAATCTATGCAGAATTGATCCGGGCCAATGCGATGGCGGGAAAGCAAACGCTTTACTTGGTTCCTGAGATCGCGCTCACCACACAGTTGGTATCTCGTCTCAAGGCGCTGTTGGGGGATGAGATATTGGTCTATCATTCACGCTTCTCCAATAAGGAAAGGCTCACCACTTGGTTGAGGCTCTTGGAGAGCGGTGGTTCAGAGATCATCGTGGGGCCTCGTTCAGCGCTGTTCTTACCGATGAATAACCTTGGTTTGATCATCGTTGATGAGGAGCATGAATCTTCCTTTAAGCAGCACGAATCTGATCCGCACTATCATGCCCGCGACGCGGCTGTGTGGCTGGCACATCAACGCGACGCAAAGGTGGTGTTGGGTTCTGCAACGCCTTCCGTAGAAAGCTACTTCAACGCGAAACACGGAAAGTATGCATTGGTTTCATTGAATGAACGACACGATGGTGCGCAGCTACCTCTTATCCGGGTAGTGGACATGACCAAGCAAAAACGGGCAGACCAAATGGGCTCGAGTTTCAGCGGAGAATTGGTTGAAGCCATTAAGTCTAAACTCGTACAAGGCAAGCAGGTGATCTTGTTTCAGAACAGACGAGGCTATGCACCTTACTTGCTTTGCGAAGCTTGCGGTTGGAGCTCGGAGTGTGTGAATTGCGACGTGAATTTGACCTATCACAAATACTTCGATAAGATGCTCTGCCACTATTGTGGATACGGCATCAAGAAACCGAAACACTGTCCGAGCTGTGCTTCCGCCAAGATCAAGATCAAGGGTTTTGGTACGGAAAAATTGGAGGGCGAGCTCGAAAACCTTTTTCCGAAAGCCCGCATTGGCAGGATGGACCTAGATACCACGCGAAAGCGCAATGCCTTCCAAAACCTGATCGATGCCTTCGATGATCAAGTGATCGACATCTTAGTGGGTACGCAGATGGTAGCGAAAGGACTCGACTTTGAGAATGTAGGATTGGTAGGCGTTATGAATGCCGATGCCTTGTGGAATCGTCCCGATTTTAGGGCATTTGAACGCGCCTATCAGTTGCTCACGCAGGTGGCTGTACGCGCTGGTCGCAAGAAAGGAAAAGGGGAGGTGATGATCCAAACCTTCCGTCCTGAGCATCCGGTGATCGATTTGGTGGTCAACCGGAAATACGAAGACATGTATCGGCATCAGTTTGCAGAGCGTCAGTCGTTCCAGTATCCGCCTTTTGTGCGTATGGTTAAGTTTCAGTTGATGCATCCCGATCCCAACAAGACCAAGGAGGCGGCCATTACCTTTGGGAAGGAGCTTCGGCAGCACTTCAAAACGGGCGTACTCGGACCGGAGGAACCCTCCATTCCAAGGGTTCGTGGCCGGTTCATTCGACAATTATTTCTGAAGGTCAGTACAAAGTCTTCCGTTGCGGAGGTCCGCAAGATGATTTGGTCATGCGTAGACCTGCACGAAGGGCACGAAACCCATCGCGCTGTGAAGCTCAGAATAGATGTTGATCCTTATTGACCCCAGCCAAGTTTGATTTCCCGCACCCCAAGTGGCGTTTGCAGTACAGCAACATCGTCACAGGTGCCATCTCCGTAATCCAAGGTGCGCTCACCATAGTTTTCAGGAACAATGGTTACTATACCTCTGGTGATGTATTGGCAGTCGAGTTGAATGCGTAAAGGTGAATCGATTTCTACGTCAAAAGTGTAGCCTTCGCGCGTAACTCCGAGCCCGCTGCCGGTCACCTCATACACATCGTCTGTAATGCCATCCCATCCTAAGAATGATCCATTTTCAATGGTGAAGAATCCGGTCTCCTGACCTTCAATCCATGTTCGGGTGCGGGTAGATTGCCACTTGATCGCTTCGCCTTCTGGATCGATGGCGGTACCATTCTTGATCTCAATGGCATATTGCAACTGACTAGAACCATTGGCTCCAAGGTTCTCTACTATGCGCGTGCCTAAAAGGTTCCAATCGTTCACATAGTACTCATCCGGCGTAGTAGTTAGAACGCTACCAACCTCGCGATAAGGCCCCGTCATGTTGTAAACCAACTTTCCCTTACGCACCTTGCCATCGCGGCCGGTACATCCTTCTGTACCAAAGTCTAAGGTAACTTGCAACGGGAATGGATCTCCCAAGGTATCAATGGTCAACTCTGCGCAAAGGTTCCACACACTGTCACCTTCTTCTGCGTTGTACGTGCTCCCATCTACTTGGCTCCCGAGGTCGTCGTACAAGGTGTTCACTACGGCTTGGTCGGTAGAGATGTCACGCAGCACTTCGGTCTCCTGCTCGTCTTCTTCGCTGATTACGGGGTCTTCGTTACGGTTGCAAGAACTGGTGATTGCCAAAAGGCCGATGGCAAAAAGAAAGTAGGAATGCTTTTTCATTTCGTAGGGATTATGATGGATGAAAGTACTTCAAAGCTGCGTCTCTTCAAAGAACTGCCAAAGATTATCTGCCGTACAAGGGGCTGTGATCTCGAGTTCTTCGTCTTTTACGGGGTGCTGAAACCGCACGCGGCGCGCATGTAAGTGTATGCTGCCGTCTGGGTTACTCCGTTTCGCTCCGTACTTCAGGTCGCCTTTGATGATGCATCCTGCATCGGAGAGCTGTGCCCGAATCTGATGATGCCGTCCCGTTTCCAAAGCCACTTCTAAGAGGGAATAATGGTCGGATTGCGCCAGGAGCTTATATGAAAGAGCCGCAAATTTGCGGTTTGCGGCTTCGGTGGAATGTACATAGGATTTGTTCTGCTTTTCGTTCTTGATCATCCAACCGGTTAGTCGTTGATGCGGTTTGCTTGGTGAGCCCTCAACAACGGCCCAATACGTCTTTTCGATGTCTTTGCGGCGAAACAAATCACTCATTCTGCTCAATCCCTTGCTGGTCTTCGTGTAGATCACAATACCGCTTACCGGACGGTCGATTCGATGAGGAATCCCAAGGTATACGTTGCCCGGCTTGTTGTCGCGCGCTTTGATAAAGTCCTTCACCTTGTCGGCAAGGGTATCGTCTCCGGTCTTGTCGCCTTGCACCAACTCACCCGCCTGCTTGTTGACTACAATGAGGTGGTTGTCTTCGTAAAGGATCCGGTGCGCGTTGAAATCAGTACTGCTCCTGCTCATTGGGGAAATCGCGTCGCTTTACATCTTCAATGTAGCCTGAGATCGCGTCTGTAATGGTGGTGTGCAAATCGGCATAACGTCTTAAGAAGCGGGGAGAGAACTCTTTATTGATACCGAGCATGTCATGCAACACCAGTACTTGTCCATCTACCTGATTTCCCGCGCCTATACCAATCACCGGAATCGACACGGAACGGGCTACTTCACCCGCCAACTCGGCTGGAATCTTTTCTAACACGATCGCAAACACTCCAGTTTCCTCTAGGATCTTGGCATCCTCCAGCAAACGCTTGCGCTCCTCGGCCTCCTTTGCTCTTACCGCGTAGGTTCCGAATTTATAGATGCTTTGTGGTGTTAATCCCAAGTGTCCCATCACAGGAATACCGGCCGTCAGGATGCGGTCAATGGATTCTTTTACCTCTCTACCGCCTTCTAGTTTTACGGCGTGGGCCCCTGCTTCCTTCATAATACGGATAGAAGAGGTGAGGGCTTCCTTCGAGTTGCCTTGATAGCTACCAAAAGGCAGGTCAACCACAACCAGCGAGCGCTCGGTAGCTCGAATCACCGAGGCGGCATGGTAGATCATTTGATCAAGGGTGATGGGCAAGGTGGTCTCGTGTCCCGCCATGACGTTCGAGGCGGAGTCGCCCACCAAGATCACGTCGATACCGCTCAGGTCTACTAGGCGTCCAAGGCTGAAGTCATAGGCCGTGAGCATGCTGATGGGCTCACCCTGCTGCTTCATTTGTTGTAAAACGTTGGTAGTGATTTTCTTGACCGTACTACCGATCGGTGAAAGGGATTCGTCGAATGTTTTCATGTTGAACACCGTTTAAGCTTCGATTCCTACCGAATTTCAATTCTGGGTGTGTTGTGCCCGTGAGGAATGTATTTTTGGCATCGGAACGCAAACCTAAAAGATTTTTATGTCAAGATTCACTTCCATCGGTATTCTGTTCAGCTTCTTCTTTACGATCCTCTTCACAAGCTGTGAAACGGAGATCGACATCATTGCACCGCAGCGCGACGTTACCATTATTTATGGTTTGCTGGAAGCCAACAAGACCCGCCACTTCATCCGCATCAACAAGGCTTTTGTAGGAGAGAAAGCAGCGAGCGAGCTGGCGCAGGAGCCTGGTATCAATGAGTACACCGATGCAGAGCTGACCGCTTTCGTGCAAGAGTTGGATGGCAACGATACCTCTGTTGTGATTCAAGAATGGATATTGAATGATACTACCATCACCTCGAAAGAAGAAGGGGAGTTTTATAATGAGGAGAACAAGATCTACTATTTCGATACGGGATTGAATCCGAACAACATGTACCGAATTGTAGCACTTGTGAACGTTGAAGGGGAAGACCCAAAGCGGGTGTCAGCCGTCACAGGATTGATCGGAAGGGCTTCGTCCGAAGGAGACCTGGAACAGGTGTTCCTCACCAAGCCAAACCTTATCGGTGCCAGCAGCGATCCGAGCCAGGCCGATCGAGCAGAAGTGGAGTTCGTAGGTCCAACGGACTATACCAATGCCTATGACATCACTTGGCTGAGCGCTCAAAGCGGCGTTTCTTACACAAGTTATTATCGATTCTACTACACAGAGGTGAACAAGACCACAGGTGAACGCAGACGTGACTCTATCTTGTTTCCAATCGGTAGCCGCAGGGTAGATCCAAACAATACGGCCCCCATCAATTTCACCATTAATCCGGAAGAGTTCTTCATCACCATTGATCGCGTAGTGGATGATATCGATACGCAATCGGCTGACTTTTACCGCTATGCCAGTGATACACTACAGTTTTTCCTGGAGATTGCGGATAATGATTTGGCAACATATATCGAGGTGAATAGGCCTGCAACCGAGATCGTGCAAGAACAACCCGAATACACCAATGTGGTCAACGGCATTGGGATCTTCGCTAGTAGACTGATCGTCTCTACGCGCAGCAGACAACGCGAGTTTGAAAGTGGCCGGGTTTTGAGAAGCAGAACCTTAGAAGAGCTGCTTTACAGCAAGTCCGTTCTTCCACAGAACACCTATTCAACCATCAATAAAGGTTTCCAGCTGGAGAGTGGTCGTTGCAACGACGTGACACAGAACTGCCGCTAGCATTTGTGACATGATGTCACCCTTCTGTCAGCCTTTCGCAGCCTAGCACAGGGCATTTTCTGACAATACTGCACAGTTACCCCATCGTTTTTTCGTGGCACATGCTTTGTCCTTAGACCGGCAATTGCGAATCATTCGAAAACGAAAAACACAATAGGATGGGAAAAATTATAGGAATAGACTTGGGAACGACCAACAGCTGCGTTGCCGTTATGGAAGGTAACGAGCCAGTGGTGATCCCTAACAGTGAAGGAAAGCGCACAACGCCTTCTGTCATCGGTTTTGTTGACGGAGGTGAGCGCAAGGTAGGTGACCCTGCAAAACGTCAGGCCATCACCAACCCAACGAAGACGATTTACAGTATCAAGCGTTTCATGGGGGTTACCTATGACGAAGCTTCTAAAGAGGTGGATCGCGTACCTTATAAGATTGAGAAAGGAGACAACAACACACCACGTGTGCGCATTGATGATCGACTCTACACGCCACAAGAGCTTTCAGCCATGGTGCTTCAGAAGATGAAGAAGACCGCTGAAGATTACTTGGGTCAAGAGGTGACCGAAGCAGTGATTACGGTTCCTGCCTACTTCAACGATGCACAGCGTCAAGCCACCAAGGAAGCAGGAGAGATCTCTGGCTTGAAGGTGCGACGCATCATCAATGAACCAACCGCAGCGTCACTGGCGTATGGCCTTGACAAGAAAGGTCAAGACATGAAGGTGGTGGTATTTGACTGTGGTGGTGGTACACACGACGTCTCTATCCTTGAATTGGGCGACGGCGTATTTGAAGTAAAGGCTACCGATGGTGATACGCACTTGGGTGGTGATGACTTCGACCAGGCGATCATCGATTGGTTGGTGCAAGAATTCAAGAACGATGAAGGTGCTGACCTGAGCAAGGATCCTATGGCGCTTCAACGCTTGAAGGAAGCTGCTGAGAAAGCAAAAATCGAATTGTCTAGTTCGTCTAGCACTGAGATCAACTTGCCGTACATCATGCCGGTAGATGGCGTGCCAAAGCACTTGGTGAAGAGCTTGTCTCGCTCTAAGTTCGATCAGTTGACCGAAAGTTTGGTAGAGCGTACCATCGAGCCATGCAAGAGCGCATTGAAGCAGAGTGGTATGAGCGCAAGCGACATCGATGAGGTGATCCTTGTGGGTGGATCTACCCGAATCCCTGCTGTACAGGATGCCGTGAAGAAATTCTTCGGTAAAGATCCAAGCAAGGGCGTGAATCCAGACGAAGTAGTTGCCATCGGTGCAGCCATTCAAGGTGGTGTGTTGAGCGGCGATGTGAAGGATGTATTGCTCTTGGATGTTACGCCACTTTCCCTTGGTATTGAGACCATGGGCGGCGTGTCAACCAAGTTGATCGAAGCCAATACGACCATTCCAACCAAGAAGTCAGAGACCTTCTCAACGGCGAGCGATAATCAGCCATCGGTTGAGATCCACGTGCTTCAAGGAGAGCGTCCAATGGCCAAAGACAACCGTACCATCGGTCGATTCCACTTGGATGGTATCCCACCAGCCCCACGCGGTGTGCCACAGATCGAGGTGACCTTCGACATCGATGCCAACGGTATCTTGAACGTTTCTGCTAAAGACAAAGCAACCGGAAAAGAGCAAAGCATCCGCATCGAAGCTTCATCAGGTTTGAGCGAGGCAGAGATCGAGAAGATGAAGAAGGAAGCAGAAGCGAATGCAGAGTCTGACAAGAAAGCGAAGGAGGAGATCGACAAGCTGAATACAGCAGATAGCATGATCTTCCAAACCGAGAAGCAGCTCAAGGAATTTGGCGATAAGCTGCCGGAAGATAAGAAGCAGCCGATCGAAGAAGCGCTTGCAGAGCTCAAGAAAGCACATGAAGCGAAGGATATGGCGGCCATCGATGCATCGATGGAAAAGTTGAATACCGTATTCCAAGCAGCTTCACAGGAGATGTACAACGCCCAGCAGCAGGCTGGTGGTGATGCATCGGCTGAAAATGCTGATCAAGGCGCAGGAAGCGATGAAGAAGTCACAGATGTTGACTTCGAAGAAGTGAAGGACGATAAGTGATGAGGGATAATTAAGGTATCGCCTTGATGCAAAAAGTTAAGGGTCGCCGGTTTCGGCGGCCCTTTTCTTTTTTCTACACAAAAACGAGCCTTTGGTGTTGACTCTACGTATTTCTTTGCACCTCGGATAGCATGTCGCAAAAACTCGCCAAAATCACCCTTATCCTGATCGGATTGCTCACGATCGGAGCTGCCTGGAACATCCAGTACCTGCGTTTCGATTACGAATTCGAGAACTTCTTTCCGACAGAAGACCCCATGCTCAATTTCTACACCGAGTACAAGGAGAAGTTCTACACGGACGTAGATTTCGTGCTGATGGCGATCAAGAACGATGCAGGCATCTTCGATGAGGAGTTCCTTCAGAAGGCACAAGCCATGAAGGAAGGCCTGCAGGAGATTGATGAAGTGGATCGCATCATCTCTCCATTCGATGCGAAGAACTATGCGCTAGGGCCCTTTGGACCGATCGCCATTCCATTTCTGCATCCAGATGACCCTTCGTGCTATGAATCGTATAGTACGCGGATCTATACCTACAATAAGCAATTTGTTTCCCTCGTTTCAGATGATGGGAAAAGCATTTCCATGATTATCGAGACC
>CAJXNO010000026.1 GCA_913057205.1 uncultured Flavobacteriales bacterium
TAGCCTCTCCATCATTGCCGCCGTTACAGCTTACATTCTGATCAACCACTGCAGTTGCGATCAAAGCAGCTGGTTCGGTGATGGTTACTGTTTCGGTATCGGTACACCCGTTGTCATCGGTTACCGTTACGGTGTAGGTTCCTGCTGCTAGACCACTCTCGGTAGCTGCCGTGCCACCAGAGCTCCAGGCGAAGCTGTAAGGAGCTATTCCACCGGTTGCACTTGCCGTTGCTTCACCATCATTGCCACCGAAGCAGCTTACGTTCTGATCGACTACTGCACTTGCTGCTACTGCCGTAGCTGGCTCTGTGATGGTGACGGTTTCGGTATCGGTACAGCCGTTATCATCTGTTACGGTTACCGTGTAGGTTCCTGCTGTTAGGCCGGTTTCTGTTGCTGCTGTTCCACCTGAACTCCATGCGAAGGAGTAAGGTGTGGTTCCACCATTAGCGCTTGCCGTAGCTTCACCATCGTTGCCACCGAAGCAGCTAACGTTCTGATCCACCACGGCGCTTGCTACCAATAGG
Source organism: uncultured Flavobacteriales bacterium (assembly GCA_913057205.1). Lineage (GTDB taxonomy): Bacteria > Bacteroidota > Bacteroidia > Flavobacteriales_G > Salibacteraceae > SHAN690. Next base: position 528 of record CAJXNO010000026.1, read on the forward strand.
GTAGGCTCTGTGATGGTGACGGTCTCTGTATCGGTACAGCCGTTGTCATCGGTGATGGTTACCGTGTAGGTTCCGGCTGCAAGGCCGGTCTCGGTGGCTGCTGTTCCACCAGAGCTCCATACGAAGCTGTAAGGTGTGGTTCCACCCGTTGCACTTGCGGTTGCTTCTCCATCTGCCCCGCCGTTACAGCTGACGTTCTGATCTACTACTGCACTAGCCACCAATAGGGCAGGCTCGGTGAGTGTTGTTGTTTCTGTTCCCGTACAGCCCGAATTGTCGGTGATGGTTACCGTATACGTTCCTGCACCGATACCTGAAATACTCGCTGTTGTACCACCCGTATTCCACGCAAAGCTGTATGGACCGCCGTTTCCTCCACTGCCTGTTGCAGTGATTGAACCGTCTAAGCTGCTGTTACAGCTCGGTGAAACCGACGTGAAACTAGCGGTTACTGCTGCTGGTTCGGTGATCGTTACTGTTTCCGTATCGGTACATCCGTTCGCGTCGGTAGCGGTTACGGTATAGGTTCCTGCAGAGAGACCCGTTGCTGTAGCTGTGGTTGAGCCAGAGCTCCATGCATAGCTGATGGCACCTGTTCCTCCGCTTCCCAAGGCCGTTGCGCTTCCATCATTACCTCCGTTACACGTTACGTTGCTAATTGCGGTAATGGCTACGCTAACCGCAGTAGCAGGTTGGGTAATGGTTGCAATGGAAACGGATTGACAGCCATTCGCATCAACCACAGTAACCACGTAAGATCCTGCGCTGAGTCCAGTTACAGTTGCGCTGTTCCCTCCGTTGCTCCAACTGTAGGTATATCCTGGTGTTCCACCTGAACCTGCTGCTGATGCTGATCCATCGTTTCCACCAAAACAGGATACATTGGTGGTTGAAGTAATACTAGAAGTAAGTGCAGAGGTAGGTTGCGTGATCGTTATGTTATCGGTTTCTGTACATCCATTCGCATCGGTAACGGTGAGGATGTAGGTTCCTGCTGCCAGTGCAAAGTTGACGTTGTTGGTTGATCCGTTAGACCAATTGTAGGTATACCCAGGGGTACCACCCGTTACGAACGCAAATGCGCTTCCTGTGCTGAAACCGCTGCAACCAATGTTGTTGCCTGCAATGGTTATTGAAAGCGCCGTGGGTTCGGTAATTACTAGAGTGCTAGTGGCGTTGCATGTAGTGCCATCATCCACCGTTACCGTGTAGGTACCTGCCGTAAGGTTGTTGATGGTTGCTGTGGTGCCTCCATTCGACCAACTGTAGGTGTAAGTCCCACTGCCTCCGGTAGCCGTTGCTGTAATGCTTCCGTCATTGCCGCCGTTGCAACTAACATTGGTTTGTGCGGTGGTTACAGATGGACCCGTAGTAACCGTTACATCGAAGTCAACGGTATCCGAACATCCGTTCAGATCTGTACCAATAACCTCATAGCTTGTAGTAACAGCAGGACTAGCATTTACGGATGCTCCAGTACTTTGGTTCAGTCCAGTACCTGGAGACCATGCATAGGTATTTGCTCCAGAGGCGGTTATCGTCACTGGCGTGCTGCAATAGAACGGGTTGGTAGGGGAGATGCTGACGGTTGGAGCCGGTACTACATCAATGGTAACGCTATCTGCATCTGAGAATGCACCACATGCTTGATCGATGAACCGGACATAATAGGTGGTGGTGGTGGTAGGACTAACGTTCAATGTATAGCCTGAGTCGATTGCTGCGGCAATGGTTGTACCGGAGCTGGATGTAAACCAATAGGGTTTGAAGTCTGTGTACTCAAACTCCAGCTCTACATAGGCTCTCCATCTGATACCATGGCCGAGTCCGGCTACGTTTACGTTACCGTTCGGTACACCTCTGAAGACGACTAATCCGTCATCCGCGTACCCTTCCCATGCTGATATGGATATGGTTGTATGCGCAGAATCCATATTCCGCCAAGCTTGGAAGGTGGTTTGCAATGAGTCGATCAACGTAACGTTGTTTTCATCCTGTAGCTTTAAGATCTCAAACTGCGTTGGTTCAAAGTTGATATCACCATGGTAATAGTACTTCACCGCAACGTCTTCCACTGGGTTCTTTGGCGGTTCTTGAATTTGAACGGTATCCTGAACAGGACCAATATTGGAGAATAGCGCTCTCGAATAATATTGGAATAGCTTCGTGTTATCCGGGAAACCAATACTCAAGGAAACTGTGTCTTGACTGTTATCGCAGATGGTTGTAGAACTCGCGGTGATCGTTGGGGCAGATGGAACCTCTACCGTTCCTACTTCGGCAGTGACAATTCTGATGATGGTATTGGAAGTGATGGTTACGGTATACGTTCCAGCGGAGAGTCCAGTGATGGTCTGTGTGGTAGCGCTGTTCGACCAGGAGTAAGTGGCTACTGCATTGCCAAACGCCGCATATGCGGTCAACGAACCGTCTCCTGCGCCGGTGCAGCTTTCATCGGTTACTTCAACGCCATTGGAAACAACGATTCGGTCGATGGCGCGGTCGCCGTCATTATTCTGATCTCCACCAAATGTGAGGATGTTGCCCAGTTGTCCTATGATTTGGAAACGCACAATGTCACCTTGATATGCAGTGAGGTCTTCACGCATGGTTTGCCAGGCAGTGCTAACGTTTCCGCTTTCTGAGAAGAGGGTGTCCCAAGTAGAGGTTCCAACCTCTTGAACCCGCAAGAAAATGCTTCCCATGTGAGCAGCAGTTGCAGCACGCATATGATAACGCATACTGATGTAGGGTGCTCCCGAGCTCGGAATGGTGTAACAGGGGCTTTCAATAATACCTATGTCGTCATCTCCTAATTGCGGTCCACCGTTGGTGTTGGCTGAGTAGTTTGCTTCCGTGTAGATGTACCGCGACCCCTCTGCGGCTCCGGTTGGGCCAGTAGTTGCTGTAGAGGTGGCACCTTGGTGCATCAACCAATCAAAGTCGTCATCTGGTCTATTGAACCATCCACCATAACCTGTTTCAAAATCCACCACGTGTGGAAGGTCTGCGATGTTCTGCACACTTGAAACATCAATCGTATAATCCACGAGCTTCTGTACGGCTAGGTTGTCCGTGATGGTCACGGTATAGGTGCCTGGACTGATGTTTGATTTTGTTCCAACTTGAACACCCGTTTGGGTTGGTCCGCCAGGCCATGCGATGGTGTAGGAAGGCGTAGAGGAAGCACTGAAGAATGGACGAACCGTAGCCGTACCGTCGTTTCCTAAGCAGGTTTCATCTGTGGTCTCAATACCTGTAGAAACAAAAAGATTGTCAATGGCTCGGTCGCCTCGCCATGCATTTCCACTTGATCCTGTTTCACCTAAGAAGGTGAGTCTTACGCTCTGTCCGCTGTAATCGCTGAGGTCTACGGTATCTGCCAACCATGCGCTTCCTTGGTTGCCAAAACGACTCCATAGTGTATCATAAGTTCCCGTTGCATCTACGTCAGCCAACAGATATAGGCTGCCCATATCTGTGTTGTTCGTGGTGAGCATATGATAGTTGAAGGCGATGTAAGGAACACTGTTGCTCGGAAAGCTGAAACAAGGTCCGTCAAGGAACAACAAGGCGTTCTGAAGACCGGTGGCACCTTGCGATGTTTCCGTATAAACGTAATCTGTTCCGTCAAAGGCAGAGCTAGGTCCTGTCCCTGCCGAAGCAGTTCCATTACTGGTTTGTTGCCAACCTGGGTTAGCAATATCTCCGGTCCAGTCACCAAAGCCGTCCTCGAAACTCTCCGTGTAAGGGAAGTTGACGATGGTTGAAGTACACTGTGCCTGTGAGGTCTGTCCGATAAAAAGGGCTGCAGATAGGGTGAACAGCGCGCGTATAAGTGTTTGCATAAGCAGGTTCAGAAATTCACATTGGTTTGTTAACAAAGATTGTCAATCATCCGTTTCATTACGCGTTTTCTTGTGAATGGTTGCTCCAATGCCACAAAATGCTCGATGAGATAACCTCATCAATAGATGAATACATAATGTCTATAGACAAGTAGGGTAGAAAATATTTTTTTCATGGAGTTGAAAGCTTTTCTCAGAAATAAGTAGATATTTGCAGCCGCTTTAATCAGCCAGTTTTCGCAACGAATCGATTAAAATCAATATATAGATGTCAACACGTATTAGACTTCAGCGCCACGGTAAAAAGGGCAAACCTTTCTTCCACATTGTAGTAGCTGACCAACGAGCAAAGAGAGACGGACGTTTCATCGAGAAGCTCGGAACTTACAACCCGAATACCAATCCTGCCACCATCGACCTCGATTTTGAGCGTAGCGTGCATTGGGTTTCTGTTGGTGCTCAACCTACAGATACTGCCCGTGCTATTCTTTCGTATCGCGGTGTTTTGATGAAAGAACACTTGCTTCGCGGTGTGAAGAAGGGAGCCTTGACGCAAGAACAAGCGGAGGCGAAGTTTGAGAAATGGCTCGAAGAGAAGGCTGGAAAGATCGAGAAAAAGAAAGACGAGCTTACGAAAGATGCAGAGAAAGAACGTGCAGAACGTTTGGCTGCAGAACGTAAAGTAAGTGAAGAGCGTGCAGCTGCATTGACTCCGCAACCAGAAGAAGAGGAAGCACCTGCTGAGGAAACAGATACTGAAGAAGCGGCTGAAGCAACTACAGAGGCTCCTACTGAAGAGGTGAAGGAAGAAGCTCCCGCTGAAGAAGCTCCTGCTGAAGAAGCGAAGGAAGAAGCTCCTGCTGAGGAAGCGAAAGAGGAGGCTCCAGCTGAAGAGGCGAAGGAAGAAGCTCCTGCTGAAGGCGAAGAAGAGAAGAAGGACTAAACTTTCTTCCGATAATCATACTTTCGAAACCCTGACCTTAGGTTGGGGTTTTTTTATGTCAGCATACGTAAACATAGGTTCAGTCATCAAGCCGCACGGACTCAAAGGAGCCGTGGCGTGCCATGTAGATGCGCTCTACTTTGATGTGTTTCAAGGAGCAGAAATGATTTTTATTGATCACAGCGGTTCGTTTGTTCCTTATAGTATTTCATCCAATGATGTACTTACAAAAGACCGCTTCAAGGTTCAACTTGCTGGAGTGGATGATCAGTCGGAAGCTGAACTCCTTCGTGGAAAGGAGATTTTCTTGCCGGAAGAAGATCTTCCCGAGCATGCTCAGATCGAGTTGGAAGGCTTTATGGTGTACATCAAAAGCCACGGAGAACTAGGAGTGATCAGTCAGGTGATTGAGCAATCTACACAAGTGCTGATCGAGGTGGAAAAGGATGAACAGACCTGGTTGATTCCTTTCGTAGAAGCCTTTATCCTGTCGATTGACCCAGAAGAGCAGCGCATCGATATGGAACTTCCGGATGGACTTCTAGACATTTGATGGCATGCGGCGTATTCTGACTTCTATCGTGTTCATCGTTGCCTTATCAAACCTCCTTTTTGCGCAGAAATGGAATGGTTGGATCCTTCAAGCGGAACAAGAGGTCTTGCAAACCAACCATGCGGATGCCATCAAGGCTACCTCAGCGAATATGGTGGTGTTGACCCCCATTGCCTTGGCTTCTGATATGATACCTAGGTTGGAATGGAATACCGATTGGCAATGGGTTGGTGAGCGCGATACCGGAATCATCTCTGCTGTCCAAGTACTAAAGCAGCAAGGACTTCGATGTGCGATCAAGCCGCGCTTGGCCATGGAAGGTCCAGGAGCGGTGGATCAGCTGGAGATGCTTGGTCCGAACGACTGGAAAGTATGGTGGGGAGATTACAGTGCTTATATCTTGCACTTTGCACACATCGCAGATTCGCTGGATGTAGTATGCTTTGTGATCGGTGATGCGTTGTCAAGCACCATGAAACCCTTGGCTCCAGAGTGGGAAACCTTGATCGACTCCATCCGGAGTTTCTACGATGGAACACTGACGTATGCGGCGCACAGTGATCGGTATGAGCAGGTGCCGTTTTGGGATAAGCTCGATGTGATCGGCATCAATGCTCATTACCGATGCGATTCCAGCGAAACACCCGACACCCGTATTTTGGAAGCATGCTTTTCTGAGCAAAGGAATGCGCTTGCTGAGTTCTCCAATAGTACTGGTAAACCGGTACTGTTCACCTCTTTCGGCTTCCGAAGCGTAGATCAAACCGCTTGGGAGTCAGACGCAATGCCGTCTATTCAACATGAACTCTTCTTACATACCAATCCGCTTGGACAGGTACATGCTTTTCGATCCTTTTTCAAAGTGTTCTGGAAAGAGGAGTGGCTCAGAGGAGGGTGGATTTATAAATGGGAACCTAGACAACCGATATTCGCCACAACGGGCAACGGCTATACGCCTCAAGGCAAGGCTGCCTTAGATGTCATCAAGGCGTGGTTCGGGCAATTCCAGTGAACAGGGGAGGGTTAGTCTTCTTTTCCATTCTCACCGAGCTCATCAAAACTGATGTCGGTGAACTGGTTGTTGAGCTTGTGTTCTAAATGCTCGCTTTGCTCTTTGTTTAGGTCAATGATCTTCTTGAAGCTTTCGCCCAGCGCATCGCTGAATTTCTCAAAGTCTTCTTTGTAAAGGAAGATTTTGTGCTTCTGGTAACTCACAGAGCCGTCTTCATTGAAGCGCTTCTTGCTCTCGGTGATCGTTAAGTAATAGTCTTTGTTCTTCGTTGAACGAATGTCAAAGAAGTAGGTTCGCTTCCCTGCTCTTACCGCGTTGGCGTAAATCTCATCACGTCCGTTTGCTCCATTGTCTTCCATGCCTCACATCTGTGTTACTCATACCCAAAATAGGACCTAGACAAATCTAAAAAAATAATGAAACGACCAAGTTTAATCTAAGCTTTTGAGCGATTCAAGCTGCTGTTGCTCGTGTATGTCGAAATATACGCCCTCTTTTTTGATGAGATCATCATGCCTTCCTTCCTCGATGATCTGACCATCTCCCAGCACAATGATGTGGTCGCAATGCTTCACAGAGGATACGCGGTGACTCACGATCACGGTGGTTTTTGACTCCATCAAGTCTTGCAAGTTGTTTAGGATACGCTCCTCCGTTTCGGTATCTACGGCTGAAAGGCAGTCGTCGAAGATCAGAATTTGCGGTTGCTTAATGATGGCTCGCGCTATGGAGATGCGCTGTTTTTGTCCACCACTCAGCGTAATACCGCGTTCACCAACCTTGGTGTCAAATCCCTTCGGGAAGGATTGGATGTTATGCTTTACCCATGCATTTTCGGCGGCCTGATGCACAGCCGTGGTATTGTGGTTCGCAATGCTGGTGCTGAACGCGATGTTGTTATTGATGCTCTCTGAGAAGAGGAAGACCTCCTGCGGCACGTAGCCAATGCTGCTTCTATAGTGGTCAAGGTTCAAGGTCTTCAAGTCCTGTCCGTCAACATAGATGCTGCCAGCCGTAGGATCGTAGAGCCTACAGATCAAGTTCGCGATGGTGGATTTCCCTGATCCGGTGTGCCCAATGATGGCCAAGCTTTCACCTGGCTTTACATCGAAGCTCACATTCTGAAGCGCTTTTACACCGCTGTCAGGATAGGTGAAGCTTACGTTTTTGAAGGAAATGGCGCCTTGGACGTTGAGGTCTGCTTGGCTCGGATTCTGGATCTCTTCTTCCGCGTTCAAAAACTCATTGATGCGTCGCTGACTGGCTGCAGCACGTTGCACCAATGAGGTTACCCATCCCACCGATGCAACCGGCCAAGTAAGCATGTTTACATAGATCACGAATTCAGCAATGTTTCCCGGAGAGACCTTGCCTTCAATGGTCAATTGGCCACCTATATAAATGGTCAAAATGGTACTCAATCCGATCAGGAGGATCATCGCCGGAAGGAAAAGTGCGTTGATCTTCACCAAATCGAGGTTGGTTTCTTTGTACGTGTTGCACTCTTCTGTGAATTCATGTTCACGTTCAGGAAGTCGATTGTACGCCTTGATCACACGAATACCACTGAAGGCTTCTTGCACAAAACTTGAAAGATCGCTCAATTTGGCTTGAACCACCTCGCTGCGCTGATTGATCTCCCGGCTCACCCAATAGATCAAGATCGAAAGGATGGGAAGCGGAGTAAGTACGTAGAGGGTAAGGGTAGGGTTAACACTGAGCATCGTAGCAATCACCATCACAAAAAGCACGATGAGGTTGATGGTGTACATGATGGCCGGACCAACGTACATGCGTACACGACTGACGTCTTCACTGATCCTGTTCATCAGGTCGCCGGTGTTGTTTCGCTTGTAAAAGGCCATTGACAGGCGTTGGTACTTATCGAAGATGTCGTTTTTCAAGTCGAACTCGATGTAGCGACTCATCACGATGATGGTTTGTCGCATCAGGTACATAAAGAATCCCTTCAGAATAGAGAGCACGATGACCAAACCGGAGAAAAGCAGCACTGCATAGCTCAGTACATCCTGATACGACTCAGAAAAAGCAGGCGTGTCAAAGGCGGGGTAAACCGCGAGGGTATCTTGTACAAAATCAATCGCATAGCGGATCACCTGAGCAGGAAAGATGGCAAACAGGTTACTGATTGCAACGAAGAGAATACCCGACAAAAAGTGCCACTTGTAGCGTACGAAATAGTGGTTAAGTTGTAGGAGTTCTCTCATCTATTTGTCCTTATTTGCTCGTTTGTTGACTAGGTGAATAAAGTTACATTTGCCGCGCCAGAAAAGGAGGGCAAATGTAGAAGAAGACCCTCAAGGCGATACTAAAACAGGTTCTTTTAAATTTAGTTGCAATTGGAATCACAATCGAACGCACCCCTGACTCAAATGGCCCAAATGGGACATGAGCAGATCCTTTTTTGTAACGATCCTCACACAGGATTAAAGGCGATCATCGCCATTCACAATACGGTTCTTGGACCCGCGCTAGGCGGCACACGCATGTGGATGTATGCGTCTGAGCAAGAAGCATTGACCGACGTACTCCGACTTTCTCGTGGCATGACCTACAAGGCAGCCATCTCTGGCCTCAACCTGGGTGGAGGCAAGGCGGTCATCATCGGCGATGCACGCAAGATGAAGAATGAAGCACTGATGCGCAGATTCGGTGCCTTTGTGGACTCGTTGGGCGGTAAGTACATTACCGCAGAGGACGTGGGAATGACCACCAAAGACATGGAATACATCCACATGGAAACGGAGCACGTTGTAGGTATTCCGCAGACCTTAGGTGGAGGTGGAGACCCTTCGCCGGTTACAGCTTATGGTGTTTACATGGGGATGAAGGCCGCTGCCAAGCAGATTTATGGAACCGATCAGCTAGACGGCAAACGGGTATTGGTTCAAGGTGCCGGTAATGTCGGTGGCTACTTGATCGATCACCTGGTGGAAGAGGGTGCTAAGGTCTTGGTGAACGACATCTTTGAAGACAAGCTGAAGAACATAACCAATAAGTACGCACACGTTGAGGTAGTTCCGTCTGAAAAAGTGATGGACCTGGATATGGATATTTATGCGCCTTGTGCTCTAGGAGCTACTTTGAACGACGAAACCATTCCGCGCCTAAAATGTGCGATCGTAGCAGGTGCTGCCAACAACCAGTTGGCCGTTGAGAAGGTTCACGGACAGCAATTGGTTGACCGCGGAATCGTTTATGCGCCCGATTTCTTGATCAATGCAGGTGGGCTTATCAACTGCTACAGCGAGCTGGAAGGATATAATCAAGAGCGCGCACTGCAGCAAGCGGAACAGATCTTTGAAACCACTACCGCAGTTCTCAATGAAGCTGCCTCCTCTGGGAAGCCTACTTTCGAGATCGCAAATCAAATGGCAGAACGCCGTATTGAAGACATCGCACAAATTCACCGAAGCCTCTAATGAGTAAAGGAGTTCCATCGCTGGTCAACCGCAGGTACATCCGCATCAAGGTCTTTCAGGCCTTGTATGCCTATCACAGAACCGAAGATGCCGACAAGCAGAAGCTGCAGCGTGGGTTCTTTGAGAGCATCACCCGTTTGTATGACCTGTACCTCTACCTGGTGAAGCTGGTAATGCAAGTGGAAGTAGCGGCACGGGAGATCATGGAACAGAACCGCAAGAAGAATTTACCATCGCGGGAAGACCTTGATCCGAACACGCGCTTTGTGGAGAATCAAGTGTTCAAGATCCTGAAGGAGAACGTTCAATTGCAGCAGCTCATGGAGCGCGCCAAGATCGATTGGAGCGATGAGCACGACGATATCAGAAGGATCTTTAAATCTTTTCGTGAAGACGAGGCGTTTCAGCTCTACATGATCCGTGAGGAGAACAACCTACAGATCGATAAAGACATCATTGTTAAGTTGATCAAGGAATACCTAGGCATTAGTGAGGTGATCCATTCGGCCCTGGAAGAGAAAGACATCTATTGGCAAGACGATCTGCCCATTGCCGTACTCACCTTGATCAAGACCATTCAAGGACTGCCGTCTGCTGACAGTTCACAAACCTCCGTCCTTGCAGACCTTTACAAGAATAAGGAAGACGATCAGTCCTTTGCCAAGGAACTGTTCAATAAGAGCATCTCCTTTGCGGATGAGTACAGTACCATGGTTTCATCAAAAGCTGACAATTGGGAAACGGAGCGTATCGCCCTCTTAGACATGATCCTAATGCAGATGGCACTAACAGAATTGGAGCATTTCTCAAGCATCCCGGTCAAGGTTACCCTAAACGAATACATCGAGTTGGCTAAGGTGTATAGTACCCCGAAGAGTAAGGTCTTTATCAATGGGGTACTGGATAAGCTGGTGTTGGAGATGAAAGAGAACGGACGCATCAATAAGCGCGGACGCGGATTGATGGAGTAATTGTTAATGAAAAACAAAGAGTGGGCATAGGAGACCGAACTAGGCTTCTATTTTTGTCCACGAACAAATCAGGAAAAATGAAAAAGACGTATTTAGGTTTTATCCTCGCATCTGCGGTGCTGTTGGCATCGTGTGGTGGTGAAGGTGGAAACGATGAAGGCAATGCCCAGCCAGAGATCACCACAGAGAATGTGGAAACAACAACGAGCATCAGCTTTGAAGAAGAGGTGTTCGATTTTGGTGAGATCACACAAGGGGAGAAGGTGAACCACACCTTCAAGTTCAAGAACACGGGTGATGCTGACCTCGTGATCGTATCAGCGAAGGGAAGCTGCGGTTGCACGGTTCCTGAATGGCCAAAGGAGCCGATCGCACCAGGAGCAGAAGGTGAGATCAACGTCGTGTTCAACAGCGAAGGAAAATCAGGTAAGCAACATAAGCGCGTGTCTGTAGTAGCGAACACAGAGCCTGCAACCACTGCGGTTGCGTTGAAGGGAGAGATCATCACTCCAGATACGGAAGCACCAGCAGAAGCAACAGAATAATGACGATTACAAGCATATTACTACAAGCAACCGGAGGAGAGAATCCGATCATGACCTTTTTACCACTGATCTTGATTGTGGTGGTGTTCTATTTCTTCATGATCAGGCCACAGAGCAAGAAAGCCAAAGAAGCCAAGCAATTCCGCGAATCGATGGCAAAAGGAGATAAGGTGGTAACCATTGGAGGAATCCACGGAAAGATCGTTGAACTCAAAGAACAGTACGTGGTCCTTCAGATCGCCAACGGTGTGGATATCAAGGTAACCAAGTCGGCCGTGAGCCCAGACCTGAGCACCGGCAAGGGACAAAGCGAATTGCAGCAGCAACAACGCTGATCCTCCCGTAAAGAACATGCAAAGGCCCTGTATACTGCAGGGCTTTTTTTATGCCCCTTAGCTACATTTGATGTAGGTTTGAGCTTATGGCGAAAGAGTCGTTTTTCAGTGTACGAGATATCTTCCGTGATCGGCGTAAGCTCACGATCTTCTTGATCTGTGTGCTGCTCGCGTCGCTCAGTTGGGTGCTGATCTCCTTGGGCAAGGATTTCAGTACAACGCTCATCGTGCCGGTGAAATACGTCAACTTTCCTGAGAACAAGACCCTGCTCAACGAAGTGCCACAACAGTTGGCCGTGAATGTGAATGGCACCGGCTACGATCTGCTGCAATTCGATGAGCGCCTCACAGAGGACACTTTGGAGGTGAACCTCGACAACCTGAAGATGAGCATCTTCGGAGACTACCAGCGCGGCTACCTCGATCAGTCGATGCTCAGCAATGAATTGCAAGAGCGCTTAGGTGGACTGCTTTCCATCAATCGCGTGTTGACGGATTCCATCAACTTCTTATTCGACCTCAAGGTGGCTCGTACTTTACCGGTAAGGTCTATGCTGTCCTTTGATGTAGCCTCGGGTTACGTTCAAGCAGACTCCATCGAGGTATTCCCTCAGGAGGTTGATGTGGTAGGGGCATTATCGATCTTGGATACGCTTTCCTTTCTGCGTACGGAAGCTTTGGAAATGGGCGTCTTGAATAAGACCCGAACCTTCCGTGTACCGCTTCAACGGGTTTCCTTCTTCTCGTCCGATGCGATGGAGGTAGACTCGGTAGATGTTCGTGTACCCATCGACCAGTTGACCGAGAAGACCTTCTTGATCCGTCCAGCCATGCGCAATGTGCCGGATAGCATCGAGATGCTGGTCTTTCCAAACAGCATTGAAGTGAAGGTGCAATTGGGCATCAGCCATTACGATGAGGTGAACGCGGAGCATTTCAGCATGTACGTGGACTACGAAGACCTGAGCGATGATTACCTCGTTCTGCCGGTGCACTTGGAGCAATGGACCACCCGAGCGCATCAGGTACGCATCGAACCGGAGCAAGTGGAAATTGTCTTAACCCGAACGGAATGAAACTGATCGGATTGACAGGAGGCATTGGCAGCGGCAAGTCTACCATAGCGGCCATCTTTCGTGCATTGAGTGTGCCGGTTTTCGAGGCTGATGCGCAGGGGAGAAGGGTGCTTGCTGAAGACCCACAGGTCATACAAGCGGTGAAGGCGTTGCTTGGAGCAGAGGTCTATCCCAACAATGTTCCTGATCGAAAACGAATTGCCGAAATGGTATTCAGCGATGAAGCGCTGTTAGAGGGACTCAATGCGATCATTCATCCAGCGGTAAAACGCTCCACCGAAGCGTGGCTCCGTGGGCTCCCTGTGTCAACGGCCTATGCCATAAAGGAAGCGGCCATCCTCTTTGAAAGTGGTTCGGCTGAGGCCTGCGATGCCGTCATCATGGTTTCAGCACCAAAATCGATTCGATTAGAACGTGTTGCACAGCGCGATGGGTCCAAAATATCAGAAGTAGAGGCGCGCATGGCGAAGCAGTGGACGGACGAACAGCGCGCGGCAAAGGCCGATTTCATCCTCCACAATACGGGTGATGAAGCCTTGTTGCCGCAAGTATTAAAGCTGCACGAACAGATCCTCCGCCTACCTTAATTCCATCAAGGCAATGTTCTCTACATGGCTGGTGTGCGGGAACATATCAACAGGCTGTAAGCGCTTCACATCGTACTTTGCACTCAGAAGCTGTACGTCTCTGGCTTGCGTTGCCGGATCACAACTCACATAGACCAATCGCTTCGGTTCGGCTGCCAAGATGCGCTCGATCACATCGCCATGCATACCCGCTCGGGGTGGGTCTGCGATCATCACATCAGGCTGACCATGCTGTGCCATGAAATCGTCTGTGAGGATGTCTTTCATATCACCGGCAAAGAAGGCACAGTTGGACTTTTCATTAAGTGCCGCATTCTTATCTGCGTCTTCAATGGCTTCAGGCACGTATTCGATCCCAATCACTTTCTCGGCTTGATCGGCCACAAAGAGGGCAATAGAACCCGTTCCTGTGTAAAGGTCATACACCACATCTCCCGCCTGAATGCTAGCCCAGTCGTAGACGATCTGGTATAACCGCTCCGCCTGCCTGCTGTTGGTTTGGAAGAAGCTCTTCGGACCGATCAGGTACTCAACGCTTGAGCCATCTTCCCGATGAAAGCGCTCCACTAGGTGCTCGTTTCCATGGATACGTTCCATCTCGCAGTCGGCATAGGTATCATTGACCTTCTGGTTGTAGATGTACCAAAGTGAGACGATCTGAGGAAACTGCTCGATCATCGCGTCAGAGAGTCGGTCAAGCGCCTCACTGCGTTCAAAAACGATCAGCAGTACCATCCATTCACCCTTGTTGTTCTTGCGTAGCACCAGATTCCTAAGCATGCCTTCTTTATCCCGAGGATGATAAAAGCTGATGCCTGCTTTTACCGCGTGCTCATACACGAAGTTGCGCATGGCGTTGTTTTCATCTTCCATCAGGTGACACCCTTCGATGTGGAGTACCCAATCGAATCGGCCCGGGACGTGGAAGCCGAGGGCCGGACGCTTCTCGATCTGTTCTTCGCTTTGGATCTCCTCGGGGGTAAGCCAACCTTCTGGAACGAAGGTGAATTCAAGCTTGTTGCGGTAGGCATACTGCTCCTGTGTACCCAGAATTGGCTCGAAAGGTGGGTCTTGGAGTCCACCGATGCGCCGCATCTGCTGATGCACCCTTCGTTCTTTGAGCGCCAATTGCTCCTCGTATTTCAAGTTCTGCCAATTGCATCCCCCACAGTGATCAAAGTGCACGCACCGCGGCTCTGTGCGATGGGGTGAATAGGAACGTATGCCTTGAACGCGCCCTTCAAACATCCCTTTGCGTTTCTTCCGCACTTCAAGGTCTACCACATCTCCCGGAACCACGCCCGTAGTGAGGTAGGCAACACCATCCTTCTTACCGATGAGCTTTCCTTTTGCCGCGATGTCTACGATCTCCACGGCTTCGATTAACTTCTTTTTCTTCATGCTTATAGGGTGATGTCTAGTGATGCTAGTTCGTCTTCCGTCAATACCTCTTGAATGCGCTGAAAGAGTTCGCGTTCCTCCAAGCGTATATGTGCTTCGAGCAAGTGTCCGATTTCGTCCATCGCAAAAACTTGATTGACCTCCGCGCCTAAGCGTTCAAAGCGAAGTGCCAATTCTACATGATCGTCTTGGAGTTGGTAGATCAATTGGTCGATTGCTGGATCTTTTCCAGCAATGGATGGGAAAAGGCGCTCTTCTTCTTGCTGCCAATGCAATTTCATTTCATCCTCAAAGCACTGCAATGCATAGCGCGATTTTCCTTCAATATCTTGCGGTAATTTAGGATAGGCGGGGGCGTCTGACTTCAGGAGTTGGGCAACTACCAACATACGGTGGTGGGTTCTGCTTAATGGTTGAAGGCTAGGGTGTCGTTTCACTGTTCGCCCAAGAGTTTGTCTAACAACACCTGGCGCAGGCTTACCATCAAGTCTTGCTTGTCATCCTTCACCTCAACGGCTTTATCCATTTTTTGAATGCTCTTGGTCAAGGCGTCATCGTTCGAAAACTCCAGGTTTTCGATCACGGTCATCGCCTCCATGGCCGTTAGGAAGTCGCCCTTTACAGCGCGGTCAACCAAGATGTGCAGGTGTTCGCTCACATCGAGTCCGCTTTGCCACAAGGCGGAGAGCACCTTGGCGTGTTGTTTGTCCTTTTGGTCATCGTTGAGCACATCCATCATCGGTTCCACGCACGCCGGATCCTTTAGGTTGTGTAAGGTTTTTTCGAGCAGGATGATCACTTCCTCGCTGGGTGATTGTGCGTAGAGGTTGAAGAGGGCTTCCATCATCTCTGGACTTCCCTCGTGCGGAACGCGCTTCAACGCTTCGATGACCTTACGCTCATTCCGAGACTCGAGGTCTATGATGATGTTCTGTACCTGCTGTTGCCGTTGTTGTTCTTTATTGCTTTCACTCATTGCTTTGTGCTTTATGCGATCACATCAACGCTCCATGCTTGTGGTCGATCAGAGAAATGGATCTTGGTCTTAGCCCAAGTTGATTTGAAGAGTTCAGAATGCCGGTAAGCCTCCAATGCTTCCGGGCCATCCCACTTGCTGATGGTCATCAAGGTACCCGGGTCGTCAATTCCTTGAACCAGTTTTACCTCATGGCACCCTTCAATAGCCTCGATCTTCGGCTTAGCTGCTTTGAATACCTCAAGGAATTCAGGTATGCGTTCGGTTTGGAAGTGCATCTTGACGATTCGTATCATGAGAAGGTAATGATTATGGCTTCGTTCTTTGGGAGTCCGAGCAAGTTGGCCGCGTGTCCTTGGCGGATAGCGATTTCTAAGTAGCCGGCTGAATTTATCAAGGCGAGGCGTTCGTTGATGGCAACATCGTCATAGCGCTGCTGGATCTCATGCAGCTCGTAGCCCTTAGAAACAAAGCCGATGAGTAGATCACGTCCCTTAGCCACTTCCTTGATCAGGCTTTCATGGATGTTGGAGATCGCATTGCCGTAATGATCTACGTAGATCACAAATCCTTTGATGTAGTCTTCACCGGTGGTGGGCAAGAGCATGGTGCGCTTCGGCAGGTTCTGCATCTGTCTGCCGATCACCTCTAAGCTACCGCCTTTTGCCAGGTAGGCTGCTGCCGGACCGTAGAGGTCGCGCATCGGGAAGATCAACTTATCACTGTCTACGTTCATTGTCAGCTCCACCACCAGGTCAGGATGGTACTGGTCAGCGATCAAACTGAGCAGTCCATTGTTGGCTGCCAAAATGAATTGATTGCGGTAGCGAATTCCGAGGTGCTCGATCGTATCGATGGATCGGGTATCGATGCCTACGATGTGGATCGTGTCTTTGGGAAAGTCAGATAGGATGGATTTAACCACGTACGCCGCTTCTGCGATGTCGTAGGGGTTGATGCTGTGTGAAATATCAATGATCTGTGCATCAGGTGCTTGTGAAAGGATTTTTGCCTTTACAAGCGCCAGATACGGATCTTCGTATCCCAGGTCAGATGTGAGCGTTATTATCGGCATAATTCCATCGCAAATCACCAAAAGAAATTTCTTTCTTTGCCTTGCGCGAAAGTAGAAAAACAAATGCGCCTCAATTTGAAATACACGACCGCTTGCACGAAATAATCATTCAGTTCGAAGACATTCACCCAGTAGACCTTCTTGGGGTAAACAACGCCAACCTGAAGGTACTCCGCAAGCATTTCTCCACCCTTAAGGTCATCGCTCGTGGCGACCAAGTGAAAGTGATCGGTCCGGAGCATGAATTGCTTGAGTTTGAGGGCAAGTGGAAGGAGCTGGTTGCTTTCTTGAATACCTACAACCGTTTGTCTGAACAAGACGTGCGAAACCTCATCCAATCAGATAATCCAGAGATTCAAGCCGACAGTACAGTGCTTCTGTACGGGAACAACGGCAAGGTAATCAAGGCGCGCACCCCCAACCAAGTGCGCATGGTGGAAGAGATGAAGAAGAACGATATGCTCTTCGCCATCGGTCCGGCGGGTACGGGTAAAACCTATACTGCGGTTGCCCTCGCGGTGAAAGCTCTTAAGGAAAAGGAAGTGCAGCGCATCATCCTGACACGTCCGGCGGTGGAAGCCGGCGAGAGCCTCGGATTCTTACCCGGCGACCTCAAGGAGAAACTCGATCCATACTTG
Source organism: uncultured Flavobacteriales bacterium (assembly GCA_913057205.1). Lineage (GTDB taxonomy): Bacteria > Bacteroidota > Bacteroidia > Flavobacteriales_G > Salibacteraceae > SHAN690. The sequence continues at coordinate 17,931 of CAJXNO010000026.1, forward strand.
CGTCCACTTTACGATGCGCTTTCTGACATGATCCCCTTCGAAAAGCTGACCAAGTTCCTTGAACGCGGTACCATAGAGATCGCGCCCTTGGCGTTTATGCGTGGACGAACCTTAGGTAACGCCTTTGTGATCTTGGACGAAGCACAAAATACCTCAGAGAATCAGATGAAGATGTTCCTGACCCGTATGGGACGAGGATCACAGTTCATCGTTACAGGTGATGTCAGTCAGATCGACCTGCCTCGGCACATCCGAAGTGGTTTGTTGCAATGCATGAACATCTTAGATGGTGTTTCTGGTATATCCATGGTAAAGCTTGATCGGAGCGACGTCATCCGTCACCGCATCGTAGAAGACATCATCCAACGTTACGAGCAGGCAGACCAAGCGAATAAGAAGAAAGAATGAAAGCAATGATTACATCGATCATCGTGTGCGTGGTTTCGCTAGGCGTTTCTGCACAGGTTAGCCTAGATGAAACGAAAGGTACGGTTCGCCTCATGAGCGATTACAGTAAGTTCGACGATCGGGAAGAGTATGACCGGACCGACCATGAGGTGATCATCAATTTTGAAACGAAGAACATCACGGTGATCGAGCAGCATAGCGGCAGAGAGGTGTACAACATCACTTACATGGTTCACCACGATGGTACATCAAAGGATGTGATCCTGCAGCCCGGTGAGAACTTGTTCATGGTACGAGCTGATTCCATTGAGCTGTGTAGCTTCCAAGACATGTTCAAAGCATTTTCCATCAACTTCATGAACGAGCGTACCCATTCCTTCATGGGAATTGAGCGCTGATAACCTTTTCAACCCATGGCAGAGGCCTTAAAAGAGACCAATTTTCACTTTCCCAATCAACGGAAGATGTACCGAGGAAAGGTGCGCGACGTTTATCACATCGGTGATGAACTTTTGGTGATGGTCGCCAGCGATCGCATCTCCGCTTTTGATCATGTGTTGCCAAAGGGCATCCCGTTCAAAGGACAGGTCCTCAACCAGCTTGCCGCTCGCTTTCTCGATGCTACCAAAGACATCGTCCCCAACTGGTTGGTGGCAGTTCCCGATCCGAACGTGACCATCGGTAAGAAGTGCGAGCCGATCAAGGTGGAAATGGTGATCCGAGGCTACCTGAGCGGGCATGCATGGCGCGAATACAGAGCAGGTAAGCGCCTGCTGTGCGGTGTTAGCATGCCGGATGGGATGCGCGAAAGCGACCCCTTCCCAGAACCCATCATCACCCCGGCAACCAAAGCGGATGAAGGCCATGATGAGGACATATCAAGAGAAGAAATCCTAAGGCAAGGTATTGTAGCTCCTGAGATCTACGAGCAACTCGAAAAGTACACCCGTGCGCTGTTTCAGCGGGGTACAGAGATCGCCGCCAAGCAAGGCCTTATCCTGGTAGACACTAAGTACGAGTTTGGCATCGACGCCGAAGGGGTGGTTACCTTGATCGACGAGATCCACACGCCCGATAGCTCACGCTATTTCTACAAAGAAGGCTATGAAGACCGTCAAGAAAAAGGAGAAGCCCAAAAGCAGCTGAGCAAGGAGTTTGTCCGCCAATGGCTGATCAGCAATGGTTTCCAAGGCTTGGATGGTCAGCAAATGCCCGTGATGCCAGATGAATTCGTAGAAACGGTGAGCGAACGTTACATTGAGCTCTTTGAGCACATTACCGGAGCGCGCTTTGTACGTGCGGATACCGACCGCATTGCCACACGTGTGGAGTCGAACATTGCAGCATGGCTGCAAGACAATCGATAGGAGAGAAGGCTACTCCTCTGAAGGTTCGATCTCGTCGAAATAACTCTTGGTGTAATTCTTGTCGTAGCGGAACTCCTTTCGCTTCTCGTCATAAGCGATCAAGGCCGATGGATACTCACTGAGGTAGGGATCAAAAGCCGCCTCTTCTTTCATCGTCATACCGATGTCGAAGGCAAACTTGAAATCATCATCAATACCCTGTGGCATCTTTGTGCTCACCGAAATGCGCTTGGTGTAATAGCCCTTCTTGGAGATCTGAATGGTGTAGATCTTCTCGTTCATCAAGTTGAACTTGAACTTTCCGTTGTTTTTTGTCTCAAAGGCATCGATCACCTTGTTGCCCTCGAAGAGTTCAACCAAGGATTCACCCAAACCTTTGTCATTATGGCTGATAACACCGCTGATCTCAAGCACTTCGTAGGGTTCAACTGCCGTTTCGTCTTGACTGATGACTGGTATGCTTATTGACCAGAGGAAAACAAATAACAGTAGCGAGTAGGCTCTTTTCATGCTGAATAAGGTCCGATTCAGGTACTAAAGTCAGGAAAAAATCAATAAGAATTTAAAATACGGACTCACGATTTCCACACTCATCATTGGGATATTGTGGCTCATCTTTGGTTTTAACCTGATCATCGAAACAGATCTTCGGCAGTTTGGCTTACGTCCACGTACATGGGACGGCTTGCTCGGACTCTTTACCTATCCCTTACTGCATGGCGACTGGAAGCACATTACTGATAATTCTGTTTCTGGATTTGTGCTGATGCTCGGACTCTTCAGCTTTTATGGCCGCATTGGTTGGCGGGTACTTGGTTGGAGTTGGTTGATGAGTGCGGTTTGGATTTGGATTGCAGCACGCGGAGGTAATCACATCGGCTTTAGCGGAATCATCTACGCCGTAGCCTCGTTTGTGTTCTTCTCAGGTGTGTTTAGAAAGCACTATCGCCTCATGGCGCTCTCCCTCGTGGTTGTCTTCCTTTATGGCTCCATGATCTGGGGGGTACTGCCGATCAAGCCGGGCATTTCATGGGAAGGACACCTCTTTGGCGGCATTGCAGGCTTCATTCTAGCCTTTCAATTGCGGAAGGATGGACCGCAGCGTCCGAAGTACAGTTGGGAGCTGGAAGAAGAGGACGATCATTGGGAAGAAACTATCCCATACGAAGCACTCCCACGCGATACGGCGGAGGAACCTAGCAAGGCCTCATCTCCAGGCATCGTATACCATTACAGGAAGAAAGACCAAAAGTGATTGGTGCACCGAGGAGTGTCGGGTAGGATTACTGGCTCAACATCACCGGCATCACCAACATCACGATCTCTTCTGCATCTTCTTTCTCAGAAGGAGAGAGGAGTCCCGCCCGATTAGGTGCGCTGAGCAAAAGCCTTACCTCATCGCTGTCCAAGTTGTTCAGCATCTCGATCAAAAAGCGGCTGTTGAAACCGATGGTGATGTCTTCACCCTTGTAGTTACAACTCAAGCGTTCGCTTGCTTCATTGCTGTAGTCGAGGTCTTCTGCAGAAACCTGTAGTTCGCTGCCTTTGATGGACAAGCGCACCTGGTGTGTGGTCTTATTCGAGAAGATGGAAACACGACGGATCGAGTTCAAGAACAACTGTCGGTCGATCATCATCTCGTTTGGATTCTCTTTTGGGATCACCGCCTCGTAGTTCGGGTACTTACCATCGATCAAACGGCTCACCAATCGGTAGTTCTCAAACACAAAGGATGCATTCGTCTCGTTGTATTCAATCTCCACGTCGGTTGACAGGTTCGCAACCAATCCTTTGATCAGGTTCAGCGGCTTCTTTGGCATGATGAAGCTCGCGCTCTTACCCGATTTGCAATCGCTTCGGTGGTACTTCACCAACTTGTGCGCATCGGTTGCTACGAAGGTTACGCCTTCTTTTTCCAAGGCGAAATAAACGCCGCTCATCACCGGACGGAGCTCATCGTTTCCGGTAGCAAAGACCGTCTTGTTGATCGCGTTGAAGAGGATGCCGCTGTCGATGGTCATGTTGGAACTGCTGTCCATCTCAGGCAAGCGTGGGAATTCATCGCCGTTGGTTCCCGCCAACTTGTACTTACCGCTGTCGGAAGCTACCTCGATGCCGAAGTTCTTCGCATCCACCGAAAAGGTAAGGGGTTGATCCGAGAAGGTTTTCAACATGTCCAACAAGAGCTTCGCAGGCACACAGACCTTCATATCATCGTCTGCCTTCTCCAAGTCGATGTCAGCGATCATGGTCGATTCAAGGTCTGAACCTGAAACGGTCAATTTCTTGTCTTTGACATCAAAGAGGAAATAGCCGAGGATTGGTAGGTTACTACTCGTGTTCAATACTCCGCTGATGGATGTGAGTTGCTTCAGTAGCGTGCTGCTGGAGACGATGAATTTCATGCTTGTTTGTTGTTTATTCTACCTTATAAAAGGCTTGCGATAGGTGGCAAATATAGACGTTTGACCTAAAGAACTTCCCCAAGTTTGAGGCGGCTATTCAAGAAGTTTTTAACGGTTTCTCAGGAAGCCGATTCCCCGGGTCAATGGGTCGAATATGGCATACTGTGCCACCACTACTTTATCCTCGTTGATCTTCAGGTAAAGGCGGTCCTGATCATAGTCGATCGGATTGCCTTCGTAGTCGTAACCATCGCTCAGTGGCTTTCTGAAACCGGTGGCCGTTGTTACCAGATCGTTCTGATCGGTAAGTGCAATAACGAAGATGGGCTCACTTTGCATCACGCTGTCGATGAACGCCTCGGTCTTGGTCTCTTCGAAGCCTTCAAAGTGCACCATGTCGTAACGCGCTAAGTATGCATTCAACATAAACGTATCTAACTGCGTAACAGGCGTTGCTTCCAAGCCAGCGGTCACCTCAAACGATCCGGGTTCCGCTTGTTCAATGACGAAGTTGTTCTCAGGCTTTTCGGGGTACTGAAGCTCCAAGCGCTTGATGTCAGCCTTGGCGTACTCGAACACCACACGCTCGCGCCATTCGTTTACGTTGGTGAAGAAACGCGGGGTTAGAAATCCATGAAACCCTTCGATGTGCATGAGGTAGGGGCGGCTGGATCCTTTCATCATCATGAAGGTGCCCGTGTGTTCGCGATCCGGCCCTCCTACGTAGTAGGTCTTCACAAGCTCACTTCCGCTGTATGCTTCTACCAAGGTGTTTTTGGCGATGATGTTTTTGAGCACCGTGTTCTTCATGGTTTCGCTGATGGGTGCTTTCACCCGCAGTTTGTTCATCGTTCGCAGCAAGATATCCACAGCATCTGGCCGTGCAACGTACTGCTCGTTCACGATCCAGCCGCTCTCCGAGCGATCCAATTGAATGCGATTGCCTTGCTCATCCTTCAACAATATACGATCGATCGATGCGGTGTCTTCAATGGCGAAATCAGTCAGCTCTTTGCGCATCGTGCTGCTGCGGTCTTGTTGGGTGACCCAAACGGTGACGCCTGCGAGTATCAAGAGCAAGAGTATACCAATGCCAACTTTCTTCATTGTATGCTAATTATCGTGCGAATTTTCGTTTCCTGATGTACATCCGAGCAGCACCATACAACAGAACGATGATGATGGGCAGCGCGGTATTCGTTGTCTGCCAGAAGTAGCGTTCTTCCTCCACCTTGGCTTGATCCAATAAACGGATCTTGAACTCCTTGGTTCGTACCTGGATCAGTCCACTGTCATCCAATAAATAGTTCAATGCATTCAGCAAGAACGCCTGATTGCCGTAGATCTGCTCGGTGTACTTGTAGTAACCCAAGGCGTAGAATCGCTCTTCCACGCGGTTTACTTCATTGCGGATGATGTCGCCATCCGCTACCACGATCATCTTGGTGGGTACAATACTTTTTTCCTTAAAGCTGATGCCGTCATCGTCGATCAAGCGCTTGGGCAGGCGATTGGTGAAAACCGAAGAGAAGGTGCCTTCGAGCAACAGGGCGTTGGTCAATGGCCCTTGATTGAAACGCTCGTACTGGGGCGATTCGCGTAAGATGCTAAAGCTCACCCGCGCCGGTGCATTCACCAAGCGCGCACGCTCGCTGCTCATCAAAAGAGGTGTGGCGCTTACGCCTTCCACATCCACGGGATCTACCGTACTTGCAAATTCTGTCTTGATCCGATCCAAGTTACGGGTCACGGGATGTGCTTCGTTCCCGCTCAACAAGGGTTGATAGTACCACGTAAACATGTCCTGCCGTGGCTGATTCCCCACCATGCCGGTTACGATCGGAATGGGAAGGGCTTCCAGATCCATGATGAGGTCGTTGTTCAAGCGAGCGCCGTACTTGAAGAGCTGGTCGGTGAGGTTGTGTTCCAAGACCATCGCCATGGTAAACTGGCTGCGCTTGAGGCTGTCCATCCGCGCAAAGACCGGATCAACGAACCAAAGCGCTTTTCCACCGCGCATGATGTATTGGTCGATGATGAACTTGTCTTTTTCAGAAAATGCGCTGTCTGGACGAGCAACAATGATGGCATCTACTCCCGTTAGGGCGTCTAAGTTTTCATTGATGGTGATCCGCTCTACAGCATAGAATTCTGACAAGGCTCGTTCGGCCGCTGCGGTTTCCAGCTTGCGTAGCTCGCCATGTCCTTCGATGAAGGCTACCCTCATCAAAGAGGCCTCGGATAGCTTTCGGATCGCGCTCATGATCTCATACTCCAACTGCTGAATAGACGATGCGATCATCGACTGCTGGGTGGCGCCGGCTTGACTTTTGAGCAGCTGGATTGGCGTTTCTTTGCCCTTGTACGCTAAGATAGCGCCGGGGAAGATGATCTGCTCGGAGACTTTATCGCCGGAGCGCATGCGAACGTTTGTGTACTGCAACCCGTCTTTGGTGAGGTCTTGGTAAACCTGGTAGCGCTCTTCTTCGTTGGGACTGGCAGATGGGTCGATGAACTCGTATTCCAGTTTTCCTCCCGCATAAGCCCGCATTTCATCCAAGGTTTCCTTCGTAGCATCGCGCAGTTCACGGAACTCGGTTGGAAGGTTTCCATCCAGGTAAACGCGGATGAAAACGACATCCTCGAGGGCTTCAAGGTTGTTGATGGTAGCATCGCTCAGGGTATAGCGCTTCTCAGCCGTGAGGTCAACGCGCTCAAACACAAAGGTGCTCAGGTAGTTGAGCAGCACGATGGAAGCGATGGCAATGACCAAGGTGCCCAGGTCTAGCCAGCGTTTATTCGCCTTCTTGCCGCTATTTTTTTCCTTCGCTACCACTTTCTACTCTCCAATTTTGTTTTAGTGAATAGCAGAAATACTCCGATCAAACTCAAGAAGTAAATCAGGTCGCGGGTGTCGATCACCCCGCGGCTCATGGATGCGTAGTGCTGCTGGATACCGAGGTAAAGAAAGGTGCGCTCCATGCCTCCGTTGGGCAAGAAACCACTCAGCGAGTCGAAACCGATAAACATGATGAAGCTGAGAAACACAGCGATGATGAACGAGATGATCTGGTTGTTGCTCAACGAAGACGCGAACAAGCCGATCGCAACATAGACGCCGTCTAGAAAGATCAATCCAATGTAAGAATCGGTGATTCCTCCAACGTCTAAGTTTCCTTTGGGACTTCGCAACTGGTAAACCGTATAGAAGTAAACCAAGGTGGGCAGCACAGCAATGATCATCAGGATCCATCCTGCCAAGAACTTTGCAAAAATGATTTGCCAATCACTCAAGGGCTTGGTCATCAGCATTTCAATGGTGCCTGTACGCTGTTCTTCCGCAAAGAGGCGCATGGTAACGGCTGGACCCAAAAACAGGAATACCCAAGGAGCTAGCATGAACAAGGCATCCAAGTTGGCATAACCGCTGTTGAGCACGTTCATGTCTATCGGAAACACCCAGGTGAAGAGTCCAACCGCACACAAGAACACAGCAATCACCAAATACCCGATGATCGAGGAGAGGAAGTCACTGATTTCTTTACGTAGTAAACTGATCACATGAAGTGCTTTGAAGGGGCCAAATATAACTGCATTCCTTGGGCCTGAAAGTGAAAATGAGTTATCGGTTCTAACAGTGCTTGAAGGTATGGAAATACCTTCGCTCTATCGAGCGTGAAGAATGTTCTATCAACCGTTCGTTGCGTTCTTCGGAGCCCTTACATTTGCGCTCCTTATGTAGGAAGTTATGTTGATTCAGAAGTTTGGTGGAACGTCCGTAGGCTCGGCAGAGCGGATCAAGCATGTGGCTGAACTGATCCAGGATGGTAAGCGCAAGATCGTGGTGCTCTCGGCAGTAGCAGGTACCACCAACGCCTTGACGGAGATTGTTGAAGACCTTTATCGCGGCAATAAGGTGGCGGTAGAAGAGAAGGTAGCGGCCTTGACCAAACACTATGAAGCACTCGTTGACCAGCTTTTTACATCCCAAGAGCCCAAGAAGGAGGCCTTAACGGCGCTCGATACACATTGGACGCACATTCGTTCTTTCACACTTGATATGTTTACGCGTTTTGAAGAGCGCACGGTACTGGCGCAAGGGGAGTTGATCTCTACCATGCTCATGCAGTTCTATCTGGAAGAACGAGGCGTGAAGAGCGCATTGATTCCGGCCTTGGATTTCATGCGCATCGATCAGCAGAGTGAACCTGACATGTGGTACGTGCAATCCAACCTGGAGCGCATCCTGAAAGAACAAAAGGGGATTGACCTCTTCATCACACAAGGCTACATCTGTCGCAATCACTTTGGCGACATCGATAATCTGAAGCGAGGTGGAAGCGACTACACTGCAAGCATCATCGGTGCGGCCATGAAAGCTGATCGGGTGCAGATCTGGACAGACATCGATGGGATGCACAACAATGACCCACGTGTGGTGAAGCATACCCGTCCGATTCGCAAGCTTACCTTCGACGAAGCAGCGGAGTTGGCTTATTTCGGCGCGAAGATCTTGCACCCAACTTCGATCCAGCCGGCACGAAAGGCGGGGATCCCCGTGGAGTTGAAGAACACCATGGAACCTGAAAAACTGGGTACGGAGATCAGCGACGAAGCTTCTGGCGACTTCATCAAAGCGGTAGCAGCGAAGGATGGTATCACAGCGATCAAGATCAGAAGCGACCGCATGTTGCTGGCCTATGGTTTTTTACGCAAGGTATTTGAGGTCTTTGAACGCCATCGCGTGCCGATCGATATGATCACCACCAGTGAGGTGGCGGTGAGTTTGACCATCGACAGTACGGAGCGCTTGGATCAATTGCTGGAAGACCTCAGGGAATACGCACAAGTGGAGGTAGAGCGGGATCAAACCATTGTTTGCATCGTTGGACACCTCTTACAGGAAGAAGAGGGCCATGCTGCCCGCATCTTTGGCGCACTGAGCAACATCCCATTGCGCATGATCTCCTATGGTGGTAGCAAAAACAACGTATCGATTTTGATCGATTCCAGTTGGAAGGCGGAAGCACTGAAGGCCCTGAATCGCGGACTATTTGATTTAGAGGCATGATCAGCACGGCATCGATATCTGCTTGGAAGGAACTGCCAACGCCGTTCTATCACTATGATCTGGCGCACCTAGAGCGTACCCTGCGTTCGGCTCAAGGCGCTGCAGAGCGCTACGGTTATCACATCCATTACGCCCTGAAAGCCAATACCGATGAGCGCATTCTTGAAATGATGGTGAATCATGGACTGGGTGCTGACTGCGTAAGCGGTCAGGAGGTGGAGCGTGCACTGGAGGTGGGTTTTACCCCAGAACACATCGCTTTTGCCGGAGTAGGGAAGAGCGACGATGAGATTCGTCTTGCCATCAACAGCGGTATTTTCACCATTAATGTAGAATCGTTGGAGGAGCTCACCATCATCCAACAACTGGCGAAAGAGATGGGGAAGGTAGCGGAAGTTGCCCTTCGTTTGAATCCTGATGTGGATGCCCAAACCCACCGCTACATCACCACCGGATTGGAGGAGAATAAGTTCGGCATCAGCACTTGGCAGTTGGATGAAGTGATTGCTTACTTGAAGGGGGCTGAAAACCTGAAATTAAAGGGCTTACATTTTCATATTGGCTCGCAAATCACCTCCTTAGAACCGTTTAGAAACCTCTGTGCACGGGTAAACATCTTGAATGAACGTTTCAGGGATACGGGTTTCCCAATCGACCACATCAATGCAGGAGGTGGACTGGGCATCGATTATGATCAGCCGGATGATCCGAAGAACCCAGACTTTGATGCCTTCTTTGCGCTTTTTGATGATTACTTGGAACTTCAACATGGTCAGCAGTTGCATTTTGAATTGGGGAGATCCTTGGTAGCCAATTGCGGTGACCTCATCAGCCGGGTGCTCTACGTGAAGAAAGGCTTGAAGACCAATTTCTTGATCTTAGACGCGGGCATGACCGAATTGATCCGTCCCGCCCTCTACCAGTCCACCCACTTGATCGAGAACCTTTCAGCAGGAGAGGAGCTAGACGCCGTCTATGATGTAGTAGGCCCGGTATGTGAGAGCAGCGATTGTTTCGGTAAGCGGGTGGCTATGCCCACATCGCGTCGGAGCGACCTCATCGCCATACGATCAGCAGGCGCATATGGTGCTTCCATGGCATCTCACTACAACTTGCGCAGCCTACATCCGAGCTATTACAGCACCCCTTAAGCAGAATTTATTTTAAAGTATTTCAGCAAGTTAAGCCGTTGCGCCTTACTTATCCTTATTTTTGTATCCAATTCACTTTTTACACACTTTTTAATTTTTTTTCTGTGAATATTTACGTAGGTAACCTGAACTACAGGTTAGAAGAAGAATCCCTAGAGCAGGCATTTGCACAGTACGGGGAAGTATCATCCACCAAATTGATCACCGATCGCGAAACTGGCCGAGCTAAAGGCTTTGGTTTCATTGAAATGCCTAACGATGACGAGGCGCAAGCTGCTATCGATGGTTTAAACGGTACTGATTTGATGGGTCGTACATTGGTAGTCAACGAAGCAAGACCACGTTCTTGATCATATATTTCGTTTAGACAAACTCAAATCCCGTTCGATTATCGAGCGGGATTTTTTATTTTCAGCCATTGCATCCTACTCCTATGGCTGATACAGGTTTTAGACCGAGATACAAATTCTTTGTGCCACAAGCGCCCGAAGCGATCCAAGGAGCGATCAGCATCAAGGCAAAAGACCGAAACCCAGACCGCATCATCGTGCGTAAAACCCGCGATCACATGGTGCTCGACATCCCCAACGAAGACCGCCATTTCTGGTCGCCTCATATGGATTTGAATGTGGAGCGAGATCAGGAGTTGAACGCTACCTTGGTACGCTGCCTTATCGGTCCATCACCTACGGTTTGGACCATGTTCATGTTCTTCTATGGCCTCTTTGGTTTCATAGGTTTTGTTGGATTGATGCTCGGCATGTCGCAGTGGACCTTGAGCACGGAGATGTGGGGCTTTTGGTTTGTTCCGGTTTCCTTTCTCGGGATGGGGCTGATGTACTACGTTTCTAACAAGGGAAAGGAATTGTCGAGAACAGAAATGATTCGCCTGAAAAGCTTTGTAGACGATGCGCTGGGATGCGATTGCTTAGCCTTGGCTGATCAACAATTGGAAACACCAAACAATCTTGTAACCTAGCTCGTTCCATTGCCAATGAAAGGTTATAGATTCATAGCACGCGAAGACGAAGAAGGGAAGAGCCCATTCGAAAAACTCCTCGACCTCTTCATGGAATTGCTCACCCATACCAGTGGCGACGTAGACGAGGCGATCGATTGGCTGCGGGAGTTAGACAAGGAGTACCAGCTCACCGACGATAGTTATACCATTGATGACTTTTTGGATGAATTGCGCCGCAAAGGTTACGTGCAACAAGACCCAAAGAACGGTGGTGGCATGGCCATGACGAGCAAGTCTGAGCAGGTGATCAGAAAGCGGTCATTGGATCAGGTCTTTGGTAAGATGAAGAAAAGCAAGTCGGGCGGACACAAGACCACGAAACTCGGCAGAGGAGATGAGATCATACCAGAAACCCGACCCTACCAGTTTGGTGATCGGGTAGATCGCATAGCGCTTACGGATAGCATACGAAATGCCCAGATCCGCGGCGGAATTGATGACTTCAACCTAACGCATGATGACCTGATCATGCATGAAACGGAACACAAGGCATTGACCTCAACGGTCCTGATGATCGATCTGAGTCACTCCATGATTTTGTACGGTGAAGATCGGATCACCCCTGCAAAGAAGGTAGCCATGGCTTTGGCAGAATTGATCACTACGCGCTATCCAAAAGACACCCTTGACATCATTGCATTCGGAAACGATGCTTGGAAGGTGAGCATCAAAGACTTGCCCTACTTGCAAGTTGGACCCTTTCATACGAACACGGTTGCAGGGTTGGAACTGGCGCTAGACATCCTCAAGCGGAAGAAAAACCCCAATCGACAGATCTTTATGATCACGGATGGCAAGCCTTCTTGCCTGAAGAACCCAGATGGCAGCTACTACAAGAACAGCTTCGGTTTGGATCCTAAGATCGTGAACAAGACCTTGAACCTGGCAGCAGCAGCAAGAAAGTCGCATATCCCCATTACGACCTTCATGATCGCTCAAGACCCTTATTTGCAGGATTTCGTACAGCAGTTTACGGCCGCGAATCAAGGCAAAGCATTCTACACCAGTTTGAAAGGACTGGGCGACTTTGTTTTTGAAGATTACGAGAAAAATCGAAGAAGAAACGTACGCTAGCCCTAGAGTTCTGCAAAGATCTCTAGAGCCCCACGAGTTCGTCTTTTCATGAGGCTGTGATGACGTAGATGCCTTGCGGCACTTCGCTGCCTGCTTTAATGCTCAAACGTCCGCCCTTGACCTTGTCTGTGGGTCGCGTTTTCCACATCACCTATACTTGATCCATCCCATCATCCGGATACACATAGTACTCCTTGAAACCACTATCAACTGCAGTGAATCCAAGTAGAATGATCGAAAGAAGCGCAATGCCTCCAGCGATTTTGTATGTAAATCTGTTCTTGGTTGACGGGTTCAAAGCGCAAGGACTTGCGTTGTTTCAACGGCTCTGATGTAAGGCTTTCACATATTCGCTCAGATTAGGCGCAGAACATTTTTCAAAGGTGTTGGTCTTAGCTGTATACTTTCTTAATTCGAAGCATGAAGCAAGTAAACACCTTAGGTGAACTCAAGGCTGCTGGTTATCAAAGCCGTTCCATAAAAGAAGAACTCCGCAGCAATCTGATAGATCGCATGCAATCTGGCGAAACGCCTTTTCCAAGTGTGGTAGGCTACCAGGAAACGGTCATTCCTCAGCTGGAGCGGGCCATACTTGCTCGACACAACATCAGTTTACTCGGGTTGCGTGGGCAAGCCAAGACTACCATCGCCCGCTTAATGGTGGAGCTGTTGGATGAGTACATTCCAGTGATCAAAGGTTCTGCCTTGAATGAAGACCCATTGCGCCCGATCACCAAAGAAGCACAGCAAATGCTGGCAGAATTAGGAGATGACCTTCCCATTGAATGGCTGCATCGCAGTGAACGCTATACAGAGAAGCTGGCTACGCCGGATGTTTCGGTTGCTGACCTGATCGGCGATCTTGACCCCATCAAAGCGGCCAACCTGAAACTAAGCTTTTCGGATGAAGGCGCGATCCATTACGGATTGGTACCACACAGCAACCGAGGCATCTTTGTTATCAACGAGCTGCCCGATCTTCAGCCACGGATCCAAGTGGCCTTGTTCAACATCCTGCAAGAAGGAGACATCCAGATCAGGGGATTCAAGGTGCGCTTGCCGCTCGATCTGCAGTTTATATTCACCTCTAACCCCGAAGACTATACCAACCGTGGCTCCATTATCACGCCACTGAAGGATCGCATCCAGTCGCAGATCATCACGCACTATCCGCTTAGCATTGAAGATTCCAAGCAGATTACGCGTCAAGAAGCAGACATCCGTCCGGAGCAAAAAGATCGGGTAGAAGTCCTGCCTTTGATGGATGACCTGGTAGAAGAGATCGCATTTGTTGCCAGGGAGAGCGAGTTGATCGACCAAAAGAGTGGCGTTTCCGTGCGCCTGAGCATTACCGCATTTGAGAACCTCATCGCTACGGCTGAGCACCGTGCCATTAAGAACCGTGATGCGAAGACCCGTGTGCGCATCAGCGACCTGATCGGAGCCATCCCTGCCATTACCGGAAAAGTAGAACTGGTTTATGAAGGAGAGCAAGAAGGGGCACTGCAAGTAGCGCACCAGGTGATTCGAGATACGATCAGAAAGGTGTTCTTGCAACATTTCCCGAACCCTGAACGTCTCTCAAAGCGCGAAGAGGGTTCTCCCTATGATCCCATCATCCAGTGGTTTGGCGCCAACGCACTCGATCTAGACAATGATGCGAGCAATGACGCGTATGAAACAGCCTTGCGCAAGATCAATCCCTTGATGGAATTCGTAGAGAACCACGCGGATGAATGCTCGGATGACGAGCGATTGATGTACGCTGAATTCGTGCTCCACGCGCTTGCTGAGTACTCTTTGATCAGTAAGAAGAGCTACCACGGACGCATGAATTTCAACGATATGCTGGGTTCGATGCTGGGTTAAGGCTGGGTTAACAGCTGCTCCACGGCGCCGTAAACATTCACCACCTTCCCAGTAGTAGTGATTTCACTGAAACGCACCTTGTCTTTGGTGCCGGGGATGCGCACTTTCTTCTTCCCAAGGTCGATGCCCGTGTTGATCAGGACGGCTCTGAGCTCATCAGCAGTGAGTTCTGGAAAGTAGGCCCAGATCAGTGCCGCAGCACCGGCTGCAGCGGGTGAAGCCATGCTTGTTCCACTAAAGAATCCGTATGCATCGCCAGGCAGGGTAGAGTAGATGTCATCCCCTGGAGCGAAAAGATCAACACTTCCTTTACCGTAATTGCTGAACGTAGCCAGAAGTTTCTTCTTCTTCTTGGTAGGCGATAGTGCACCGATGGTCAGGTAGCGCGCTTTTGCGGCATCACTCAGGGCTTTGTTGTTCGGATAATTCATCACCTCATCGTTGTTAGACGCGTCGTTTCCGGCGGCATGTACCAACAAGACGCCTTTTTCTGTAGCGTATTCGATGGCTTCATACACCATCTCTTTCTTTGGTGAGATGCCTTTACCAAAACTCATGTTGATGATGTGTGCCCCGTTGTCTGCCGCATACCGAATAGCCGCAGCCACATCCATGTCGCGTTCATCACCGTCGGGCACTGCACGGATCGCCATGATCTCGGCTGCTCCGCCAGCAACACCTCTTGTGCCGAGGTCATTTGAACGGTTGGCAGCTACGATGCCAGCTACGTGGGTGCCGTGTTCTGCGTGGTCGCCTTCGTAATGGTTGTTGCCGTAGTAAAAATCTTCTGGAGTATAGCCTGCACGTGGATCAAAATCCATGTTGAGGTAGTACTGGTTCATCTTGTCATAGATGCTACCCATTTCTTCGAGGTCGCTCTTGCTCACGCCGAGTGTTCTGAAAATGGCGAAGAGCTTCTTGGCTGTTTTGATGTCTTCATTATCACCTGCATCCACCTCCTTCATCTCCTCCATGGTGTAGTCTTCCTTCTGCAGCACAGCTTGGGCGGTAGAGTCCATGATGACCCATGCCTTACCGAACTGTTCCATGGCGGCGGCTTCTGCGTTGTTCTCGTTGTAGATTTTGGCTGCTTGTTGCAGCATGTCTTGCGTCATCCAATCTGGCGCAGGTGTGCCGTTCATCTCTGCTTGTTTGCTCAGTCGCAGCACTCGCGTGGCTTCTAGGTTGTCATAGCCGATGTCATTGCCCTCGCCATCCACCAGGAAGTTCCAGCCATGCACATCATCCACATAACCATTGCCATCGTCGTCTTTGCCGTTGTTTGGGACTTCATCATCGTTGACCCACAAGTGCTCCTTGAGGTCTTCATGCTCGGTGTCTACACCGGAATCTATGATGGCCACCACGGTCTTTCGCTTAGGCTGGCGATCGGCCAGAAGTTCGGTCAACGCTTTATTGGCTCCCGTGCCATATACTTTGTCATCTTTGATATAGCCGTTGTGCCAATCCTTCTTTTCCTCCCGGTCGAGTTTCCCAGATGTGGCTCCAACACGTTGAAGCGACTGTGCATTCACTAAACTAACCAGGGCGACGCCGATGGCGATCAAGATCGTATTCCGCATGCGTAAAATTTTTCCAAACCAACGAATAATTCCTCGCTTCTGTTCGAAGATTGGGATGAGTTTTTCGTTTGAGGATGAATGGTCGACTGCGATTGATAATTTTACAGGGTGAAGTACGCAGTGGTGGATATCGAGACAACAGGCGGTAGTGCTAAGAAGCACGCCATCACTGAAGTGGCCATCGTTCAAATGGAAGATGGCGAGGTGGTTGATGCCTATGAAACGCTCATCAATCCCAACGTACTTATACCACGGAAGATCACAGCGCTTACTGGCATTAGCAACGAGATGGTGCAAGATGCGCCCGCTTTTCACGAGGTGGCGAAAGAGATATGGGAGCGTACCCATAACCACGTTTTCGTTGCGCACAATGTCAACTTCGACTACGGCTTCATTCGCGAACAGTTTGCTCGATTGGGAGCGCAGTGGCGTCCGAAGCGGCTCTGCACGGTTCGACTCTCCCGCAAGGTGTTTCCACATTTCTATTCTTACAGCTTGGGCAAGATCGCAGCGCAGATGGGTGAGCAGATCGATGACCGCCACCGTGCGATGGGCGATGCCAAGTTTACGGTAAAACTCTTTCAGCAGATATTACAAAAGGATCAGGAAGGATTCATTGACTACGCCTTGAATCCACGATCCAGGGAAGCCAGTCTACCGCCCAACCTGAACCGCAAACAGTTCGATGCGCTCCCTTCTACCCAAGGCGTGTACATCCTCAAAGGCAGCAAGGCTAAGGTGCTCTATGTAGGCAAAGCGAACGACCTCAAGAAACGGGTAGCAGAACACCTGCGCGGCAACACCCATACCGGCTACAAGAGCCGTTTTGCCGAAAAGATCGAGGAGATCGACTGGGTAGAAACGCCGAACGAACTCATCGCCTTGCTCACCGAGGCCAACCTCATCAAAAAGCACTGGCCACCCTACAATCGGGTGATGAAGCGGGTGTCGTTGAACTGGGGCATCTACAACTACACCGATCAAAGTGGCATGCAGCGCTTCAACATCGGCCGGGTAGGGAAGTGGGACCGTCCATTGATCAGTTTCAGAAATCGATACGAAGCCCGCAAGGTGCTCGAGGATCTGTGTAGCGAACATGAACTCTGTGCGAGGTTTTGCGGACTACAAGAGCTTACCGGGCGATGCATTGAAGAGATCCATGGTCCGTGCCGAGGGGCATGCGTAGGCGAAGAAGATGCCACAAGCTACAACCAACGCTTCTTCGAGGCGCTACGATCCCTAACGGCTTCTGGACGTACCCTCTTGATTCGAGGTAAAGGATTTCGCCAAGGTGAGCGCAGTTTGGTATTGATCGAGAACGGACGATACAAAGGACATGGAGTGGTTCCGGCGGATCTCTCAGTAGATGATCTCGACGCCATCAAGGTGCACATCGAAACGGGTTATGATGATCAAGACATCCAGAGTTTGATCATGAGCAGCTTGCATCGCCATCCGGAAGAACACGAGGTGATCCGGGTCTAGTCGTTGGCTTCGTCGAGGAACTTTGCTTTCAGTGTTTTGAAAACCCCTTGGTTGTGTGCGCTTAAGACGGAGTTCTTGATGCGTTGTTTTTCCTTTTCGGTCAAATGCCAGCTCAAGCTGATCGGGTTTTCTTCATCCCGCTCTAGGATCAATTCTATCATCTCTACCGGACCATTGTACCATTCATAGGCCAGCCTGAGCTGTTCCTCCATTTGGTAATCCTGCACGTCTAGCACGGTATTGTAGAAGGTGCCAAATGGCTGGGTGATGGACTCCCAGAGACTTCGGCTCTTATCCGGCTTGAGATCGATGAATTTCTCCTGATCGCGCACTTGGATCAAAACCACCCCAGAGGAGTTGTCTGCCAACCAATGACGGAAGGTGTACATGAACTTAAGGGTGTTGCTGATGCCATAATTATCCCGAATTCCAGCGTCGAGGATCTCGATGCTCGGATCGCTTGGAAGGTTGGTCGCCGGAAAAACATAGGGGAAGGTGGCACTCATGCGCAAGGCAGAGAGGAAGCTGAGGCTGTCCGCATCCTGCACCGAAAAGAAACGCCGAAACTCGATGTTCTCGTTGATCTGATAGGGAGCAGTGTTATGCGCGAGGTAGGAGGTGCCTTGTGCAGAGATGATCAGCTTACGACCGTCATCGCTGATGGTAGGTGCGAGCACCATCATGGGTGTTTTTGCCTGAAATTCCAACTCAGCATAGTCATGGAGGGTGCGGTTGAGCCACCCTCTGGTATCTTGATTCAGTTTCCGCTCGAAGGCATGTGCACGGTCATTGGTGTATCGCCGTCCGCTGTACTCAAAGCTCTTGAAGCGAAAGAAGAGGTCATTCATGACCGCTGTAGCCGCCACTGGATTCAGCTTGTCTGCCGAAAGGTCTTCAAACAACATGTTCTTCGATCCTCCGATGCTGTCTTGCCTCAGGTAGAATTCGCGCAGGTAGGCGGCACCGATCATTCCTCCAGATGATCCACTGATCAGGATGCTGTGTTCCCAGAGCTTTCCTGCAGAAGCATCGTTGGCCTGAGCGATCGACAAAGCCGTCCATACAGCAGAGCGAAGTCCCCCTCCAGGAACATTGATGAAAACAGCGATCGGCTTCTCCTCGCCGAGCTTGTTGCGCCAGTTCTCCAGTTGGCGCATGCCATTGGTGACGTCCACTTTGTAGGCCTCATCATCCTCTTGGAACATGCGGATCTTAGACTGCGTGTAAGGTGTTTCCAGCGTATCGTAGTTCAATCCGTAGGCTTGACTTGCGTATTCAAACGGTTCGCGTTGAGAGAGGTAGTTAACGGCAAGAAGAAAACAGATCAAAATCACAGACGTCCAGCCTTTGAACCAGGAGTAAACCGCTGAGGTCACCATGATGAAGATGGTGAAGAAGAGCAAGACGCTTCCGGCTGCCGGAAACATCAACCATTCATTGTTGTAGAACCATCCCAACGCGAAGAGGATGAGCATAACGGTCACCTGAAATACAGAGGCATTGATCTGGTTTTGCGCAAATACCTTGGTCAGGGTGGCTTGATCGTAGTGACTGCTGTCGCGTGCAATGGCGATTTTTCCCCAATCGCTGATGTAAGTGACCACCTTCCATTCTTTGCGGTTGACGCCGATCTCTTTCCATTGCTTTCGGTTGCTGAAGAGGTCTTTCACCGCATGGGTGTAGTCCTTTTGATCATCTACATTGTTGTCTGATGAACGATAGGAACGCGTGTTCTTGTTGGTGAAGGCAAAGTAGGTAACCGTAAGCAAGATGAAAATGAGGTTTCCAGCGATGAATCCCGCCACATTGAGCAGCACGTCCAGCGGTGGCATCTGTTCCTCATCCAACTGAAAGCTGGCCAGCATGATGATGTACACCACAGCGAAGCTGAGTGGAATGAGGGTATTGTTCTGACAATACTTGATGAAGGGCCTGTTCAAGGTAGCCAGGAAGGGAAACCGGAAACCGTTCACCACATAGCTGGAGATGTTGAAGGCCATGATGAATCCACCCGCGGTCAGTCCGATGATGAAGTGCGAAAGGAAGTTGACGGCACCAAGGTATTCCGGTTGTAAAAACAAATACGGGACACCGTACTTGGTTCCAAGG
>CAJXNO010000027.1 GCA_913057205.1 uncultured Flavobacteriales bacterium
AATAACCAGGTAGAGCACCAACACAAGAACAATCCCGAAAAGGATAAAGAAAGGGTGGTAGAAGCTTAATAGGATCAAGCCAAAAATGATCTGTAAGGAGGCCGTACCTACATCCAACAGAATCTTCGATAGACCTTTTTGGAGAGATAACGTATCGAAGAAGCGGTTGATCAATTCAGGTGCGTACTTAGACGAAACCTCCTCCAGTCGAATTCGAGGTATGCGTAATGCAAACTCAAATGCAGAGCGTTGAAAAATACGTTGTTGAATGGTTTCACTCAAAGACAGCTGCATCACCTGCATCACACCGGCCAGCAACACTCCAAAGATTACCAAGACCACAAGAAACACCCATGAAGTGGAGATCATTCCCCCGGTCAAATAGGTGATGATGGCCTGAATTCCTAACGGAAGGGTCAAGTTAATCAAACCACTCAATGCAGCGAAGGT
Organism: uncultured Flavobacteriales bacterium; assembly: GCA_913057205.1. GTDB lineage: Bacteria > Bacteroidota > Bacteroidia > Flavobacteriales_G > Salibacteraceae > SHAN690. The sequence goes on from CAJXNO010000027.1 coordinate 451, forward strand.
GTAGATACGGATGATGTCCTTTTTATCTACCTTCAGTAGGCTAAAAAAACGACTAAGCGGTGGGATTTTTGATGGCATCGCTTGTGTTTATGACTGGTTTGTTACAGGTTGTTTATACCGATAAGTAAAGCTAATCATCCGACTCATCCCGTTGAGCAAGTTCTCCGAGAATAGTTGACACCATGCCGTTGAATAACTTCGAATTCGTGTATTCGGAACGACACAGTGATTTCCCATTGGTTCGGATGGTGGTGGCTTCATGAATGTTTTCGATTACCGTGGTGATCGCTTCTAGGAATTGATCAGAAGTGGAAACAATAAATGCGTGCTTTTTGTTCTCCATTTCAATGCCTTCAACGCCTACAGGTGTGGAAATGAGTGGAATTCCTCTGTACAGTGCGTCGAAACTCTTGATTTTCATTCCACTACCAAACCGCAAAGGAACGATGGCCGCTCTGCATTTCGCCATGTTCGCTTCCAGATCCTCCACAAAGCCATGGTAATGCACCTGCTCAGATTGGCGCATCATGGTTTGCAAATGGTGGTCTGCGTTTTTCCCGCATATGTCCAGGTGGCAATTGGGGTGGTGCTTAAGCACCTTGGGCCATACTTCTCGCAAGAACCACATCAGGCCATCGCGGTTCGGCTCCCAATCTAGCGTGCCTCCGAAGAAGAGTCGCTCTTCCGTGTTTTCAAGTTCTACATCGGGCAGATCCAGCCAAGCATCATTGCCCAAATGATAGGTTCTGCGGAACGCTTCATCTTTGAATCCAATGCTCTGCTGTATGGTTGCTTGATCATTTGGAGCCACAAAAGTGAAGAGAGAACGACTGATCGCCCAGCGTTCGAATTTTTTCACTCGATTGGCTTCCCATTTCAACATCAATCGCTTAATGCCAGACTGCGTTTTGGCGAAGTCTTCCCACAACCTGAATTCAGCGTTGTGACTGTGATAGATGACCTTATGCCGAAAGTTTTCAGGCAGCAAGTGGTACGCTTCCAAATGATCAACAATTACCGCGTCACAGTCGGCAGATGACCATTTAATCATGGTAGTGATCTCCTTGCTTTCAATCCGATAGGCGTTCAGGGTAGGAGCGAACAAAAAGGCAGAAATCATATTGAGTGGTGAGCGCGTTAGGTGCTGCTTAAAAGCTTGAAAACCGCTGAAGCGCAAGCTTTTCTTAAGCTCGTCTACGGCGCTTTTTCTTGATCCGCCGTACGTGCAAATCAGTTTGACATCTGCTGATTGAACGAGGTGCTCAAGAAAACGGAATGTTTTGATGCGTCCACCGCTATCCAACGGATAGGGAACATCCGTAGTAAGGAAAAGTATTTTCGGTCGAGCAGGTTCTGCCACGCTTACAAATCAAATGCTCGCTTAATGTCTTCCACCATATCAAGCTCCTCCCAAGGGAAGAGCTTCACCTCCACTTCCTTTGATTGGCCAGAGCCGTCCTTGAACGTCTTGGTGACTTGACGAGGTGTGCGACCCATGTGGCCATATGCTGAAGTTTCTCCATAGATCGGAGTGCGCAGGTTGAAGCGCTTTTCAATGCCGTAAGGACGAAGGTCAAACAGTTCAAGAAGCTTCTTTGCAATGGCCCCATCCGATAGGTTCACCTTGCTCGTGCCGTACGTGTCAACGAACAATCCAACAGGTACTGGAACACCAATGGCATAAGCTACTTGTACCAAAGCTTCGTCAGCAACGCCAGCAGCTACCATGTTCTTAGCGATGTGTCGTGTAGCATAGGCCGCTGAGCGATCAACCTTGCTCGGATCTTTTCCACTGAATGCACCACCACCATGTGCGCCCTTGCCACCATAGGTGTCAACAATAATTTTTCGCCCGGTCAAACCCGTATCTCCATGCGGACCACCGATCACAAATTTTCCGGTTGGATTGATGTGATACTTAATATCGTCATTGAACAGGGCTTGGATGTGATCAGGAAGCTGGGCTTTGACTCGAGGGATTAAGATGTTGACTACATCCTCCTTGATCTTCGCCAACATCGTGTCTTCCTTGTCAAAGTCGTCGTGTTGGGTAGAAACCACAATCGCCTCGATGCGTTGAGGTTGATTGTCGTCTGAATACTCAATCGTCACCTGGGCCTTAGAGTCCGGGCGCAAGTAGGTCATCTCCTTTCCGCCTCTTCTGATCTCGGCCAATTCAAACAGCAACTTATGAGAAAGATCTGCCGCCAGTGGCATGTAGTTCTCTGTCTCGTTGGTGGCATATCCGAACATCATGCCTTGATCACCCGCGCCCTGGTCTTCCTTCGTAGATCGATCAACCCCTTGATTGATGTCTGGTGATTGCTCATGGATCGCGCTCAGGATGCCGCAAGAGTTGGCTTCAAACATGTAGTCGCTCTTAGTATAACCGATACGCGCAATCACGTCGCGTGCAATCTGTTGCACATCTAAGTACGTTTCCGTCTTCACTTCACCTGCCAACACTACTTGACCAGTGGTGACCAAAGTTTCACACGCCACCTTCGAATGCGGGTCAAACGCTAAGAAGTGGTCGAGCAAAGCATCAGAGATCGCGTCTGCGATCTTATCTGGGTGTCCTTCTGAAACCGATTCTGAAGTGAAGAGGTAAGACATGTTGATTCCAATTTGAAATTAAGGGTGTCAAATGTAACGCTTGGCAATGATTTTATTTTCTCTAAATCCGCAGTTCTTGTTTCGTTCGGGGAATTCCTTTATGACGCGGTGAGTCGTTTGAAGATGTCCTCTAGGCGCTGTTCTTCCTTCTGAACGGTGAGCACAGAGTTTCCCGCCTGTACCGCGAAATCGAAAATGCGTTGTCGGATATCATCGTCGCTATCGCTTCCGATTAACCAAACGGTATCGCTCACCCGATTCACATCTTTCACGCCAGAAATGGACTTTAGTGCATTGCTCGCGACGGCTTTGCTGAACTCTACGCGTACAACTTGCTTGTTCTGGTAATTCGTCAAATTCTTTGCTTCATCATTCGCGACGATTTTTCCTCTATTCACAATGATGACCCGGTCGCAAATGGCCTCAACTTCTTGCATGATGTGCGTGCTAAGCATCACCGTACGGTCATTCCCGATCTCCTTAATCAAGTTTCGGATCTCGATGATCTGATTAGGATCAAGTCCAGTGGTCGGTTCGTCGAGGATCAACACTTCCGGATCGTGGATCATCGCTTGCGCCAGTCCCACCCGTTGACGGTAACCCTTGCTCAATGCACCGATCTTCTTCTTGCGCTCAATGGTTAAGCCTACCCGTTCGATCATTTCATCCACCTGCTTCGAGGGATGTTTTAACCCGTGAATGCCAGCTACAAATGCCAAGTATTCCTTGACATACATTTCTGGGTATAGGGGGTTGTGTTCCGGGAGGTACCCAACGCGTTGCTTCACTTGCATCAGGTCTGCATTCACATCAAAGCCCGCCACGTTAACGGCGCCTGAGGTGGCTGGGATATATCCCGTAATGATCTTCATCATGGTGCTTTTACCGGCACCGTTTGGACCCAAGAAGCCAACGATGTTTCCTCGTTCGATGGAGAAACTCACATCGTCCAACGCGCGTTGTTCTCCGTAAAGCTTCGTTACCTGATCTACCTGAATGGACATGTTGCGAATTTAACGGGATAATCCTGCAAGATGCGGGAGCTAAGTTTTTTTATGTTTTTGGGTCTGGATTGGAGAGCTTAACCCCAAATCGCTGTTCAAAACCTGCATTTCCTTGCAGTCCACCGGTGTGAATGAACAAGACCTTTCTTCCGGCGGGCACCAATCCTTGTTCGATCTGATCGAGCAGTGCATAGAACGCCTTGCCCGTATAGATCGGGTCAAGTGGTAGACCGTATGTTCCATTTATGGTTCGAATGAAATCAATCAGTTCATCGGTCCATTTCGCGTAGCCACCAAAATGATACGAGGTGAATCGCTCCGCCTCCAGGCGGTTCGGTAGCTGCAGTTGGGGGATCGTGCTGGCCAACTCATCTACCACTTTACTATGCTTGTGAACGGGTATGCCCCAAAGCTTTTGATGCGGCTTGCTCGCTAAAGCCATTCCGGCGATCGTTGTACCCGTTCCAACTGCTGAAACAATGAGATCGTAGGCTTGGCAGCGTTTATCCAATAGCAATTGAGCGCCACGGATTCCATCCCAGCCCCCACCACCTTCAGGAACGAAATGATAGCTAGGGTATGCCTGGCGCAGCGTTTCTAAGTAGTCTTGATCTTCCTTTTTTCGGTAGTCGCTTCGTGAAACATAAACCAAATGCATACCCAATTCAAGGCATCGCGATAAGGTAGGATTGAGCGGAACGACTTCTTCTCCGCGCACGATTCCGATCGATTTAAGTCCCAATGCATGGCAGTAGGCAGCCGTCGCCAACAGGTGATTGGAATACGCTCCGCCAAAGGTGGCGATTCCTTTTGCGTGTTTTTTCTGTGCCGCCTCTACGTGGTATACCAACTTGTACCATTTATTACCAGAGACTTCTGGGAGCAGCAGGTCGTCTCTTTTAACGGCGATGTGTACACCTCCGATGACGCCGAGCTCATCGATGGGTACGGGTACTTTTTTCTCTTCAGCTTGAACCATTATGGGTAACGTGCGTTCCAATGCCCGAAACTAATCGTTCCAATCTTTTTGACGTGTATGTTTGAAGGCGTGTGTGGCACCGGAAATAAGTCAAAGCTCGATCCTGAGGATTACTACAAGAGCGATGAGGGATATATTGTCTTTACGGAGAAGTATCACCTCAAGCGCGGCTATTGCTGCAAAAGCGGATGCAAGCACTGTCCATACGGCTTCAATAAGAAGACGGGACGTGTAGAAGGCAAATAGCTCTTCTATCTTTGTGTGAGAAACTTAACTACCCTTTATGAGCTTCAAAAAGGAAATCAAGGCAGGTATCCCAAAAGAACTGCCGGAGGCGAAACCATTGGATGAATCGGTAAGCCACGCACCCAAACGCAAGAAAATCCTTTCATTGGATGAGTTTAAACTCGCTACTAGAAATGCCTTGAGGTATTTTCCAGAGGAGTGGCATGCCACCCTAGCATCTGAGTTTGCTGAAGAGCTGAAAACCTACGGACGCATTTACATGTACCGTTTTCGTCCGAACTATGAGATGTACGCTCGTCCGATCGACGCCTATCCCGGAAAGTGTGAACAAGCCAAGGCGATCATGCTGATGATCCAGAACAACCTCGATCCAAAGGTCGCGCAGCACCCCCATGAACTGATCACCTACGGAGGCAACGGTGCCGTTTTTCAGAACTGGGTGCAGTACCTACTCACCATGCAGTACTTGAGTGAGATGACCGAAGAACAGACTTTGGTGATGTACAGCGGGCACCCGATGGGGTTGTTCCCATCGCACAAGGATGCACCTCGGGTAGTGGTCACCAATGGGATGATGATTCCGAACTATTCGAAACCTGACGATTGGGAGCGCTTCAATGCTATGGGGGTAACCCAGTACGGCCAAATGACCGCTGGAAGCTACATGTACATCGGTCCGCAAGGCATTGTGCATGGTACCACCATTACCGTACTCAACGCAAGCCGAAAGATCGGTGGGGAGCCGGAGGGTAAGATATTCGTTACGGCCGGTCTCGGCGGAATGAGTGGAGCTCAACCCAAGGCAGGGAACATCGCAGGAGTAGTAAGCATCACGGCTGAGGTGGATCCTAAAGCAGCCTACAAACGCCACGAGCAAGGGTGGGTAGATGAGGTCATCGATGACGTGGATCAAGCCATCGATACTGCGCTAGAATGGAAAATGAAGAAGCAGCCGCGATCCATTGCCTATCTCGGTAACATCGTGACGCTTTGGGAGAAACTCGCGGAGGCGGGCATCAAAGTGGATATGGGGTCAGACCAAACCTCCCTTCACAATCCATGGGCTGGAGGATACTATCCCGTTCAGATCGGCTTTGAAGAAGCGAAAGAGCTGATGGCCAATGATCCGGTCAAGTTCAAAGAACTGGTTCAGGAAACCCTGAGGAGGCATGCCGCTGCAGTCAACACCTTGGTGAAAAGAGGCATGTATTTCTTTGACTATGGTAATGCCTTCTTGTTGGAAGCGAGCAGGGCAGGTGCAGATGTGATGGCGGCAGACGGCATCACCTTCAAATATCCAAGCTACGTGCAAGATATCATGGGACCGATGTGCTTCGATTATGGCTTTGGCCCATTCCGTTGGGTCTGTGCCAGTGGCGATGAGGCCGACTTGCAGAAGACCGATGATATCGCTTGCGAAGTACTGGAGAAGATCATGAAAAGATCGCCGGAGGAGATCCAGCAACAAATGGCCGATAACATTCGCTGGATCAGAGAAGCGGGTAAAAACAAGATGGTGGTGGGCTCTCAAGCACGCATCCTCTATGCAGATGCTGAAGGTCGTATCAAGATCGCCGAGGCTTTCAATAAAGCCATTCGGAAAGGTAAGATCGGACCGGTAGTGCTCGGACGTGATCATCACGATGTAAGCGGAACAGATTCGCCGTTTCGGGAGACGAGCAACATCTACGACGGCTCGCAGTTCACCGCTGATATGGCGGTACAGAATTTTGTGGGCGATGGTTTCCGTGGAGCTACCTGGATCAGCCTCCATAATGGTGGTGGCGTTGGCTGGGGTGAGGTGATGAATGGTGGTTTTGGTATGTTGCTCGATGGGAGCAAGGATGCCGATCGTCGATTGAGAATGATGTTACACTGGGATGTAAATAATGGCATTGCCAGACGCAGCTGGGCACGAAACGATGAAGCCATCTTTGCCATTGAGCGAGCCATGGAAGCAGAACCCTTGTTGAAGGTGACCGTGCCCAAGAAAGTGGATGATAACCTGATCGATAAACTGCATTGAATGGACGTAACATTAGAACTCTCCATGTATCCATTGAGCGAGGCGTATGAGGAGTATGTCCTGGCCTTCATCGACGATCTGAAATCAGATGATCGCATCGAGGTTCGCGTGAATGAAACTTCAACGCACCTTTTCGGTCCATATGACCTGGTTTTCGATCTCGTGAAGAACAGTATTCGAAAGAGCTATGATCGATACGGGAAGAATGTATTCGTCATCAAGGTGCTCGGCGAGAATTTGAAAGGTTCGGCGGACCACCTTTGATCTAAGAATGATTTGAGAATGTGGCGTTTGCGTTTTAATTCAGTAATTTTGCAGACCGTTTTTTCCAAAGCACGAACGCAATAGCGCGTTCGAGGAGTATTGAAATAGATTCAGACCAGAGAAACCGATAGATCGTATGGAGCAAGAGAACATGGATGCAGCGAACCTCTCTAGGAATGGGAGTGGAGATAAAAAGCTGGTGAAACTGGCCCTTGTAGGTCCAGAATGTTCAGGAAAGACAACCTTGGCAAAAGCCTTATCTGAAGAGTGGAATGAGCCATTTGTTGAGGAGTATTCGAGAGAGTATCTTGCCGAACTCGGCAGGAATTATAACCAAGACGATCTGCTTGAAATTGCAAAAGGTCAGCTTGAGAAGGAATACGAAGTAGCAGAATCAGCGAATCATTTCTTGATCTGCGATACCAATACACTTGTGGTGAAGATCTGGGCAGAAGTGCGCTTCGGACGCGCACAGAATTGGATCGAGCGCCAGTTCCTAGAAAAGCCATATCAGCTTTATATCCTCTGCGGCCATGAAGGCATCGATTGGGAGTATGATGACCTGCGGGAGAATCCTGACGAGCGTGCAGAGCTGTATGACCTTTATAAGAAGGCATTGGTGAAGGCCGGTAAACGCTTCATCGAAGTTGAGGGAACTACGGAAGAGCGCTTGGAACGCATCCACAAAAGCCTGAAGCGTAATCGTCTCTTGCCGAGAAAGAAGAAGGCCACTGCTTAATTTTTATCGCCCCTGAACCATGGGGTGATGTTTTTGTTCTTACGTTCGCAACAGCTGACTGGGGTGTTTCCCTTCCTTAAGGGATTCTGAGATCATACCCATTGAACCTGCCCGGGTAATACCGGGAAGGAAGACGGCAAGACCGCCTGCGGTTTTGTGTGTACCGAAATGCTTCGGTTGGCTCTAAATCATATGAGTCATGCACAAACTATTTTTCCTCGCTGTTTTCTTACTAACCGTTTCATCCTCTATTGGTCAAGAGCGCTATGTGATCAAAGGACGAGTGATTTCTTCCGATGGCACTCCACTCTCTGGAGCCTCTGTGTACAATCCGCTCAATTATAGTGGAACAGCGGCCGGCCCCGACGGAAGCTATACCCTTAAGGTTCGTCCGGGACAATACGTGATCCGGGCAGAGTACTTAGGCTACCGAGCGGAGACAGATACGATAGAGGTGTCTGGTGATATGGGATATGATTTTAGCCTGGAACCCAAAGCGTTCATGTCCAAGGAGGTGGTTGTAGAAGCCACCCGTGCTGGAGTGCTGACACCAATGGCGGTGCAGAACATCAGCAAGGAAGAACTGGAAGAGCTGAACCTCGCCAAGGATATGCCCATCCTGCTCAATCAAACCGTTTCCGCCGTAACCACCTCAGATGCTGGCGCCGGTGTGGGCTATACCGGAATCCGCATCCGAGGCAGCGACGCAACTCGAATCAATGTAACCATCAACGGAGTTCCACTGAATGATCCAGAATCCCACGGGGTGTTTTGGGTGAATATGCCTGATTTCGCATCCTCTACTGAGAACATCCAGATCCAGCGGGGGGTAGGAACATCGAGCAATGGTTCTGCCGCATTCGGGGCTAGCATCAACTTGCAAACCTCGGATTTTGACTCAACCTCTTATGTTGAACTGAACAACACCTTCGGGTCTTTCAATACCCGCAGACACAATGCTATTTTCAACTCTGGACTCCTCAATGATCACTTTCAGTTTGAGGGTCGACTCTCGTATATTTCTTCTGATGGCTACATCGACCGATCGGCTGCAGACCTGCGTTCCTATTATGTTTCCGGAGGCTATTACGGCGATCGATTGATGGTCAAGGGACTCACCTTCGCTGGACGTGAAGTGACGCAACAGGCTTGGTATGGAACCCCGCAGTCGCGCGTAGAGGGCGATGAGGAGGCTATGCTCATCCATGCCATCAACAACGGTTACACCGAAGCGCAAACGGAGAACCTGCTCAACAGCGGCAGAACGTACAATTTCTACACCTATGATAACGAGATCGACAATTATGGTCAGGATCATTATCAACTGATCACCGGCTATGCGCTCAGCGATAAACTTTATTTGAATGTAACCGGACACTACACCTATGGAAGAGGATACTTCGAGCAGTTTCAAGGACAAGATGATCTTGCTGAGTATGGCCTCAGTTATCCCGTCATCGGCGGTGATACGGTGACTACCGGTGATGTGATTGTGCGTAGATGGCTAGACAATCATTTCTATGGTGGAGTTTTTAGTTTGCAATACAAAGGCGGTGCTCATCGCTTGACCTGGGGTGGAAGTGCGAACGAGTATCGTGGAGACCACTTCGGTGAGGTGATCTGGTCACAATTTGCTCCAGATGCAGCGATCCGCGACCGCTACTATGCGTCTACATCCAGAAAGCAAGACGCATCAAGTTACCTGAAGTGGGAGTATGACTGGAAAACACTCACCTTTTTTGCCGATATGCAAGGACGTTACATCGACTATGTAGCGCAGGGTGTTGACAATGACCAACGTCCCATCGATGTGGACGTTGACTACCTCTTCTTCAACCCCAAAGCAGGCGTGAGTGCAAGACTCGGTTCCCAATACCGCGCATACCTTTCGGTGGCACGCGCAAGTAGAGAGCCGGTTCGCAATGATTTCATTGATGCGGCGCCCGGTGTGGTTCCAAAACCTGAATTCCTCACGGATTTGGAGTCGGGATTGGAGTTTAAAAGCGAGCGGGTCACTACGTTGATCAATGCCTACTACATGCACTACACAGATCAACTTGTGCTCACCGGCGAAGTGAACGACGTTGGTGCGCCGGTTCGGACCAATGTTCCCGAAAGCTTCAGAGCAGGTATTGAGGCGAGTTTTCAATGGAAAGTTACCGATCACTTGACCTGGCAGCCGAATGCCACCTTCAGTCAAAACAAGATCACCCAGTTCACGGAGTTGATTTATGATTATACCGAAGGATTCGATGTGGTAGAGGTGCAACATCAGAACACAGACATCGCGTTTTCACCTTCCCTGATCGCTGGTTCTCAGTTGGGTTACCAGTTCGATTTCGGCTTGGAGCTTGCTTGGTTGACCAAGTACGTTGGACGGCAATACCTAGACAATACTGGAGATGTAGATCGAAGTATTGATCCCTATCTGGTCAATGATGCTCGCATTACCTATGCGCCGAAGGTGCGGGGCTTGAAGCGGTTTGAGTTGAATCTCCTGGTGAATAACGTGCTCAATGAAATGTACTCGGCGAATGGTTACACATTCAGCTACATTTTCGGACAACAGATCACGGAGAACTTCTTTTACCCACAGGCAACACGTAATTTCTTAGCTGGGCTTACGCTTCGTTTCTAAGCGGCGTGGATAAGCGAGCTCAGTTGCTTGCTCTGCTGGTCGAAGTTCTTCCAAACCGCTGAAGAGAGTCCTGCCCCTTTGAATCCAGCAGCCTCCACAGTGGGTAGTTTTTCCGTAGACACCCCGCCAAGAGCATACACAGGACAGGTAGATTTTGAGACGATGGAGCGAAGCATGTTAATGCCCGCTTCTTCGTCTTTGTGATAGTATGCGTGACTGTTGAATACCGAACTGAGAAACACGTAATCAAATGATTGTCGATTATCCCTCAAGCTTTCTAAACTGTTAAACGTCGTCGTGAAGATCATACCGGGATGACGTAGCTTCAGTAACATGCGCTTCAACCGATTCTTCCACTTGGGAGAGCGGTGCCTACGGTGCAAATGCACTCCTTTGAGCTTATACTTGATGGCCAGCTTATAATGACCGTGCAGTACAATGAATTTATGATAGCGGGGATCTATATCCTTAAGTAGGGCTTCCACTTTACTCTGGCTCCACTTGGGTTTTCGGATGTGCAAACATTCCAAACCCAGCGAAAACAGGTCGTGGATCTGTCCTACTTCAGCGGGATGTTCTTTCGGGGAGGTAATGACAATGATATCGACCACGGGTTCATTTTAGGGTAACACAGAATTAGGTAAAATTTGTGCTATTCTCAAATTCCCTTAACAACGATGATGGTTTAGAATTGTTGATAAGTGCCTAGCGACCAGAACGGATACGCTCAGACAAACCTCGGAAAAGCGGGTGATGCTGATCTTCTAATGCATTACCTATCACCACGAGGTTCGCTCCGGCATTCCACATCCCTTCGATGGCTTCTAAAGACCGCAGACCGCCTCCAACGATCAACGGAATATCTGTTGCCTCTGCCACGCTCTTAACCATTTCGGTGGGTACAGCTTTCTTCGCACCACTGCCTGCATCCATGTAAATACAGTGCATTCCAACCAGCTCCCCTGCTTGAGCTGTGCAAACAGCGATGTCTACTTTGTCACTCGGTATGGGTTGGGTATGACTCATGTAGCTCACCGATGTTGATTGTCCTCCGTCTATGAGCATGTAGCCTGTTGAAATCTTTTTCGCTGCCATTCGCTTCAATCGGGGAGCTGCAAGCACATGTTGTCCGATCAATAGATCAGGATTGCGACCAGAGATTAACGATAGGAGTAGAACAGCATCAACATGTTCAGTAAGCTGGGTAAAATGCCCAGGAAATAGTACCAAGGGGACCTTCGTATTGCTACGAATCAGTTTAGCGCTTTCTTCAATGTTTGCCTTATAAACAAGGGAGCCGCCGATTAGGAGAACATCCGGTTGCAAGGAGTCTACATGTGCGCACAGGTCTAACAAGGAGTTGGCGTCGTGCTTGTCTGGGTCCACAAGAATGGCAAGCTTTCGATCGGTCTTGTATAGGTCAAATGATGGCATGGTGCTCAATCGATGGATCGCACAACTGTATAGGATACGATCAATGGGGCAAAGATGCGAGAAACAACGGAATAATGCTGCTGATGCTGAGGGTGACTCACCTCGCAATGCTGGTGCCATTTGCCGTTGTTTAGGCCTACCTCCTTGAGGATCAAGTGTTCTTTGAAGAGCACTTGGTTTACTGGGATCACCTTGAAAAGACACTCTTTGATACTCCAGAGCTGCAAGAGTGCTTCATCTGCTCCTGCCGCTGTGAGTAAAGCTGTTTCTCCCGGTCGTGCAAACCGACGCTCGATGGCAGATATGTTGCGTCCCAACAATTCAATATCAATAGCCACCTCTTCGTTTTCGTGCAAGTAAACGGCCATGTAGTCGTCGGTATGGCTGATGGATAAACGCTCGCCTCTGCCTCGGAGCGATGGTGCACCTTCCTGATCACGAATGATCTGGGAAGGAGTGCTGAGTAAATACGTAACCACTTGGTCAGCACACGTCAATTGATGGGTGCGTTCTAATGAATGTCCAGTTCTGTAAGTATTGATGGTCTCTGCTGGCAATTGCTCTACTACCTTGCTTATACGAACGATCATCACACGTCCGCCGATCTCTGGAGTGAACTGTTGTAGGATTGCCTTGTTGATGTCCATAATGAATACGCCAAAGGTTGCTACCTTTGCACAAATTTTAAAGCATGAGCGAAGTTAAAGACCGCCTTTCTTACAAGGTCAAAGATATTTCCCTCGCGGAATGGGGACGAAAAGAGATTCAACTGGCAGAAGCTGAAATGCCAGGTTTGATGTCCCTCCGTGAGGAGTACAGTGCATCAAAGCCCCTGAAAGGAGCGCGCATCGCAGGATGTTTGCACATGACTATCCAAACCGCTGTATTGATCGAAACATTGGTTGAACTTGGTGCCGACGTAACTTGGTCAAGTTGCAACATCTTCTCTACGCAAGACCACGCTGCCGCTGCTATCGCGAAAGCGGGCATTCCAGTGTTTGCATGGAAGGGCATGACAGAAGAAGAATTTGATTGGTGCATCGAGCAAACCTTGTTTGCGTTTGAGGGCGGACAACCCTTGAACATGATCTTGGATGATGGTGGAGACCTTACCAATATGGTGTTCGATAAGTATCCGGAGTTGACCAAAGACATCCGAGGCTTGTCTGAAGAGACGACCACAGGTGTGCACCGTCTGTACGAGCGCATGAAAAATGGCACCCTTGTGATGCCAGCGATCAACGTGAACGACTCGGTTACCAAGTCGAAGTTCGATAACAAGTACGGCTGTAAGGAGTCGTTGGTAGATGCGATCCGTCGTGCTACCGATGTGATGATGGCGGGTAAAGTAGCTGTTGTTGCAGGTTACGGTGACGTTGGAAAAGGTTCAGCAGCATCGCTTCGTGGAGCAGGTGCGCGTGTGATCGTGAGTGAGATCGATCCGATCTGTGCGCTTCAAGCAGCGATGGATGGTTTCGAAGTGAAGAAGATGGTAGACGCGGTGAAGGAAGCAGATATCGTTGTAACCGCAACAGGAAACAAAGACATCGTGCAAAGCGTGCATTTCGAAAGCATGAAAGACAAGGCGATCGTTTGTAACATCGGACACTTTGACAATGAGATTGATGTGGCTTGGTTGAATAAGAATGCTGAGCGTGATGAGATCAAGCCTCAAGTAGATCTTTACACCTTGAAAAGCGGAAACCAGATCATCTTACTCGCTGAAGGCCGATTGGTGAATTTGGGATGTGCAACAGGACACCCATCTTTCGTGATGTCGAATTCCTTCACCAACCAGACCTTGGCTCAGATCGAGTTGTGGAAGAACCACGGCGATTACAAGAATGAAGTTTACGTGCTTCCAAAGCACCTCGATGAGAAGGTTGCGATGCTCCACCTGATGAAGATCGGTGTTGAGTTGGATGAATTGACCCAAGATCAAGCCGATTACATCGGCGTTCCAAAGGAAGGTCCATTCAAGCCAGAGCACTACCGTTACTAAAACAAGGACGGAATATCAGTAAATCAAAGGGAGCTTCGGCTCCCTTTTTTAGTTGGTGATGATCAGGTTACTGCCGTCGAAACTCGTCTGGTATTCACGCAAAGGCAAAGAGGCTGGTCCGCGTAAGACTTGTCCATCCAACAACAGCCACTGAGACCCAGAGCACGTATCTGTGCAGTACGTAGAACCAGTGTCTACAAAGACCTTGCACTTCTCGCGAACATTATAAGGAGCTTGCCGATCATAGGCCTTCACTTCGTCATTGTTTACCCGGTAAGCGATGATACCGTTGTATCCCTCATCCAGGTAAACCCAGCCATTGATGAAGTTTAAGTTATTGTATTGAGGAAGATTGGTGCTGAGTTCCACATCAACTCGTACATTCGGAACAAGGTGTTCGCTTGGTGTTCGTTGACAGTTACTCAATGAAAGCGCCCCTGCACTCATTATCAGTATGAAAAAACGTTTCACTTCCTTATTATAGATTTTGAATGACAAACCTAGCGATTAGATGTGCAATTGCTTTATGGATCATGTTCGCCATGATACCGGATCAAGCAGGAGCGCAATCGAGAAAGAGATTAAAGGAACTGGAGAAGACAGAGGAGCGTCAGCAAGAAGAAGCGCAGGCTGCAGAAGAAGAGGGAAGGAAGAGGCACATGGACATCCAGAGCAAACAAACGAGAAAGGAAATGAAGCGCTATCGAAAGCAGAGCAAGCGCTACAACAAAAACAAACGCGAACCCTTCTACAAACGATGGTTCCGAAGAAAAAGAAGATAAGATGGATGATATTGAAAACCTGATTTACATCCTGTTTGTACTGATCAGTTTGATCAGCGGAGTATGGAAGAACGCTTCCAAACAAAAGGAAGAAAAGAAGCGGCGCGCAGCCATGGAACAAACAGTGGCCGAAGACGAGGCGGAGGAAGTATCAACTTGGCGACCTGAACCTATTCCGGTAGTACCAACCGAGAAGGATGAAGCGGCGGCAGAGCGATTGGAGCAAATGAAGCGAGCAGCGGAAGAGGCCCGATCAAACCGACGCTTGAGAAAACGCAACCTCTTAGCAGATGATGTACTCCCTGTGGAAGAGGAAGCGCCTAAGCTGGCTTCATTGCACAGCTATAAGAGCGACTTTGATGCGAAGAAGGCAGTCATCTATAGTGAAATCCTTAACCCACCATACCTATGAAAAAGATCAGAACACTTCTGGTAGACGACGAAGAGTTGGCTCGAAAGAACATGGCCTTCATGCTCAATGAACACTGTCCGGAAGTGGAGGTGATCGGTGAGGCGGCTAACGCAAAAGTAGCACGAGAGATCATCTTGAATGATGAGATTGACCTCTTGTTATTGGATATCGAAATGCCGAATGGTTCAGGTTTTGATCTTTTGGAGAGCTTAGAAGGCGACTTTCATTTCAAGATTATTTTCATCACAGCATACCATGAATATGCGCTACGTGCGTTCAGGTTCTCGGCGGTAGATTACCTCTTGAAGCCGATCAATGAAGAAGACCTCATTGCGGCAATTGCTAAGGTCAGACCCGGCAAGGATGAAGAACCTCGGGAAAAGATCGAGCACCTGATCGAGAACATTTCGAAGAAAGGGGAAGCATTGGATAAGTTGGCGTTACCAAGTATGGAGGGCTTGAAGTTCGTTGAGCTAGACCACATCATCTACTGTGAGAGTCAAGACAACTATACCCAATTCTTTCTGACCAGCGGTGAGCGCATCATGGTATCAAAGACCATCAAGCACTTTGAAGAGTTGCTCGACCCGGACCGTTTTTTCAGGGTGCACCGATCCAATATCATCAACCTGAAGTACATCGATAAATATGTCAAAGGAGAAGGTGGATATGTGGTCATGCAGCAGGGTAACCGGATCCCTGTTTCAAGGAGAAGAAAGGAGGCCTTTCTACAACTTTTTCATCATCAGTAGGTTAGGAAATTGACCACCAAATGGATGAATCTGACCGTTTTCTAAACCGTTATTGTGCATCCGTTTGATTTTAAGTTACTTTAAACCTGAATTCGTTCATAATTTCATTAAAAGCCTAGTGTTTACAAGGGATGCGGGTAGATTAAAAAAATGTTAATCGTATCATTACTTTTTTATCTTTACCCTCCATTTTAGGGAGTGTCCTAACTACACCCCCGAAGAACCTATTCTAAAGATAGCGAGTCATGAGAAAAATTTTACTACTCACCTTAGGGTTATTGGTTTCGACGTTGAGCGGTTTTGCTCAAAGTGGTCAGGGTGCCATCAATGCAACGGTAACGGAAGCAGGCAACGGATTACCTATTCCGTTTGCGAACGTTGCGGTTAAGCAGAATGGTAGTCTGATTACAGGTGCTTCAACCGACTTCGACGGAAAAGTGGAGATCAAGCCTATTCCGCCAGGAAAATATGATGTGGAGATCACCAGTTTAGGTTTTGCTCCGATCAAGGTGGGTGGGGTTCAGGTTACCGCCAATAAGTCAACCTTCATTCCAAAGTCTAGTACAGCAATGACCAGCTCAGCGATCCAGATCGATGAATTCGTGGTTATTGAATACAAGAAGCCACTGATCGAACAGGATGGCGCGGCAACCCAAGAGACCGTAACCTCGGATGAGATCGCTAGGATGGCCGCTCGTAACCCAGCTGAACTCGCTGCAACCGCTGGAGGTACGTATTCAAAGGATGACGGTTCAAATAGCTTGAACGTTCGTGGAGGTCGATCCGACGCGAACTACTACTTCATCGATGGTATTAAGGTGCGTGGTTCATCTGCGATTCCACAGTCTTCTATAGAACAAGTTTCCGTAATTACTGGAGGTCTTCCTGCACAATATGGAGACGTTACCGGTGGTGTGGTTTCCATTACTACGAAAGGTGTTTCTAGAAAGTATGCAGGAGGGTTTGAGATCCTTTCATCTGGTGTACCGTTGGGTGATGCTTATGTGGGTTTGGATCCTTATGGCTATAACTTGCTTGAAGCGAGTGTTTCTGGTCCGCTGATCAGTAGACGTGATTCATTGGGTGAGAAGGAGCCCTTAGTTGGATTCTTCCTTTCAGGTAACTTCACATCAAACCGCGATTCTCGTCCATCTGCTGTAGGTGCATGGAAGGTGAAGGATGATGTACTGACTCGTCTTCAGCAAGATCCATTGCGTCAAGGCTTTACCGAAGGCGCTGTGATTCCTAACACAGACTACTTACGATTGAATGATTTTGAGCACGTTGATGTACGTCCAAATACCCAGAATCTGGGGGCGAACTTGGCCGGTAAGATCGATGTTGCTACGACCAGCACAACCAACCTGACCTTTGGAGGTAGCTTGAACTACTCTCGAGGTCGTGACTATGGTTTTGCTCAGTCGCTCTTCAACTATGATAACTATCCAGAGGTAACCAACCTCGACTGGAGAGCTTATGCGCGATTCACACAGCGATTCAAGAATGCGGAAAGCGATGATGAGGCTTCTGCTTCATTGATCAAGAATGCATATTATACCATCCAAGCGGATTACAGCCAGGAGTATGGTCGCCGTTGGAATCCTGAGTTCCGAGATGATTTCTTCCGGTATGGACACATCGGTACCTTCGAGACCTACCAAGGTGCGGCGTTCGAACCAGGCATTGATGGACGTACAGGTATCTTCGGAAACATTCAACAGACCTTTGAAGATACACTCATTGCGTTTACCCCAGGTAACTCAAATCCACAGTTAGCTCAGTATACGCAGCGTTACTATGAATTGAACGGTTGGGAAGGGTTTGACGAAGAAGGCAATCCTATCTATGATCCGGCATTGAGCAACGCGTTTACCAACATCAACAACATCCAAGGTGGTGGAGGTTTGATCAACGGTGATGGTTTGGATCAGCGTAACTTGAACACCTATGGTATGTGGATCTACAACAGTGACCTTACCAACCGTGGTGGCGCTGCTGTGAACAACTACTTCGAAAGCATTACCAATCAGGTGCGATTGACCGGTCAAGGCTCTGCCGACATCGGTAACCACCAGTTCATCATCGGTTTCGAGTATGAGCAACGTATCGACCGTGCATACAGCTTGAGTCCACGTGCATTGTGGACCATCGCGCGTCTCCGTTCAAACACCCACGTTACCGAACGTGATACCAACAACCCAATCATTACTTATCCTGGTCCAACCATCACGTATACGCGTTTGAATGCATCTCCAGGTGAGTACGATCCTACCAATCCGGAAGAAGCGCAGAGCTTCATTGACTTCAACCTACGTCGTGCAACTGGTTTGGATCCTGATGGAGTGGATTTCTTAGACGTGAATGCAATCGATCCTGAGACCTACCAATTGGAGTACTTCTCAGCCGACGAATTATATAATGGTGGTGCATCGTCTGTAGTAAGCTATTTTGGTTACGATGCATACGGTAACCGTTCAACGGCAACCCCATCATTCGATGACTTCTTTACTGCCCGTGATGAGTTCGGTAACCTTACTCGTCCGATCGCGCCATTCCAGCCGATCTACGTTTCGGGTTACATTGAAGATAAGTTCGAGTTTGATGACTTGATCTTCCGTGTAGGTCTTCGCGTTGACCGCTTTGATGCGAACCAGCAAGTATTGAAGGATCCTTATGTACTGTTCCCAACCGTGAAGGCGGGAGAGGATGCTGCATTGGAGTTGTTGCCAGAAGGAGTGGATAACCACCCATCGAACATCGGGGAGGACTACGTAGTATATGTAGACAACATTCAAAGTCCAACGCAGATCTTGGGTTACCGTGATGGCAACACTTGGTACAACTCTGAAGGAGCTGAATTGAGTGATGCATCTGCACTCCGTGTATCAAACGGTTTGCCTGCACCATTCTTGGTTGATCCAGAACAGAACAACAGTGTTGAGGTGACCTCTGAGTCGTTCGAAGATTATCGTCCGCAGACCAACTTCATGCCACGTGTGGCCTTCTCGTTCCCAATCTCAGATGAGGCGAACTTCTTTGCGCACTATGATATTTTGACGAAGCGACCTACTACAGGTATTCGCTTAGATCCATCGGATTACTATTATTTGGAGAGCCGTGCAAGTGCTGCGCAGTTGGCTAACCCAGCATTGCGTCCAGAGCGTACCATCGACTACGAGGTTGGCTTCCAGCAGGCATTGACCAATGCCATGGCATTGAAGATATCTGCCTTCTACCGTGAGTCTAGAGATATGGTTTCTTCGGTACGTGTGTTTGATGCTTATCCGATCGAGTACGTTTCTTTTGAAAACCTTGATTTCAGTACGGTAAAAGGTTTGACCGTTTCTTACGACTTGCGTAGAACCAACAACTTAACAGTTCGTGCGAGCTACACGCTTCAGTTTGCTGAAGGTACCGGGTCTAACTCAACATCACAGTTGAACTTGGCACGTACTGGTCAGCCAAACCTACGTGCACCGATCGCCTTGTCTTATGACCAAAGGCACCAGATTCGTGCGAACTTTGACTACCGTTATGGTGAGGACGAGAACTATAATGGACCGGTACTTGGAAACAGTCAGATTTTGAAGAATACAGGGTTCAACTTGCAGATCATCGGTGGTTCTGGAGAACCGTACAACCCGCAGTCTAACTTTACGTCTGCAGCGCTCTTCAACAACGTGCCGAACCCATTGCAGAAAGGTGCCATCAACAGTGCACGTCTCCCATGGACATTCCGCTTCGATTTCGTATTGGATCGAGACTTTGTATTGTCTATGAACTCTGGAAAAGAAATTTACTTGAACGCTTACGCCCAGATATTGAACTTGCTGAATGCACGTAACATCAATGGTGTTTATCGTGCAACCGGTAATCCTGATGATGATGGTTACTTGAACTCAGCGCTTGGGCGTGAATTTACCCGTGAACAAAACAGCCCCTTGGCCTTTGTTGAATACTACAACATGAAGCTTTGGGATCCTGTCAACTGGCAGTTACCTAGAAGAATTAGACTTGGTTTGAGAGTGAACTTCTAAAGAACCTAAGAGAGAACAGTGATTATGAAAATGCGAGCCTTACTTTTTAGTGTACTTATTGCTTCTGTGAGCTTCCATGCGAATGCAGAACGGTATAAGTACGAGCAGAAAAATAAAGGAGGAGATCAACCTCCTGTTACTGCAGCGAACTGTACACCAGCGACTGCAGCTGCGGAATTGAATATCAATAACACCAAAGCCCTCATTCAAAGTGGTGGTGACATGTGGTGGGACTTCAACCGAGCGCGATATGAAATACCATCGGGTTCAGAGAAGACCTCGCTCTTTGCCGGATCGCTTTGGTTGGCTGGACAGGATGTTTCTGGACAGTTCAAGGTGGCTGCCCTTCGTTTCCGTCAGATCGGTAACGACTATTGGACAGGTCCGTTAAGTACAGTAGATGCAGAGATCGATCCGCAGACCTGTCAAGACTATGACCGTCACTGGGAGACCACCCGTTCAATGGTAGCTGAGTTCAGCGCATGGTGGGAAGCTGGTCAGTTCGACCAAGAGAATAATACCAATACGCAGGAAGAGCTTTACCCAGGCTACACACCTCCAGCGGTGATTGAAGAGTGGCCAGCACACGGTCGTAACTTCTCACCTTATAATGAGGATTACTACCTGGCTCCGTTCTTTGATCGCAATGGCGATGGAGATTACAACCCAAGCGATGGAGACTATCCAGGCTATGTACTCAATGGTCAAAGCGACTGCAGCCGACGCGTTCGTGACGTTTATGGTGACCAGAACCTTTGGTGGGTATTCAACGATAAGGGTAATATTCACACCGAGTCTAATGGACAGGCGATCGGTATGGAGATCCGTGCACAGGCTTTCGCATTTGCCACTACGGATGAAGTGAATAACATGACCTTCTACAACTACGAGTTGATCAACCGTTCGACCTTTGAATTGACCGACACGTATTTCGGACAGTGGGTGGATGGTGACCTCGGTAATGCGCAGGATGACTACGTTGGCGTAGACGTTGAGCGTGGATTGGGTTACTTCTACAACGGTGATGATGAAGATGAAGATGCACAAGGTCAGTTGGGCTATGGATTAAATCCACCAGCTGTAGGTGTTGACTTCTTCCAAGGTCCGTTCCAAGCGAATGACTCAAAAGACAACTGTTTGTGTGAGAATGACTACGCAGCAGCGATTGCCGATGATGGTATTGTATATCCTGGACAGGGTGCTGGTTATGGCGATGGTATCGTAGACAACGAGCGATATGGAATGCGTAAATTCTTGTATCACAACAATGCCTCTGGTCCTCAAGGAGACCCTAGTAATGCTACCGACTACTATAACATGTTGCGTGGCCTCTGGCGAGATGGTACTCCGATGACCTACGGTGGTAATGGATATGATCCAGCCAATCCAAATGCAATACCTGCAGGATACATGTTCCCTGGTGAAACCGATCCAGTAGGATGGGGTACAGGAGGTATTCCTCAGGAGCGCTGGACGGAGGTTACCGCTGGTAACTCGCCTGCTGACCGTCGTTTCGTTCAGTCATCAGGTCCTTTCCGCTTAGGCCCAGGTGCAGTAAACAACATTACTGTTGGTGTAGTGTGGATGCAGGCTACCCAAGGTGGTCGATTGGAATCGGTTGAATTGATGCGTAAGGCAGATGATAAGACCCAGGCATTGTTCGACTCTTGCTTTGAGATCCTAGATGGTCCAGATTCACCTGAAATGACGGTTCAAGAATTGGATCGTGAGGTGATCTTGATGATCACTAATCCGGTGAACTCGAATAACTTTAATGAAGAGTATGCAGTTGTTGATCCATTCTTGGCAGCACCTGATAGTGTAGACATAAATGATGATGGAGTTAATGATGTCCGCTTGACACAAGAGGAAAAAGAACTATACGCTACCTACAAGTTTGAGGGTTATCAGATCTATCAATTGGCCGACGGTTCTGTAGGTACCAACGATTTGAACGATCCTGATAAGGCGCGTTTGGTCGCTCAGGTTGATATAGCGAACGATGTAGATCGCTTGGTGAACTTCGAGTTTGACTCACGTATCGGACAAGATGTCCCAGTGGTGAAGGTGGATGGTGAGAACCAAGGTATCCGCCACACGTTCAAAGTAGACCGTGACCTTTTTGCAACCGAGGATTCTCGTTTGGTAAACCATAAAACCTACTACTTCATGGCGATCGCTTATGCGTACAACCGCTTTGGAGATGGCGAGGGTAACCTCCAGTATATTGATGGCGTTTACGATCCGGCTAATGGCAGAACAGAGGGACAGAAGATTCCTTATTTGGCTTCTCGTAAAGCTCCTAATGGTCCTGTTCGTGTATATGAGGTGATTCCTCATAAAACAGAGATGGAAATGGGCGGTATCGAGTTGAACGCTCAGTACGGCGACGGTATTGAACTGACCAGAGTTGAAGGCCGTGGTAATGGTGGTTTGTTTGTGAACATCAAAGAGGACTACTTGGATTCAATCCTTTCGCCTTCTACTTGGGAAACCAGAAACCTGACCTTCCAGGCGGGCGAAGGCCCTGTAGCATTGAAGGTTGTAGATCCATTGGTGATTCCACCTGGTGACTTTACCATCCAGTTCATTGATACCACAGGAACCGGAAACAGCGAGAACTTCACTTGGTTGCTGTATGAACGCAACAATCCAGATGCTCCGATCGATACGATCTTTGCTGATCAGACTGTACGACAACGCAATGAGCAGATCATGTTTGAGCTCGGTCTTTCGTTAACCGTAGGTCCAGGTTACCCTGCACACGATGAGGATGCCGTACGAAATGGTTTCGTAGGCTTCGATATCGCTTACGATGACGAGACCGACCAATGGTTGACCGGTTTCGCTGACCAAGATGGTAACGAGATCTCTGATTGGATCAAGAGCGGTACATTCTATCCAAGTGCACAGGATATTCCACCGTCGCAAAACGACTGCTTCCTGGATCCTCCTACGAACTCCATCCCTTGTGATGAGAACGAGAACTATGAGAACATCTTGGGAAGAACATGGGCTCCGTTTGCGGTAGCAAGTTATGACACCGCTCACCCGATCCCACTTTATGTGGCGAATGGACAAGAGCGTAACACCTTCAGTGAGCGTATGCGTGTTGCAGCTTCATTGGACCTCTTGCCAAGTGTTGACATCATCTTTGATCCAAATCCGGATAATTGGACACGAGCAGCTGTATTTGAAGCAGAGGATAACCCGACCCTGAGTGTTGGAGGTGTTCAACGAGGCGAATTGCGTCGTGCGCTTTCTGTAGACAAGCAAGGCCGAAACCAATTGGATCCCGAGTGTAATGTAGAGGAAGCTACATTTAACGGTGAGCAGATCATCGGTAACCGAGTGAGCGAAATGCGCGATAAGGATATTGAGTTCTTCGAATCTTTGGGTATCGAGTCGTCAGAACTTGGTCAATACTCTTTCGGAATGGGCTGGTTCCCTGGTTATGCGATAGATGTTGAGACCGGTGAACGATTGAACATTGCATTCGCTGAGAACTCATGGTTGGGTAACCAAAATGGCGACGACATGCTTTGGAATCCAACGGATCAGATCGCTGAGCAGCTCTTCGGAGAACTTCGCTTGGGAGGTATGCACATGATCTATGTGTTCCGAAGCAATAAGGATGAAGGTCCTGAATTGGGCGATGCTGACCTCTTGATGCCAGCATACGATGGTGGAACCTTCACCTTCCAGAACATGTTGGCATGGGATCCAACAGACGTTGCGGCGTTGTTGCAGCCAAGCAACGAGCAGAATCAAGAATACCTTGCCGTGATGCGTTCTGCTGCCTGGGTAGGTTATCCATTGCTGCAAGAGAATGCGCAGCTCTTTGGAGCCTCTGGTGAGAACAAGGTAAAGATCAGTCTTCGTTCAGCGAAGCCTTACAAGCCTTACACCCCGTCTGAGGAGGTGTTCTCGAACCCAAGTCAGATTCAGGCTGGGCAGACCTATTACGTCCGTAATGGTGAGATTCGGGTGAATCAGGAGCAGATCATCCCAGTGGGTGATAGCTTTGAAGTGAACATCGTAGATGAGGAGTTCTTCCGAGGACAAACTTTCACGGCAATCGAGGGTGGAGCGATTGGTGGTTCCAATGACATTGAGCTCGTTGAGACCATTAACAGAGGTTTGCCTCTATACAACTTCAGTACGGACGATGTGGCACCTACTATGTCGCAAGACATCGGTGTAGAAGCCTTGGATCAGATCAAAGTTGTGCCGAATCCATACTACGCGTATAGCGAGTATGAGCAAACCCGTCTACAGTACTTGGTGAAGATCATCAACCTGCCTCAAACGTGTACGGTGAACATCTTTACCGTCAACGGTACACTGGTACGTACCTTCCGTAAGGATGATGCTACCGTGACGAGCATCGACTGGGACTTGAAGAACCAAGACAACATCACTGTAGCGAGTGGACTTTATATCATGCATATCGAAGTTCCTGGCATCGGTGAGAAAGTGATCAAATGGTTTGGAGTACTGCGTCCAATTGACTTGAACTCCTTCTAACCAACACCTAACGACTAAGTATTATGAGAACAGCGAAATATATCATAGCCTCAGCGCTCATCCTAACGGGAGGAATGACTCAGGCAGGAAATAAGGAGCGGATCGGTCAAGCGGGAGCAAATGAGCTGCTTATCAATCCATGGGCAAGAAGCTCAGGGTTTGGTGGAGCGAATACTGCCTTCGTAACGGGTGTTGAAGCGTTCAACTTGAATATCTCAGGACTGAGTGGTATCAATAAAACAGAGTTGTATTACAGCAATGTGATGCTTTTCACCGGTGCTGATATCAACATCAACTCAGTAGCCTTGGGTCAACGCGTAGGGGAGTCTGCCGTATTCGGACTTTCGATCAATGCGATGAACTTGGGTGAGATGGAGATCACCACAACCCAGAACCCAGATGGAGGTCAAGGTACCTTCACTCCACAGTTCCTGAATTTGGCCATTGGATATGCTCGATCGTTTTCGAATAGTATTCATGGTGGTGGAGCAATTCGTATCATCAGCGAATCCATCAACGATGTTGGTGCACAGGGGGTAGCTCTTGACGCCGGTATCCGCTACATCACAGGTGACTATGACCGTGTGAAATTTGGTATTGCCTTGAGAAATGTTGGCCCGAAGATGCGTTACAGTGGTGACGGACTTTCTGAAGTGGTTTTGCTCCAGGATGGTGAGTTTACCTTGAACCAACGTACAGAGGCATTCGAACTTCCTGCTCTGTTGAACATCGGTGCTTCTTATGACCTTTACCTTTTCCAGAAGCCTTTGGCTGAAGGAGAGGAGCGTGATGATGAGGTGGCTCCAAGCGACTACCGCATCACCTTGGCTGGTAACTTCACATCGAACTCCTTCTCTCAGGATCAGATCCGTGGTGGTATTGAGTTCGGCTATTCAAAATACCTAGCTGTGCGCGCTGGTTTAGTGTATGAAGCAAATGGCTTTGCAGCGCTGGGTGAGGGTCGAGTTAATGCAAATACAGGTCCAACCGTAGGTATGTCATTGATGTTGCCATTCGGTGGTGAGGACGTCAGTGGAGTTAGTGTTGACTACGGCTATCGCTTCGCGAACCCACTGGGTGGTACCCACACCTTCGGATTGCGCTTGTCACTGTAAATTCTTTTTTACATAATTTTGATGAATGGAACCGTTCTCAGAGCGGTTCCTTTCTTTTTGTATAGCTAAAACGACAACGTATGTCTCAGATCACATACTACACCGAAGAGGGATTAAAGAAACTGAAGGACGAACTGCATGAGATGAAGACCGTGCAACGTCCTGCGATCTCTAGGCAGATCGCTGAAGCGAGGGATAAAGGAGACCTTTCCGAGAATGCGGAATACGATGCTGCTAAGGAAGCACAGGGACTCCTGGAGATGAAGATAGCTAAGTTAGAAGCGGTCATCAGCAATGCGCGCATCATCGATAAAAGTCAACTCGATACAGAGAAGGTTCTTATCTTATCTACTGTTCGCCTGAAGAACTTTGGAATGAACAAGGAGCTCACTTACACCTTGGTAGCAGAGAATGAAGCTAACCTCCGCGAAGGTAAGATCAGTGTTGAGTCACCGATCGGTAAAGGACTGTTGGGTAAGAAGGTCGGTGAAGTGGCCGAGATCCAAGTGCCAAATGGTGTGATGAAGTTCGAAGTACTCGAGATCACCCGCTAATGGCGTCCATTTTCACCAAGATCGGTCAAGGTGACATTCCTGGTCACTTCGTAGCGAGAAACGACGAGTTTTTCGCCATTCTCGATATCAATCCTTTGCGCAAGGGACATGTCTTGGTGATTCCGTTTGATGAGGTGGACTACATCTATGACCTGCCTTCAGATAAACTTGGTAGGTATTTTCAATTTGCCCAGCGCGTTGCGGAGGCGATTAAGAAGGCAGTGGACTGCAACCGAATTGGAACAGCAGTGGTGGGATTAGAAGTGCCTCATGCCCACATCCACCTCATTCCCATCGATCAGATCGATGACATGAACTTTAGCAGACTTAAGCTCGATTTATCTCAGGATGAACTGGCAGAGATCGCCCAGCAGATCGCTCAGCAATTCATTTGACCCTTCCAGGATTCTTTTTAATGAAGCTGTCCCAGCTTTTCGCCCCAGATTTCGCCACCGGTGAGCTGCTTTGGAGATGATGGCAAACAGCCACCGCCATGCCGTCTGTAGCATCGAGGTACTTCGGTAGTCGATCGATCTTAAGCAACTGCTGCAGCATACCAGCAACCTGCTCTTTTGATGCAGCACCGCTTCCGGTGATGGATTGTTTGATCTTCCGTGGACTGTACTCCGTAACCGATACACCGACCCGAAGTGCTGCGGAGATGGCTACTCCTTGCGCTCGTCCGAGTTTGAGCATGCTCTGTACGTTCTTGCCATAGAACGGGGCTTCAACTGCTACCTCATCTGGCTTGAACTGTTCCATCAACTCTTCCACTTTTTCGAGGATCCTACTGAGCTTAAGGATATAGTCCGACTCTTTGATCTGGATCGCACCCATAGATATCGATTCCATCTTTTTGTTTTGCACCCGAAGAATGCCATATCCCATAACATTGGTCCCCGGGTCGATACCGAGAATTATCTTTTCTTTGAATGATGGATTGGCGTTGCCCATAAACAATGGTGAAATTAATTCAAAGGCATATGCTCTCGGCGGTGAAAGCCAGAAGTTCTGCACAAGCAGGTCGTGCATCTTTGTGTTGGTTGGGATGGATCCTGAAGGTATTGGTCTCCACCTTTGTCGTTTGGTTCATCTATCAACGGATTCAAAGCGCTCAGCTGGAACTAGGTGTATGGAACTTCCTCTCGCTTGAGGTCATTCATTGGCCTTCCGCAGCGTTGATCTTTCTACTGAGCATGGTATTGATGATGTTCAACTGGGGTATGGAGGTCATAAAATGGAAGCACCTCATCGACAGGCAACACAGCATAACGTGGCGCACCGCTACCAAAGGTGTTCTGAGCGGAGTATCCTTTGGTGTTTTTTCGCCCAATCGTACCGGTGAGTTTATTGGCAGGATCCTCTCTTTGAGACCGGAACAGCGCGTAATGGGAACGCTCATGTCCTTTGTCAATGGCCTTGCTCAAACCACAGCTACCTTCGCCTTTGGATTGGTGGGCATGATACTGCTCCTGACCTTGATTGGTGAAGCACGTTTGGGCATGATTCCGAATATGGTATTACGTGTGACGCTTCTGCTTACCCTCATATTGTTGGTGTTGATATACTACCGCTTACCGCACTTGGGACCTTGGCTGGCAGGTTTCAACAAGCTATCGAGATGGAAGCCTCAACTTACAGCGATGGTTCGCCTATCGAGTGAAACCATGACGAAGTTGCTTTATCTCTCTCTGCTGCGTTTCATGACTTTTATTGCCCAATACATGCTGCTGTTCTTCGTGGTGTTTGAATCTCCACAATGGTTAGGATTACTAGGCAGCAGCATCCTTACCTTGTTTTCGAGTACCCTTTTGCCTTTCTTACCGATTCCAGATTTGCTGCTGCGGGAGACCTTCGCTTTGGGGTATTTTGAACTCTTCTCTTTTGATCCGGTCAAGGTCAGCGTAGTAGTCTTCGGAGTATGGTTGATCAATGTTGCACTACCTGCTATGCTCGGTACCTTGGTACTCTTCACTTACCGCATCTTTAAACGTCGAACCTGATGTGGATGCTTTTGCTGCTCACACTTTGGTTGTTGCTGTTTCTGTGGTTGGATCGAGGTATAGCAGAAGGAAGTCCAGAACCAGATTCTGCAACCATACCTACGCAAGCTGCCGTTGATGTTATCGTGCCGTTCAGGAATGAAGCAGGTCATCTTGAGCAGCTTTTGAAGGACCTCTATACCTCAGTACATCCAAATCGAGCGCTTCACCTGATATTGGTGGATGACCATAGTAGCGATCACGGGTCCCATATGATCGAATCAGTTCGTGGTTTAGCGCCTGAAAACGTTTCCATCTCATTGCTGAACACGGATATCCCCGGAAAAAAACGTGCCTTGATGGTGGGCCTTGATCGTTCTGAAGCACCATGGGTCTTCCTTACCGATGCGGATTGTCGGCTTCCACACGGACACATTGAGCGCTTGTTGATGTTGGCTGAACGAGATGCGAGTGAAGTGGTTTTTACCCCTGTGCTGTTTCAAGGCAATGGCTTGTTCAGCACGCTACAGTCCTTAGAAAACTTTAATACCCAAGCGGTTACAGAGGCGTTTCTATCCAAAGGAAAACCGATGATGGTGAATGGTGCCAACATATTGTTTCGTTCCAAGGTTAAGGACATTTACCTGCGGAGTCAACATTGGGGTTATCCAGGAGGGGATGACGTGTTCTTTGCACAGGCACTAACAAGAGCACAGTACACCTTCTGTTATACAAAGCGCTACGCAGTCACTACAGCTACTGAGACGAATTGGCGAGCATTTTTTAACCAACGCATGCGCTGGGTGAGCAAGGCACGCTCATACCCTGAACGCATCCATCTGGCATTTACGGCTCTGTACGGGTTGCTGAGCCTTGGTTTCATCGGTGTGTTTATTCAAGCGATTCTAGCCGGTTCCATTTGGAATACAGCATGGCTCGTCTTGGTGGCCAAGTGGATCATTGACCGATCATTTCATCAAAGTTGGGCACGGAAGTATGCGATGGCGATTCCATTGGGAGCACACATCTTACTCTCATGGAGCTATCCTTTTTATTCCCTTATACTCGGTGTACTTTCGTTCATACCGCTGAGGTTTGATTGGAAAGGAAGAACTTTCTCTAACAAGCCGGCCACGGAAGCTTCGGTATGAATTGGTTAAAGCACATAGCAGTTCAAACCAGCGTTATCCTGAGCCTTTCATTCCTAATCGGGATAACCGTGATCAGTTTTCTCTATCCTTACCTGAATCAAAGTGACCTGAACAATGCTTACCATCAGAACAGTGCGCTTGCTAAGTTACCACCACTTACCCAAGTGAAGTTCTTGAAAGTGGTGCAAAACACTGGGAATCCATCAAGGTTGGATAGAGACCCTTATCGCTATGAACCCTTTGACCATTTTGAAGTTATCGGTGATCAAGTCCTCATTTATCACGGTGAGGGCTTTCAACAGTATCATATCGTAGATGTCTGTTATGCAGTATCGGATGAACAGATCAACGCTTAAAGGGCAATACAGTGGCTACCGGTTCACGACAATGAGCGGAATTAAAGTGAGGACCAGTCAGCGGGAATTGATCCAACAGATTCACCAAGCACATATTGCTCCGAAGCACTTTTAGATGGGCACCGATCAATTGGGAAGAGATGTACTCAGCCGGATATTAACAGGGGGTAAAATATCCCCTTTCCTTGGCCTTTCTAGCGGTAATCTTCTCGGTGATCTTTGGTGTTGGGCTGGTTTGATAGCAGGTTATTTTGGCGGATTGATCGATCGCGTCCTAACTTCGATACTCGGACTCTTTTGGGCCGTTCCAGGGGTGCTTTTCGTGGTGATCATTGCCTTGGTAGTAGGGAGCGCAAAGGTTGGTATTGTAGCAGGTATCGCCTTTGTGATGTGGGTGGAGATGACACAGATCGTCAAGACGAGGGTAAAGGTGATTCGTAAGAAAGAATACGTTCAGGCTTCAAGAATGATCGGACTTTCGCACTTCCAATTGATCAATAAACACATCCTACCGAATGTCATTGCACCGGTGTTCGTGCTTTCTGCCAGTGCATTTGCAGATGCGCTGATGTTGGAGGCCGGACTCAGCTTTTTTGGGTAGGCATCAACCCACCAAACCCTTCTTGGGGAAACATGATCCGTTCCACCTACGGTTATATGCTGACCGATCAGTACGCTTATATGGTGCTGCTACCAGCCACCAAGCTTTTCTTGGTGGTGCTTTCTGCGGTCTTTTTAAGCAACGGACTGAAAGACGCCTTTGAACTGCGATTTGATTGCGCGGATAAGAAACGGATCTAGAACAACAATAATGCAGCAATGAAGATCACCGTTCCAGTCAAGAATAGGAGTAGGGTGTAGGGAAGGATGTCCCGCGCCGTCAATCGCGTGATGCCAAGCAGGGGGAGCGCCCAGAAAGGTTGAAGCATATTGGTCAACTGATCCCCGTACGCCATGGCAAGGATGGCCTTGTGAAGGGGTACGCCCAGTTCTTGTGATGATGATATAATGATTGGACCTTGAATGGCCCACTGTCCTCCACCACTTGGTACGAAGATGTTCACTATGCCCGCACTGAAAAAGGTGTAGATCGGGTAGGAAAGGGAAGTAGATATTCGAATGAAGAAGTCAGATATCCATACAATCAGGCCACTTTCACGCATCATGGCTAGGATGCCGAAATAGAGCGGGAATTGAATCAAAATCCCGCTGGCACCTTTGATGGCGTCTTCTAAGGCATAGTTAAACGAAGCGATGCTAGGGTGAAAAACCATGCACAACCCAAAGAGTAAGAGATTGATGTTGTTCGGTGTGAAAAAGCTAAGCCAACCAGACTCTTGTGCAAGCCCAAAACAAACCAACAAGATCATCACGCCAAATGCAAGTGGAAGAGCCCGCCGATGATCGAGCAGTTCAGCGCCAACGTAGTTTCCGTCGTCAAGGGCTTCAAAGGTATGTGGTTGAAGCTTAATTCGAGTTGGCGACAGGCGTTGGCCGATGAAGTACAGTACAGTTGGAACCGCAATTAACAGCGCTAAAGAAACCGTTAAGTTCATCGGGGCGAATACCGTTTCCGCTAAGCTGATTTGCGCAGGGAGGATACGCGCATATCCTTCGCCCATCAGCGACGCCAGGTGTCCCCCTTCGGCCACCTTGATCAACGATGATCCGGATAGTCCACCGTGCCAAACCATCAACCCCACATAACCCGCCGCACCAACCAGAGGATAATTGATCGCCAACGATTCTGCATGGGCCTTTTCACCCACCTTTCTGGCCATGATGGCGCCAAAGATCAGCCCGAGCCCCCAATTGAACAAGGCAACAATCATGGTGAAAAAACTCACGATCATGGCTGCCTTAGCGGTGGTATTACACGGTTGAACAGCTTTGTTGATCAGCGTACGAACAGGAGGAGATAGTGCAAGGATGTGGCCTAAGACCAGCATCAGCATCATCTGCATGGCAAATACCATCAGCCCTGACGACCAAAGTCCTTCAGACCAGGTCTGCTTAATCAGGCCAAGTGCATCCCGGTCATGTTCGCCAACGAGGAGAACGATGCATGCCGTAAGAATGGTAAGAATCAGCGCAATCGATAAGGGCGAAGGGAGCACCCGTCGCACCCAAGAGAGATAAGCCTCTAAAAAGTGCTTCATCAGTACGTTCCTTAGAACGGTAGATCGTCTACTTCAGATGAACTGGATGGTGCGTTTCCTTCATCGGGAAACCCGGCATCCCCGAAAGGGTCTGCGCTATCACTGCTTACCGATGCACCAGCTCCGAGCGACTCAATGCGCCAAGCTTGCAGGTTCACATAGTAGCGTCCCTTGTACTCATTACCGCGCACATTGAAATGTACTTTCACCGTGTCTCCTTGCTTGTATGGAGACAAAATATCGATGCGGTCCTTGATCAGCTCAAACTTTACATCTTGGGGGTACTGTTCTTTTGTGGTGACCACAAATTCCTTCTTCTGAAACCCAGAATCAAAGGTCTGGGTGTCCATGATAACTTTAATGCTTCCTTCTAAGTCCATAATCAATCATTGTATGCCAACAGGGTCTTCCAAGCTTCCTCTACCATGCCCAATTGCAGAAAGGCATGTGCCTTCTTGTGTAGGGCAATCTCAAGCGCGCGACTGTCGTCTTCAAGCTCTACGAAGAGGTCTGCTAGCTCTGTAAGTTTAAAATCATTCACCTCGGTTTCATCCGGGAGGGTTTCTACATTGCCTAGTTTACCCAGGTCATTACCCGTCAAGATCGTACTATTCCGAATATCCTCTGGGATCTGATCAACGCCTATACCCATAGTTTGCAGCGGCTTTGCTACTTCAAACAAGGCATCGCCGTGTGCGCGGACATAGAAATTCCCTCCCATACGTCCAACAAGGTCGATCTTGGTTTGATCAATCCGTCCGTCTTCATCTAAGATGGCATCATCGATGTGCATCAGCACGACTTCACAGACCACCAGGTTTCCTGCACCACCTTGATCCCCAAGTTCGATCACCTCCTTCACCTTGCACTCAAGCTGAACCGGCGATTCCTTGACACGTTTCGGACGGATCATCTCCGACTCGATCGGCGTGAGTCCGGCCTTTACAAATTCATTCGTGCCTTTTGGGTATTCCGTACTTGAGAGCGACATCTGCTCGACGATGGCATGGTTCACAATGTTGATCACCACCTCCGGAACCGCTTTCACATTCTCGTAAGTATGCTTCGTGGTATTGTCTCTTCCACGCCGTGCTGGTGAGAATATGGCAATAGGGGGATTCGCGCTGAATACGTTGAAAAAACTGAACGGACTCAAGTTTACTTGACCATCAGCATCAATCGTGCTCGCAAAGGCGATCGGACGCGGTCCGACAGAACCAAGCAGGTAGCCATGCAACTTAGGAACGGGTGTGTTTTTCGGGTCGATTTTCATGTCTTGCGTTTCGCGACAAATGTAGCCTTCGTGCTGTAAAATGAAATCGATTGATTATGGCTAAATAAACCGTGAATAGTTATATCTTTGCGCTCCTTTTTGAAAGGAGTGTTCTTTACAAGCGGGTGTGGCGAAATTGGTAGACGCGCTAGACTTAGGATCTAGTGCCGCAAGGCGTGGGGGTTCGAGTCCCTCCACCCGCACAAGTAGGCTGGTTAAATGGAGAGGATCACCCAGCAGGTTCAGGTCGATGCAAAGCGGTCGAACGTGAGCGCTGTTTCTTAACCTCCATCCAGCCCGATAAGATCAAATAAAAAGACCGCACTTGTTCGGTCTTTTTTTGTTTAAAGCCATCAAATTTCTCAAAGATGAACGTGACACAGGAAAAAGTGGATGAACTGAATGCTAAAGTTACCATCAAGGTAGAACCAGCAGATTACGAACCAGCCGTTAAGTTGGTTATAGATAACCACCGCAAGCAAATGACCCTTCAGGGCTTCCGTCCAGGTAAAGTGCCTTTCGGTGTAGCCAAGAAGATGTACGGTAAAGCTGTATTGGCAGATGAGTTGAACAAGATCCTTTCTGAGAAACTCAACGAGCACATCCGTGAGAATGACCTGAATATCATTGGTCAGCCACTTGCAGAAGACATCCAAGACCTTCAATTGGACTTCGATAAAACGTTTGAGTTCAATTATGAATTGGGATTAGCCCCGAATTTTGAAGTTGAACTTACTGCCAAGGACAAGTTCAATCACTACAAGATCAAGGTAGATGATGAGTTGGTAGATAAGTACGTGCGCGATTTTCAGCGACGCTATGGCAAGTCAACCGAGGTTGATGTTGTAGGTGAGGATGACATGATCTATGGTGCTTTATATGAGCTCGGCAAGGATGGCAAGCGCAAAGAAGGTGGCGTTCACAACCACACAACCATAGCTGTGGATTACGTGGAGAACAAAGACGCTAAGAAGAAGCTGATTGGCAAGAAGAAGGAAGATACTGTTAAAGTAGAGCCTGCTAAACTTGCCAAAGGTGATGTTGACCTTTCACAAATGCTGGGGATCTCCGTTGCTGAGTTAGATGAAGTGGGTAAGGAGTTTGAACTCGTGATCGAGTCCATCCATAACATTGAGCCCCATCCATTGAATGCCGAATTGTTCGACCAAGTAGTTGGTCCAGGCGTGGCCAAAACAGAGGAGGAGTTCCGCAATAAGATCGTCATCGACCTGGAGAAATACTTGGAAGGCGATAGTCAGAAGAAGCTTCGTCGAGACATCCACGATAAGTTGATCGAGCGGTTGAAATTGGAGCTACCAGATGCCTTTTTGAAGCGTTGGTTGCTACAACAAGGCTCAAACAACGAAGAACGTCCGATCACACAGGATGATATCGACCGGGAGTACGATGACTACAGCCGTATGTTGCGCGTGCAGTTGATCGAGTCTCAGATCGCAAAGCAGAACGACATCAAGGTCGAGTACCCAGATATCGTTGGTCGCGTGAAGGAGAACATCAAAGCGCAATTCGCGAGTTTCGGCCAACAAGAGGTGGAAGATCAAATGCTCGATCAGTTCGCTCAGAACTTCCTTCAAAAGGAAGAAGAGGTGCGCAAGGTCTATGATCAATTGTTCGATGAGCGCATGAACGAATTCTACACAAACAATGTTAAGCTTCAGGAGAAGGAAGTGACCTTTGACGAATTCGTTAAATTAGCCTCCAGCAAATCTGGTAAGGGTAAATTCATGGACCAGGTTTCAAACCTTTTAAAGTTTTAAAATGACAGACGGTAAAGAGTTTAGAAATTTCGCGGTCAATCACTTAGGAATGAGTGGGCTTGCAATGGATGATTACATCAAAGCATCCAATAAGCAGCAGCCCAGTGGGATGACAAGAACGGTGATCGAAGAACGTCCAATGCCTTTCCGTGAGGTGGATGTATTCTCTCGTTTGATGATGGACCGCATCATTTTTCTTGGCTTGCCGATCGATGACTTCATCGCAAATGTGATCCAAGCGCAGCTTCTGTTCTTGGAATCCGCAGATTCAGGTAAGGACATCCAGATCTACATCAATAGCCCCGGCGGCTCGGTGTATGCAGGTCTTGGTATCTATGACACCATGCAGTATATCGGTTGCGATGTAGCTACCATCTGCACAGGTATGGCAGCATCCATGGGTGCGGTAATCCTTTGTGCGGGAGAAAAAGGCAA
>CAJXNO010000028.1 GCA_913057205.1 uncultured Flavobacteriales bacterium
CTAGCGGGATGAGGTTTGTAACGTTGTTGATCACCTTGCCGGTCAACTCCTCTTCCGTTTTGATGATGATCCACTCACCTTGGCAAAGGTTGAAGGGCAGCCAGTTGAAGAAGGGGTTTTCTACCGCAAACGGACCCTCACAGAAGATGATCAAGTCGTACTGCTTCCCATGGTAGTGAACGCTTTGGTCTTCTCGAAGCTGCAGTTCATGGTAATCCAAGCGCGCATCGATCAATTGGTCTTTGGTTTCCAGATCAGCCAAGTAGGCGTCTTGCAGGAGGCTGCAGTCGACCATACCGGCTTGCTTCACCGGTCCGTAGCCATCCTTGATCGGTGCCATGTAGTGAGGATGCTGCTCTTCTTCCCGAATCCGTTTTCCCCAGAGCGATGCATAGTCTTCGCTCGGAATGCGTTTCTCGAACGTGATGGGGTGTTTCAATGAAATGTTAAGCCGCGCTTCTAGGCCCTTAAAAAAGCCGTGCATTTCAGGAAGCAATTCATCCACCATCCAACTCAAATTCAGTCGACGAAAAACCACCGGATTGAACATCCCAGTGGCAATTCCTGTGCTCGAATTTTGGGTACGATCACATAGCAGATCGAAAGCAATGCCGCGCGCTATAAGTTCCTCAGCTACGGTGATTCCAGCCAACCCGCCTCCGATGATCAATGCCTGCATGCTACGAAGGTCTGCAAACTTTTTTGGTTTCCTAGACAACTATTTTTTTGGCGAATGCATCTCTTTTATCAAATCACTTACGGATGAAAAAGCTACTAATTCTCGGATTATTTATGTGTGGTCTCCTGGGTTTACAAAAGGAGGCGAAAGCGACCCATATCATGGGGATGAACATCAACTACGAGCACATCAACGCGGATTCATTTTGGGTCTACCTCGACTTCTGGGAGTACTGCGGTGGTTCTGCATTTAATGGGCAAGCAACTTGGGCAGCTAGTGGTGGCTATGCTGGGTATAGAATCCATTGTATGCAAACGGAAACCTCTTCCCCTTTTATCATCGCTCCGCTGGATACAATAGTCGACGTATCGCCGATCTGTGATTCCTTATCTGCTACATTGAACTCTTGTATCGCTGGCTGGCAAACAGGGCTCTTGGGTATTCGTTGGTATAAGTACAAGCACTTGCTGGTGATAAGCGACCACATGCCATCTTCATCCTGTTCTGAGTTTGTTTTGTTCTACGGCACTGGGGCAAGGAATACGGGAGTGAATTATGTCAACCAACCTGGCATCGCAGCTTACACTACAATCAGAGCAAATACCTACCCCAACAATAGTTCACCGCGGTTCACGACGAATAAGCCCATTCCATTTTTCTGCAATGGTCAGAGCGTAACGTACAATTGGGGTGTAGTAGAGCAGGATGGTGATAGTCTTTATTGGGAATTGGATACTGCACTTACCAATACGTTCAATTTTGTAACCTGGCCCAATTATATTGACTACGCTAGTATCACTACGCCTCCTATTACCTTTTCAGGTGAAGAACCGATGGATGGGGTTCAGATTGATCATGCAACGGGAGAATTGACATTCACTGCCTTTAAACCAGGGGGATTGGTCGCGGCGAACTACGCCATTGCGGTCAAAGTGTCTGAATACAATCCGCAAAGCGGCGAATTGATCAGTACCACCCAGCGAGATGTGCAGTTCATCGTAACGGACTCGTGTAACAACAATGCACCACAACAAGATACCAATGGGGTGTTGAACTTCAGCGGTACCGGAGCGCAGACGGGTCCTAACCTCATTGATGTGTGCGTCGGTCAGAGTTTCTCTTTCCAGGTGGCCGTGTTTGACTTGGATACAGCAGGTAACTTCTCCAACGACAGCCTGAACATTACCTGTAACATCGACTCGGTGCTCCCAGGTGCAACTTGGACCACCTTGGGTACGAACCCAGATACGGTAACCATTTCATGGACGGCCGTTCCAGTGAACCAGACCTTTGTTCCGTTCAACATTACGGTAGAAGATGACTTCTGTCCGGTCACGGGCTTCAACATCTTCAACTACATCATTCGGATCTCTCCGCGAACTTTCTTAGGTCCGGATACAGCGATCTGTAGCTTGGATACCATCCAACTGGATGCCAACGGGGGCGACACCTTCAACTGGTCGGTGCTCTACGGAGACCCGATACAGGTGGGAACGAACTTCGGATGCGTGCAGTGCAAGGATCCGTGGATCCATCCAAGCCAGACCACGGCCTACGTAGTGGAAAGTAACTTGAACGAGACTTGCGGTAACAAGGATACCATCGTAGTGGAGGTATTCAACCAGTTCCCCGTAGAGATGGAGCCGATCAACGGCGGTACAGTCGACACGGTGGTCTACTGTTCAACCGATGGACTAGACACCTTAGTGGCACAGACGCCCGGTGGAACCTATCTGGGTCCGGGTATAGTGAACACCACCGCAGGGGTCTTTGCGCCAGACATATTGGATCCAGGCTTTGGTAGGGACTCAACGATCACGGTGACTTACGTTCTGGAAGGCGTGTGTGCGAACACCTCCGAGCTGAACATCCGCGTGAAGGGGCAACCAGATGCACGGGTATTGACGCAGGGTCCGTTCTGTAAGAACAGCACAAGCGAACAGCTGGAAGGATACACTCCTGGTGGAACATGGTCAGGACCGAACACCACGAGCAGTGGTATCTTCGATCCAAGTGCCTACGCGAACACCGCACCGGATACGGTCATGATCTTACATACGGTAGATGACAGCGGCTGCGTCTTCACCGACTCAGCGCAGTTCAGG
Organism: uncultured Flavobacteriales bacterium; assembly: GCA_913057205.1. Classification (GTDB taxonomy): domain Bacteria; phylum Bacteroidota; class Bacteroidia; order Flavobacteriales_G; family Salibacteraceae; genus SHAN690. Next base: position 2,785 of record CAJXNO010000028.1, read on the forward strand.
ATCATCAATGAGTACAACTCAGACATCGACAGTCTACCGAAGATCTGTCAAGGAGAAGAAGTATCGATCCGCTTGAACGACTATGAAGCCGATCCGTTCGGAACATGGAGTGGGGAGAACGTGGAGGAAGACCCGAACCAAACCGGTGTATTCTTTTTCAATTCTGACAATGTAAAAGCAGGAACCTATGACATCACGTATTCCATAGAGGGTGAATGCGGAACAGAGACCACCGAGCAACTAATTGTGAGTCTGTTACCAGATGCAACGATCTACGGCGCAGACAGCGTGTACTGCGACAACATTGTAGACAGCGTATTACTAGAGACCGAGCGTCCGGATGGTCGCTGGGGAGGCACCTTGCCTTCGCTGCACGACGGATACTTCATCCCAAGCACCATGGGTGAAGGGCTTTACACGATCACCTATGAGTTGTATGACACGGTAACCACGTGCTACAACAAGAATGAAGTGGAGGTACGCATTGCTCGTACGCCTGTTCGTCCGAAGTTGGACGGTGGCGGCCCATACTGCCAGGGAGATAACTGGTGGGTGCGCGGCGATGGACTGTTGAGCAACACCTATAAGTGGTACAGCTGGGATGGTACCTTCCGCGAGGAGAACACAGACAGCGTACTTACCATAGCAGACATGGAGCTGCTGGGTGCAGGTAACCCGTTTGAGTATGGTGAGTTGGTAGACATGCCAACCACGATCTTCGGAACCCAAGTGAGCGAGTATGGTTGCGAGAGCGCTTACTCCAAGCTGGAAGTGATCGTGAAGCCATCACCGAACGCCTTGTTCGTGATCGATTCTACGCAGAGTGATGTAGAGCGGGCGATAGATGGTGCCTTGACAGGAACTGCACCGTTCACGGCAACGTACTTAAACTTGAGCGGTCCTGATAGCTTCAGCTTGACCTACACGTGGGACTTCGGAGGCTACAGTCAGATCTTTGATGAGACGGGAGACCCGATCACCGAGACGATCCCAGAGATCGGAAGCTATCCGGTACAGTTGATCGCAGACAATGGTCAGTGTACCGATACCCACACGGTGATCGTACGCATCGATCGCATCACGAACTTCTTCGTGCCAAACGTCTTCACACCGAACGGCGACAACAACAACGACTTGTTCGAGTGGGACATCGAGGGCATAGATGAGTTCCGTATGACGGTGTATAACCGCTGGGGTAAGAAGGTCTTTGAGACCGAAGACTTGAACACCTTCTGGGATGGTCGTAGACAGAACGACGGAGCAGAATGCGAGTCGGGAACGTACTTCTACGTGATCACCGGAAAGGAGCAAACCTTGGATGCGGAACCCGTAGAGTGGCGAGGCGATGTAACGCTGATCCGCGAAGATTAATTAGAACAGTAATAATGACGGAAGCCTCCTGAGATTCAGGGGGCTTTCTTTTTTCTGCCATGTTGCCTTGATAAGTGATGAAGCGGTTAAGTTTGCAGCGTGATATGTGTAGCAGATAGCGGGTCAACCAAGACGGATTGGGTATTTGCGCAACCAGGCGGAAAGAAGGAGGATTGGTTGCGCTTCAGCAGCCAAGGCTTGAATCCCTTTTACGTTTCAACCCAAGAGGTTGCACAGACCATCGAGAAAGCGATTCCATTGGAGATCCGTGAGCAGACCACGCATGTTTATTTCTATGGTGCCGGATGCAGCAGTCCAGACCGAAACCAGGTTTTGGTGAAAGGTATTGAACCGAAGTTCAAAACAGCGAAGGTTGAAGTAGATCATGACCTACTTGCCGCAGCAAGAGCAAGCTGTCAGAACGAAAACGGAGTAGTTAGCATCTTAGGAACAGGTTCAAACTCCTGTAAGTACAACGGCCGGGAGATCGTAGACAACGTTGACAATCTTGGGTTTTTATTAGGCGATGAAGGAAGTGGCGCAGACATTGGAAGAGCCTTAGTGAAGGCCAGGTGTTACCGCGAAATGCCTGCAGATATCCAAGCCCGCTTCGATGAACAGTTCGATTGGGATCGCGAGAAAATGCTTCAGCAGGTATACCACCGTCCCATGCCCAACCGATACATGGCCTCGTTTGCTCCCTTTTGTGGAGAGCATATCCACGAACCCTTCATTCAAGGATTGGTAAAAAGCGTAATGCTTGAGTTTATAGATCGGCATTTATTGAAATACGATGTGCCCGATTGGGAGCATCACTTCATCGGGTCCATTGCAGCACACTTTGAGGGCGAATTAAAGGTTGTTATGAAGAAACGAGGCCTAAAGCTTGGAAAGATCATTAAACATCCTGTTCATTCGCTGTTGAATTTCCATTTGGAACAGCATGCGCTTTGATTTTTTGGAGCAACATCTTGAAGTATTTGAGGGACTGCCGCTACCGGGTGTAGAGGCACATGATGCCATTTTGCCTGAGGTGGCTCGTCAGCGCAAGCAGGCGCTCAAGCAAGACCCCAACCCGAAGATCAGTGCGGTGGCAGCAACTATTTTTCCGAAGAATGGCGATGCAACCATTTTGTTGATTGAACGGCAGCCTTATGATGGGGTACACAGTAATCAAGTGGGTTTCCCAGGCGGAAAAGTAGAGGAGGGAGATCTTGACCTGAAGTATACCGCGTTGCGCGAGATGCATGAAGAAGTGGGTATCGATCGTAGCCTTCCGAAGCATGTTCGCTCGCTTTCACAACTTTACATTCCGCCGAGTCGTTTTTTGGTTAACCCATTTGTGTTTACCTTGGATGAGCTTCCACCCTTGATAAAAGATGAACGAGAAGTGAAAACGATCTTGGAGTTGCCGGTGCATCACTTACTTGATGATGCAAGCATTGAGGTCGGGAAGATCAAAACGAATTACGGCGTCTCTATTCGAACCCCATATTTTGTGTTCGAAGGGTTCAAGATATGGGGCGCTACAGCGATGATGTTAAGTGAATTGAGACAACTACTAAAGCATATGCAGGCATGATGAGAGGGATAGTGATGATGGTTTTATGGTTAGGGATGGTTCAAAACGTATTTGCTCAACCGCCCTTGAGTAAGCGTTTGCAAAAAGAGAAGGCCGAGTTCGAAGCTTTGATCGCAAGAGAGGCGAAATATGATTCCTTGGTTGCAGCTGCAGATGAAGCGTTCATCCAAAAGGACTATCTGCTTGCACGCATGACCTATGAGGATGCAATTCCTTTCAACGATGAAAAAGCTCAATGGCTTCAATCGAAAGTGAATGACCTTGATATTCTGATGGCGAAGAATGCAGCACGTGAGGTAGACTCCATCATGGTAAGCCTTTCACCGAAGGAAGTGCAACAACTCCGTTCTGAGGATAAACCCGTGGTAATTGAAGGGCGATCGATTGAGGCGCCTTTGCCTTTGCCAGAGCGTGAAGTAGCTCAGGATACCGTTGAAGAGAAGGTCGCCAAGGAAGAACCTGTTCAGGTAAAGCAGAAAGCCACCATTCAGGCAGCGCCTGTGCAAGCATCTGCGCCAGAAGTTAAGGAACCCGTGAAGCAAGCCTCCGTAAAGCCAAGTCCGAGTTCGAAGGTTGAAAAGGTCAAGGTCAAAGAAGACTTTTCGTCCTACGATAACGGCATCACTGAAGAGACCTTCAATTTGCAAAACCATACGGTCTTACGGATCGTGGTAAAGGAAGGCATCGACGTGATGGTCTTCAAGAAAGTGAAGCACAATTGGGGCGGCGAGTTCTATTTTTTGGATGACGTAGCGACCACCAAAAGATATTGGGACGATCAAGTGGCTACATACCGCGACAAATACGGAACCGAAGGAAATTGAATAGCATTTTTTTGGTGAGTTTTTCTCCTACATTTGCCGCACCATATCACAGACTAAAACGTTCACAATGAGCAAATATCAAACACAAATTGATGAGTTCATGGCGAAGGTTCGCGCAAAGAACCAACACGAGCCAGAATTCTTACAGGCGGTAGAGGAAGTTGCTGAAACCGTTATCCCTTATGTTGAAGAGCATCCAGCATATAAGCAGGCCAATATTTTGGACCGCATCGCTGAGCCAGAGCGCGTGCTTATGTTCCGCGTTCCTTGGCTGGATGACCAGGGCAACTTTCAAGTAAACCGTGGCTATCGAATTGAGATGAACTCTGCCATTGGTCCGTATAAAGGGGGACTTCGTTTCCACCCTTCTGTAAACCTGAGTATTCTTAAGTTCCTTGCCTTTGAACAAGTGTTCAAGAATTCGCTTACTACCCTGCCAATGGGTGGAGGTAAAGGAGGTTCAGATTTTGATCCAAAAGGAAAGTCAGACAATGAGGTGATGCGCTTTTGCCAGAGCTTCATGACGGAACTCGCTCGTCACATCGGTCCAGACACCGACGTGCCTGCTGGCGACATCGGTGTAGGTGGTCGTGAGATCGGATACATGTTCGGTCAGTACAAGCGCATTCGAAATGAATTTACGGGCGTGCTTACCGGAAAAGGCATTACCTATGGTGGCAGCTTGATTCGTCCGGAGGCAACCGGTTACGGTAACGTGTACTTCGCACAAGAGATGCTTAAGACCAAGGGCGAAAGCTTCAGCGGTAAGAAAGTCGTAATCTCTGGTTCTGGAAACGTTGCACAGTATGCATTTGAGAAAGCCATGGAGCTTGGAGCTAAGGTGTTGACCGTTTCAGATTCGTCTGGATTTGTTATGAATAAGGATGGAATGGGACGTGAGCACCTCGATTTCTTGATGGAATTGAAGAACGTCCGTCGTGGCCGTGTGAAGGAGATGGCAGAGAAGTTCAGCGATGTGGAGTACTTTGAAGGTGCCAAGCCTTGGGATGTGGCGTGCGATATCGCACTTCCTTGTGCTACCCAAAATGAACTCAACGGTGATGAAGCTGCAGCATTGGTGAACAATGGTTGTATGTGTGTTTCTGAAGGTGCAAACATGCCTTCAACACCAGAAGCCATCGCGAAGTTCCACGAGGCAAAGATCTTGTTTGCTCCGGGTAAGGCTTCCAACGCAGGTGGTGTTGCCACTTCCGGATTGGAAATGTCGCAGAACTCACTCCGTTTGAGCTGGACGCGTGAAGAAGTAGATCAACGCCTGCAGAGCATCATGGTGTCGATCCATGAGGCGTGCGTAAAATACGGAACCGAAGATGGTTACGTAGACTACGTGAAAGGTGCGAACGTTGCAGGCTTCATCAAAGTAGCCGACGCCATGCTCGCTCAAGGACACGTTTAATAATGAACAAAGCAGTGGAAAAGCAGTCTTAACGACTGCTTTTTCATTTCAATAAAACGCTAATCGTATGTACGGAAACCTACAACAGCAATTACAAGACGAACTGAAGCAGATTGAGGCGGATGGCCTTTACAAAAAGGAGCGCATCATTACTTCTGTTCAAGGCGCTTCAATCAAGATCAGCACTGGACAGGAAGTGCTGAACTTCTGTTCAAACAATTACCTCGGTCTTTCATCTCACCCTAAGGTAGTGCAGGCGGCAAAAGACGCCCTCGATAGCCATGGCTTCGGTATGTCGAGTGTGCGCTTCATTTGCGGTACACAAGACATCCATAAGGAGCTTGAGCAGAAGATCGCTGATTTCTTGGGTACGGAAGATACCATCCTCTATGCCGCGGCATTTGACGCGAATGGTGGGGTGTTTGAGCCATTGCTCGGTCCAGAAGACGCAATCATCTCTGACTCCTTGAACCACGCGAGTATCATCGATGGTGTTCGTTTGTGCAAGGCGAAGCGCTTCCGGTACAACAACAACGACATGGCGGATCTTGAGACGCAACTCAAGGCAGCGAATGAAGCCGGTGCACGCAACAAGATCATCGTGACCGATGGTGTATTCTCAATGGACGGCTACGTAGCGCAGTTGGATAAGATCTGTGACCTCGCGGAGCAGTATGATGCTTTGGTGATGGTAGACGAATGTCACGCAACCGGATTCATCGGTAAGACGGGTAGAGGTACTCATGAGCTCAATGGCGTAATGGGTCGAATTGACATCATTACAGGTACACTAGGTAAAGCACTTGGTGGTGCTATGGGAGGTTTTACCTCTGGTAGAAAGGAGATCATTGACATGCTGCGCCAGCGCTCACGTCCATACCTCTTCAGCAACTCATTGGCGCCGAGCATCGTTGGTGCCTCCAATGCGGTCTTTGATCTGTTGAGTCAGACCACGGAGTTGCGCGATAAGCTAGAGTGGAATGTAAACTACTTCAAGGAACAGATCAAGTCCAAAGGCTTTGACATCAAAGATGGCGACTCGGCCATTGTTCCTATTATGTTGTACGATGCTGCCCTTTCGCAGGAGTTTGCTGATCGTTTGTTAGAAGAAGGCATCTATGTGATCGGATTCTTCTATCCGGTGGTTCCGAAAGAGCAAGCCCGCATCCGCGTGCAGCTTTCCGCAGCCCATGAGAAGGAGCACTTAGACAAAGCGGTGGCAGCCTTCGAAAAAGTAGGTCGAGAATTGGGCGTATTGAAGTAAATATCTCTTGGGATAAAAACTTTTTGTAACTGTTTGATGCAGTTAAAAATAGTTCTATCTTTGCGCCCCTTTTTGAGGGAATAAAACGTAGGAATTGTGAGTCATTTGAGCTATAAGACCATTTCAGCCAACAGCGAAACTGCAGATAAGCAGTGGGTAGTTGTTGACGCTAAAGGCCAAACACTAGGCCGTTTCGCTTCTCATGTTGCATACCTTTTACGAGGTAAGCACAAGCCAAACTTTACCCCACACGTAGATTGTGGTGACAACGTCATCGTGATCAACGCAGAACAGGTGGAGTTGTCTGGTGCTAAGCTTGAAACAAAGGAGCGTCTATGGCACACAGGCTTCCCAGGTGGTCAGCGCAGCAGAACGGCTGAGGAGACCTTGCAACGTAAGCCACAAGATCTCGTGGAGTACGCGGTGAAGGGAATGCTTCCAAAGAATCGTTTAGGACGCCAGATGTTCCGCAACCTATATGTGTACGTAGGAGCTGAGCATCCACACGAGGCACAACAACCGAAGACCATTGATATCAACGCAATAAAGTAAGATGGACGTAATTAATGCATTAGGACGTCGCAAGACAAGTATCGCCCGAGTTTACATCAGCAAGGGTAAAGGTAAAGTGACCATCAACGATCGCGACTCTAAGGAGTACGTGAACACGGAGTTTCTTCACAACAAGATCATGCACCCATTCGCAGTTACCGAAACAGACGGTAAGTACGATGTGAAGGTGAATGTGAGCGGTGGTGGAATCAACGGCCAAGTGGATGCGATCGCATTAGGCATCTCTCGAGCGTTGGTAAAGGAAAATGCAGAATACAAGCCAGCTTTGAAAGCAGAAGGTTTGATGACGCGTGATCCAAGAATGGTGGAACGTAAGAAGCCAGGTCAGAAGAAGGCTCGTAAGCGTTTCCAATTCAGCAAGCGTTAATTCATTTTATATACGAACTGTTTAGAATCTAAATCAGCGGGACTTCAAAATGGAACTACCCGCTGATTGCATTTATTAAAAGAAGGTAAACATGGCAAGAACAAGCTACAATGATCTGCTCGAAGCTGGCGTACACTTTGGGCACTTGAAAAGAAAGTGGAATCCAAGCATGGCTCCGTACATCTTCATGGAGCGTAACGGGATCCACGTAATCGACCTGCACAAGACGGCAGCGAAAGTTGAAGAAGCAGCAGCTGCACTCAAGCAGATTGCGAAGTCAGGAAAGAAAATCCTTTTCGTATCCACCAAGAAGCAAGCTCGTGAGTCGATCGAGTCACGCGTGAAAGACATTAACATGCCTTTCGTAACCGAGCGTTGGCCAGGTGGAATGCTGACCAACTTCGTAACCATCCGTAAGGCGATCCGCAAAATGTCTTCCATCGACAAGATGAAGACCGACGGAACGTTCGATACCATGTCTAAGCGTGAGCGTCTTCAGGTGAACCGTCAGCGTGAGAAGTTGGAGAAGGACTTCGGTTCTATCGCAGACTTGACCCGTCTTCCTGCAGCCTTGTTCATCGTTGATATCAACAAAGAGCACATTGCCGTGCGTGAGGCACGTAAGCTGAACATCCCAACTTTTGCGATCGTAGATACCAACTCTGACCCATCAGCTGTTGACTTCCCGATCCCTGGGAATGATGATGCTTCAAAGTCGATCGATAAAATCCTAGAGATCGTTACAGACGCGATCAAAGAAGGATTGGCAGAGCGCAAGAACGACCGCGATAAGGCGAAGGACGAGAAAGAAGGCAACGAAGAGGTAGCTTCTAAGGAAGAAGTTGCATCGGAAGAATAAGCATTCGAATCCAGTTTATATAACGTTTCAAAAACAAGACTATGTCAAAGATTACAGCAGCCGATGTGAACAAGCTTCGTCAGATGACGGGAAGTGGAATGATGGACTGCAAGAAGGCTTTGGTTGAAGCAGAAGGTGACTTCGACAAAGCGATCGAGATCCTTCGTAAGAAGGGACAGAAGGTAGCTGCGAAGCGTGGCGACCGTGACGCTACTGAAGGTTTGGTTGTTGCCAAGACCGCTGATGGAGGAAACAAGGGAGTGATCGCAGTATTGAGCTGTGAGACCGACTTCGTTGCGAAGAACGCTGAGTTCAACGATACCATCAACAACTTCGTGGATATCGCATTGAAGACCGGAGCGTCTTCAGCAGAGGAGTTGAAAAACCAGCAACTTGAAGGTGGCATCACCATCGGTGAGAAGATCACTGAGATGATCGGTAAGATCGGTGAGAAGATTGATTTGAGCCAGTTTGCTGTGGTAGAAGGTGACACCGTAGTAGCTTACAACCACCCAGGTAACCAAGTGGCATCTATCGTGAGCTTGAATAAAGCAGGTGATAAGGTTTCTGAAGCAGGACGCGATGTTGCTATGCAGATCGCTGCAATGAACCCGGTTGCTTTGGACCAAGACAGCGTTCCACAAGATGTGATCGATAAAGAGATCGAGATCGGTAAAGACCTTGCTCGTCAGGAAGGTAAGCCAGAAGAGATGCTCGAGAAGATCGCAATGGGTAAGTTGAACAAATTCTTCAAGGAGAATACCTTGTTGAACCAAGCATACATCAAAGACAACAAAAAGTCCATTCAACAAATGTTGAAAGAGATCGACGGTGAGTTGACCGTTAAGGACTTCAAGCGGTTCTCTTTGAGTTAATTGATAGCATTTACAAGGAAGAGCGATGGAAACATCGCTCTTTTTTTTGTCCAAAAATTCAGGTTCAGTCCATCTGAGCCTATACAGGGTCACAGAATTTCAAATAAGTTTGCCGCATGGCTGAGCATAAGTACAAACGGGTTCTTCTAAAACTGAGTGGTGAAGCCCTCATGGGGGAACAGCAATATGGCATCGATAATGCGCGTCTCATGCAATACGGGCACGAGATCAAAGCTATTGCAGATATGGGCATTGAAGTAGCGGTGGTTATCGGTGGAGGAAACATTTTCAGAGGCATTCAAGCCGATGGATCCATGATCGATCGCGTTCAAGGTGATCACATGGGGATGCTTGCAACCGTGATCAACAGCCTTTCCTTGCAATCAGCACTGGAATCACTTGGACTCAAAACACGCTTACAGACTGCCATCAAGATGGAGCAGATTGCTGAGCCCTTCATTCGAAGAAAGGCGGTGCGCCACTTGGAGAAAGGACGTGTGGTGATCTTTGGTGCGGGTACGGGCAATCCATACTTTACCACAGATACAGCTGCTTCCTTGCGCGCCATCGAGATCGAGGCGGATGTGATCTTGAAAGGAACCCGTGTGGATGGCATCTATTCTGCAGACCCAGAGAAGGATGAGAACGCCGTGAAATTCGACAACCTGTCCTTCACGGAAGTGATCTCCAAGAATTTGAACGTGATGGATATGACGGCTTTCACCTTATGTCGAGAGAACAACGTGCCGATCATCGTATTCGATATGAACACGCCGGGGAACTTGTCTCGGGTAGTGATGGGTGAACAAGTGGGAACCTTGGTAGAAGTTTAGAAGCGGGACGCGTATTACATTTGAAGCACAATAATTAGAGCGATGGAAGAGATCAACATGGTATTGGAAATGGCCGAAGACGGAATGAAGTCCTCGATCGATCACCTGATTAAAGAATTGTCAAAGATCCGCGCTGGTAAAGCACATCCAAGCATGCTGGACGGAATCATGGTGGACTATTACGGTTCGCAAACACCCTTGAACCAGGTGTCAAACGTCAATACGCCGGATGCACGAACGATCTCCATCCAACCTTGGGAAAAAGCCATGTTGGAGCCCATCGAAAAGGCGATCATGATGGCTAATTTAGGGCTGAATCCACAGAACAATGGTGAGTTGATCATGATCAACGTTCCACCGCTCACAGAGGAGCGCAGAAAGAACTTGGTGAAGCAAACCAAGACGGAAGGAGAACATGCACGTGTGTCAATCCGTAATGCGCGTAAGGAGGCCAACGATGAGATCAAGAAGCTTCAGAAAGAAGCAATCTCTGATGACCTCGCCAAAGATGCGGAAGACAAGGTTCAAAAGCTGACCGACAAGTACACCCAGTCTGTTGAAGACCTCTTAGCGAAGAAGGAAAAGGATATCATGACCGTTTAATCGGCTCAAACCTGCGTTCCTTCCGAGCAGTTTCTGCACATCTCTACTTCACTTCTTGATCGTAAGATCTGCTTTCTAAAGTTGTCGTATTCGGCACTTTTCCAGATCGATTTGAACGGTACCTCGCCTGCATTGCCCATGGTGTGGTGGGCATCCTTATCGAAGCAACAGGGCACCACCTGGCCATCCCATGTGATCACCGCTCCTGACCACATGCGCCAGCAGTGATCGTCCAGTGGATTCTTGATCTCCCACTTGCCTTCTGCCGTCTGACGATACCTGGAGTATTCATTCTTGGTCGGGATCAATGGACTCCCGTTCTCATAGTCGTAGATCTGGGCCGTTTTCAGCTTCACTTCATCTACCCCCAGCTCTTTGCCGAGCTGTTTAACCTCGTCTATTTGATGCTCATTCGGACGTACCACCAGGAATTGGAAGATCACATGCGGGGTAGCTGATCCGAGTTCTTTCTTCCACTTCAAGATGTTCTTTGTTCCCTCGATGACCTTGGAGAGGTCGCCTTCTTTTCGGTAGCTTTCATAGGTTCCTTGTTCCGTACCGTCAATGCTGATGATGAGCTGATCTAAACCGGAAGCAACGGTTCGCTTGGCGCGTTGATCGTCAAGGAAGTGTGCATTGGTGCTGGTAGAGGTGAAGATGCCAGCTGCGTCAGCCGTTTTTACGAGATCAAAGAACTGCGGGTGCAGGTAGGGTTCGCCTTGGAAGTAGAAATTGATGTAGGTGCAATAGTCCTTCACGTCCGCTAAGATCTTTTCCAACAGATCCACTGAAAGTCGGCCAGTAGGACGTGTGAAGGATCGGAGTCCGCTCGGACATTCCGGACACCTCAGATTACAAGCCGTGGTGGGTTCAATCGATAAGGAGATCGGGTAGCCCCAATGGCGCTGCATGGAAGTGTACTTGCTCACGTAATAGCTCAACAAGGTGGCTAAGGCGTTCCATGTTTTCCTCAGGTTCCAATGCCGAAGCATTTGTATGCCGTTCCGAAGCGTCATTCGGGCCCAAAAATAATGTTTGAACACGTTGCCTTTCGGGGGCTATTCTTGTAACTTCGACCGCTTTGAAAACTAGCACGTAATGTGGGCTAGAATCGCCCGATCCATAATACGCTACAGGCTCCTGATCATCGGCATCATCGTCGTTTTCACCGCTGCCATGCTTTACCAAGCTACGGGGGTTAGGCTGGCGTATGGGCTGCCGCAAATGCTGCCAGATGATTCACCTACAATCCTAGCTTGGGAGGAGTTTCAAGATCAATTCAGAGAGGAGTCTACCGTTTTTGCCATCGGTATAGAGAAGGACCTCTTTCATGATGTTGAGCTATTCAACGAGTGGTATAAGCTTGGTAGATCGCTCACCAAGATCGAAGGGGTAGATACGGTTCTATCCATTGGAAGTGCCTTTGATATCAAGAAAGACACCGCCAACAAACGCTTCCTAATTGATCCCATTGTAAAGGGGCCCGTGGCATCACAGGCGGAGCTAGATAAACTTCGAGAGAAGTATGAGTCGCTGCCGTTTTACCGAGGATTGCTCTATAACGCAGAGAACAACTACAGCCTCATGGCGATCTCGATGGACAATGATCGCTTCAACTCCACAGAGCGCTCGGAGTTCTTTGGGGGCATCTTAGAGATGGTTCAGACCTTCGAAGAGGAGAACAACGTAGATATCCAGTACTCGGGAATGCCGTACATCCGCGAGAACCTTGGCGCCCTCATTAAGAAGGAACTGGGCATGCTCCTCGTGCTCACCGTACTCATTACCATCACCGTTCTCCTGATCTTCTTCCGGTCGATCAAGCCTGTGCTCATCTCGCTGACGGTGGTGGGATTAGGAGTGATTTGGTCGCTTGGGGTTCTCAATACGCTCGGATATGAAATCACCATCCTAACCAGCTTGATCTCTCCTTTGGTGATCGTGATCGGTATTCCGAATTGCATCTACCTGATCAATAAGTTCCACTCGGAACTGAACCTACACGGTAATAAGGCCAAAGCATTGGTTCGTGTAGTATCCCGCATTGGCAGCGCTACCTTCATGACCAACGCTACCACGGCTACAGGTTTCCTGACCTTCATTTTCACCGAGAGCATTTTGTTGGTGGAGTTTGGAATCGTGGCCTTTATTTCCATCATGTCGCTTTTCTTGCTTTCGATCCTGGTCATCACCATCACTTACAGCTTCCTACCTCCTCCGAATGAGAAGAAAACCGGTCACCTAGAAAAGTCATGGGTCTTGAACCTCGTAAGCTGGTTTATTCATCTGGTGAGCTTCAAACGTCCCCTCGTTTATGGGATCACCGTGCTCGTGGTCGCCCTGTCGGTCGTGGGTATGGTTCAGGTGCAAACAACGGGTAACATCGTTGATGACCTTCCAGATAACCACACCACCGTAGAAGACCTTTATTGGTTTGAACAGAACTTTGGAGGGGTAGTCCCCTTTGAGATCCAGATCGACACAAAAAAACCTCGACAGGTCTTGAAGTCGAGTGTGCTTAAAGGGATCGATGAAACGCAACGTTTGTTTGAAGAAGACGATTCCTTTTCGAAGAGCATCTCTATCGCAGATGCCTTGAAGTTTGTAAAACAGGCTTTTTACAATGGCAATCCAGAGCGGTATGAACTGATCTCAAGCCGGGAACGGGCGTTCTTCAAGGACTATATCGACAACGCCAATGCAGATCAAGGTCTGCTGAACACCTACTTGGACAGTACGCAGCGCTACGCGAGGATTAGTCTGCAGGTGGCTGATGTTGGAACCATTGAGATGGATAGTTTGCTGGCCTACTACTACCCGAAGGTGGATGAGATTTTTAATCCGAAGAAAGAGAAGCAAGATTCCTTGTTGAAGGTCATTGAAGCAAAGCAAGAGCCTGCCTTCATCGACTCCGTTTCGCGCTACATTCTGAGCAGAAATTCATCGGCCAAGCGCAGCTTCCTAAAGATGATTGGTGATAGCACGGATCAGTCCGTGAGCGATATCGACAGCGTCAACTTTGCTGGCAACCCGACAGCCATGGCACACTTGAAAGAGGCCCTCGAAGCCAACTACATCGATGTCACGATCACAGGTCCATCGATCACCTTTCTCGAGGGGACAAACTACCTCGTTCGCAACCTTTTCATCAGCTTGAGCATTGCGATCTTCATCGTCGCTATGTTGATGGCGATCGTATTCAGTTCACTGCGAATGATCATTGTTTCAGTGGTCACCAACCTGATTCCGCTGCTGTTTACGGCAGCCATCATGGGCTACTTTGGCATCAACATCAAACCTTCAACCATCTTGGTTTTCAGCGTGGCCTTTGGTATCTCTGTGGATGATACCATTCACTACCTGGCTAAGTACCGCCAAGAGTTGCGCTTGACGAATTTTGATATCGGTCGATCCGTGAAGCTTGCCCTTAAGGAAACCGGAGTGAGTATGGTGTATACGTCCATCATCCTGTTCTTCGGGTTTGGCGTGTTTGCTTTCTCAGATTTTGGTGGAACGAGGGCTTTGGGTATTTTGGTGTCGCTCACCTTGATGGTGGCGATGTTCGCTAACCTGATCTTGCTTCCGTCCTTCCTGATGACCTTGGAGAAGAGCATGTTGACACGCTGGTTCCAAGAGCCGCTTTTGACCTTGCTCGATGAGGAGGAAGACCTGGAGTTAGACGAGCTGGATTTCAAGAACGGAGAAAACGAAAGCACATGAAAGGAATCATCCTCGCCGGCGGCGCCGGAACACGACTTCACCCTTTGACATTCGCTTCCAGCAAGCAGATGCTACCCGTTTACGATAAACCGATGATCTATTATCCGCTGTCTATCTTGATGATGGCTGGCATCCGTGAGATCTTGATCATTTCTACACCCGTAGATCTTCCAAACTTTGAACGTCTTTTAGGTGATGGATCCAGCTTGGGTTGCACCTTCGAGTATGCCGTACAGGAGGAACCTAACGGCCTGGCCCAGGCCTTCGTGATCGGAAAGTCCTTCATCGGGAATGATAGTGTTGCCTTGATCCTTGGGGATAACATATTCTTCGGACACGGCATTCATAAGCTGCTTCAATCGGCGTTTGATCCCAAAGGGGGTATTGTATTTGCCTACCATGTTACCGATCCTGAGCGCTACGGCGTGGTGGAGTTCGACGATGACTTTCAGGCCTTATCCTTGGAAGAAAAACCAAAGGTGCCTAAGTCGAATTATGCGGTACCCGGATTGTACTTCTACGATAACCGTGTGGTCAAGATCGCCGAAGAATTGGAGCCAAGTGCCCGCGGGGAGTATGAGATCACCGATGTAAACAAGAAGTACCTCGAAATGCAGGAATTGGAGGTGCGCGTGATGGGTAGGGGATATGCTTGGTTGGATACGGGTACTTTCCCTTCGCTGATGCAAGCCGGACAATTCGTTCAAGTGATCGAAGAGCGACAGGGCTTGAAGGTAGGCTGCATCGAGGAAGTAGCGTATCGGATGAACTTTATCGACGCAGGTCAGTTAAAGAAGCTTGCAGAACCGTTGCTGAAAAGCGGCTACGGTGAATACCTGCTAAAATTGATCAAGGATAAATGACCGAGTACTTACTTCAACTCCGAAAGGAAGTTGAATCCCACATCGACCACCTCGCACTTCCCAAGGAACCAGCGAACCTTTACGAGCCGATGCACTACCTCCTCGGTCTGGGAGGGAAGCGCATACGTCCGATCTTAACCTTAATGGCCGCTGAACTGATGGGTGCAAAGCCCCTTGAAGCCATGCCGCAAGCGTTGGCGGTGGAGATATTTCATAACTTCACCCTTATGCACGACGACATCATGGACAGCGCGGATGTGCGTCGGGGCTTACCCACCGTCCACAAAAAATGGGACCATAACATCGCCTTGCTCAGTGGTGATGGCATGTTGGTGATCGCTTACCAATACTTGATTCAGGCAGATGCGTCGTTGCTTGGTCCATTGGCCAAAGAATTTAATACCACAGCGTTAGAAGTGTGTGAGGGGCAGCAGCTCGACATGGACTATGCCCTTCGTGATGATGTTTCGGAGGAAGCATACATGGCCATGATCCGCCTTAAAACGGCTGTTCTGCTTGGAGGAGCCATGAAGCTCGGTGCCATCGTTGCGGGTGCTTCAGAAGCACAGCAGGAGGAATTGGATCGTTTCGCGGTGAACTTAGGCCTTGCCTTTCAGATCAGAGATGATTACTTGGATGCCTTTGGTTCAGAAGCCTTCGGAAAGAAGATCGGTGGCGATATCCTTGAGGGTAAGCGCACCTGGTTGACCATACGCGCCTTTGAAAAGGCAAATGACGAGCAGCGGCAAGCGCTAACCCATGCCTACCAGCAGCTTGAGGGTGATGAGCGCATTTCAGAGGTCTTGCGCTTATACGAAGAATTGGATATCCGGATCGAAGCGGATCAGAAGATCAAGCAGTTTTCTTCGATCTCTACAGAAGCGCTTCAAAAAGTAAACGGGAAACCCGAGATCCTGCGAGAATTGGAAGCCTTGGTAGATTACCTGATGGGCCGAGACCAATAGATTTAGCGCTAATCCTCGTCGCTGTAAATCTGCATCAAGGCAGAGTTCAGTGTGGGATAGTCAAAAAAGAAGCCTGTCTTCTGAATCTTTTCTGAGGACAATGGAACACCTTTCAAGACAAGGTCTGCCTTTTCACCAAACATCAAGCGAATGATGAATTCTGGAACGTTGGGTAAGAACATCGGTTTCTCCATGACATCCGCGAGGATCTGCATGAAGTCTTGGTTCTTGGTTGGGTCGGGTCCAACAGCATTGTAGACACCGTCAAGTTTTTCTTCCAGTACATGTTGAAAGATACGGCACACATCGGTCTTGTGGATCCAAGACATGTACTGTTCCCCTTTGCCTAATCCAGCAGCGGCATAATATTTCACAGGCAGTGAGATCTCCTTCAGGGCGCCTTCTCCCTTTGCCAAAACCAGTCCGATCCGGATCTTAGAAACGTGCTTCGCTACATTGTTGAACTCATCGGCAGAAGCTTCCCAAAGCTTACACACCTCTGCCAAGAAGCCGTCTCCTAGTTCACTCTCTTCGTTGTGAACCTTATCGCTCACGATCAGCGGATACCAGCCTATGGCTGAGGCGGAGATGAAATGGTCAAGTTCAATGCTCTGTTCTTCACAGGTTTTCAGTAACAGGCGTGCAGATGCAACACGGCTATCGATGATCTCTTGCCTGCGCTTATCGGTCCAAGGCTTATCGGCGATGCCCGCTCCAGCGAGGTGGATAATGGCGTTGACGCCGACCAGGGCCTGCGGATCCATGGTGCCGGCCTTCACATCCCATTGGTAGGTAGGAATTCCCTTAACACCGCTGGAAGAGCGCGAAGTGTGCACCACCTCGTGTTCGTTCGCAAGCAGCATTTCTGTGAGGCGTTGTCCAATCGCTCCTGTTCCTCCTGTGATTAATACTTTCGCCATGAGGCATCAAAAATATAATCTAGCCTGCAGTAATGGCATCAAATACCATTAAATACGAGGAGTTCGAGCGATACCTGCAACAATTCGACTGGCTTCAAGCTACCATCAACCAGTTTTTGAAGGATGCTCGGATGGCTGGTTTGGATGCGCCAAACCTTGACCCTGCGCAAGGTGCCGCACTGGTGATCGAAGCCACAACTGCATGGGTCGACGACTTGAAAGGTGATCATTTAGGGTTTCAAAGTTTCAATTACCGGGTCGACCTGCCATCCAGCGTAGAGCCGATGAACATGGCCACTAGCGAGGTGGCAACTTTATATCTCTTTAGATGTTTCCAAAAGGTATGGCTGAGGAAGCGCTTTTCGGAAGGCCCTTCGAAAGATGAGGAGGAAATCCGCCAAAAGCACTTAAAACCTTAGATTTGCCAACCCAATACTCGAGTGAATCGATGGATAAATTTTCATACCTCGGAAACGGCGATGTAAACGCAGTTGAAGAGATATACTTACAGTACAAGAACAACCCTGATTCGGTAGAGGAAGGCTGGAAGAAGTTTTTTCAGGGTTTTGACTTTTTTCAAGCAAATTATGGCGAAACGGCGGTTTCAGAAAGCACGCTGAAGGAGTTCAGGGTGATCGATCTGATCAATGCCTACCGTTCACGTGGACACCTGTTCACCAAAACGAATCCCGTTCGTGAACGTCGGAAGTACTCGCCAACGCTCGACCTGGATAACTTTGAGCTCTCTGATGCTGACCTTCAAACGACCTTCAATGCGGGCGTAGAACTGGGTATTGGTCCGGCTAAGCTCGAGACCATCATCGATCACCTGAAGACCACCTATTGCAACTCCATTGGCATCGAGTACATGTATATCCGCGACGCGGAAGAGCTGGAGTGGATCAAGAAACGCGTGGAAGCAGAGAAGAACCTACCCAAGTTTTCAAACGATACCAAAAAGACCATTCTTCGTAAGCTGAACGAAGCCGTGGTATTCGAAAGCTTCTTGCACAAGAAGTTCGTTGGGCAGAAACGCTTTTCTCTTGAAGGCGGTGAATCGCTGATTCCTGCGCTAGACGTGGTGGCTGAATACGGAGCAGTACAAGGAGTGGAGGAGATCGTGATCGGAATGGCCCATCGAGGTCGATTGAATGTCTTGGCCAATATTCTCAAGAAGACCTATGCCGATATCTTCAGTGAATTTGAAGGTAAAGAGTACGAAGACAACCTCTTCGACGGGGATGTGAAATACCACCTCGGCTACTCGTCAGAGGTGAAGACGGAGATCGGTACCAAGCTTCAGCTTACCTTGGCGCCGAATCCATCACACTTGGAAGCGGTTGATCCCGTGGTGGAAGGAATCGTTCGATCCAAGATCGATACCTACCTGAAAGACGAGAATAAAATCATTCCGATCCTGATCCATGGTGATGCCTCCATCGCCGGACAAGGCGTGGTTTATGAAGTGGTGCAAATGGCACAGCTTGATGGCTATCGAACCGGCGGTACCATTCACGTGGTCATCAATAACCAGATCGGATTTACAACGAATTACTTGGATGCTCGTTCGAGCACGTATTGCACTGACGTGGGCAAGGTGACCTTATCGCCTGTTTTCCACATCAACGGGGACGACCCAGAAGCAGTTGCTCACGCTATGAAGATGGCTGTAGAGTACCGCCAACGCTTCCATAAGGATGTCTTCATCGACCTACTGTGCTACCGAAAGTATGGGCACAATGAAGGGGATGAGCCTCGCTTCACGCAGCCAACCCTATACCAAGCCATCGCGAAACACAAGAATCCTAAGCAGATCTACGTAGAACGACTGATCGAAGAGGGGGTGCTAACCGATGCAGAAGCAAAAGAAATCGAGAATGCCTTCAATGAGCACCTACAGAACAGGTTGAACGAAGCGAAGGAAATCAGTACAGCGCACATTTCCAATTTCTTAGAAGCTTCCTGGCAAGGAATTGAAAAGTCAGGCGAAGATTCATTCAAGAGCTCACCGGATACTTCCGTTTCGAAAGAGGAATTGATGGAGTTAGCCAAACTGATGACGACGCTCCCAGAAGACAAGCCTTTCTTTAAGAAGGTGGTGAAGCTGATGGACGATCGCAAGAAAATGCTGAAGGAGGACCGACTAGACTGGGCGATGGGCGAGCTTTTGGCCTACGCAAGCCTGCTCGATGAGGCCTATCCAGTGCGCATCAGCGGTCAAGATGTGGAACGCGGTACCTTCTCACACCGCCATGCGGTTTTGACCCTTGAAGACAGTAAAGAAGAGTATGTGCCATTGAAGCACTTGTCTGACCTGCAGGGAGATTTTTCCATTTACAACAGCTTGCTTTCGGAGTATGGTGTGCTTGGCTTCGAGTATGGCTATGCTATGGCGAACCCTTACGCACTTGTAATCTGGGAGGCACAGTTCGGCGATTTTTACAACGGTGCACAGATCATCGTTGACCAATTCCTGACGGCTGCGGAAGATAAGTGGGCGTGTATGAACGGATTGGTCATGCTGTTGCCTCATGGCTACGAAGGCCAGGGTGCAGAACACTCCAGCGCCCGTTTAGAGCGCTTCTTGTCGCAGTGTGCAGAAGATAATATCCAGGTGGTGAACTGTACTTCTCCAGCGAACTTCTTCCACGTGTTGCGGAGACAAGTGAAGTGGTCGTTCAGAAAGCCGTTGGTGGTCTTTACACCGAAGAGCCTCCTGCGTCATCCGAAATGCACATCATCCATCAATGATCTCGCTAAAGGCAAGTTCCAAGAGGTGGTAGATGATGCTACAGCAGACAAGAAGAAAGTAAAGCGCGTTGCACTCTGTTCAGGAAAGATCTACTACGATTTACTTGCCGCTCGAGAGGAGCGCGTACGTGAAGAAGATACGGCTTTGGTACGCGTAGAGCAACTCTATCCTTTCCCGAAAGACCAGTTGAACAAGATCGTTGCTTCTTACGGAAAGGATGCGGAGATCTGCTGGGTGCAGGAAGAACCGGAGAACATGGGAGCATGGAATTTCCTTTTGCGGGTATGGCCAGAGCAGAAGCTCACAGGCATTGCCCGTCACGAGAGCGGTAGTCCAGCGAGTGGCTCGATGAAGCGCTTCCAGCAAAGACAAAATACGATTATTGAAACCTTTTTTTCATAAGCAAAGCGATCAACCATGGCTGAAATTGTAGAAATGAAGATGCCCAGTCCGGGCGAATCGATAACTGAGGTTGAGGTAGCTCAGCTGCTTGTAGAGAGCGGAGACGTAGTAGATCTTGACCAGCCGATCGCAGAGATCGATAGTGATAAGGCTACCCTTGAGCTGAATGCGGAGGTGGCTGGAAAGATCGAGTTCCTGATCGAAGAAGGCGATACCATCGAGGTTGGACAGGTCGTTTGTAAGATCGATACCTCGGTGAAACCAGAGCCAAAGGCGAAGGAAGAACCTAAGAAAGAAGATGCAGCTCCGAAGAAGGAGGAGGCTGAAGCAAAGAAAGAGAACGCTCCAGAGAAAAGTGTTTCCGTAGATAACAGCAAGGCGAAGGCAACCCCTGTTGCTAAGGCAATGATGGACGACAAAGGCGTTTCTGCTGACAAGGTCAAAGGGTCGGGTCAAGGTGGCAAGATAACCAAGCACGATGTTGAAGTTTATCTGGCTGGTGGTTTCGATACGGCATCTGAGCTTTCTGGCTGGGGCGGTACGCGCGATGAGCGTAGAGAGAAAATGAGCACCCTGCGTCGTAAGGTTGCCGAGCGACTCGTTTCCGTGAAAAACGAAACGGCCATGTTGACCACCTTTAATGAGGTAGACATGAGCTTCGTGATGGATTTACGCAAGAAGTACAAGGATGCCTTCAAAGAGAAGCATGGTGTAAGCCTTGGCTTCATGAGTTTCTTTACCAAGGCGGTGACAGAAGCGCTTCGCTTGTATCCTGCAGTGAACGCATACATCGATGGTAAAGACATGGTGTTCCATGACTATGCAGACATCGGGATTGCGGTGAGCTCACCAAAGGGCTTGATGGTCCCTGTTGTGCGTAATGCTGAACAAATGGCATTGCACGAGATCGAGTCGGAGATCAAGCGTTTGGCCATCAAGGCACGCGAAGGTAAATTGAGCATCAATGAGATGACCGGAGGAACCTTCACCATTACCAACGGTGGCGTATTCGGCTCTATGTTGAGTACACCGATCATCAATCCACCTCAGAGCGCGATCCTCGGTATGCACAACATCGTTGAGCGTCCGATCGCAGTGAACGGCGAGGTAGTGATCCGTCCGGTGATGTACGTGGCGCTGTCTTATGACCACCGCATCATCGATGGTAAGGAGTCTGTAAGCTTCCTCTACAAAGTGAAAGAGATGATCGAGAATCCTTCTTGGATGCTATTCGGTGGTAAGGAGCCGGAACAAGTGCTCCTCGGACTGTAACGCATGCGATCACTAGAAATAGAAAAGCCTCAGGATATCCTGAGGCTTTTTTCATGCGTTCAATTTGAAAGAGGTATCAGAGCTCTTCAGCCACCACTTCCTTCACCTCAGGTAGCATACGGTCGAAAAGTGCCTTGATACCAGCTTTTAGCGTGACGCTGCTGCTCGGACATCCAGAGCATGCTCCTTTCAATACTACGTTCAGCCTGCCTTCCTCAAAGGACTTGAAGTGAATAGCACCACCGTCGCCTTCTACGGCCGGACGGATGTACTCATCCAAGATCTCAACGATGCGCTCTTCGATCGGGGTATCTGCTTTTGCGTGGTCGGTTATGCCCGTATCTTGGGTCTCACCGTTCTTTGCTTGCTCAACAGTGCCATTGAATAAGGGTTGACCTGCATTGAGGTAATTGCTGATGTACTCGCGCAATTCCAGCATCACATCGTCCCACTCGATACCTTCCATCTTGGTAAGGGTGATGAAGTTCTGCGTGATGAAGATCTTTTGAATGAACGGAAAGCTGAACAAGCGTTGCGCGAATGGGGCGTTGGCCGACTCCGCTTCGCTGTTGAATTCGTACACCGCACCGTCTTCTACGAGAACACGATTGGCAACGAATTTCATGGTTGCAGGGTTGGGTGTGACCTCTGCATAGATCATATAGGGAAGTGTCTTTTCACTCATAATGCATGTTTTTCAAGGTACGAAGTTAGAATCCAAACAGCACTACCTTCGTATGGTTTAACGATCAATTATGGCAACAATTTTACCGGTTGAAGGAAAGTCGCCTGTGTTTGGTGAATCCTGTTTTGTAGCACCGAATGCAACCATCGTAGGCGATGTGATCTGTGGGAACGAATGCTCGTTTTGGTTCAACGCAGTGGTCAGGGGAGATGTAAATACGATCCGCATGGGTCATCGTGTAAATGTTCAAGATGGTGCGGTCATCCACTGCACCTATGAGAAGACCCAAACGATCATGGGAAACAATGTATCGATCGGTCACAATGCGATCATCCATGGATGTGAGATTCACGACAATGTGCTGGTAGGGATGGGTGCGATAGTGATGGATAACGCTGTCATCGAAGAGAATGCCATCATTGCTGCAGGTGCAGTGGTGCTGGAAGGAACGCATGTGAAAGCAGGCGAGCTGTATGCAGGCGTGCCAGCCAAGTTCAGAAAGCTCGTTTCAAAGGAGCTGAGAGAAGGAGAGATCGAGCGTATTGCGCGCAACTACGTCAAGTACGCTGCTTGGTTCGATTCAGACCTCAAGCGTTAGAAATTCAAATGCTGCGCTTCATTGGGCGGTGCATCCAAGCGTTGTAAAAAAGAGGAAAGCACCTCCACATTGGTATTGGTATAGAACCGCAGTTGAGCTGTTCCTTCATCGTTCAAGAGGTTACGCTCCTGCAATAGTTTAGCCGTTCTGCGGGCCACAGGTGCACCGGAGTCGATGATCTGGATAGAGCTAGGAACAATGGCTTTGATCTCTTCGATCAGGAATGGGTAATGCGAACAGCCGAGTACAATACTATCCACACCAGCTGCTACCATAGGTTCAAGGTAACGCTTAAGCAAATCGCGCGCTTCAGATAGCTTGCCGGATTCAATGATGGGGACCAAGCCTGCTCCAACCCGTTCAATGATCTCGATTTCCTCGCGATAAGGGGCTGAGGTAGAAAGGAAGAGTTCACTGGTCAAGGTACCACGCGTAGCCAGCACCCCGATCTTCCCAGAGCGCGTGGCAATGGCTGCTGGCTTAGTAGCCGGTTCAATACCAACGAATGGAATGCTGTAATGAGAACGAAGGGTGTCGATGGCGTTCGTGGTGGCGGTGTTGCATGCTACCACGATCAATTTGCACCCTTCTTCCACAAGAACCTCGGTGTTCTTTACACTAAGCCGAATGATCTCGTCCTTAGGGCGTTCACCGTAAGGGGCATGTTTGCTATCCGCAAGGTATATGCTCGATTCCTGCGGAAGCAAACGGTTGATCTCTCTCCATATCGACAAACCTCCAACGCCGGAGTCAAAAATGCCGATAGGAGCATCTTTATTCATGGTGGGCTTTAAGCCGGAGTCGACGGCTTATTCCGTAATGCCCAACTCAGCTTTCACCAAGTTGAGGATATCGTCTGATTCAGGCTGATACAACAAGGAGCCTGCACTGCGATCGAATACGTAAGTGAAGCCATTGTCTTGGGCCACCTTCTCGATTGCTGCACGTGCCTTATCAAGGATAGGCTGATACACCTCTGCTTCTTTCTTCCCGAGCGATTGCTGTGCATTCTGTTGAAATGCTTGGATACGCTGCTCAAGGTTCTGGATCTCTTCTGCTTTGGTTTGTGCGATGATGTCAGACATCACAGCCTCGTTTGCACGATAATCTTGGATCTTGCTTTCCCATTCCTTAGACATTGCACCCAGTTGAGTTTCTAACTGCTTAGCGAACTCCTCAAGCTTCTTGTCGGCTTCCTTTTTCTCTGGCATCATTTCAAGCAATTCCTGAGAATCGATGTGCGCTAATTTTTGCGCTGTCTGGGCCTTCAACGTGCCGAATGAAAGCACCACGGCTAGTACAGAAACAAGTAGATATCTCATGACGATTTTATTTAGTGCAAATAAAAGGGATAAATTATTCTGTATCACCAGTGAAACCTAATCGTTGTAAGATTTCATCACTTTGGTCATACTTTGGGTTGGCATAGATGATCGCAGAACTAGAAGCTGCCTTATCAAAGATGACGGCATAACTGCGTTGCTCTGCCATTTTACGTACGGCTTCAAACACCTCTTCTTGGATCGGTTTGATCAGCTCTTGTCGAAGCTTGAACAGGTCTCCATCCACGCCGAATTTTTGGCGTTGGAAGTCCTTCGCTTCTTTCTCTTTCGCAATGATTTCTTCTTCCTTGCGCTTCTTCATATCAGGGGTCAACAAGACCTGCTCAGCCTTGTATGCCGTATACATCTTCTCAATCTCCTCGTATCGAGCCTCGATTTGCTTTTGCCATTTCTCGGCTTGTGCATCGAGTTCGGTCTTGGCCTCTTGGTAGGCGGGAATCTGCTCCAGGATGAAATCGGTGTCGATGAAGGCATATCGCTGTGCAAATAGCGGGGTGCTCATCAGCAGAACAAAGAGGGTTGAAAGTGTCAGTAATCGTTTCATGTTGTGCGTGTTTCTTTACAGGTCTCCAAATTGCATGCCCAAAGTGAAATGGAAGCGTGAACGCTGTGCATCAAAAGGTGGGAAGCCTTCTCTGCCATCGCGATCATCAAGGCGGTAACCCCAGTCAACACCGAGCATACCGAACATTGGAAGGAAGCTCCGTACACCCAGTCCAGCAGAACGGTAAACATCAAATGGGTTGAATCCGTCAAAATCTGCCCAGCTGTTACCCGCTTCGGTGAATGCCAAACCATAGATGGTCGCATTTGGGTTCAGGCTGAATGGATACCTCAATTCTGCGGTATACTTCGAGATCAAGGTTGCTCCGAGCGTTGGTGAAAGGTTGGATCCCGCATAACCACGCAAGGAGATGATCTCTCGAGAGTCTAGCTGGTTGTTGATGTTGGAGAATGGATCACCACCCAGGTAGAAGCGTTCGAATGGCACCATTCCCACGTCGCGGTTGTAGAAGCCGAGCGCTCCAAAGCCCACCTTGGTGTAAAGCACAAACTTATCGAACAGCTTGTTGTAGAAGGCTGCGGTGAATTTGGTCTTGTGGTACTCCAGCCAACGGAAGCGTTGTGCAGCGTCAAGACCACTGTAGTCTTTGTTGTTGAACACACTGAACGGAGGCGTGAATTGGAATGAAAGTGAAAGTTCTGACCCCAGGGTAGGGAAGATCTGCTGATCAATCGAGCTTCTGTTCAAACGCAATCGGCCGAAAAGGTTATACGCTTGACCTGTCTGGAAGAAGAACTGGCGCTGGTTCTGCAGGGTATACTGCTGGAAGCTCACCTCCAACATCCCCGTGAAGTAGTCATCCGGAATGGTCAAACGAGAACCAATCTGTGCGGAAACACCACGTCGCTCGAAGTAGGAGCGATCAACGTTGTACACCTGAAGCGGACGTTCCACACCCCAGAATGCTCGGGTGAGGGTATCGCTGTTGGATGGAATGTACTTTCTGGATGCATCCGAGAAGAACGAGTAAAAACTACTCAGAGTCAAGCTCACCGGCTTTCTACCACCCAGCCAAGGCTCCGTAAAGGAAACGTTGAAGGCTTGGAATTGTCGACCATTCGTGTTGAACTGAATGCTCAGTTGCTGCCCATCTCCCGAAGGAAGCGGACCGTTCCACTCCTTTGGCTTAAACAGGTGCTTCGTAGAGAAGTTGTTGAACTGAACCCCTACGGTCGCAACAAGGATACGTCCACCGTAACCACCTTGTAAGGTCAACTGATCATTCGGCTTCTCTTCCACGATGTAATCGATGTCAACCGTTCCCGTCTGTGGATCGGGTGTTGGGATGACGTTCATCTTCTCCGGATCAAAGAACCCAAGTACGGAGAGCTCGCGTTGTGAGCGGATGATGTCTGCTCTACTGAATAACTGTCCAGGCTTGGTACGGATCTCACGTAGGATCACGTAGTCGTTTGTCTTCGTGTTACCCGCCACACCGATCTTGTTGATCCGTGCTTGCTCGCCCTCATACATGCGCACCTCCAGATCGATCGAATCTCTACCTACCAAGATCTCAACCGGATCAAGTTGGAAGAAGAGGTAGCCATTGTCCATGTAAAGCGAGGTAACATCACCCCCGTTTGGATCCATGTAAAGCCGCGCCTCCAATTTTACGGGATCGTAGACGTCTCCGGCTTTGATGCCCAAGGTGTTGGTTAACTGCTCAGAAGGGTACTTTGTGTTACCGATCCATTCGATATCTCGGAAGTAATAGCGGTAACCTTCTGAAACCTTCATCTTTAGGTTCACGCGATCCTTTTCTACATCGTAAACGGTATCAAACAGTACCCGTGCATCACGGAACCCCTTTTGATTATACTTGGCGATAAGGATCTCTTTGTCTTCCTCCCAATTCTCATCCAGGTACTTCGAGGTTTTGAATATGGTCAGTTTGATGTGGTCAAAGAGGTAATTCCTGAGGGTGTAAGGCACCTGTTGTCGGTCGTGGAGCAGGTTGTCTGCCAATGTTCTCGCGAGGGTGTCGAGGTGTTGGAAAGGTCGGAAGCGGCTCTTTTCCTTGGTTTCTTTTAGGCTTCTTCTGATCTGATAATCGCTGAAGAAGTCGTTGCCCTCGATCTCGATCTTCTTGATCTTCACCTTTTTGCCCTTGTCAACAGCGATGGTCATAAAGATGTGGTTCTTAAAGATACTGTCGTTCTCTTCGATCACCTTCACATCTACCGAACGGAAACCTTTTTCCTCGTAGTACTTGCGCACCTTGTTTCGAGTGGAGATGACGAGGTTCTCCGTTACGATCTTCTCCTTGTAAAGGTTGATCTCCTCTCGGAGGTCATCGGCTTCGGATCGGGTCACTCCTTCAAAGCGGAAGCGTGAGAGGCGAGGACGTTCTTCGATCTTGAGCACCAAGAAGATCTTCTTGCCCTCGATGCGTTGCACCAGGAGCTGGATATCAGAGAACAGGTCTTGTTTCCAAAGTTTTTTGAGGGCATCGGCGGTCTCTTCACCCGGGATCTCGATCTTATCTCCCACCGCTAGGCCACTCAATAGCCGGATCGCACCTTCATCTAGGTTGTCAGCTCCTTCTACGGTTAGGCCAGCGATTTCATAGGTGCGCGGTGCGCTATAGGAGAAGTTGTCAGAACTGATGCGCACCTGTGCATGAAGCGAAGCAGAAGCAAGCAGCGCGAATAGGAATGTGATACGGATAAGGTGCCTCATTTAGATTCTCAAAGCTTTACCTGTTCACTGGTCATACCAAATCTTCGCTCACGCGATTGATAGTCGATCACCGCTTGGATCAGGTCTTTTCCCCTGAAGTCTGGCCACAGGATGGGTAGAAAGTACAACTCCGCGTAGGCCAATTGCCAAAGCAGAAAGTTGCTGATGCGCATTTCACCGCTGGTACGAATCATCAATTCAGGGTCTGGAGTGCCGTGTGTCGACAGGTATGAACTGAAAAGTGATTCATTTATTGCGTCTGGGTCGAGTTGTTCGTCTTTTACTTGAGCAGCGATGCGTTTGGTGGCTTCCATGATCTCCCACCGCGATGAATAGCTCAAGGCGAGAATGACGTCCATTTTATTGTTTTGGCTCGTCTTTGCAATTCCTTTATCGAGCTCTCTGCGCGTGGCAGAAGGCAAGGAATCTACATCTCCGATAGCCCGCAATCGAATGTTGTTGTCCATCAGGGTCTTGATCTCCTTGTTGATGGTGGAAACCAGAAGTTCCATCAATGCATTTACCTCACGCTTCGGACGTTTCCAATTCTCTGTTGAGAAGGCATAAAGCGTTAGGTATTTTACACCGATTTCCGCCGCCGTTTCAGTGGTGTTGCGCACCGCTTCAAGCGCATTCCGATGGCCGAAGATCCGGGCTTTACCCTTTCCCTTCGCCCACCTACCGTTGCCATCCATGATGATGGCAATATGCTCCGGTACATTGTCTCTATTTAGCTCTGGTGGAAGTTCCATCGGCGTGAAAAAAAATTGTCCCGAACATACCCCCGAGACAAGTGGTTGCGAAGGTAATTAAATCCGAAGATGCTTACACGAACCCTTTTTAGGTCCCAAACGAATGGAAAGGGTAGCCACAGCAAAGGAAAACCAATCGGTGCTCAGCTCATTGCCGCGTTGGGTTCCCCAATTGGTGCCGTCGGGTCCTGCTTGCTCCAAACTGCGGTCGCTCAAATCTTCTGCGAGCCCCTCTAACGATCCGGCTTCTGGGTAGAAACCGCTCACATCATCCAAGTAGTCGGTAAAGGTGCGTCTTAAGCCCCAATCCGCACTGAATAGGATGCGGTCTGAAATGGCCAGCTTGAATCCAAATCCAAATGGAATGGCTACGTTAACCTTGGAGTACTCTCGTCCTTCCGTAGCATTCGGTTGAAGCTCGAAGATGCTGTTCTCCACTTCTGTACTTGGATTGAAGTAAAAGCCGCTAAGTCCGATGAAGGAGTATGGAGAGAAGCAATACTTGTCTACCAAAGCGTCCCATGGCAGAAAATTGAATTCGATCGTATTGCTAAATTCGATGATCGGACTCGTGAAGTTTAGGTTCCGGTTCCTTCTAAAGCTGGTGTTCGCGAAAACGTCATTGGCACCAACCTCGCCATAATTAAACTGCCAGCGCAGCGCGAAGCGCTGGTTGAGGTTCCTGCGCAAACTCAAACCGAAAGCACGATTCATGTAGTTCCTACCGAAGTGAACGTAAGGATTCAGGTCTCCGTTATACCAAGAGGTACCTCCGCTAACACCCAACTCAAAATCGGTCTGACCCGACTTTTGGGCGTGCAGAACTTGAGTTCCAAAAAGGAGCGCACATATGAGCAAGGCACGTTGCATGTGAGAGAGAAACGAAAGAAGGAGAGAATTAGTTTGCATCTTAGAACTTCGGACGGTTCGTCTTACGAGAAGTGAACTTGTAGTTGAAGGCAAGCACTGCAAACATGTAAGCGTCGTTGGTTGTGGCATCACCACGTTGCTCGCGGATTGTCCATGGTTGTGATCCGCCAGCCAAAAATTCGACACCGTCATCTTTTTCTACGGGAATGGCAGGGTTAGAAAAGAAAAGTGCAGCATCTCCGGTGGTGCCGCCCAAGCCGCTATTGGCATCTGCAATGGCAACTGGATCGAAGTATCGACCGCTTACGTCATCCATATAATCTGTGAAGGTCAAGTGGAAACCATATTCAAAGGAGATGTAAATGTTCTGGTTCACACTGTACTTAGCACCGATACCACAAGGTAGCGCCATGGTGATCCGACTATAGGGGTCAGGACCTGTTACGGTTACGGGTGCACCCGTGAGTGGATCGGTCAATGTGGTCGTCAATCCTTGTCCTTCCGTCTTCAAGGCATGCAGGTTGTACCATTGGCCATTATACTGTCCATGTGGATTGAACCACACGCCCGCTAAACCACCAAAGACATAGGCACTCATACCGCTTCCTAGCGCACCGCGAATACCACGAACGCGATAGCGGTTGTTGGTCTTTTCGCGGATGAAGAACACTTCACCAACGGCAGAAAGCTCCACCAAAGGAGAGCGGAACGAGAGGTTTCGGCTGCGTCGGTGAGGATAACCGGAGAATTCATCGGAACCGTAAATGCGTGCGTAGGTCAATCCACCCCGCAAGCTCACGATTTCATTCAGTTTGTATCGGTAACCACCTGAAAAGGCAAAGCGCATAGACTTTGCGTCAAAGTCGAGACAAAGGTCTTGTGCCTCTTGGTTTCCACCACCCAACTCGCCAAGGAAGTTGGTTGCGCCAACACCTCCCCAAGCCTCATGCCTGTAACGCTTCCAGCGCTGTCCGTGCGCAACCGAAGAGGCCAGTGTAGCTGTGATTAAAACAAGTACGAGGTTTAGTCGCATGAAATTCCTTTTCTCAATTGCTGTAAATATAATTGTTTGGGTGCCCTGCTCAATGCAAAGGTCTAATTGCGTCTGTCGTACCCCCAATGAAGCTTGTGTCTCAATGTTTTTAGGAAACTGTGATTCTTAAGGCGAACCAGATTGATTTCAAAATCGTTTTTCATAACGTTCACTACACAGTCTTTTTCAATGCTGGTGGAACGGGAGTCAAGTGACATCAATAGATTCTCACTGCGGGCTTCCATTTTCAAGGTGATCACACTCTGATCTGAAACAAGAACAGGCCGAACCGTCAAATTGTGTGTGGCAACGGGGGTAATGATGAAATTCGAAGAGCTTGGTAAGATGATTGGCCCGCCGCAACTCAGCGAATATGCGGTAGATCCGGTAGGAGTTGCGATGATCAATCCATCGGCCCAATACGTGTTCAGAAACTTCCCATCCACGTAAACATGCACCACAATCATCGATTGCGTATCCTTCTTGTGGATCGTGAGTTCATTCAATGCGAAGTTGTCGCGTCCGAAAAGCTCATCTTCTGTTTCCGCTTTGAGAACCGATCGGGTATCGATCATGTAGGCTCCTTTGAAGATTTGCTCCAATGCGGGTTCCATCTGGTCCAGGTTAATGCTCGATAGAAAACCAAGTCTGCCGGTGTTCAGTCCAAGGATGGGCAACTTACTATCGCGCACAAAAGTGGTGGTATCAAGCATGGTACCGTCTCCTCCTATCGACAACATAACGTCGTATTCCTTTGGTTGAAAGCTATCGCGTTCAAAGCTTCCGAACTGCTCGGACAATTGAATTCCCTTCTGTTTCAAGGTTTTCGCAAAGGGGGCGTAGATGTCTACCTTTCCCTTGCGCTCTTCCAGTAGTTTGAAGAACTCTTGGATGCGTTCGTTGTACTCGTTGCCGAATGAGCGTCCGTAGATCGCAAGTTGCTTCATGTATCAGATGGGGTTTTTGAAGTGGATATATAAGCCAGGCTGGCCTTGTTTGTTGATCGCTCCTTCAAAGCGAACCACAACGTCGTAGTAGGTAACGAAGTCGAGTCCGAGTCCAGCAGCATATTGTAGGTCATTCGCAAGCGGATTCACATTCTCGTTGATGCGATCAATCACGTATCCCGCATCAGCGAAGACATTCAAAAATACGGAATAGTGGAACTTGTCGAATTTCTTGGCCATACCCGAGTTGAGGTCTACGGTACGCTTCTTCAAAAGGTTGTATTTCAGGTTGCTTTTCCACAAAGCATAATGCTGCCCATCGATCACATACAGCTCATAACCTCTGATGAATGCACTGCCATAGCCAAGTCCACGCTGAAAGTAGTACGGAGTCTCGTTGTCGTTGATGAGTGTAACCTTGGTTTTCAAGCCCTGGGCAGCATACCAACGTCCACCCAATTGATGGTGGGTATTGAAGGTGGTAGCGAGACTGGTCAGGAAGACATCGTTGTCATGGATCAGTCCAAGCCCGTCTTGGTCTAAGGTAGCATCGATCACGTAGCCGGTTAATGGATATCCAATGTTGTCGCGTTTCTCACGTTTGAAACCATAGCTCAGGTGCACATACTGCGATTGGTTTCTTTCTGGCGGCAAGTAGTCAGCAGCATATGTGTTCACGGTATCATCGATGATCACAGTGTGTAAACCCATATTCAGGCGGTGCCGATTGTAGAAGCGTGGTCTGTACTCCAATCGGGTGTTCACTACGATCTCCTCCTGAATGAAGCGATCGTCTTTGAAAAACAAGCGCTCGTTGTCACGCGACCCGTAGTTGACCTCTCTGTTGTTGGCATAGAACACTTGAAAGCCAGCACCCAATGTGCGTTTCTTGTTCAGTCCCGGAATCTGATAGCTCAACCCGATCTTTCGGGTCCAACCGTATTGAAAATTCAAGGATACGATCTCGCGTCGACCTCTGAAGTTGAGGTCTTGGACGTAAAAGCCATAGTTGATCCGCTCGAAATCTTTGTTCTGCCACCAACTGTTTAGGTTCGTTTCTGCCAATGAAAAAACCACACCTGGCCATACGTACCATCGTTCACGTACCGTGAAATCCCACAGCACTGTAGTATTGTCAATGATCGTATAGTTTGCTTCAACGAAGTTGAATAAGGTGGTCTGTGTTAAGGTCTCAAGGGCCTTTTGCTTATAGCTTTCCAGATCAGCCACTGGCATCGTATCACCCACTTGAAAGGGGATCTCTCGGAGGATTACATGTTCTCGTGTACGTTCATGCCCGATTATGATGATGTTAGAAACTCGTAATGCTTCTTGTGCGCCAGCCGCTCCGAATAGCAGTGCAAATAAGGCCAGCATACACAGAGACCGGAGCATGGGCCGAACTTAAATATTCAGGTAGTTCATGAACGAATCAAAGCGGTCGCGCAAATCATCATTATAATCATCACTCTGCTCATAAAAAGTGATGGTGTACTCATGCCGCTGAAGCGCCGCAAGGATGGATCGGATGTCAACCGTATTCACCTTGATGGTGAGGTGAATCTTGGTGCTGTCTTCATGGGAGGTGATGAAGCTTCCAAGGATCTTGGTATCGTTCTCTTCGATGATGCGGGCAATGGCCTCAAGGGAATAATCATTCTGGTTCAACTCCAACACAATGACCCCGCCTGGGTTGTTGGCGACGGGCATGTCAGCGATGATTTGCATCAATTGAGCAATCGAGATCGAGCCCTTGTAGTTCTCTTGTGCATCCAACACCGGTACAATGGTCAGTTTTTGATCGTTCACCACCTTCACCACCTCGAAGATGTGTTGGTTTTGAGTAACGAATGCTGGATTCAAG
>CAJXNO010000029.1 GCA_913057205.1 uncultured Flavobacteriales bacterium
CCGTACAAGGTAAGCTCAGGCATCGGTTGCACGGTAGAAGTAAAGCCCAGCAAGCTGTTGTCGCTCGAACCAATTCCGTACTCTACTGGTCGGAAGAAGATCAACGGATTCAAATAATGAATATCAATGCCTCGGTTGATCACACTGTCTTCGGATTCCCACACCACAGACTCAAAGGCACCGACCTTCCAATAGTCGTTCACCTTCACAGTGAGGTAATGCATGGTGCTGTATTTCCGGTAGGTGGGAAAGAAGCGAGTTGGGTAATCAGAAGACTGATCAAACTGCGCGTAAAGCACCATGTAGCGCAAGCGCCAGACGTTCACATCCGCTTTCGCGTAGTTGTAATTAGGAGCGGCATCACCAAGAAACATGGAACGATAGCCCTCTCCGATGAAGTGACGCCCCCTACCCGCAAAAAGCTCGAAGTACTGCGAAGGTTTGTACGCCACCACCGCACTCACCTGACTTACTCCGAATGCATCTACCCCTCCAATGTTCTGGTTGGCATATCCCCAACCCGTGAACGTGCGCAGGCTGTCGGTGATCTGAGCCATGTGTGTGTATGGCTGCACAGTTCCCCAAATGCCATCTACGTAGAAGTAAAGCTTGTTCTTGATGCCTCCGCCAATTCCTACGCCGCCCATGGCCTCGAACCCCGTTCTTGCGGCACTGCCTGCCTGATTGAAGCCGGTGAGATTAAATCGCGGTGTAACCCTCAAGTAGGAAGCGTTTACTCTTTTCAACGGTAGGCGAGCATAAGCCGATGAATCAACATCAGCGTCATTCAGCTGTGATTGAACCGTCCAAAAAGACATCGGACGTACATCGAGGTGTTCACCTTTTCCTGCAGCAACAGCCGCACGCTCCACCTGCCAGTGCGAGGCATGCTCTAAGGTAAACAAGCCTTCCTGCGCGTTGGAGGCAAGCGCAAGGAGGCAAGCTCCGATGATCGTGTAGCGATGCTTTCTCACGCCTTTTTCAACTTTTCTTTGCGTTTCAAACGCAGCATCAAACTTGGGATCTGAGAAAAGACCATTGCGATCAGTGCCGTGATTACAAGCACAATGCTTGGCTCGAATCGAAGGGTGGTGGAGAGCATGATCACGAATATGGTGGTGGCATAAATCAAGAGCACCGTTTTGCGGTGACCTAGCCCAAGGTCTAGCATACGGTGATGGATGTGGTTGCGATCTGCTGAAAAAGGAGAAGTACCCTTTCGAATCCGATAGATAAAGATCCTCAAGGTGTCTGTAAGCGGATACATCAAGGTTGCCATGGCAAACACAGGTTTCGATAGCACCACAATAGAGGCCGGAAGTTGATCCACATCGTACTCAATGAGCTTGATGGCTAAGATGGAGAGGATCAAGCCAATGGTCAGAGAACCACTGTCGCCCATGAAGATCTTGGCGGGAGAAAAGTTGTAGACCAAGAAACCAATCAAGCTTCCTGCGAGCGCAAATGCCAAGACCGCGTACTCGGTTCCGCCTGCCAGGTAAAACCAAATACCCATCGCCGTGGATGCGATCAAACCTACACCACCCGCTAAGCCATCCACCCCATCGATCAAGTTGATGGCGTTAACGATGGCCGTGTACGTTAGAATGCTTAAGAAGATGGAGCCCCACTCTGGCAATTCCTGTACACCAAAGATTCCATACATGCTGGTAATACGGATGTCGCCCATAATAACCAAGATGAAGGCAACGATGAGGTGACCGACCAGCTTCTTCACCGGGGCAGTTCCTATGATGTCGTCCTTGATCCCAATGAAGAATAAAAGAATCATCGTAGCACCGATGTATTGAAAGTCTTTCAGGGCTCTTCCAAGACCGCGGAGATCACTCATTTCATCGAAGGGAAACCACATAAGGAAAGAAAAGAGCGTTCCTGCAAAGATGATGATGCCACCGATGGTTGGGATGCGACGAAAATGCTGTTTGCGCTCTTCGATCGGTTCATCCACCAGGCGCTTCAGGTAAGCCACTTTGATCAGAGCTGGCGTAGAGAGCACAGAGACGATGGTAGCAGTGAGGAGGGCAAGTAGGATATTGAACATATCAGAAGTCTAGGTATCGGTTAAAAAGGGCAGTGCGGAATGCGAGGTAGGTGTACTGTTCATTAAACGTATTGATGGCACCAGCAGCAGTTGGCAACGGCCGCTCTGCAGAGCGATGGATATGTCCTAGCACCACCTGAGCATTGGAGCGCGGGTTGATGATGAAACCAAGCTCTCCATTGAACCAATGGGTTGAAGCAGCTACCAAGGTTGGGTTCTGATTAAAGCGATGGTATCCGGACCGAACGAAGAAGTCTCTCCATTGGTAATCCAAGCGCACCAAAAATTCTGTCATTTCTACCAAGAAGGGATGCGCCAAACCGTGGTCATTGTGCTGGTAGTAGTGCTCGAAGTCGGGATCCACACCGAAGGGTTCATCCAAGATCAATGTTGGATTCTGTTCATCATGGTAATAGGCTCCTTGATCGTTTCCATTCAGTTCGATGGTTAGGGTGAGGTTCTCCGGTGCACCCTGCCACTTCACACCGATTTGATACGCCACTCCACCAGAATTGCGGTTCCAGGCATATTGACCATAAACGTCGATGAACTTTGCTGGACGGATGAATCCGTTCAATCCCGTGACTTGATTCAACACACCATCACCAAAGTAAACCAATCCATAGGGGAAGTAGTACTCAATGCTGGGTGGATGGTTGTTATCCCGCCAATGCCAGGTGGAGCCATCGAACACACCGATTCCCCACCAGTGCTTCGGTTGGAAATGCAGGTAGGAGAAGCGAGCTCCCATTCGGCGGAACGAGGCCTCCTTATTATTGTAGTTCACCGGAGCAACGCGCTCCAATCCTTGCAGCACCGCCCAAGTAGTGGTATAGGTAAGCTTTCCGTTGAGCATGCTCATGTGTGCGCGCAAGAAGGGGTAAGGACTCGAAACATCCGACAGCAGCATGGATCGGTAGCCATAGCCAAGGAACTGTTTATCATGACCGAACTGTAAGAACGATCGTTCTCCAATCGCATATCCAATATAGCCCGTACCGAGGGTGTAGTCGTAGTCGTAGCTGTCTGAAGTATTGAAGGGCTTCCAACGACCGAAACCGGGAACACTGCCCCGCTCAGGATCGGTTGGTGCATTGAAATCCCCCCGAGCGGACACGACGCTATCCATGTAATTTGGGAAGATCGACTGGTTCTCATAAAAACTGGTAGCGAAGAAGAAGCGTTCACCGATCGCACCTTGAAACTCAAAGCCTCGGGTATTGGTAAACCGCCGTCTACCTTGATCATCTGACTGTCGAGCCGCTTCAAGATTGAATGCAGCATCGCCATTCAACACGAAGTCTCCTTCACGGACCTGAAAGAGGTGTTCATTCCTGAGCTTTCGCATCACCCATGATGCATGCTCTTTCCGTTGCCATTGCTTGGTGTCAGCGTCAATAGCATCATCCCGAAATGCGATGGATACACGATAGGGCGCAAAAGCAGTGACCACAGGTTCTTCAGCTCTACGAAGATCCTCCTCAAGTAGGTTGCGCTGTTGCACGTTCAATGGACTCAGGGCCACTTGCGCATGAAGCAAACCATGCAGCAAAATAAAGGTGAGAAAGAGAATGACCCCACGCATATTCACGAAGTTACGCTGATTCGTTGAACAGCGGCGAATCCTTCATCTCTTGATACACCCGCCTTACACCGGTAGGGAGATCAATGCTCGCCTTCCATCCGTGTGATGCCAACAGCGATACATCCATCAGTTTACGTGGCGTACCATCAGGCTTGGAGGTATCGAAAACGAGCTCACCATCGAAGCCAACGACATCCGCAACCAGATCTGCAAGCTCACGAATGGAAACGTCGGTTCCAGTACCAACGTTTACAAAGCCACGCTCATCGTAGTTTTGCATCAAGTACATACAGGCATCCGCCAGATCGTCTACGTGTAAAAACTCTCTTCGCGGCGTACCCGTGCCCCATATTTCTACCTGGGCTTGACCGGTGGTCTTCGCCGTATGGAACTTTCGTAGTAAAGCTGGTAGCACGTGTGAGTTCTTCAGGTCATAATTATCGTTTGGACCATAGAGGTTGGTGGGCATGGCTGAGATGAAATTGCAACCATACTGATCTCTGAATGCCTCAGCCACTTTTATACCAGCAATCTTCGCGATGGCATAGGGCTCATTGGTCGACTCCAAATAGCCCTCAAGCAAGTAGGCTTCTTTGAGCGGTTGTGGAGCCAACTTAGGATAGATACAGCTCGAACCGAGGAACAACATCTTTTCTACGCCAAAGGTGTGAGAAGCCTTCGTAATGTTTGCCTCGATCATGAGGTTATCGTAGATGAAATCTGCACGATAGGTATTGTTTGCTACGATACCGCCCACCTTGGCTGCCGCCATGAAAACGTGTGTAGGACGTTCTGCCTCAAAAAAAGCTTGCACTTGAGCTTGATCGCGTAAATCTAACTCGGCAGACCTTCGGGTGATGATATTGGTGTAGCCGTCTTGCTCTAGTCTACGAACAATGGCAGAACCCACCATTCCGCGATGACCAGCTACGTATATGCGTGCGTCTTTTTGCATCCCTACTCGTGGCTTTGAACCACCTCGTGTCCACCTTCCATCAAGTACTTATCTCGACTGAAGCGATCCAGGTCAGAGCGCACCATTTCCTGACACAGCTGCTCTACGGAGCGCTTCGGCTCCCAGCCCAATTGCTCTTTTGCCTTGGTGGCATCGCCGATCAGCAGGTCTACTTCGGTCGGACGGAAATAGCTTGGATCCACCTCTACCACAACCTCTCCTGTGGCTTGATCGATGCCCTTCTCATCTACGCCTTCTCCTTCCCATTGGAGGGTGACACCTGCTTCTTTGAACGACATTTCAACGAACGCACGCACAGTGATCGTTTTGCCCGTTGCCAGCACGTAGTCTTCCGGTGTGTCTTGCTGCAGCATCAACCACATGCCTTCCACGTAGTCTTGTGCGTGACCCCAATCGCGCTTGGCATCCAAGTTACCCAAGAAGAGTTTCTTCTGTAAACCGAGCTTATACTTGGCTGCAGCACGGGTAATCTTTCGGGTCACAAAGGTTTCACCTCGTAAGGGGGATTCATGGTTGAATAGAATTCCGTTGCAAGCGAAAATGTTGTAGGCTTCGCGGTAGTTCTTACAAATCCAGAATGCATAAAGCTTGGCAACACCGTAGGGACTTCGTGGATAGAATGGGGTGTTTTCTGTTTGTGGAATCTCCTGCACCTTTCCGTAGAGTTCTGAGGTGGAAGCCTGGTAAAACTTCGTCTTCTCTACGCGATCGAGGATGCGGATCGCTTCCAAGATGCGCAGGGTGCCGAGTGCATCGGAGTTGGCGGTATACTCTGGAGTTTCAAAGGAAACCTTCACATGGCTTTGTGCGGCGAGGTTGTAGATCTCATCGGGTTGGGTCTCTTGGATGATCCGGATGAGGTTGGTACTATCGGTTAGATCACCATAGTGCAGTTTGAACCGAAGGTCTTTCTCATGTGGATCCTGATAGAGGTGATCAATCCGCTCAGTATTGAAAAGGCTGCTCCTACGTTTAATGCCGTGAACGATATAACCTTTCTTCAATAGGAATTCGGCAAGGTACGCTCCATCCTGCCCCGTTATTCCCGTAATCAATGCAACTTTCGCCATGGGTGCGAAGGTAGGCGTTCGTTAGAATTTTGAATCGATAAAAGCGTCTTTGGCAGCTACGGCCTCACGCAAAGCGCTCCCACCTTCGATGCGGTGTATGACAATCCGGTTGACCGTGAGTTGATTGTTGTGGAGTTGGATGTGCCGCTGTATCAATTTGGGTTCAACCGATCCCGAACGGAACGCGCGAAAACGGAGCAATTGATCATCGAGGATCAGATCACCTTAGAGCAGATCGCCTTGGAGCAAACCCTCTTTGAGCGGATCAGCAACTTCACCTTGCTTCAAGAACAGGTGAAGAACACCAAACGAGCAGACGAAGTGGCGAACAAGGGGTATCAAGTGACCCGTCAGCGGTTCATGATCGGAAAGATCGACCTTCTCGAGCTGAACCAAGCGGTATCTCAGAAAACTGCAGCACGCATTGCCTACATCAACGCCCTGCGCGATTACTGTACCGCCTACTTTGAAATCAGAAAGCTGACACACTTTGATTTTGTGAACAACAAAGAGATCCAGCCGTGAAGCAAGATGCCGTCCTCATATTGAAAGACATCGGGAAGACCTACTTCAGCGGCAGCTTGAGCGTTGAGGTACTGAAGCACTTATCCTTCGAAATCTATCGTGGTCAATTCTTGGCATTGATGGGGCCTTCGGGCTCGGGAAAGTCGACATTGATGAACATTCTAGGATGCTTGGATAGTCCAACCACAGGAAGCTACATCTTGAACGGACTTGACGTAAGTGAAGCAGACGATGCACGCTTGGCGGATATTCGGAACACCCAGATCGGCTTTATTTTTCAGACCTTCAATCTACTGCCTCGCTACTCTGCGCTGGAGAATGTGGCCTTGCCGTTGATCTACGCGGGCAAGGACAAGGCACAACGCGAAGAACGGGCGATGCAAGTATTGGAGCGCGTGAAACTAGGCGACCGCTGGCACCACAAACCGAACGAATTGTCGGGTGGTCAGCGCCAACGGGTAGCGATCGCACGGGCATTGGTGAATGATCCGGCCATTATTCTTGCGGATGAGCCTACAGGAAACCTCGATTCAAAGACATCTGTAGAAATCTTGAACCTTTTTGACGAATTGCACGCCGCTGGGAATACCATCATCATGGTGACCCACGAAGAAGAT
This sequence comes from uncultured Flavobacteriales bacterium, assembly GCA_913057205.1. Lineage (GTDB taxonomy): Bacteria > Bacteroidota > Bacteroidia > Flavobacteriales_G > Salibacteraceae > SHAN690. Next base: position 6,836 of record CAJXNO010000029.1, read on the forward strand.
GTGGCGGCACGCGCCGAGAAGATCATTCGCATGCGATGGTCAGATCGAGTAGAAGGAAAGGTACTTACTGTACGATGAACCAGTGGTTCAGGAGGTCTTCTTTATTGTAGCGCATCTCCTCACCGGTTTGGTGGTCGATCAATTGCTTACCTGCAGCTTTCGCGATGGCATGACCTGCACCCGTATCCCACTCCATGGTGGGACCGAAGCGTGGGTAGATGTCGGCCTTCCCTTCAGCTACCAAACAGATCTTTAGACTCGAACCCATGGAAGCGAAATCGATGCTTCCTTTTTCCTTCTTTAGCTCATCTACAAAATCCTGGGTCTCGGGACTGAAGTGGCTTCTGCTGGCTACCACGATATAAGGTTCAGCCGGTTTCTTCACCGGAATGGTAGACTTCTTTGCATATACCTCCTCTGCCCGTGTATCCGGGGTAACCTCATCGGCCACCCAAGCTTCTTGGCCAACGTTTCCGACAAATAGCTTCTTCAGCACAGGTGCATAGATGATCCCGTAGGTTGGCAAGCCATCCTCGATCAATGCGATGTTGACGGTAAACTCGCCATTCTTCTTTACGAATTCCTTGGTACCATCCAATGGATCTACCAGCCAGAACTGCTTCCACGCTGAGCGCTCTGCGTAGTCCAAGTGTTTCCCCTCCTCACTAAGTACGGGTAAGTCGGTCTTTTCCAAATATCGCATGATGGCCTCGTGGCTGCGCTTGTCTGCTTCGGTGAGCGGACTGTTGTCTTCTTTGTTTTCTACCTCAAAATCCCTAGCGTAAACCTCCAGGATCTCCTTTCCGGCCTCCAGCGAGGCTTCGATCAATAACGTTTCAAATTTCATGGCTGCAAGTTTATTGAATTGAGGCGTTAATAGCCTCCTCCACCAGAAGCACCGGTTTGGATGGGATGCCAGGTTGTCTTCACCTCTTGTGCATCGAGGATGTGGTAGGGAGAAGCCGCCGACCATTTCCCGGTCCAATCAAGCATCCGCTTGATGTTGGTGGTTGCAGAAAGCTTGTGATCGGTAGACAATGCGCGGGCGTATACCAAGGCATTGATGTCCATGTGCGATGTGAAATGCGGAGCAAGTTCATCGAGCTTACCGGTTAGGATATTGATCACTCCGCCAGGTACATCAGAGTTCTGAATGACCTCTGCGAAGCTGATAGCGACAGGAGCTTGTTGCTCAGATGCCAGCACCACCACGGTATTTCCTCCGGTAATCAACGGGGCCACGGTGGAGACAAACCCAAGGAGTCCTTGCTCTTCCGGAGCGATGACACCGACCACGCCCGTAGGCTCATAAACAGAAAAATTGAAATGCGCGCTGGCGGTGGGGTTCACGGAGCTGAACAATGCGGTGTACTTATCCGCCCACCCTGCGTAGTAGACCAGGCGATCGATGGCTTCATCGACCTCTGTGGTGGCGGCTTTCTTGTTGATTCCCAACAGGATCAATTCTTCGATGAAGGAGGTCCTGCGCGACTCGAGCATTTCTGCTAAACGGTAAAGGATCTGAGAACGATTGTAGGCGGTCTTATTGGCCCATCCAGACTGAGCTTTGCGTGCGGCTACTACAGCGTTACGAAGGTCCTTCCGGGATGCGAGGCACAAGTTGGCAAAGAGCTCACCCTTGGAGTTCTGCAATTCATAGAAGCGCCCAGACTCCGTCCGAGGAAAGGTTCCACCGATGAAGAGCTTGTAGGTCTTTTGTATGTTTAGTCTTGTTGTCATAGTTGTTTGTTTTTAACCGCAGAGTACGCGGAGGTTTCGCAGAGTGCGCGGAGTTATTCATCGAAATCATTGACTATACGTTCCACTCCGAGTTTGAGCAACGCCACATTAAAATTAATGAGCAGTCCAAGTTTGCATTCACTGAGCTTCAGGTAAGTGATTACTTGCGCGCGATGAACGTCAGTAAGTGCTTCTACGCTCTTCAGTTCAACTACCACCAAATTCTCTACTAACAGGTCTAATCGGTATCCTGTATTCAACTGAACATCTTCGTAGATCAACGGCATCGACTTTTCCGCTTGAAACTGGAGGCCTTGCTTTTTCAATTCGTACTCCATGCACTTCTGATAAGCACTTTCCAACAAGCCTGGACCAAGTGCCTTATGGACCTTGATCGCACATCCAATGACTGTTCTAGATATGTCGTTCGCTTTCATTTCAAATACGCTTTGCGTACTCTGCGGAATCTCTGCGCACTCTGCGGTTTAATTCCATCATCAAATCATCTGCCGTTAGAACATTCATTCAAACCTGAGATAAGCTTCCAAGCCATGAACCCCGCCTTCTCTGCCGAAGCCGCTTTCCTTGTATCCTCCAAAAGGACTCGTAGGATCAAATTTGTTATAGGTATTCGCCCAAACCACCCCAGCTTTCAAGGCACTCGTCAATTGAAAAATCTTAGACCCTTTATCCGTCCACACCCCCGCTGAAAGTCCGTAGGGTGTATTGTTCGCCTGACCGATCACCTCCTCGATGGTTCGGAAGGTTTGTATAGCCAGCACCGGTCCGAAGATCTCCTCCTGTGCAATACGATTGCTCTGTGCCACGTGCGTGAACAAGGTTGGCTTGCACCAGAACCCTTTTGCTGGAAGTTCGCAGTCTGTTTGATACATCTCCGCACCCTCTTCTTGCCCGATCTTCAGGTAGCGATCAATCGTTTCAAGTTGCGATTTGCTATTGATGGCACCGATGTCTGTATTCTTATCCAATGGGTCACCCAAGTACAAGCTATCCATGCGCCGCTTGAGCTTTAGAAGCACTTTATCGTAAACCGACTCCTGCACAAACAAGCGCGATCCCGCGCAACATACATGCCCTTGATTGAAGTAAATCCCGTTGATGATTCCTTCTACCGCAGCTTCGATCGGAGCATCGTCAAAAATGATGTTCGCCGCCTTTCCCCCTAGCTCTAGGGTAACGCGTTTGTTTCTTTTGATCGCTGCTTCTTGGATCTTGCGTCCGACCTCCGTAGAACCGGTGAAGGCAAGCTTTTGTGGAATAGCATGCGCCGTCATCAGCGCACCGGTCTGTCCGTCGCCCGTGATGATGTTCACTACCCCCTTCGGCAATTGTGCTGCCTCGATCACCTCTGCAAGCAACAAAGCTGTGAGTGGGGTGGTCTCCGCTGGTTTCAAAACAACCGTGTTTCCGCATGCCAATGCAGGAGCGATCTTCCATGCGGCCATGAGCAACGGAAAGTTCCAAGGTATGATCTGTGCAACCACGCCGATCGGCTGCGGTTTACGCATAGGGAACGCGTATTCCAACTTATCCGCCCAACCGGCATGGTAGAAAAAGTGTGCAGCTGCCAGAGGAATATCGATGTCCCTTGATTCTCTGATGGGCTTTCCGCCATTCATTGACTCCACCACCGCAAAGGCCCTACTTCGTTCTTGGAGCATACGAGCGATGCGGTAGATATACTTACCACGTTCAGCACCAGAAAGTGCCTGCCATTTTGGTTGTGCGGCTTGAGCCGCTTTGAAGGCGGCATCAACGTCGTCTTTGTCCGCCTGAGCAACTTCCGCAAGCGTTTCTTCCGTTGCCGGATTGATGGTCTTGAAATAGGTTCCTGCCTTCGGGGCGGTCCAACTACCGTTGATGAAGAGTTCGTAACGCTTAGCGAGTTGTATATGATCGGCACCCTCGGGTGCTTCAGAAAGCTTCCAACTTGTCTTGCTCATGTTCATTTAATCTTTTGTGAAATGATCGGCGTTTTGGTAAACACCGGTTTCCTGCTTGATGATCTGCATCAATACATCATTTGCCAATCTGCTGGCGCCGAATCGGAACCATTCGTTGCTCAACCATCTGTCGCCGAGCACCTCCTTTACCATAACAAGGTATTGCAATGCCGTCTTCGCGTCTGAAATTCCACCTGCAGGTTTCATTCCCACTTGAACCCCGGTTTGATCGTAGTGATCGGCAATGGCTTGAAGCATCACCAAGGTAACCGGCAACGTGGCAGCAGAGCCGATCTTTCCGGTACTCGTCTTGATGAAGTCTGGATTAGCCTTCAACGCAATATCCGATGCCTTTCTCACCTCTTCCAAGGAACCAAGCTCACCGGTCTCGAGGATCACTTTGAGCCGTACGCTCTGAGACCTACATCGTTCCAGCACTGCAGCGATCTCGTCATAGACGTAGTTGTAATCTCCTGCGAGGAACCTACCCCTTGAGATCACCATGTCTACCTCGTCTGCACCTTCACCGATGGCGAAATCCGTTTCTTGTAGTTTCATCTCTAAGGTTGACTGCCCACTGGGGAATGCCGTAGCCACCGATGCCACCTTCACGTCAGAACCTTCTAACGCCGTCTTAGCAGTACCTACCAACATGGGATAAACACAAATGGCCGCAACGCTCGGTAAGCCTTCCAGTTTATCGTGTGGATGCATCGCCTTGTAGCAAAGTCGCTCTACCTTTTTCGGCGTATCCGCTCCTTCTAAGGTGGTCAAGTCGATCATGTTCAGCGCCATGCGCAATCCTTGCTTCTTCGCCTCCTTCTTTACGCTTCTCGCCTTGATCCGGGCCACACGATCCATGACCCCCATTTGGTCTACGGGCTGAAAGGCAAAATCCATTGCTGCTGCTTTGTTTTTCATCGGCAACAAATCTAAGCGAATCCTCGAATGCAGCTTATTTGAAGCTAGAACTGATAATAGTCTATAGATTTAGTAGATTTTTTAGCTTTCCTGCTTCATTTACATCGACATATGCCTACATTTGCCCGCTCAAATGAAGGATGAAGGAAATAACGTTTTCAGCGTATTCGACGAGATCATCGGGCGAGAGGAGAAAGAGGCTTTCCTGAAGCAACGCGCAAAAGTGGTTTGGATGACCGGACTCTCCGGCTCAGGTAAGACCACCTTGGCGAAGTACTTGGAGCGCCGGCTGATGCAAGCCGGTTACTTCTCTAAGCTGCTCGACGGCGACAACGTTCGAAGCGGACTCAACAAAGGCCTAGGATTCAGCGAAGAAGACCGAACAGAAAACATCCGGAGGATTGCGGAGGTTTCTAAACTCTTTGTAGACGGGGGCGTCATCTGCATCAACTGCTTTGTGAGTCCTACCGAAGCCATCCGCGCGCAAGCAAAGGCGATCATCGGTGATGATCTCTTTTTAGAGGTATTCATCGATACACCGTTGGAGGTGTGTGAATCACGCGACGTGAAAGGACTTTACAACAAAGCGCGGGCCGGAGAGATCAAAGATTTCACCGGAATCAGCGCACCTTTTGAGGCACCTTCCGCTCCAGAAATAGCAATTCAAACTGCCGATAAAACCATTGAGGAAGCAGGCGAAGAACTCTTCAAAGCCTTGCTCCCTTTTATCACGTTAGAAGCATGAAATACAATTTAACGCACCTCAAAGAACTCGAGTCAGAAGCCATCTTCGTAATTCGGGAAGTCGTGGCGCAATTCGAGAATCCAGCACTGCTGTTCTCAGGTGGTAAAGACTCCATCGTATGCTACCATTTGGCCAAGAAGGCCTTCTATCCGGGTAAGATTCCCTTTCCATTGGTGCATGTGGATACAGGACACAACTTTCCAGAGACCATCGCATTCCGAGACAACCTTGTGAAAAATGATGGTTTAGAACTCATCGTCGGCTCTGTTCAGGAGAGCATCGATCAAGGACGGGTAGTTGAGGAAAAGGGATTCAATGCCAGTAGAAACGGTTTGCAAACCACTACCCTGCTCGACACCATCGAAAAGCACAAGTTCGATGCATGTATGGGTGGTGCGCGCCGCGATGAAGAGAAAGCCCGCGCCAAAGAACGTTTCTTCTCACACCGAGACGAGTTCGGTCAGTGGGATCCGAAGAATCAGCGTCCGGAATTGTGGAACCTCTTCAACGGAATGAAGCAGATGGGCGAGAACTTCCGTGTGTTCCCGATCAGTAACTGGACAGAAATGGATGTTTGGCAGTACATCTTGCATGAGAACATCGAACTTCCATCGCTCTACTTTTCGCATGAACGCGAAGTCTTCATTCGCGATGGCGTGATTTACTCCGACGGAGAATTCATGAACAAAAAGCCCGAAGAGCAAATCGAGAAACGCGTGGTTCGCTTCCGTACCATCGGTGATATGACCTGCACCGGAGCGGTAGAATCTCCTGCAGATGATCTGGAGAAGATCATCGAGGAGGTGGCAGCTACCCGTACCACCGAGCGAGGAACGCGGGCAGACGATAAGCGTTCAGAAGCCGCAATGGAAGACCGTAAGAAACAAGGCTACTTCTAAGCCACAAAAGGATCAACTAGTACGACTATCCCAATGGAAAACACAACAACAGGATACCTGGATATGGAACTACTCCGCTTCACCACGGCGGGGAGTGTAGACGACGGAAAGAGCACCTTGATCGGCCGTTTGCTGTACGATAGCAAGGCTATCTTTCAAGATCAAATGGAAGCCGTTGAGCGAGCCAGCAAGAAAATCGGCGGCGAAGGTGAGGTAAACCTCGCGCTCTTGACCGATGGCTTGCGTTCTGAACGTGAGCAAGGCATTACGATCGATGTAGCTTACCGCTATTTTGCTACGCCAAAACGTAAGTTCATCATCGCAGATACGCCCGGACACATTCAGTATACCCGAAACATGGTTACGGGTGCCAGCACGGCAAACTTGGCGGTGATCTTGGTAGATGCTCGCAATGGTCTGGTTGAGCAAACTGCGCGTCACAGCTTCATCGCGTCATTGCTGGGTATCAAGCACGTGGTGTACTGCATCAACAAGATGGACCTGGTGGATTATTCACAGGAGAAGTACGAGCAGATCAAGTCTGACCTGGATGATTTCACATCCAAGCTTGAGATCAGCGACATCCGTTACATTCCGATCAGCGCGCTCAAGGGCGACAACGTAGTAGACCGCTCGAAGAACATGGATTGGTACCAAGGCTCCACCTTGCTTTACACCCTGGAAACCGTTCACATTGCAAGCGATGCCAACCACGTAGACTGCAGATTCCCTGTGCAGACGGTGATCCGCCCGCAAACGACCGAATACCACGACTACCGTGGGTACGCCGGACGTGTAGCTGGAGGTATCTTCAAGAAAGGAGATGAAGTAACCGTACTGCCATCTGGATTCACTTCCAAAATCGCGAGGATTGATAGCTACGACGGTGAGATCGAAGAAGCCTTTCCACCGATGTCTTGTACCATCCTTTTGGAGGATGATATCGACGTGAGTAGAGGAGACATGATCGTTCGGGTGAACAACCAGCCCAACAGCTCACAAGACCATGAAATGATGGTTTGTTGGATGAGTCAACGTCCGCTTCAGCTGAATGGAAAGTATGCGATCAAACACACGACCAGGGATGCGCGGTGTATTGTGAAGGATATCCGTTACAAGGTTGACATCAACACCTTGCACCGTTTGGAAGACGATAAAGAGATCAAGATGAACGACATCGCTCGCATCACCATCCGAACCACCGTACCCTTGTTCACTGATCGCTACCAGCGTAACCGTCAAACCGGCAGCATCATCCTGATCGATGAGGCGACCAATGAAACGGTAGGTGCGGGTATGATCCTGTGATACTTCTATGAAGGTTGAGCACCTGAATAAAGAGAAGCGGTTTGTGGTATATGAAGAAGACGACTCCGCTTCGCTCAATTACGGTCTTCGTGGAAAGACCACGTTCTTCATGCATACCAAGGCCCCCGAAAAGCTCGAGGGAAAAGGAATCGGAACAGCTTTAGTTGAGCATGCCTTGGCGTATGCAAAGACCAAAGGCTACAAGATCGCTGTGCTTTGCCCATTCAACTCAAGATACGTAAGGAAGCACCCTGAATGGTACGCCTATTATGACCGGGAGTATCACCAGAATGTTCCTAGCAGTAAGTAGGCCGCATTCAACGTAACCTAAAATGCACCGGTAGCTTCATGTAGACGGGAACGTTACGCAGCTGTTGTTGGCCGGGTATCCATTTCGGCATGTTCTTTACCACACGGATGGCCTCGTCGCTCAAGGACGCGTGTGGGCTTCGCAGTATTTCAAAGCTCTTCGGGTCAATACTGCCGTCGGCACCGATGGTGAATTTGACATAAACCGGCCCCTGGATCTTATTATCCCGAGCGAAGGCGGGATACCTCAGCTGATCACCCAAGTAAGCGTACAGCGCAGAATCCCCACCGGGAAACTGCGGCAAGACATCAGGAAAATCTGTTGGCTTGGGTACTTCGGGCGCTTTGATCACTTCCTTCGGAAACCACTCGATGTCATCAGGCAGCTCAAAATCAGGCAAGATTTTCTGAGGCTCAGGATCTATGTTCGCGGCAATCACTTGCGGTGTTGGTTGCGGGAGAACATCAGGCTTGGGCTTCGGCTTTTCGGCAGGAGGTTCGGGGAGCGGCATCGTGATCGGGACGTGGTCCTCTTCGATCCACTCCACATCATCTGGAAGCCAGGCTTGCGCGTGATGTTGTAAGATGGGTTTGCCGTATTCCAAGGCACAAAGGGATGCTGCAAACGCGATGGTCATTCCAATGAGCAGCTTGAGTTGTTGTTTGTCTTTGACGGTAGGTTTCATAATGCACTGTTTTAGGGTACAACGCGCGCATCTCAGGGCTTGATATGCTATCGCTGTCAGATTGAGTCAGCGGTAGAAATACTTCAACAAACGGTCATAAAAAAAGCCTTTCCAATGGAAAGGCTTTGAAACTCTTGAGCGATTATTGACTTAACGCAACGTAAAGCGGAATGGCAACTTGTAGTAAACACGTACGGCTTTACCACGCTGACGTCCTGGCTTCCAATCGGGCATACTCTTCACTACTCGGATGGCTTCTGCATCCAAAGCAGGGTGCACACCGCGAAGGATCTCGATCATATCCTCGTTGATAGACCCGTCTTCCATCACAACAAACTGCACGTAAACGATACCTTGGATACCTGCATCCTTAGCGATCGCAGGGTACTTGGTGTTTTGTCCGAGGAACTTAAACAAGGCCGCTTCACCACCTGGGAACTCAGGGTTCTCTTCAACGATGGTAAAGATTTGTGGTTCTTCCACCACTTCTTCCGGCATTTCAACGAATTCGATGATCTCGTCTTCGTCTACTTCTGTGTCTTCAATTTCCAATTCTTCTTCCAACTCCTCATCGTCTTCTACGATCTCGATGATGGTGGTTTGGGGGGGTGGTGGGGGTGGGGGCGGAGGCTGTTGCTGCGTGATCGGGATCATCTCCTCTTCTTCAAGCTCAAGCTCTAACTCGCCTAGCGATTGCACCTCGCCTTCGTACTGGGTCCACTCAAACGCGATGAGTACAACGCCCAGCGACAAAAGCAAGCCGATAAGAAAGTACACGCCTTTCTTATTCTCTAGGTTCGCCTCCGGATTTTTCTTTAACTCCATAGTTCAGAATTGTGGGGACCAAAATAACTACTATACCTCGGAATGTAAATGTAGCTACCTTAAATTTTACAGTTAATTAGAATTCGGTTCATAAATAGGCACGTCGACCATAGATGCTCATGAAGACGAACATTCCGATCAACGAGCCCAATCCATTGAATAACATGTCAGACACTTCTATGCTTCTCCCGATGAATACATAACCTTGAAGGACCTCCACAAGCACGCCATAGAGCACGGTGATCACAAACACTTTGCGCAAGGTCTGCTCCCTCAACACCCGATAGGTGGTCTGCTTGATGAAGCCTACGGAAAGCAGAAAGAAAAGTACAGCGTAGAAGAAAACATGGATGGCGGCATCCGCATTCACCACATTCGATCGCTCAAATTGATCACCCGGTAAACCGCAGAGCACCAAGATGAGCAACGCCCATGAAAGGCCTTGATAATTGTACCGAAAAAACATAGGAATTAAGCTCCTATCTCCGCTTTGTAGTCTTCTGGTGATAGCAGACCATCAAGCTCAGACGCATCGGCAAGCTTGATCTTGATCATCCAACCTGCACCGTACGGGTCATCGTTCACGGTCTCAGGTGCGTCTGCCAACGCTCCATTCACCTCGATCACCTCACCACCAACAGGCATAAAAAGATCAGATACAGTCTTCACCGCTTCAACGGTTCCAAATACCTCTTCTTGGTCGATGTTATCACCTTCGGTTTCAATCTCGATGTATACAATATCACCCAGTTCACTCTGCGCGTAGTCTGTAACACCCACGGTTGCGACATCACCGTCAACCTTCACCCACTCGTGGTCCTTGGTATATTTAAGATCAGATGGAATATTCATTTCAAGCAAAAGATTTGCGCAAACCTAATTGATTTTTTGTGGCTTTGTAAGTGGAACCGACTGATTTTGCTCCTGTTTATGAACGGAATATTCACAGGAGCATCAAGGCTAGCCTGACAAGGTGAAGCGCAAGCTGAATCCAGCATTGATGTTCGAGGTCGGGAAGGAGTTGGAAATGGCAGGACGATTCGCTACCCAATCATAGAACAAGCGCAAGGTCAATGACTGTGTTAGCACGTAGTCTCCTGTGATCTTCAGTGAATAAACCCGTTGCCCTGCCGTTGTCTGTGTCTCCTGTTCTACAATCTTCCTGATCAGCGTCCTAGAGTCCCTGATACTGAAATCCGCTCGGAGTGTCAAGTCACTGTTCAGCGTATTACCCCTCAATGTGAACGGTAGCTTCACGTCCTTCAAGGTGTAGCCTGTACCCACGATGTACTCCATGTTTCCAATCTCCGTGATCTGGTTGTTGGTCGTACTCAAGGTCATCGTTCGGTCCCTTCGGATCTCTACCCGAGTCAGCAAGCTATTCTTCCAGGTCATATCAAAGTTGATCAATGGCGAGAAGGACTCACTGATGGTAACCTGACCGATGATGTACTCCGGCTGAATCCTGAAGCTATCCAAAGCGAAGGTGTTATCACGCGCCGCCTGCTTCTGGTAACCACCAACTGTGTAGTTCGAACGATAACTGTGGTTGATACTTACGCTTCGGAAGTATTTCTGGAAGAACTTGATCTTATTCAAACCCGTGTAATTGATCCTCCAGTTCGGAAGTGGTAGCACCCTAAGCCCACCCAACCGCACATCATTGGCGCCTTGTCCGGTATATGCCGCCAAGAAGGCAGGAATCAAAACATCTTGGTGGGTAGCGTCATAGCCTACCGTATATCCTGCCGAATCCAAGGCATTGATGTTCTCATTCTCTCCGATCCTGTTCGATATCGTACGTCTGTTGTCTAAGAACTGATTATAGATCGTACGGTTGCTGCTATCCACCCGCTGGAAGGCCGTGGCGATCGAAAGAATAGAGGCACTGTAGTTACCCGTAATCAACTCGGTGTTATTGTCTGTGAAGCGTGGGTTTGGAATGGTATCGTTGTAGTTCCAATAGCTCGTGCTCGACTCTGACGCTGTTTGATTCAAGGTTACATCGATGCGCAAGTCCCTCATCGGCTGAATACTCGATCGGAAGGACAGGTTCTCCGTGGTATTCTGCATGTACGGGTTAAAGAGGTTCCGGTTGCGGATCAACCAGTCTTGTTCATTTCCAGCCCAGTCTGCGAAATGTGTTCCCGTGTCACCAAAATTTGTTTGCTGCCCGAAGACGAATCCCGGGCCTGGGGCCATAACCGCATTGGGATCCATACCGAGGTAGGTGGATTCATGCTTAAACCCAGGTAAGGTAATACCCCGATTCAATGAGTAAGTACCCGAAACATTCTTCACACTCATCAAGAAGCGCGCTGCTCCTTTAAGCACTTTCAAATCGCGTTCTTTCTCTTCTTCCTCTTCTTCTTCTTCGGCCTCTAACTCGCCTCCTTTGTTGCGTTTTGCGGATGCTCCCACATCACGTCCTCTTTTCGGAGCACTTCCTCGGTTCGCCTCTCGTAAGAACGGCACTTTGTTGTAGAGCGATAGTAGGTTCAGGGTAGCATTCAACTGCAATTGCTGCCCATTCGACACCGTATGGCCAATCGTATCTCCACGATAGCCAATGCCATTCTCAATGTTTTCTCGACGTTGCTGAGGATCAATCAATGGCCCGCGCCTCCATTCATAATTCCCTGTGTAGCGCGTACTCACATTGGTCCAATCCAAGAAGGGGATCTTATTCAATGGCAGGCTGTACGATACGCTCGCATTGTGGTTATAATTGGTGGTCAGTCCAAATTCTCTCAAACTCGACAACACCGAATCTCGGTGTGCCTCATAGCTTCCTTCGTTGAAGTTGATAGAGCCATCTGGATTCAAGCCATAACCTCCTTTACCTGGCCCCTCCCCTTCTGGTCGCATGACTTCTTCTCCTTCAAATTCACGCACCAATGCCCGGTTATTGGCATTGAAGTCGATCTTGATCGCTTTACTCAAATCATAGCTCAGGTTGTAGGATCGGTTCCAGTTGAAGGCTTTATCAACGAACGGTGGCTGATCCAAAGTGGCCTCGGGGTTCAGGTTTCTGATCTTACGCTCCGAATAGCGCCGATCGAATTCATTCCTGATCGCTACCTGCTTAGGCACCAAGGAGAAGTTGAAGTCTTTGATCAAACGCAGGTACTTCGATTTTCGCAAGAACTTCACCTTGCTGAAAGGCTCATAGACCTTCGGGCTGTTCGTGAAGTTGTAGGCGAGTCCACCGCGGTAGTTCCGCGTAAAGTTGTACTCCGTGTTAAAGTCTCGATAATTTATTTCCGTGAAGGCATAGGTAGCCGATAGGTTCGAGACATCGTAAAACCGTGAAGGACCATCACTGGTCTTCTCCTTCCTAACGTTGGTGAAGTTCAAGCTCTTTCGAGTGGTGACCGTTTGAGAGATCGAACGCAAGCTGTCTCGTTCGTCGGGATCGCGTTCATCCAAATAGATCTCCATCGGCGTGTCTGGTTCCTCAGGAGCGAATTGGGGTGTGCTTGTATTTTGAGAGTAGCCCACATACATAGGCACCTTCACCCCGGTCTTCTCCGGCAAGAACTTATCCAGCTGCACCTGTGCCGAGGCGTCCAAATTCGTAATGGTCTCCCGTTGACGTTCGCTCACACGAGATTCCAGCGCACCCCAGTTAGGCGTGGTGATTTGACCGGAAACTGCCACCGTAGCAAAGTCCGCCAGGTTCGCAGAGACCCTTGCCATGGCCGCCTCACCTCCACTCTGATCAAAGTGGGTCAAGCGAAGTTCATTCGCCCAGACTTCCACACACTTCGGTAAGCCATCGTCGTTCGGATTATCGCGCTTCGCGGGATTGCGCACCCCGATCATGACCACGCGCGCATCCGCAAGGTTTGGATTACCGACCACATAAATCTTCCTACCGGCCTCTGAATTGACCTCATACCGCTGGTTAAGTTGCACGTCCCCCTCCAAACCTAATCGTTCATTCCTTTCGCGCTTAGCGCGGAAGAGCTCTTCGAACTCGATGACCACGTTGTTTTCCACTGGCCAGACCGCCTGCTGATCGGATATCACATCGTTTTGATAGACCCCGGGTTGAGTGATGGTAACCGGGGTTTCGTATTCGTAGTAGTTATCGGTAAAGTCAGTACCTACCCGAATGAAGACCCGAATGTCGTCGTCGTCCACCAGCTGTGTTTGATCGAATGACTCCGCGTGCAGGAACATCTGCAACTTCTTGAAAGAACGCATGTCTAACTGCACGTTGCGGAAGGCGGCTTGTGCCTTACCATCCTCCAAACCACAGGCCTGAAGCTGCAAAGACTGCTCATTCTGACGTGCCAAGTTCGGTGCACCCGCTTGGATCTCCCGCTGCAATTGAGGTGGCAGCACGTAGTTCACCGGTTGCTTCGAAGCGTTCTCCTCAATGTTAACCGCACCGATGTTGAAGCTCACGTTCGGGTCGTCTGCGATCACCTCACCTTCCTGATCCAAGTCGCCAATGAAGCGACGCCATTCCCCACGCACCAATTCCAAGCGAGCAAAACGAAGCACCACCGGATTCTCGAAGCCTTTCATGAACATACGCATGAAACGGATCGAACGGAGGTCTTGGATATTACCCACTCGCTTATCGAACTCGCGTACCGGAATACGAAACTGGATCCAGCGAACGGTACGCTCTGGCTGACCTTGTGGTGAAGCTTCCAAGATGGCGTTGATGTAGTTTTTACCCTCCTGAGACAAGCCTTGAGGCGAGATATCCACCTTGTATTGGAAATAGCTTTCTACGTTGTCGAGGGTGTTGTCTCGGTTGATATCCTCTGCATCAGGAAGGGTGGATGCGCTGGTAGGATATCCCGGTGCATTCTCCTGAGATGATTGCTCGGAAGTAGGACTGTTGCCATCTGGACCGTTGAACATCTTGTAGCGTTCAAGGATGTTCAGCTCTTGCTGGTCGTAGTCGTCGTCGCGGTAGAAGTTGTAGTTATCGTGAGATGGATCCTCCAAGAGGCGATCGAGGATCTCCGGGTTACCAGAGAGTCGTGAGGTCAATGGCTGCACGTAGGCTGAATCAAAGAACGCCTGCTCCTCTTGGTCGCGCAAACCATCAAACCCAACGTCTTGAAATGGCCGGGTTGCTGGGTTGTTATCAAAGGCATTAACGATCTGTTGTCCGCGCGGAATACGACCCCACTGGGTGAAGTTCTCTGGGTTGCTGAGATCGCTTGCGCCCTCCTCGGTTGTTGGGAAGCCGTTCTCAAAACTCTTGATCTCGTCCTTCAAGATGTCCTCAGATATGTTACCGATGTTGAAGTAAAGTGCTCCGTCGGTCTCATAACCTGGCGAACCAGGGTTTCCCTCGGTTTCAGCTTCCGCATAGGGGTCCATCATCCAAAACTGAATGAACTCAATGTTTGCCGCATCAAAGTCGGTTTGGTCAATGCGACGCTGGATACCCGCCCAGCGTGTTTCTGGTCTTGCCAGTGTTCCTTGATCCGTTAAACCAGCCGTGGCACCTGGCACGGGATCCACATCATAGTTGTAAGGCCCCGGCTCATCGGGATAGAACGCCAAATCAAACATGTTTGTCCTGAAGTTCTGCAAGCCCTGAGCCGTATTGAACTCCCGGTTAGGAAACACTTCCTGCTCGAAGACCTGACGTTGTAAGTGGTTCTGTTGGATATCTGGGTTTCCTCTGATGTGTTCAGGAGTAGTGTTATCGTCCCGATAGAAAAGGTCATCGATGGTGTACCAAGACATTCGAGCCCGGTTCTTATTGAAGGTGAGATCGTTGCGGAACTGCGATTCCGTCGCCTCTGGGAAGAGGTCCGGCTGACCTTGCGGGGTACTGGCCATCGACCACAACGTGAAGGTTCTCAGGTCAATGGTACTCTGGCTTCCCTCAAAGTCGTCAATGAAGGAATTACCCTCGTTTCCGATGGCCCTGGAGTGCCCTGGAAAGAGCTTGGCCGCCTCACCCATGATGGTGTAGGTCGACTTCTCTTTGGTATCGATGAGGGGAATCTTGTCTACTATGGAAGTCAGGAATTGCGACTCACCTGAATAGTTACCATCGATTCCGACTACCGTATTGCTGATCGGCTCATCACCAAAGTTCACCTTCTGGGTCAACGGTCGTTCTGAGAGGTTCATGAAGGTACCTCCGAAGTTCAGGTCATCTGATACTTTGTAATCAAAACGTGATGCAAAAAGGGCCTTGCGGTTGATGCCGAAGGCCGAGTTACTCTCTAAGGACACGTTGATGGGTATGCCCGATTCCAGAATGCCTTGGTTGATGATCTTCACGGTACCCAAGGTGTAGTCTACCGTGTAATCCGTGTTTTCCATGAGCTGTTGCCCACCTGCCGTAACACGCACCGAGCCCTCAGGCACATTGAAGGCATTGAGGCGGATTTCTGAACTGTTGGCACTTTGGTACCTACCCTGAATGCTGAATCGATTGACCTGCGGGAAGTTGTATTGGGCGTTGGCTTGGGTGTTCGTATACAGCGAGTCGAAGGCATAGCGTTCTGCCAATGCTGCATCACCGGTGACCGCGATGATCTCATCCCTAAGGTGCGATCCAAAAGGTTCCAGCACAGGGAAGAAGATGCGTCCGTTGGCTGGGTTCACCGTGATCTGCGGATTGGCTAAGAAGTCGAACATACCATCCGGCACCTGTGCGTTGTTGTTGTTGATGCGGTCCAGTGCAACCACTTGTAACAGGGGACGGTCATTAAAGCCAGGCTGGTCGATTGGCAGGTAGTTGATGTCGATGCCCTTATTGCGATCGAGATACCAAATACCCAACTCAAAGCCCGTGTTGCTCAACTGATAGGCTCCGATGGAGTAAACGTTCTTCATCATCAGGTCCCACATCGGGAAGCGGGTATTGAGCTCGTTGCTCTTCAGCATCTTCAAGATCAGTGCCTCGTCACCGTTGCTTTCGTTGGAGAACTCACCCACCTTGTAGGTCTTTCCGTTGTAGGTATACTCAAAAGATACCGCCAATACCTGGTTCGGCTGCAGCTCTTGTACCATGGAGATGTAACCCAACTGTGCGTTCAAGTTGTAATCCCTACCTGGCTCAAGCTTTCGTGCCAGCTCCACCTTGTTGTAGTCAAATCGGCTTTGGAGGCCGAAGCTCTCCAAGCGCTGTGACGACCGATCAAAGCCACGTACCAATTCGTCTTGGTAAACCTGACGATATACATCATTGGCCCCGTTGGCTGCCGGTCGCGAGCTGTTTTGGTTCGGATTACCTCCCGAGAAGGATGGGTTGTAAACACGTCTGGATTCACCCAAATCCTGGAAGGCAACGACGTTCCTGTTCTGATCGGTAGAGAAATTGGTGTTGGTCACCCAAACCTCCACACGTGTGATGTTCACACTGGAATTGATAATGGGAGGATTCGCCAAAGCGCGCTCATAGATATCCCGGAAGAAATGCGAGAGGAAGTAGTGTTTGTTGCCTTCATACTCATCCGCCTTCACTTCGAATTCCACCTCCTGAGCACCCCCTTCAGTGCTGATCTCTCGTCGCTCACTTTTCTGCTGCGTGTAAACCGAGGTCACGGTCAATCGACCAAACTTCAACTCAGACTTTACCCCAAAGAGCGACTGACTACCGGAGATCAGGTTGCTTTGCAGTGGCAGCGAGACGTTACCCAACTCCAACTTCTGGATGATCTCATCCTCATAGCCGTTGTACTCCAACTTCATCTGGTTCTCGAAGTCGAAGGTCGCTTGGGTATTGTAGTTGGTTTGAATCTTCAGCTTGTCGCCGATGTTACCGATCACGTTGAGCTGGATGTTCTGCCGGAAATCAAAAACGGTGATCCGACGCTGGTTCACCGGTATCGCTGGGTTGTCGGTTTTCGAACTGTTCAATCCGAAGATCAACTCCGCAGATCCATTCGGACGTATCTCGATCGTGTTGCCCCCAAAGATTCGATCGAAGCCTTCTCCTTCTACGTTGATCGACGGACGAAAACTTCCTCCACCCGAAGAACCATCCTCACTGTCGCCCGCTTCAATGGCTTCCTTCTCGATGTCCTTCCAGTTGTCGTTCATCGATTTCCTAGCCTGGTAATCCTGGTATTGATCGAAAGAAAGGTAGGACGGCGGACGATAATTCAACTCACCGTATTTCTGCTGATACTCGTAGTTTCCGGTCTCTGGATCGTACTCGAATTCGGTCTCTACACCTGTTGGTGGCTCGCCATAAAGCTTGCGGTTATCATCCTGTAACGGGTCATAGGTATCCTGAAACGGAAATAGCATGTCATTGCCCGTGGTATCCTCCTGACTATAAAGCAGGAAAGGCATCACAAAGAATGATGCCCATAGTAGTAAAACCCTATGTAATGAGAGGAGCCGCAAAAAATTCTTATTCCGTCAGAGTTGCTTCAGTGCCTGCTTGATCAGTGTTTCAACATTAGTAGGTGCGTCCGGCTTCTGCATGATCGCATTGATCACCTTCACCGTAGGTGCCCGGTCAAATCCTAGTGCACCAAGTGCAGATAACGCTTCTTGTCTTAAACTATTGCCCGATCCAGAAGAATCATCAAATTCCATTTCTTCCTTGCCCAATTTCGAGCCCAATTCATGGATGATCTTCTGGGCCACTTTCGGACCAATCCCTTTGACGGAAGTAAGTGTCTTACTGTCGCCGCTTACCACGATCGACTGAAATTCAGAAGGTTTAAACGAGGATAGGATCATCATCGCGATCGATGAACTGATCCCGGAGATGGCGATGAGTTGACGGAACAACTGTCGCTCCAAGCCGGTTGAAAAGCCAAAGAGCTGGTGCTTGCTCTCCCCAGACCTCACATCTACGCTCACCGCATAGTGCGTAAGCATCTTTCCTTCGAACAAGGACTGAACATCACTGTAGGTATTCAGGCTTACTTGAACCATGTAGCCGAGGCCACACGATTCCACGCAGATGTAGGTCGGATTCTTCTCGGTGAATTCCCCCGCAATATACTCGATCATATGCTGGTCTTTTCGCGGGTTTGTGCGTCCACCACAGAAATGGTCACCATGTTCACGATTTCACGCAGGCTGCTGCCCAACTGGAGGATGTGCACTGGTTTGTTCATACCGATCAAGATCGGTCCGATGGCTTCTCTATCGCCCATTTCTTGCAGCAACTTGTAGGCGATGTTACCCGAAGCAAGGTTCGGGAAGATCAACACATTGGCGCGTTTACCGGTAAGCTTTGAAAACGGAAAGATCTCATCAATCAACCCGTCATTGATGGCAAAATTGGCTTGTACTTCACCATCCACTACCATATCCGGATACTTCTTGTGCAG
This sequence comes from uncultured Flavobacteriales bacterium, assembly GCA_913057205.1. Classification (GTDB taxonomy): domain Bacteria; phylum Bacteroidota; class Bacteroidia; order Flavobacteriales_G; family Salibacteraceae; genus SHAN690. Next base: position 25,517 of record CAJXNO010000029.1, read on the forward strand.
GATGCTGACCGCGTTGCGCACTTTGATCGCCTCTTCCCCATCGCTACTGCCAAAGTTGGAGTAACTCAACAAAGCGATGCGTGGCTTCAATTTGAAGCGCTCAACGGCTTGGTGAACCATTACAGTCAACTCCACCAAATCTTCGGTAGTCGGGTTGTAATTCACGGTGGTATCGGCCAAGAACAATGGTCCTTGCTTGGTCATTACCACATACATCCCCGCGATCTTCCGAACATTAGGATCCGTACCTATCACTTGTAACGCAGGTTTGATGGTAGCGGGATAATTTCGGGTGAGACCGCTGATCAAGGCATCTGCTTCCCCTGACTCTACCATGGCTGCACCAAAGTAGTTGCGCTCTCGCATGATCTTCTTCGCCTCAGATAAAGTGAATCCGCGGCGCTTTCTGTTCTCGAATAAGATATTAGCGTAGCGCCCCAAGCGATCCTTCTCTTGTTCTTCCTTCGGATCAATGATCTCCACATCTTCGAGGTCTAAGCTGTGCTCCTCAATCAATTCTTGGATCGCTTCTTTGTTCCCTAGTAAGATCGGGATAGCCACTCCGTCATCTCGACAGATCTGGGCGGCCTTAAGAATCTTGAAGTTATCTGCTTCCGCAAATACAACACGCTTCGGACTCTTACGTGCCTTTTGGGTGATGCTCTGGAGCAATTTGTTATCGAGTCCAAGTCGAGCATCCAGCTCATCCACGTATTTATCCCAATTGGTGATCGGCCTCTGAGCGATACCGCTGTCCATTGCTGCTTTTGCAACCGCAGGAGCCACGGTAGTGATCAACCGATAATCCAATGGCTTTGGTATGATGTACTCGTGACCGAAAGCGATGTTCGACTCGCCGTAGGCGATTGTTACTTCTACAGGTACCGGTTCTTTTGCCAGGTTAGCCAAGGCATGCACAGCAGCCAGCTTCATTTCTTCATTGATAGACTTGGCACGAACATCAAGCGCACCGCGGAATATGAATGGGAAGCCGAGCACATTGTTCACCTGATTTGGATAGTCGCTTCGTCCAGTTGCCATGATGATATCATCACGCGTTGCAACTGCCGTATCATAAGCAATCTCCGGATCAGGGTTTGCACAAGCGAAAACGATTGGATTCGGCGCCATGGACTTGAGCATGGCCTTGCTAACGATGTTGCCTACCGATAGTCCTAAAAACACGTCAGCACCCTTCATGGCATCTTCCAAGTTCTTGCACTTCGTCTTAACGGCATAGCGCTGCTTGATCTCGTCAAGGTCGGTACGATCGGTACTGATGACCCCTTTGCTGTCGAGCATTAGTATGTTATCTGGCTTAACGCCAAGTGCACAATACAGGTTCACACAGGAAATGGCTGCAGCACCAGCACCGCTTACGACCACCTTCACTTCATCGATCTTCTTCTCTGCCAGTTCCAAAGCATTCAACAAGGCAGCACTTGAAATAATAGCTGTACCGTGTTGGTCATCATGCATCACTGGGATATCCAACTCCTCCTTTAAGCGTCGTTCAATCTCGAAGGCTTCAGGTGACTTGATATCCTCCAAGTTAATTCCTCCGAAGGTGGGTGAAATGGCCTTGACCGTTTGGATGAACTGATCCACATCCGTTGCATCAATCTCGATATCAAACACATCAATGTCTGCGAAAATCTTGAACAACAAACCCTTGCCCTCCATAACAGGTTTCGACGCTTCAGGACCGATGTTTCCGAGTCCGAGTACCGCCGTTCCATTGGAGATCACCGCTACCAGGTTCCCTTTCGCGGTGTACTTATAAACATCCTCCTTCCTTTCAGCGATGCTTAAACAGGGCTCAGCTACACCAGGTGAATAGGCCAAACTCAGGTCGCGCTGAGAGGAGTAGGGTTTCGATGGAACAACCTCGATCTTGCCGGGTCTGCCCATTGAATGATAATCCAGCGCCTCTTGCTTTTTTCTTTTCTTCATCTGGGTTGTTTTGCGGGGCGGTAAAAGTAGAAATATTGACCATCCTTTCAGCCGCTTAGCATCCTTTATTAGCTTTGGAAGGAAGCGTAGGAATAATGAAGCGTATTGTGGTTTTTTCTGGTGCTGGGATGAGCGCTGATAGCGGTATCAAAACCTTCCGGGATTCTGGCGGATTATGGGAGGAATACGACGTTTACGAAGTTGCTACACCAGAAGCTTGGCAGAAGGACCCCGCTCTTGTCTTGAAATTCTACAATATGCGGAGGCGTCAAGTCTTGGAAGCCAAGCCCAATGCAGCGCACGAGGCCATTGCCCGCTTGGAACAAGCCTATGACGTTCAAGTTGTAGCCCAGAACATCGACGATTTACATGAGCGTGCTGGAAGCTCATCGGTGCTCCACTTGCACGGTGAAATCCTCAAAGTTCGCGGCGAACTTTACCCCGATGATCTCATCGAGGCGAAACACGACATCCACCTAGGAGACCATTGTCCGAAAGGTTCACAACTGCGCCCTCATGTGGTGTGGTTTGGTGAAGCCGTCACCGAAATGAGCCGAGCTGCAGCGGTGATGAAAACGGCCGACATCGTTTTGATCGTAGGAACCAGTTTGAACGTCTACCCCGCCGCTGGCTTGGTGCACTACGCTCCTTCCGCTGCACGACGCTACTTGGTTGATCCGGCCGATGTAGAAATCACGAATATTCACCACCTTGAGGTTATTCAAGCAACTGCGGCAATTGGTGTTCCTCAGGTGGTCGATCGACTGTTAAAAGAGGTAGTTACGGTTTGAAATACGAATTTTCGTAGGCTTAACCCTCTACCGATGGTCAAAACGGAAAACGATTTCTGAGATAGGAAACCAAGCTTCGACAAACAATTCTCCGTTTAAAGAACGTGGCACGACATTCGCTAAAAGGTAACTTTGCAACCCTTTTAAAACAATCGACATGAAGTATTTTCTCACGTTAGCAAGCATTACCCTTCTCGGAATCTCTAGCCTTTTTGCACAAGATGGACGCAAGATCCCAATGGTGGAGATCAAGAATATTGACGGTTCTACCTTCAATACCGCTGACATCAAGAACGACGGTCCGATCATCATCAGTTTCTGGGCAACATGGTGCAGTCCTTGCAAGCGAGAGTTGAATACGATAGCGGAAGACTTTATTGATTGGCAAGATGACACCGGCGTAAAGCTGGTGGCCATCAGCATTGACGATGCACGAAACATGCATAAGGTGAAGCCTTACATTGATGGTCAGGCATGGGAGTACGATGTTTACCTCGATCCTAACGCAGACTTCAAGCGCGCGATGAACGTGAACAACGTACCACATACCTTTTTGGTAGACAACGATGGCAACATCGTATGGCAGCACAATTCCTATCAGCCGGGTGATGAGGAAGAATTATACGATCTTGTGGTTCGACTGGCAGCAGGCGAATCGATCGATTGATCATCATCATCCGACTAACCTAGACGTTTTTCATGTTCAATAAACTGCTCAAAGGCTTCGTCCTTACCACTTTCATTTTCTCTGGTCAACTGCATGCTCAAGAAGGTGGAGGCATCTTGGATGGAGCCCAGATCCACGGCAACTTCGATCTCTATGCTCAGCAATACAACCGGGACTCCATCATCGGGGCACCCATTGTTCCTGAGAAAAGCGGTATCAACGCATTCACGAATCTTATCGTAACCAAAGGCAAGTTCAGCGCGGGTACTCGACTAGAAAGCTACATGCCGCCGGTTCAAGGTTTCGATCCGCGGTTTGGAGAGCAGCCCATCGGAATCCCTTTCCGCTACGCATCCTTTGATGATGAAGGTTTAAGCATCACCGTCGGAAACTTCTATGAGCAGTTCGGTAATGGACTCATTCTTCGTGCCTATGAGGAACGTGGATTGGGTATTGATAATGCATTTGATGGTCTGCGTGTGAAATACACACCCTTCCGCGGACTTCACCTCAAAGGATTGATCGGCAACCAGCGTTACTATTGGCAAAAGAGCGACGGTATTGTCCGTGCGTTTGATACAGAGGTGCAGTTCAATGAGATGTTCTCCGCAATGGAAAGCAGTGCACTTCGATTTACCATCGGCGGTAGCTTCGTGAGCAAGTTTCAACAAGCCGGTAATTCCTCATTGCGTTTGCCTGAAAACGTCGCGGGTGGTGCTGGTCGCTTCCAGCTCAACTATAAGAATTTTGGTTTCATGGGTGAATACGCTTTCATTGCGAATGACCCAACCAGAGACAACAAGTACATCTACAGGAACGGACAAGGCATCTTCCTGTCTGCGACATACTCACGAAAAGGTTTCGGGATCAACGTCTCGGCAAAATCCATCGATAACATGGAATTCCGCAGCGACCGTGAAGCAGGCTTCAATGACCTGTTCATCAATTACCTGCCGGCATTGACACGTCAACACACCTACAACCTTTCGGCAACCCTCTATCCTTATGCAACACAGCCGAATGGAGAGATCGGTTTGCAAGGTGATTTGATCTACACCATACCAAGGGGTAGTGCGATCGGTGGAAAGTACGGAACAACGATCCAGATCAACGTAGCATTGGTGAACTCCATGGAACGGTCTTACTACGCCCATCCTAATGCAGACACGGCCATTGCTTTACTGGAGCAACAAACCTATCTGCCGGAGGATCCAAAGCGATTGGGGTACAAAACAGACCTATTGGCGTGGGGCGATGAGGTGTACTACCGCGACTACAACATTGAAATCGACCGGAAATTCACAAAGAACTTCAAGCTGAAGGGTAGCTACATCTATCAGAACTACAACATCGAGCTCATCCAATTCAAGGTATCGCCGAATGTGGAGGCGCACATCGGGGTACTTGAAGGTTTACACAAATTGAGCCGAAAGCACTCGATCCGCTGGGAGGCACAGGCCTTGTGGACAGAGCAGGATCAAGGCGACTGGGTATTCGGTTTGATCGAATACGGTTACTCTCCGCACTGGATCGTGACCGTGCTCAACCAATACAACTACGGCAACAAAGTGAAGGACCTTCGCGTTAATTACCCAACGGCGCAAGTGACCTATGTATGGCGTGCCCACCGACTGAGCATTGGCTACGGAAGGCAGCGTGCGGGTATTTTCTGCGTCGGTGGTGTGTGTAGAAACGTACCTGCAGCGAATGGCTTGACCTTGGCCATCACTAGCAGCTTCTAATTTGAACGTTATGAAAACAAACAGATCCCTTCTCACGCTATTAGCCCTCTGTTTTTCCTTGCTGGCCTTCAACGCTTGCGACAAGGTAGAGCTGCCCATTCCTGAGCCGAATGTGGTCATTCCAGATGGGAACGTGAACGACAGCATCACCTTCCCGACCATTGATTCGGCCAACATCAATCGATCTTTTAAGAAGACCTACGTAGAAGAATACACCGGGCACCAGTGCATCACTTGTCCGTTTAACACGAAACTCTTGTTAGCTCAAGCCAAGGATAATCCGGAGCGTATGGTCATTACTGCTATACATGCCGGGCAGTTCGCTAACGTGGACCCGCCAAACTACCCCACGGATTTCAATACTCCTTTCGGAACAGAGCTTTTTCAGCACTATGGGATTTCAGCTCATCCCATCCCAAGCGCAATCATCAATCGACGTCGTTTTAGCACTTTCGGTAACTCGATGATTTTTAACGGAGCTACCCAATTTTGGGATGAACCCATCGACGAAGTCAATGCGAACAATGAGACCGATTTCGCAATGGGTGTAGCCGCGGATTACATTGACAGTCTAGACCTGTTTTACATCCGTGTAAGTGTTGAGGTCCTGAACGATGTAAGTGATAATTACCGCTTACTCGTCCTGTGCTTAGAAGACAGTGTGATCGCTCCGCAACTAGATGGTCAGGCCGATCCTGATATATATCCTGGTAGGATCGTTACGGATTATGCGCATCGACATGTATTAAGGGCGAAGCTGTCTCAAGACCAATCGCTATCCGGAGATCTTTTCATCAATGGTGGCGCCGCAGCCAATACCTGGTTCGATTACACCTTGAATGCAAACATGCCTGACAATGTTGAGGACCCTGAAAAAACAAGCATTGTGGTTGTTCTGACCGATCCTGCAACAGAAGAAGTCCTACAAGCCGAAGAAGCACATGTCAACGTTCGCTAGAGTCACCTTCGTTGTTCTGTTTGCTTTCATTCTAGGTGCTTGTGCCTCTGAACTAAATGCTCAAGAAGCCATCAAACGAAGCAAGGGCGAGTTCATCGGTTTGATGCGAGGAGGGATTGTAGGTAGTCATATCTACAATGATGACTTCGGTGGCTACAATAAACTTGGGGGCGTCGGAGGCTTTGGCGTTAACAGCAATATCCTGCGGTCAGGAAACCTGCAATTCGAGATCCTGTATGCGATGCGTGGAAGTCGCCGACCGGCGGACCCAGAAAAAGGGATTATTCCGATGCGGTTGGGCGCTCATTACATCGATCTACCCCTGCTTTATTCGAATCAGATTTCTCGGTTCAAGTATGAAGTTGGATTAGTTAATTCGGTACTCGTATTCTCCAACATTACCGTCAATGGAGTTGAAGTTCCCTTGGTGAATGGCATGGGCTTCAATCGCTATGAACTTGGCGGATTATTAGGTGTTAGCTTGTCCATCAATGATAAATGGGATGCAAACGTCCGATTCCAGCACTCCATCACACCAGCAATGGGATCCTTCTTTCTCGTGAACGGGTTCAGCATTACGGGTGGCGCATTTAACAATGCTGTTTCCTTCTGCTTGGTCAGGATGTTCCGACCGAATTAATCGAGCCCGACAAAACGAATGTTACGCATCAGGCCCTTGTACTTGGTGCGCTTAACGGCTGACCCAGCAAAGAGTTCATCGAATTGCTCCTTGGTCAGCTCCCTCCACTCCTCCTCTGACAGCTCTAACAAGCCATCTTTTGGTTCGAATGCATCCACTTGATGCGGTTTACTGAATCTGTTCCAAGGACAAACATCCTGGCAGATATCACATCCAAACATCCATCGTTCGAAGCGTTCCTTCATTTCTGAGGGCAAGTCAGTCGCTTTCAGCTCGATGGTGTAGTATGAAATACACTTGGAAGCATCAAGTTTGTAGGGTTCCTCAATGGCATTCGTTGGACAAGCGTCAATGCATGCGGTACAAGAGCCACAGTGATCCGTTGTAGGTTCGTCATAGGCCAATGGAATATCCACGACCAACACGGCTAAGAAAAAAAAGGAGCCTACCTTCTTGGAGAGGACGTTGGTATGCTTTCCCATCCACCCCACACCTGAGCGTCGCGCCCACGCTTTTTCCATCACAGGAGCGGAGTCAACAAAGCCTCTACCATATACTTCACCAAATTGTTCGTTCAAAGCTCCTAAAAAGGACTTTAAACGCTTCTTGATCACCTTATGGTAGTCTTTTCCGTAGGCGTACTTCGAGAGCTTAGGCGCATCTGATCGCTGCTGAGCACTTGGGAAGTAGTTCATCGTTAGCACGATCACGCTCTTTGCTCCTGGAACGAGTTTGGTGGGATCTGTGCGCAGATCAAAGTGGTTGGCCATGTAGTCCATGCTGCCTTGCTTCTCAAGCCTGAGCCAATCTTCCAAGAAATCGGCCTCCTCGGCTAGAAATTCGGCCTTTGCGATGCCACAGTCCATGAATCCTAACTCATCTGCCTTCGCTTTGATCCAAGCCGAACGCGTATGGAGTTTCAAGTCCATCGACTGCTATTCGAAAAGTGAGGCTTGATCTTGTTTTGGCGGTGTGCGCCCCAAGTGCTTGAACGCATCTTGTGTAGCGATGCGTCCACGAGGCGTACGGTGCAAGAAACCCTCTTGGATCAGGAAGGGCTCATAGACCTCCTCAATGGTACCGGGCTGCTCCCCGACCGCCGTTGCGATAGTGGTCAGTCCAACAGGGCCTCCCTTGAACTTATCGATGATGATTGAAAGGATCTTGTTGTCCATTTCATCTAAGCCATGGGTATCCACATTCAAGGCTTCTAAACCATAGTTCGCGATCTTGAAATCGATGGAACCATCGCCTTTGATCTGTGCGAAGTCACGCACCCGTCGTAACAAGGCATTGGCGATACGAGGGGTCCCGCGGCTTCTCCGAGCAATCTCTTGGGCAGCTTTTGTTTCGATCTCGATGTTCAAGATACCTGCACTCCGCTCAACGATCTGGGTAAGCAGATCAGCGTTGTAGTAATTCAAGCGGGCGTTGATCCCAAATCGAGCCCGTAAAGGAGAGGTCAATAAACCCGAGCGGGTCGTTGCTCCGATCAAGGTAAACGGTGCCAATTCAATCTGTACACTTCGGGCAGCCGGCCCTGTATCGATCATGATGTCGATCGTGTAGTCTTCCATTGCGGAGTACAAGAACTCCTCTATGACCGGACTCAGCCGGTGGATCTCATCGATGAACAGTACGTCCCTTTCCTCTAGGTTGGTAAGCAAACCCGCTAGGTCACCCGGCTTATCCAAGACGGGGCCACTGGTGGTCTTGATGGATACCCCGAGCTCATTTGCAATGATGTTGGCCAAGGTGGTCTTTCCTAAACCGGGTGGTCCGTGAAGCAATACGTGATCAAGCGCCTCATTCCGCTGGGTAGCCGCAGCAACGAATACCCTTAGGTTTTCAAGGACGGCTTCCTGTCCAGTAAAGTCTTCAAACAAGACAGGACGCAACACCTTCTCGATCTCGCGATCTGAGGAGGAAAGCCGTGCATCTTCAGGGTCTAGGAACTCGTTCATCGCAGACAAAGTTAGCAAGAGGTAAAAGAGTGTGATACAAAAAAGCCCGTCTTCTCAGACGGGCTTCAAATTTCATTGTTGTTCAGGATCAATGACCTGCGCCACCGTCCAGTTCACCATCTTCTAGTGGAACTGTTTGCGGTACGAAATCTTGCTCCTTACCTGGCTTGCTGTAGTCATATGCCCAACGGTGTACCGTAGGTAGCGGACCTGGCCAGTTACCATGGATCGGCTCAACCGGAGTTGTCCATTCCAAGGTGTTAGAACCCCATGGGTTCTGAGAAGCCTTAGGTCCTCTGTACATGCTATAGAAGAAGTTGAACATGAAAATGAACTGAGCCAAGGCTCCAACGATCGCGAAGATCGAAACCAACTCATTCAATGAAACGAACTCATCAAACATTGGGAACTCACTGTTCGAGTAATAACGTCTTGGCACACCTGCTAGTCCTAAAAAGTGCTGTGGGAAGAATACCCCGTAAGCACTCACGAAGGTCAACCAGAAGTGCGCATAGCCCATCTTGCGGTTCATCATGCGTCCGTACATCTTCGGGAACCAATGATATACCCCAGCGTACATCGCCAACACAGCTGAAAGGCCCATTACGATGTGGAAGTGTGCCACAACGAAGTAGGTATCGTGCAAGTTGATGTCAAGTGCGCTGTCTGCAAGGATGATACCTGTAACACCTCCAGAGATGAAGGTTGATACCATACCTATGGAGAAGAGCATAGCTGGTGTGAATCGAATATTTCCTTTCCAGAGGGTGGTGATGTAGTTGAAGGCCTTCACTGCTGAAGGGATGGCGATCAACAACGTGGTAAAGGTGAATACCGCACCAAGGAATGGGTTCATTCCTGTTACGAACATGTGGTGTCCCCATACGATGAAGGACAAGAACGCGATCGCTAGGATTGAACCAATCATTGCGCGGTAACCGAAGATCGGCTTACGTGCGTTGGTTGCAATCACCTCTGAGGTGATACCCAATGCTGGAAGTAATACAATGTAAACTTCTGGGTGACCG
>CAJXNO010000030.1 GCA_913057205.1 uncultured Flavobacteriales bacterium
CTGACAGCTGGAAAGACCAGCGAAGAAGACGGCGATTAAACTGATATGTAAGAGCTTTTTCATGAAAGAATCCCTCAATTATAAGAAATCAAACTGGATTTTCAAGTTTTATCTTTGATAATGATCGAAATTGTTGGTAGTTGAGCGGCAATAATATCCTCACGCGTGTACCAACGGTGCGGTTTTCTTCGTCCTTGCGTTCTTCTGGGCCGAATACGCCGTAGGCGCTATTCATAACCTTCGCCAGCAGATCTATGCGTTGTTTGGTGATCTTCATGCCATTCGACACGTGGTGTGAAGTACCGTTCTTCATTTTTACGCTGGTGTCAACACCAATACCATTGTCGTCAATGATGAATTCGATCCCGTCTGCATGCTGATTGATCTGGATCGCGATCTCACCGAATCGTTCGCTGGGTAGGATGCCATGCATGATGCTGTTCTCAACAAAAGGCTGCAGGATCATGGATGGAACTTGGATCGACTCCATGTCAAGCTCACTGTCTACCTGAATTTCAAAGGAGAAACGGTCTTTGAACCGCATTTTCTCTAGGTTGATGTAGAGCTTTAAGCGCTCGAGTTCATCGCTTAAGTAAATCGTTTCTACCTGAGCGCTATCCAGGTTCTTCCGCACTAAGGCAGCGAAATTCGTTAGGTATTGATTGGCCAGTTTTCGGTCTTGGGTATTGATGTAACACTGGATGCTGTTGAGGGCATTGAAGATGAAATGCCGATTCATGTGTGCGTTCAAGGTCTGCTGCTCTAAACCGAGGATTTTTGCCTCATTCTGCATGTCAGTGAAGGCTTTTTTTCTTCTTGACTGTGTTCGGTATTGGAGATATATCAAGAAGATAACACCGCCCAAAGCAGCGGCACACAATAAGATGAACCACCACCGCATCCAGAACGGGGCAGCGATGTGAAACAGAAACGATGAAGGCAGACTCCATTCGCCGTTGTTGATGCGTGCGCGCACTTCGAAGGCGTAATCACCGGGTGCAAGGTTAGAAAAGGTGATGTACTGCTCGTTGGTGGCGGGCGACCAATCTTCATCCAGCCCCATCAAGCGGTGACTAAAGCTGACCTTATCTGGATTGGTAAAATGAATGGCCGCGTAACGGAACGTGATTTTGCTTTCCGTGTAAGCAAAGGTGTTGGTTTCGGGATCATCATTCTTTAGCTTCACATCAGACAACACACTTTCAAAGTTCTGTTGGATGTCATTGAAGCTCACACCAAGCACCTCACTGCTGGTGCGCTTGTTGTAATCGTTGCTGTATTTGATGAGTCCACCGTTGGTGCCAAACCAAACATCGCCTTTCGCATCAACGAAAGCTGCGTTCTGGTTGCACTCATTGCTGATGATACCGTCGTGTTGATTGAAGCTTTGAACCGATACCTTTCCCGAAGCGTAGTAGGCGACAAGGTCTAAGCTGAAGAGTCCATTGTCTGTACCTACCCAAAGGCGCTCACCTCGCTCGTTCACAAGAAAGTTGATGATATTGGCACTGAGCTGCTCTGAAATACGATGCACCTCGTGCAGCCTTGTTCTAGGATCGAAGTGAATGACGCCTTCTTCTGACCCGATCCACAGGTCATTCTTGCTACCTTCGCTCAGGCAAGTAAGGTAGTCTTCTGGAAAGCCGTTCGCTTTGTTCAAATGCGTCACTTGCTTATCCGGTGCATATCCCAACAAGCCTTCATTGGAGGTATACCAAACGGTGGAGTCGATCTCTACAAAGCCTTTGACATCCTTTGAATTGAGTGCTTCAAGCTCCGATGGCGTGAAAAGCGAATCTCCATTCCAAATGGCTGGACCATTTCGCGTAGCGATCCAAACGCGACCTGTGGCATCTTCATACATATTGGATATCCGTGGAAAGGGAAGCGCGTCGTTTGAACGGAATGGGACCACTTTGCTTCCGTTGAAAACTTGGATGCCGTCAGAGGTGCCTAACCAAAGTTCATTCGATCGAGGTAAAAGGCTCCAAACGGTTAAGTTGCTCAACCCGCTTCGATCGGTTAAGGTGTCTGCGCTTTCTTCATACTTCAGCGTAACACCGTTTCCGTAAGTGGCGAACACGTAAGCGTCTCGCCATTGGTCAATGTCCATCACGATGTTTGAACTCAAGCCATCTTCTGTGCTGTAGATCTCGAACTGCTCACCGGTAAACTTTAAAATACCGTATCCATCTGTACCGATCCAAAGGTTGTTCTCAGCGTCCATCAAGAGCACTTTCATATTAGACGTGATTTCTGGGTCGTAAGACCGTACTTCTTTGAATCTACCCGATGCCGGATCCAGGTGTTGGATGCTGTTCTTAGAAATCACCCACGGGTATCCTTCTTGATCGATGCAGACATCGCGCACATACATGTTTTTGAGTCCGTCTGCCTTGGTGAACTGTTGCAAATCACCATCCGCAAATCGAAACAAACCATCGCCATTCGTGGCGATCCATGCAGCATCATCTCCTTCGGTGATGCTGGTAACGCTGATCGTGTCATTGATGCTCGTGATCTCCTGCGCGGCATTGATGTGAATCAGTCCGACCTTGGTACCCGCAAGAATGCCTGTATCCGTTTTGCTCAGACATCGAATAAAGTTTCTTCCCTTTGAACCCAAATCAAGGCTTCTCGTGATTTTAGTGCTGTCTAGGTAGAGCACTCCGCGACCATTGGTGCCGAGGATCAAACGATCAGACTGGTCAATAAACGCGTTGACCAAAACGCTCTCGTAGGGTGCTTCAAAGGTGTAGGAACTGATCCTGCCGTCTTTGAAATGAACCAGTCCACCTGCGCATGACGCTACCAAGGCTCCTTTATCATTCACAAAGAGTGCATTGGTCAGGTTGTTCATCAATCCGTTCGACTTGTTGTAGGTCTTGAACTGGTTGCCATCAAATCTGCTGATCCCGCCCACCGTGGCTATCCATATGTAGCCGTCGTCTGATTGTACGATGTCCCTGACTTGTGATTGCGCGAGCCCTTCGTTTACACTGTAGGGTATGAAGTAATGGCGCTGTGCCCTAGCCGTGAGCAGGCTGATCAGCAACAAATAAGTCAGTACAAGACGCATCATTCCCATAGACATTGGGTAAAATTACAGGAATTCAGTTGGGTTTTTAAAGGCTTTGAGTAAATGGTTATTTCTGCCAGCTGAATGGCGACAACCTTTACACGTATAAGTCTTTTGGTCTTCGTTTGTTGCATTTTCTTGATGGAAACAGCAGAAGCCCAGCGTGGTGGAAATACCGCTTTGCGGAAGTACCGCCACGAGGCATCCTTAGGGTACGGCATGAACAACCTTTTCGCAAACCTCGGAGAGCGAGATAAGCCTGTGGCCATCACGGTTTTTCAGCGAAGCACCTTCAATCCGTCTTATCGCTACTTCTTTCTCAAGAATTTTGCCGCTCGCGGTAGCTTCTCGCATGGCTATGCCCGCAAGAACGACAAGGCAATTCCAGAGAATGATGTGCGTAACAATGTTCCATTGACTATGCTGCGAGCATGACGGAGTTTGCGGGTATGGTTGAATACCACATCATGGACGAAACCACCAAGGGCCGACGCGGTAAAGTGCGAAGAGCGCGGGGTGGCATGTCTACGGGATTGAACCTCGGGGTGAGCGTTTTTGCTGGAGTGGGGTTGAGTTACTTTCGTCCTTATGGTGAATACTTTGGAGACGAGGTGGTCTTTCGTCCGATCTCTGACCCCTTAACCATCCCAAACACGGCCAGCTACAGGCAACTGCGCATACATTTTCCAGTAAGCGGACAGGTACGTATCATCGCAACTGAGAATTGGCGTGTTGGATTGGAAGGTGGATATCGCATAGGCTTGAGTGACTACATCAACAATGTTTCGGGTGTTTACTATCGCGAAGAAGGGGTAGGGCTCTCAGATCCGTTTGCTCCGGACCCTCAATATGTTGGCAACATCACCTTTGCCAAGGAAGAGGCTCCTATCTCACAATTGGCGAGCGAGTCGGGCAAGCGCAATTACCTTTTTGTGTTGCTTACTTTGAGCTACCGATTCAAGTCGTAGCCGTCAAACCATCCTTTTCTTACAACAACGTAGAACGCAGCATGTCTTTCTGTGCGTCAGACAGTCCCGCTTGTTTTTGAGTCCATCCGAGGATGTCAGTTGGGAAGAACCGAGTGGGTTGCCCTACGATGCTGACCGATGAGGAAGTCGATTGCACCTCAAACTTCCTGAGCTCACCTCCACGTTCAACTTCAACGAAGGCGCTGAACAGTTCAGTGGAGCGTTCCATCGTGAATGTTGGACTGTATCCGTAATTCCATTCCTCCTGGCTGTAGCGCAGATCGATCAAGGCTTCTAGCTCTTCTCTGCTAGGGGTAGGGGCTTCAAAGATTTCCATGGCTTGGACCCTCAGCGCACCTGCTAACGCAGTCAGGAATTCCTCCGTTGTGCCTAGATCCAAGTGGCTCCTCAAATTCGCAATCGGGCTGCGAACGCTTTTCACGCTTTTATCTTGGTAGTTTCCTAAGCTTCGTTTGATCGCCTTACCCAGGGTAACTCGGTCGGCATCGTATAGAATGGTGCCGTGGTGCAACGCTCTGCCTCTTCTCAAGTGTTGTGCGTTTCCAGATACTTTGTGCGCATTCAAGAATAAATCATGCCGCGCATTCATTGCTACCGGATAGCCCAGAGTGGTCAAAGCTTGCTGGATCAATACCAGATTTCGTTCGTAGTCGATCATCTTCTCAGCATCAACCGGTCTGAAGAAGCTGAAGTTGATGTTCCCAGGGTCGTGATAGACCGTTCCGCCGCCACTGATCCTGCGCACTACGGAGATGCCTTCTTGAATGCAGTAAGGAACATTGGCCTCTGCCATCGCGTTTTGGTGCTTGCCTACCACCACTGAACGCGGGTTGATCCACAAGCGAAGTATGGTTTCATCAAAGGCATGAAACAACCACTCTTCATAGGCGAGGTTCTCTTCTGCACTGGGATAGCTGTGAACAATGATCTTCATGGATGGCGCTGAACTGCGAATGTGAATGTTTTACGCTAAATGAAGGCAAAACAAAATCGAACCGATAGCTTTGGCAAAATTTCAACGGTGGATTACAATCAACTCCAAGCAGCACTCTCCGATGCCCAGAACATCGTTATCACCACGCATCGTTCGCCAGACGGGGATGCCATCGGATCATCGTTGGCGCTTGCTGGGTTCCTAAAGCCCAAGCAAAAGAACGTTACCGTGATCGTTCCAGACCCCTTCCCAAATTTTTTAGAGTGGATGGAAGGGGCGACAGATATTGTGGTATTTGAGTCTCAGAAAGAAGCAGCAGAAGACGCCATTGAAACGGCAGATGTAATCTTTTCTCTCGACTACAATCGCTTTGATCGGGTGGCCGCTATGGGGGAGGTCTTGAAGTCCAGGTCCTGCACCAAGGTCATGATCGATCACCATATCGATCCCGACCGATCGTACGATCTCATACTGTCCGACACGTCGGCCTCGTCAACGGCTGAATTGGTGTATCGCTGTGCGAAAGAGATGAACTGGTTGGATCATTTGAATCGACCCATCGCTGAAGCGCTGTATGCGGGTATCATGACCGATACGGGTTCGTTCAAGTTCTCCTCTACCTCTGCTGAAACCCATCGCATTGCGGCGCATTTGATGGAGGCTGGACTTGTACCCGAGGTGGTTCATCAACGCATCTTTGATACGAACAGCTATGACCGATTGCAATTGCTCGGTTATGCGTTGTCTAAGAAAATGGACTACGATGCAGCGCGTAAGGTTTGCATCATTGCCCTCTCCTTATCTGAAAAGAACCGTTTTCGCTATCAGAAAGGCGATACGGAAGGTTTGGTGAATTACGGACTTTCCATCAATGGTTCAAAGATGGCGGTATTCGTTTCGGAAGAATTGGGCGGTACCAAGTTCTCGTTCCGGAGCAAGGGAGATGTGAATGTGAATGAAATTGCCCGAGCCTATTTCAATGGTGGTGGACATAAGAATGCTGCGGGCGGACGGGTAGAAATGAAGATCAAAGACGCGATCAACTATTTGAAAGATGTCATTGAAAACAAACTTGAATTTTAAGATGCGTTGGCTCATAGTGCTCTCTATTACCCTTGCGGCTGCAAACGGGTGTTCTGATCAAGGAAAGGGAGAGCGGATACCAACCCAAAAGCAGGTCAATAAAAGCATGGAAGACGTAAACCGTCAGATGATGCTCGAAGAAGACGCGGTGATCGAAGGCTACATCGAACGTCGGGGCTGGAACATGACCAAGACCGGGACGGGGGTGCATTATGAAGTGATATCGTCCGGTCCAGAAGGTCCAACCGCCAAGGAAGGTCAAGTTGCCGTGGTGACCTACGAAGTGAGCTTGATCGATGGGGAGGTTGTCTATTCATCGGAGAAGGAGGGCCAGCGCAGTTTCTTGATCGGGCAAGACAATGTAGAAAGCGGGATCCACGAGGCCATCACGTATTTGAAGAAAGGTGACAAGGCTCGGATCATTCTTCCATCGTATCGTGCGCATGGACTTTCTGGCGACAACGATAAGATTCCGCCGCGCTCTACGGTAATTTATGAGCTAGAGTTGATTGATGTCCGATAACATGCGGAAGCGGAAGGCTTGGAAATGGACCATCCTAGGGCTAGTGTTGCTTCTGGCGTGCGAAACCACCGATCATGAGGGCTTTAAACGCGTGGATAACTCCATTCATCTCAAGTGGCGAACACTCGGCGATGAATCTCGAGCCGTTACTGCTGAGCGCATCGTAAGTCTTTCTGTAAGGCTTCGAAACCTAGCCGGTGATGACATTGCCTTGAAAAAGGTAGATCGCGTGCGCTTTGAAGAAGGTCATTGGCCGCGTCCCATTGCCGATCTGTTGCTCAACAAAGGCGAAGGCGATGAATTCTTGATCCGTGGGCGTTTAGATGAGTTGATGATCCGCGATTGGTTTGCTCCGGTGGTTTTGGGGGCAGATGATGCGGTGCTAGAATTGGAAGTGGTGGTCAATGAAGTATTGACCGAGGAAGAACTTCGTCAACGTAGAGCACAAGAGCGCGTGGCAACCGACAATGAGCTCGAAGGATTACGATGCTTATCCTTGGCCAAGGATAGCCTTGGATTTACCGATGCTGATTTTCAGGATGGCATCTATTTCCGTTCATTGAAACCGGGTAGAGGAGCGCGCCCAGAAAGCGGTAAACTGGCACGTGTGCACTACAAGACCTACCTGTGCGATGGGAGCATGGTAGACGATACCTATCGAGCAGAGGAATTTGAATACCCCATCGGAAAACCGGATCAAGTGCTTCCAGGCTTTGGCGTGGCTATTGCTCGGATGCGGGTGGGTGAAACAGCTTTGTTCATTGTACCATCAGCACTGGCATTTGGTGAGCGTGGTTCATCTTCAGGCTTGGTACCACCGCACACGGCATTGATCTATGAGGCCACCTTGCTTGAACTGCGCTAACATATTCTGTTAGCTTTGCCGCAAATCAAAAAAACGATATGAAAATCTATTCTCTTTTAATCGCTTCTGCATTGGTGCTCAGCGCATGCAATGGAGGAGGAAGTTCGGATGAAAGCACTGCAACGGAAGAAACAACGGTAAAGACCTTGGATTCTGGCGTCCAGGTTGAGATATTGGAAGAAGGCGATGGTGTGTTGCCGCAACAAGGACAGAAGGTGAGTGTGCATTACAAAGGAATGCTATTGGACAGCACTGAATTCGATAACAGCTTCAAGCGAGGTGAGCCGATCACTTTTACCATTGGTGTTGGACAAGTGATTCCAGGTTGGGATGCGGGTATTGCTCAGCTATCAAAGGGAGCCAAGGCACGCTTGACCATTCCAGCTGATCAGGCGTATGGAGCAATGGAGCGTCCAGGAATTCCAGCCAACAGCACCTTGGTTTTTGAGGTGGAAGTGGTCGATATCAAGGAAGCACCTACTCCCGTGGCACACGAGCCATTCAATACCGAAGGAATGGAGCCGATGGTAACCCCATCTGGTCTTGAGATCTACATGATCGAAGAAGGTACGGGTGCGCAGGCTGCTGCCGGAAAGACGGTTGAGGTACATTATTATGGAATGTTAGAAGATGGTACCAAGTTCGATGCATCTTATGAGCGCGGAGAACCGATCTCTTTTATGCTTGGACAAGGACGCGTGATTCCTGGTTGGGAAGAAGGCATCGCAATGTTGAGCGAAGGAGCTAAGGCGCAGTTGGTGATTCCATCTGATCTTGCCTACGGCGATCGCGGTGCGGGTGGTGTTATTCCTCCAGGAGCAACCTTGGTCTTTGACGTGGAGCTGCTTTCTGTAAAATAAGCACGATCTAATTCTGCGGGGGGTAGTTGACGGTTGTGATGTTCAATAGCCGATCGAAGTCTAATCCGAGGCCACGGTGGTACACCAAGATCGAATATTCATTCTCGGTCTGAAAGTGTGACCCCTCAAATCGCGTCAGGTCAGGCTGAAGCTGTCCGTCCTTTACGAATACATATTGATAATTGTAAATACCCTGTTTCAAATACAGGGTATTTTCATATTGGAGCTCCAGTTGATTGAACTTCATCTTAGCTTCAGGAATAATGCGCCAGTTGGTCAAGGCACCATAGATGTAAACATCCCCATCCACTAAGGGGCGTTCTTTCTGCAACCTGAAGTGAGCGTGAACATAATCCGCATCGGTATTGGATCGTCCTTGAAACAGGTCATTTCTGACATAAAACCAACCGTTGAGGTCGGGATTTTGAAGGTAGGCTTTAGAAGCACGGCTTTTGTCCAACTCGAGGTAGGCGTGATTCTCTTGATTGTCGAAGGTGACCCGCTCAACGCCCGGTCCATTGAAACGCGGGTTGGTCATGTTCACCAATCGAAACTCATTGCCACCTTCCATGGCATTCGGTCCGTCATAATCATAATCCAACTCATTTTGCTTCACAAAGCGGGGCTCCAGTCCTGTGAGTGTTTTCGACCAAGAGTGGTTTTGCATGATGACCACATGCAGGTCCTGGTATGGATTGGTCATATCGTATCGATCGGTGGAGATGGTAAAGTCGACTTCTTGATGGCTGTAGCGCTGATCAACCCTTGAGGCTTGTCGCACCTTCACATCCACATTTACTAAATTCTCAGAGACGCAAAAACGGCGGGTGAGCACCGGTTCCTCTGTATCTGCATCGTAGACCAAGAGTAGGTAGTTGCCCGATACGGTCAGGCGCATATTGAAGTTGGGGATCTCAAGGCTGTAGTGGATGTAGCGTTGAAAGGTGTTTCCTGAATAGGCATAGTCATTTAAGAAATCTTCCGGTGGCCCATCGATGTATTCCTGAACATCCAACTGACTCTGTTTCCAGTCGTGATCGCAGTGGATGATCCTGTACATGAAGTTGCCCATTTCCTCATCAAGTACATCAAAATGCAACTCAAGCAAACTCTCCGGCTCATTCAGGTCAATGAAGGGCGCAGCGATCGGCCAGCCTTTTGGGTGGAGCAGAACGGTCTTAATGTTATCGCGGTAGGTGTGGTTCTCAAAGCGAATGAAATCATCCGAGTAGTACTGTTCATCGCTGCTTCCTACGTCGAATTGCGACCATGCTGGGAATGGAAGCATAGCCAGAACCGAGACAAAAAGAAAAAGTGAAAGTTGTGTCAACCCTTGCAAGAAAGATTTGTTAGAAAGTTCAAAGAGGAAAAAGACGTTTTTCATGCTGGCAGCGAAACTAAAGGATGTAAGTGATGATCGGACAAAAGGATGATAAAACGGCTCGTTTACAATACCTTAATATTCGTCGAATTATAGGGTCATTATCAATGAAAAAACATGTAGGTTTGCGCCCGTTTTTGAAGCGTCAATTTTAACCTTGAGCAATGTCTAAGAACGTTAAAATCCGCAGAGGAGCTGATATCAAGCTGCAAGGAGCAGCTGAGCGAGTGAAGGCTGAAGCGCCTTTTCCATCAGCCTTTGCGATCAAACCAACAGACTTTCATGGGCTAACCCCCAAGATGGTCGTTAAGGAAGGAGCCGAAGTGAAAGCAGGCTCCGTTTTGTTCTACGATAAGTATAACGAGCACGTAAAGTTTACTTCACCTGTAAGTGGTGAGGTGGCGGAAATCGTGCGAGGAGCTAAGCGCCGTATCATGGAGGTGCGTATCGTAGCAGACCAGAATCAGAGCTATGAAAGCTTTGATGTTTCCGATCAGTCTTCTGAAGAGAAGGTAAAGGCATTGCTGATGAGCAGTGGTCTTTGGGCAATGATCAAGCAACGTCCATACGACATCGTGGCTGATCCAAAACGCAAGCCAAAGGCAATTGTGATTTCTGCTTTTGACAGCGCACCGCTCGGAGCAGACTATGATTTTATCCTACACGGACAGAACGAAGCATTTCAAAAAGGCATCGATGCATTGGCTCAGATGACCAGCGGTAAAGTTCACTTGAACACACGTGGTGGAAGTACTGCTGATGCGGTATTCACCAATGCGAAGAATGTTGTTCACAATACGTTCAGCGGTCCGCACCCGTCAGGAACACCGGGTGTTCAGATTCATCATTTGGATCCGATCAATAAAGGCGAGGTGGTATGGACCGTATCGCCACAGCACGTTGCGATGATCGGTCGATTCTTACTTACCGGTAAGGTAGATATGAGTAAGACCATTGCGTTGGCGGGTTCTGAAGTTGAGAAGCCTCGCTACCTCAGCACTTGGATTGGCGCTTCGATCAAATCCATTGTTGAAGGACAGATCAAAGACGGAAAGAACCGCATCATCAGTGGAAACGTCTTGACCGGCGATAAGGTAGATTTGGATGGGTACCTTGGTTACTACAGCGATGTAGTTACGGTGATCCCAGAAGGGGATGAGGCACAGTTCATGGGATGGCTAGCGCCAAACCTGCATAAGTATTCCTTGTCGCGCGCTTACTTCAGTTGGTTGATGCCGAAGAAGCGCTACAAGTTGAATACGAACATGAACGGTGAAGACCGCGCCTATGTGGTTTCAGGTCAGTACGAGGATGTACTTCCTATGGATGTCTATCCAGTACAATTGATCAAGTCCATCATGACCAACGACATTGACAAAATGGAGAAGCTCGGGATCTACGAGGTGGCTCCGGAAGACTTTGCGTTATGTGAGTACGCATGTACAAGTAAAATGGAGGTTCAGAAGATCTTACGAGAAGGATTGGACCTCGCTCAAAAAGAACTAGGTTAATTTATAGGTATCGATTATGCAGTTTTTAAGGAACTTTTTCGACAACCTCCGCCCCAACTTCGAAGAAGGTGGGAAATTTGAGAAGTATTACAAGGCGTTTGAAGCGATGGAAACCTTCGCGTTCACTCCGCCGCATACGACCCATAACGGAGCACACATCCGCGATGCGATCGATTTGAAGCGTACGATGTTCTTTGTGATCATCGCTTTGATTCCGTCGCTCTTGTTTGGTATTTGGAATACGGGTCACCAGTATTACCTGAGTATTGGTCAGTATCCAGAGCTGATGGATGGCTTCATGGATAAGATCATTTTCGGGGCGATTCGCGTGTTACCGATCGTCGTGGTAAGTTATGCGGTTGGACTCGGCATCGAGTTCGGGATTGCTGTTGCTAAGAACCACTCGGTCAATGAAGGTTACTTGGTTTCGGGTATGTTGATCCCATTGGTGCTTCCATCTGAGATTCCATTGTGGATGGTTGCTGTGGCGACAGCATTTGCAGTGTTGATCGGTAAGGAAGTGTTCGGTGGAACCGGCATGAATATTCTTAACCCGGCACTTACGGCACGTGCATTCCTGTTCTTTGCTTATCCAACCAAGATGAGTGGAAACATGGTTTGGATTCCTCAGGAGTCGGGAATGGCCAGTGTAGATGGTTACACGGGTGAGACCTTGTTGTCTCAAGCATACAATGCACCAGCTGGTAGTCAGTTTGGAAGCGTGGCCTACGATGCAGCGGGCGTTCAGTATGGAAGTCTTGCAGACACCATGTGGGCTTCCTTCTGGGGTTGGATCCCAGGTTCGATCGGTGAGACGTCTGTTTTCGCTATTCTCCTTGGAGCTGCCTTCTTATTGTACACCGGCATCGGTAGCTGGCGCATCATGTTGTCTTTCTTGATCGGTGGTTTGGGAATGTCTATGATCTTCAACGCGTGGGGTGCGAATCCATTCATGTCGGTTCACCCATTGCAACAATTGATGATGGGGAGCTTCATGTTCGGTATGGTGTTCATGGCAACCGACCCTGTTAGTGCCGCTCAGACCAATACAGGTAAGTGGATCTACGGGTTCTTTGCAGGATTCCTCGGAATCATGATCCGGGTCTTTAACCCCGCCTACCCTGAAGGTATCATGATGGCGATCTTGTTCATGAACGTGATGGCGCCTTTGATCGATCATTACGTAGTAGAAGCTAATATCAACCGCCGCTTGAAGCGCGCGAAAGCAGTTGCATCTTAATTACTTTGAGTCATGGCAATCAATAAAGAATCCCAAGCATTTACCTTCATCTTCTCGGTGATCATGGTAGTGGTGGTAGCCACCGTACTTTCCTTGGCCGCGATGGGCTTGAAAGGTCCACAGAACGAGAACATGAAGCAGGAGAAGATGCAGAACATCCTCAGCTCCATTCAGGTAGAGTCTACCCGTGAAGAAGCTGCTGCCAAGTTCGATCAGTACATCAAGAAACGCGTGATCTTGAACAGCCAAGGTCAAGTGGTGAGCGAGATGGAAGGTCCGATCAAAACCTTGTCAGGTGATGGTAAGGAAGCGTTCGAGAACGATGCGTTCAACATCGACATCAAAAAGCAATACCGAGATAAATCGTTGAGTGATGCGGACCGACGCTATCCTTTGTTCATTTGTGAAAAGGACGGATCGCCTTATTATGTTGTTCCATTGATCGGAACAGGGTTATGGGGACCGATCTGGGGTTTCATCTCTTTGGAAGGGGACATGAATACCGTATTCGGTGCAACCTTTGACCACAAAACAGAGACCCCTGGTTTGGGAGCGGAGATCAATACAGACTGGTTCCAAGATCCCTTCCGTGGTGAGAAGATCTTCAACGAACAAGGTGAGTTCGTTTCCATCGACGTAGTGAAAGGGGGAGCGGCAGAAGACAATAAGCATGGCGTTGATGCCATCACAGGAGGAACCATTACCAGCAATGGAGTGTCTGATATGTTGCAGAACACCTTGAAGGTTTACGTACCCTATTTCAAAGACAATTCAAACATCGCATCAATCTAAGGACCTATGAGCACAGAATCAGCGGTACAAGAATCAACAACGGCTACGTCGCAAGACGTTAAAGAGCCGAAGGAGCCCTTGTTCTCCAAGAAGAATAAGAAGCTTCTGACCGATCCACTAGACGACTCAAACCCCATCACCGTTCAGGTATTGGGTATTTGTTCAGCCTTGGCGATCACCGTACAGGTGAAGCAAGCAATCGTAATGTCGCTTTCGGTTTTAGCGGTAATGATCGGTGGAAACTTGATCATTTCCTTGATCCGTAACGTCATCCCTAGCCGTATCCGAATCATCGTTCAGTTGGTGGTGGTGGCTTCTTTGGTGATCTTGGTAGACCAGGTGTTGAAGGCATACGTTTACGATGTGAGTAAAGCCCTATCGGTATTCGTAGGATTGATCATTACCAACTGTATCATCATGGGACGCTTCGAGGCCTTTGCTATGGGCAACAAGCCTTGGCCATCCATCCTCGATGCGATCGGTAACGCTGCAGGTTACGGCTGGATATTGATCGCCGTGGCAGTGGTGCGCGAGCTTTTCGGTAGCGGTTCATTGATGGGTTATCAGTTGATCCCACAAGCAGTATTTGATTTTGGATACATGAACAACAACCTCATGATCTTGCCTCCAATGGCCTTGATTACAGTAGGGGTGATCATTTGGATCCAACGTGCACGTAACACCAAACTAATCGAAGAAAACTAAGCCACCATGCTAGATTTAGTCAACATATTCGTAAAGGGCATTTTCATTGAGAACATGATCTTCGCCTACTTCTTGGGAATGTGCTCTTACTTGGCCGTATCCAAGACTGTGAAGACCGGAGTTGGTCTCGGTGCAGCAGTGATCTTCGTATTGGGTATCACCGTGCCGGTAAACTATTTGATCGAGAACTATGTTTTAAAAGAAGGCGCTTTGACATGGATCGATGCAGATTTTGCAAGCATCGACCTGAGCTTTTTGAGCTTCATCATGTTCATCGCAGTGATCGCTTCTATGGTACAGCTTGTTGAAATGGCAGTAGAGAAGTTTGCACCAGCGTTGTACGGTGCATTGGGTATCTTCTTGCCATTGATCGCAGTAAACTGTTCCATCTTGGGTGGTGCACTGTTCATGCAAGAGCGTCAGTATTCATCCATCGCAGAAGCCACCTCATTCGGACTCGGTTCCGGAGTTGGATGGTTCTTGGCCATCGTGGCCATCGCTGCCATCCGCGAGAAAATCAAGTATTCCAATGTTCCTGCGCCATTGCGTGGACTTGGAATCACCTTCATCATTACCGGGCTTATGGGCATCGCGTTCATGGCTTTCATGGGAATTGAATTATAAGAAACAGACCTCAAGAACATGGGAACAACAGTTATTATCAGTATTGCAGTCTTCTTGATCTTCATCATGCTATTGGTGTCGATCATCCTCTTCGCCAAAGCGAAACTCTCGCCAAGCGGAAAGGTGAAGTTGACCATCAACGGTGAGAAGACCATTGAGGTAGAAGCAGGAGGCACCCTCTTGTCGACCCTCGGAAACAATAAGATATTCCTTCCTTCTGCGTGTGGTGGAGGTGGTACATGTGTTCAGTGCAAGTGCCAAGTACACAGCGGTGGCGGTGCGATCTTGCCAACAGAGGAGCCGCACTTCTCCCGCAAGGAGCAAGCAGATAACTGGCGCTTGGGCTGTCAAGTGAAGGTGAAAGAAGACATGGATATCGAGGTGCCAGAAGAGGTGTTCGGTATCAAGAAATGGGAGGCTGTTGTGGTGCGTAACTACAACGTGGCATCTTTCATCAAAGAGTTTGTAGTGGAGATCCCTGAGGACATGGACTACAAAGCAGGTGGATACATCCAGATCGAGATTCCACCATGCGAAGTGAAGTATTCAGACATTGACATCACTGCTCACCCACAGGAACATCCAGGGGAGCCTGACAAGTTCAAGAAAGAGTGGGATAGCTTCGGTCTTTGGCCGTTGGTGATGAAGAACGATGAAACGGTAGAACGTGCTTATTCCATGGCTTCCTATCCAGCTGAAGGACGCGAGATCATGTTGAACGTACGTATCGCTACGCCGCCATGGGACCGCGCAAACAACAAGTGGATGGATGTGAATCCTGGTATTGCATCGTCGTACATCTTTGCTCAGAAAGAAGGTGATAAAGTGACCATCTCAGGTCCTTACGGTGAATTCTTCATCAAGCATTCAGATGCGGAGATGTTGTACATCGGTGGTGGTGCAGGTATGGCACCGATGAGAAGTCATTTGTACGAGCTCTTCCGTACGATCAAGACCGGTAGAAAGGTGACTTATTGGTACGGTGGGCGTTCGAAGCGTGAGCTGTTCTACATCGATCACTTCAAGGCATTGGAAAAGGATTTCCCGAACTTCAAGTTCTATATGGTACTCTCTGAACCGTTGGAAGAAGATAACTGGCAGGTGATGGAGAACATGGAAGACGAAGGCGACGGTTTCGTAGGTTTCGTTCACCAGGCTGTGATCGATCAATACCTCAGCAAGCATGACGCTCCTGAAGACATCGAATTCTATTTCTGTGGTCCACCATTGATGAACCAGGCGGTACTGAAGATGTGTGATGACTGGGGCGTGCCACCAGAGAATGTATCCTTCGACGACTTCGGAGGTTAATACATCATCAAACAATCAGAAAACTCGAATCCCTCTGCCGCATGCCGTCAGGGGGATTTTCTTTTTCCTTTGCATTCATGAAATCCATGCTTAGAAACGTCCTCTACTTTTTATCAATCTTGATTATGGTAGGCTGCAAGCCAACGATGGAGAAAACATCGTCTGAAGATTTTAAGCGTAGCATACGAGGACAAGCACAGGGCACCACGTGGAGCATCGTGTACTACGATCTGCAAGAGCGAGACTTTAAACCCCAAGTTGATAGCATTCTAGCCGCGATTGATCAGAGTGTGTCTACCTATTTAGAAGGGTCTACGATCGACCGTTGGAATAAGTCAGACAGCGGCGCTATGATCGATGAGCTTTTCTTGGAGTTATTGCTTCAGAGCTGGGAGGTGTATCGGCAAACGAACGGTGCATTCGACCCCACGGTGAAGCCCTTGGTGAGCTATTGGGGATTTGGTCCAGAACGCTACATGCACCCAGAGCAGGCGGATCCTGCAGTAATCGACAGTTTACTGACATTGGTAGACTTTGATACGCTGCGCTTACGTCGCAGCGAGCAGCGTTCCATGAGGCTGGATGAGCTGCAACAAGGAAAAACGGGTAAAGGATCGTGGTTTTTAGAGAAGCCGATTCCCGGAATGCAACTGGATTTCAATGCGATCGGACAGGGATGGAGTGTAGATAAGATTGGAGCATTCTTAGCGGAACAAGACATCGAGATCTTCTTTGTTGAACTCGGGGGAGAGATCTTAGCCGGCTATCCGAAGCCAGAAGGCGTGCTCTGGCGCTTTGGCATCGATAAGCCGGTAGACGGTAACGCAGAACGCGTATTACAAGCGATCGTTAACCTCAGAAATAAGGGCTTAGCCACCAGTGGAAGCTACCGGAAGTTCTACGAACGTGACGGCGTGCGCTATTCCCATACGATTGATCCAACAACGGGCTACCCGGTTCAGCACAGCTTGCTCAGTGCCACCGTAGTGGCTTCAGACGCCGGCTATTCCGATGCCTTGGCCACGGCTTTCATGGTCATGGGTAGCGATTCTACCATCCGCTTCCTTGCAGATAAAGATTACTTAGGGGCCTACGTATACCTCATCAATGCCACCGAAGGCGAAAGCTTCGAGACCTACACGAGCGAAGCACTAAAAAGCATGATGGAGGAGATAGAAGGGGATTAGGAGTTAGGGGCTAGGAGCTAGGGGCTAGGAGCTAGGGAGTTGCCAGTACGCAGTAACCAGTCGGCAGTGAGCAGTGAAAAGCCGAGTCTAATTTCTAAGGTCTAACTTCTAATGTCTAATCTCTAGGGTCTAGATCAATCTTTCTGACACTGCTCCGTAGGGCGGGCGCCGCAAACGGTACAGCTGCCATCATCGGTTTTGAGGAGTGGGTTGTTGCTGGCGCACGTTCCGGCAAACTCGCCGTCTTTCTTACCCCAGATCTTTACGGCAATTCCTGCCAGTCCCAACCCCAATAAACCAGCTGCTAAGAGTATCAATTTCATGGTGCAAATGTAAGAACAAGTCGATGAAAGGAGCTCGATTTAAGGGGAGATTAACGAAAGCTGTCTGCTGAGAGCTGTCAGCTATCAGCTGTCGGCTGTCAGGGGCTAGGAGCTAGGGGCTAGGTGAAATCGTTCACTGTCAGTTCGAGTATCGTTCCGCTGAAAGCGGAACGGTGTATCGAGAACGACAGGACCCTAGTAGTGAATAGAATGCTATCGTAATCATTCCGCTGTCGTGCTTCGAGACGTTCTCCACCTGCAGGAGGAGAACCCTCAGCATGACAGCTACAAAGTGGTTTTGGAGCTAGGTACTCGTGCTTGTCCGCCAGAGGCGGACAGGTGTCTTTCGTCCCTGCCTGCCGGCAGGCAGGTTTTGTCTTTCATCTTTTGTCTGAACCCCATTCCGCTGCCGCTCTCGATACGTCACGCCTGCAGCGTGACACTCGAGCTGACAGCTACGAGAAGTGCCAACAGCTAGAAGCCAGAAGCCAGAAGCCAGAAGCGTATTCTTAAGCAAGGTCACAAAGTCTAACCTCTAAGGTCTAAGGTCTAAGGTCTAACGTCTAATGTCTTTCGTCTTTTGTCTCAACTCAAAAAACCACCTCCCCACCGCCGCTTTGGTGCCACTTCACTACGCTGGCTGGACCTTTCAGATGAATATTGCCTTGGTGGTAGATTTGGTAATAGAGCGTTTCCCAAGCGTTTACGTAGGTGTCTCCGGTGCTGTTGTTGTGTACGCTGACCGTTCTGCTTATCAGGTCTTCGGCTCTGATAGGCGCGTAGCCTGAATTGTAGATGTATACATACCCACATGTGCCAGACGCTTTGATATCCGTGGCTCCGGTGTGTGCGATGATGTCTACGGCATCGCAGTTTACTTGGAGTTCAATGAGGCCAGAAACATCTTCTACTTCCAGCTTTAAGCTATCGCCCTCGAAGGCATTCTCACCTTTTACACTGCCTGAGTTTTCTGATAGGATGTGCCTCAGTTGGGTGTAATGCACCCTCACTTGTGGCAGCGGATCTTGTTTACGCATCCAATCACAGCGGTTGTCTTCTGAGATGCGCAGGGTCTCTCCATCCATGGTTTCCACAATGCCACCCAGTCCATTTTCTCCGTAGGTCACTTCCAAGAAATCACTGGAATCCTGCACCAGTACCACATTCATGCGGTCTTCTAAGTGCAAGGATCGAAAAGCCTCAAGCGGTCGCACCTCGGTGACCTGCTCACCCCGTCCCTCAAAGCAGTCTGCCCGCTCCTTGGAGCAAGCCACTAAGCTCAACAAGCCGATGGCCAGTAGCGTCTTAGATCCGATATGCCAGTCCCAATTCAAAATAGTCTGCTTTGAAAAAGTGTGTTTTTAAGGAAATGTTCATTCCCCAGTGTTCATTGATCAGGTAGCGAAATCCTGCTCGGTGGTATAAGAAACCATCGCGCTTGTAGCTGTCGAGTACATAGCCGCCCATGGTTACAGAGACTACGGCCTGACCGATATGCAGTCCATAAGCTACGTGCAATCCCGCTTGTAGGTTTTCCAGTGCGCTGATGGCTTCGCCGAGTTCATTGCGATAGTGGAACAGCGCAGCATTGTAGAATATGTCGCCACCAAGGGTGATGGAAGACTTCTGGCTTAAACCGATCTGTCGCCCCCCATACATGCTGTAGGTAGGGTAGGTGGCATCAAACGGACGCAAGCTTTGCTTAACCCCGAAATTTCCGGCAACGGTCCAGCAGCTCTCTACTTGGGGCAAGAAGTCTTCGTAATCATTGGTATCGTTAAAGATGCGTTGAGGACGGTAACTCAATCCTACCGACAGCATGGGATAATTCACGCCCAGATTGGGAAGGGCAACGGCTGCATTGGAGAAGTGGTTGAAGGACGTGGCTACTGCAAGATCCAAACGTGGACTCATGGCATAGGTGAAACGCTGTCCCAGAACCACAAAGAAGTTACCGTAGCTGCCGATGGCAATATTCCGGTAATTATCGTCGTAATCAAAGGGTTTGGAGATGAACCCGGGGCCGTCTCCCAATTCCAGGTGCCAAGCAAAGCGTTCTGTCATGAGTACGGGAGAGGAGAAATATGCGGCAATACCCAAACCATACCCGAGGATGTCACGGTTTGCTAGATCAAAGAAGCGCGCACTGACACCGATTTGCGGCTGGTGATAAACCCGTTTCCAGTTCTGATCGCGATTGGTTTGTGTGAAGAAGCGCAGTTCGCCAAAGTGGGCCGGACCATCTGGTAGGTGCATCATGTTTTGCCGGTGCGGCAACAAGAAGCCACGTGCGCCGTGCACTTCTACACCAAGGTTCTGACCAAGAACAGCCAGTGGTAGCAGCAGCATGACCCAACAAATGATCCTTATAGCATTGGTGCGTTTCAAGCTCGATTAGTTCTTCAGGAAAGCTTTCTTTTGAAGACGCAAAATAACCCAAGAAGTTGAAAGCATGAGACCTGAATTAGCCGCATTTGAACGACTCGTACGCATCATCAGCGAACTGCGCGTGGGGTGTCCGTGGGATCGCAAGCAAACCATTGAATCGCTGCGTTACCTCACCATTGAAGAGACCTACGAGTTGACCGATGCGATCATCGATAATGACCTAGAGGAGGTGAAGAAAGAGCTGGGTGATTTGATCATGCACGTGGTCTTCTATGCGCAGATCGGAAGTGAGAAGAAAGTTTTTAACATTACCGATGTGCTGAACAGCGTTTCCGATAAACTGGTACGCCGCCACCCGCACATCTACGGCGATGTGAAGGTGGAGAACGAGGAAGACGTGAAGCGCAACTGGGAGCAGATCAAGTTGGCAGAAGGTAAGAAGTCGGTTTTGGAAGGCGTACCGAAGAGTTTACCTGCTATGGTGAAGGCCAATCGCATTCAGGAGAAGGCGCGAGGCGTGGGCTTTGATTGGGATGAACAGCACCAAGTTTGGGAGAAGGTGCAAGAAGAATTGCAGGAGTTACAGCACGAGGTAGAGCAGAAGGCATCAGCCGAGAAGATCGAAGAGGAGTTTGGAGATGTGTTGTTCAGCATGATCAACTATGCTCGATTCATAGGAGTGAATCCTGAGGACGCATTAGAACGCACCAATAAGAAGTTCATCCACCGTTTCCAGTACTTGGAAGAGAAGGCCAATGCATCCGAGAAGAAGCTGGCAGACATGAGCCTAGAAGAGATGGAAGCGATGTGGCAGGAGGCGAAATCAGCTGATCAATCCTAGCGCAACACCCACTGCGATTACGGCTACCCGCTTCGGTGTGAGTTTATGATGATCGCTGCTCTCGAATAAGATGGTGGTGGAAACGTGCAACAGAATGCCTACCGTAAGCCCGAGGGAGGTGAACATAAACACCTCGCTATCGCTGCCGAAGTAGTGCTGTAGCACAGAACCAATCACCGTGCAAGCGATGAAGGCGAAAAGCAGACCCGTGCTCACGCGTTTGTTCACCTTGCTCTTGTTCAACAAGGTCACCAAGGTGATGGCTACAGGAATCTTATGCAACATGATCCCGATGGTGAGTTCTTGATCGTACTGGATCATCGATGAGAAGAGGGCAGAGGCCAGCGGCATGCCTTCGATCAATGCATGTAAACACAGCGCAGCAAAAGAGATGTACAATGCTGCTTTGCTTGCTGAACCGTGGGCATGACCATGTTCGATCCCTTTCGAGAAATTCTCAAGGAAGATCTGGATCAAGAACCCGATGAGCAACACATATCCCGCGCGGTGGTCCAAAACCTCAAAGAGTTCAGGCAGGATGTGCGTGAAAAGAATCGTCATCAAATAGGCACCTCCAGCAGCGAGGAACAAGAAGATCCAAGAGCGATTGCTCGGCGGACGGTAGATGAACCAGACGCCAGCGAGGAACGAGATCAATAAACCCAGGATGTAGGTGGTCATGCTTTCTTCTCTGCTATGATAACAACACGTGGAAGCTCAGCCGCATAGGCATCGAGCTGATAATTGCCGAAAACCTGCTTGATGGTGAAGCCTACTTTCTCCAACAAGGTACAAAGATCTGACTTGCTAAATGCGCGAACGCGCTCTTCAAAATGGTGAGTTGCCGAACCGTCTGTCACATCGATGGACTTGACAATGGAAGGCGCTTCGAGGTAGCGTTGAATGGCGAAATGAACGCCATCTACCTCTTGTTCATCGGTACGCTTTAAGCTCGCGATAACCTCGGACGTATTCAAATAATCGATTACGAAGGTTCCGCCTGGTTTCAGGCAATCGTGCATGTTCTGCAATGCTTGCTGGTGTTCAGCGTCATTTTGAAAGTAACCGAAACTGGTAAAAAGATTGAAGGCGAAATCCTGCTCTGTGACAGGAAACGGATCGCGGATATCGTGCTGAAAGAAGTGGATGTTCTGCTGGCCATCAACGGATGCATTGGCTTGGGCGATGCTGTTGGCAGAGAGGTCAATGCCGGTAACATCAAAACCTTGCGCATGCAAGTAGCGCGCATGCCTGCCTTTACCGCAAGCTATGTCGATGCACTTCGCACCTGCCTCTGGTTGGAGAAAACGAAGAAGCGCATCGATGAATTGATGCGCTTCAACTTCGTTTCTGTTCCGATAGAGGAGGTGGTAGTACGCCGTATCAAACCACGTTGCAAACCACTCTTTCCCCACGGATTAACCTTTCATTTTCTCTTTCTTCATCTTCGTTGTTGTCTCGATAGAAGGAGCAGGTTGTTCTTCATTTTTATGTGATACCACGTTCATTTCATCGATCAGGTGGCGGGCACCTGCATACTTATCGATGATAAACAATACGTATCGGATATCCACTGCGATGGTGCGTTGAAGCTCTGGCTCGAAGGCGATGTCGCCGCTCATGGCTTCCCAGTTACCATCAAATGCACAACCGATCAATTCACCGCGGCCATTGATCACGGGGCTACCGGAGTTACCACCGGTGATATCCGTATTGGTCAAGAAGCAAACGCGCATCTCACCATCCTGTCCATAAGACCCAAAGTCCTTGTTCTCGATCAATTCCTTGAGCTTAGCAGGAACGATGAATTCATCGTTGTTTGGATCTTCCTTTTCCAAGATACCATCTGTGGTAGTGTAGTAATTGTAGTACACCGCGTCTGCAGGGAAGTAATCCAACACATTGCCATAAGTAACACGCATCGTGCTGTTGGCGTTCGGATAGTAGTTCTTGTCTTCATTCATCTTGCGCAATCCGTTCACAAACAAACGGTTCGCGTTATCAATTTTGTCCATTGCTGGCGCCATCTGAGGTGCTACTGCACCGCGGAAATGATCCAAGAATCCATTCATGAATTCGAAAACCATGTCTTTCTCCAAGGTTTTAGCCTTTGGATCATCTAAAAACGCCAAGAAATCTGCTTTTGAACCGAAGATGGTCTTGTCATACATTTTCTCTGCAAGTGCGTTAAAGTCTCCCTTGAACTTGCTTGCGTAATCCTTAAAGAACTCAGGCTGAAGGTCTGCAGGAATATCTTCATGGAAGAAGTTGAACAAAGCAGCGGTGATCTTGCGATCGGTAGGCATGTTGTAGTCTTTGTAGAACTTATCTGCACGTGAACGAAGGTCGCTCACCAACGCATCGATCTGTGCTTGGTCTTGTTCTTCCGCGCTCAAGGCACTGTAAAGACGTGATGTCCTCCACGCCATAACAATGGCCTCGCTTCCAAACACACATTCGTTCAAGTAGGTACGGTAAAGGGCGGTTTCGTTGGTCTCTTTGAAGCCACTTGCCCAATCGTTTACTACATCTCCATAAATCTTTTTACGCTCTTCATCTGAATTCACCCAGTTCATGAACTCACGCTCGAGCTGTTGCTTCTTTTCTTTCACCTTCAAGCGCTTCAATCCGCGTTGCTGACCGATGAAATACTTGTAGTAATTGCTTACGCCAGCGTACTTAGAAGCGTACTTGATGCGCACTTCATCGCTCTCCTTCATGTCTTCTTTCATGAGTGCCAAGCGTACCTCACGCACCTTAACGGTATTGGGTTGACGTACCGTAAGCTCTTGATCTACACCATAAGAACTCAAATAGCGATCGGTGCTGCCAGGGTAACCCATGATCATGGCAAAATCGTCTTTTTCTACACCGTCCATAGAAACCGGAAGGAAGTGCTTAGGCTCGTAGGGTACGTTGTCTTCTGAGTAGTCAGCAGGCTTGCCGTCAGGACCCATATACACACGCATCAATGAGAAGTCGCCGGTATGGCGTGGCCACATCCAGTTATCTGTATCGCCACCGAACTTACCGATGTATGATGGAGGGGCACCTACCAAACGAACATCACGGAACGTCTCGTAAACAAAGGCATAGTACTCATTGCCTTCGAAGAAACTCCGCACTTGAATGTCATAGTGTTCTTCAACCTCTTCTTTGATCGAAGCTTCCACTTCTGCGATAGCTGCACGCACTGCTGCATCGCGTTCGCTACCGCTGAGGGTAATTGGCACTTCGCCCAAGACCTTATCGGTAACATCGCGCATTTCGATGAGAAAACCGGCAGTCATACTCTGAGCAGGAAGCTCTTTCTTCATGGCCATGGCCCAGAAGCCGTCTGTAAGGTAATCGTGTTCGGTGGTACTGTTGTCTTGGATCACACCATATGCACAGTGGTGGTTGGTCAGGAAAAGGCCCTTGCTGCTGATCATCTCAGCTGTACATGATCCACCGTTCAATACAACGATGGCATCTTTAAGGCTTGCATTGTTTACGCTGTAAATCTCCTCAGCGCTCAATTGTAGGCCGTGCTTCTGCATATCGGCATAGTTGAGACGCTTGATCAAAAGGGGAAGCCACATCCCTTCGTCTGCCCGTAAGGTGTTGACCGAAGCACCCAAAAGCACCGTCAACGCCAAGAATCCTGATAATATCTTCTTCATATAACTACAGTTTCAATTTTTAGGGCGCCAAAAATAGCAAAGCATTGCGCTCCTGATGCAATTCGCTTGACCAATCAACAATTCAATGATGAAACGTTTGCGTTTTATCCGCTGCAATCGGATGCCATATTACGCTATATTTGCTCGACTCTTAAGCCAAGATTGAGTGGAAAGTCCAGTCATTAATGATTTTGCAGCAAAGATGTCTTCAGCGGAAATGCTGATAGATTTCCACGGTGAGGTCAGTGAAAGCCGCATCAGTGAAATCCTTGGTGACGTAGAGAAAAAGCTTGAAGCGACAGAAGAAGACTTCAAGAAACAGCGCAAGGTCTACAATATCTTGGTAGAAACCCTCCAGAACCTTTATTACCATACCGACCCCTTCGGCGGAGAAGAACTGAGCGATGGTGAAAAGAAGCGTGTTGCTCGTTTCATTTTAGGAAAGGCAGAAGATCACTATCATGTGCTGGCCGCTAACTACATCGATTCAGATAATATAGCTCCACTCAAAGCACGATTAGACAAGATCAATGCACTGGATAAAGATGGACTACGCGATTATTACAAAGAGGTCTTGGATAATGGGCAGTACAGTGTGCACGGTGGCGGTGGGCTGGGAATGATTGACATTGCGCGTAAGTCACGCAACAAATTGGAATACGATTTTACCGAGGTCAATGACGATTTCGGTCTCTATATTTTGAAAATTAAAGTTTAAAACAAACCTTTCTATCCCATAACCCTAACAAATACGATATCAAGATGGATCCAATCAAAATTGAAGGAACACCAAAAACACCCACTGTAAATTTCGACGCCGAGTCAGGTCTGCTTGAGATCAAGGGACGTTCAATTCCAGAGAATGCTGTTGAGTTTTATAAGCCC
Source organism: uncultured Flavobacteriales bacterium (assembly GCA_913057205.1). Lineage (GTDB taxonomy): Bacteria > Bacteroidota > Bacteroidia > Flavobacteriales_G > Salibacteraceae > SHAN690. The sequence continues at coordinate 25,184 of CAJXNO010000030.1, forward strand.
CTTGTTGATTGGATCGGTTCTTATGGCGACGGAGCGAAGGACAACACTCAAGTGAACATTCAGCTCGAGTATTTCAATACGAGTTCGTCTAAGTGCATCTTAGATGTTTTCAAGAAACTAGAGTCGATCAACGGTAAGACCAGCATCACCATCAACTGGCACTACGAAGAAGACGACGAGGATATGTTGGAAGCAGGCGAGGACTACCAAGCCATCATCAACATCCCTTTTAAGATGATCGAAATGGAAGAGATGTAAGAACATCTGCTTTAACATGAAACGTAAAGGCGCCCATCTGGGCGCTTTTTTTTGCTCCATTGTTTCGTAAAAGGAGGGAATGGCGGTTCAGTAGTATCAATCAGTGCTGCGACCTATTTTCCTCGTCCCTGTAAGACGATAAGCACGGTGTAGATCAGGATTTTTAGATCCACCAAGAGCGACATGTTCTCAATGTATAGGACATCGAACTTCAAGCGTTCGATCATCTGTTCTACGTTCTCCGCATAACCATACTTCACTTGTCCCCAACTGGTAATGCCCGGACGAACCTTGTGCAAATGCTTGTAATGAGGAGCCTCCTTCACGATCTGGTCGATGAAGAACTGTCGCTCCGGACGTGGACCTACCATGCTCATGTCACCGATCAAGACATTGTAAAACTGAGGCAACTCATCCAAGCGCGATCTTCGGAGGAATCGACCGAACGGGGTGATACGACTGTCGTTCTCGCTGCTCAGGGCCGGACCGTTCTTTTCGGCATCTTGGTACATGCTTCGGAACTTGTAAATGCGGAAAGGTTTACCGTTCAATCCGATGCGTTCGTGTGAATAGAATACGGGTCCAGCAGAACCCAGCTTCACCAACAAGGCGATGATAGCAAAGACCGGTGCCAAGATGATCAGACTCAAGATCGAGATCACCACATCAACAATGCGCTTTACTGACTTCTGCCATACGGGCATGATCTCTTGGTTAATATCGATCAACGGCGCACCCAGTATGGATGACATACGTACTTGTCCGCTGAGGATATCATACATCTTCGGGATGATCTTTACGTTCACAGATCTACCATCCAACGTATTGAGGATCTGACCGATCTTATCGTGTTCACTGGATTCTAAAGCGATGATCACGTCTTCGATTGCATGCTTTTCCAACACCTCATCGATCTCGCGAAAGTGTCCCAGATGGGGCAGCACATCATCCAACGCATGGTTCTTTCCACCGTTGATGTGCACAAAGCCTTTGATGATGAATCCAGATGATTTACGCTGTGCGTTCAGCTCTTCAAAGAGTTGTAAGGCGTTGGTGTTGCTTCCAACAATCAAGGTATTGAAGCCGATGATCCGGTTGTGGATCCGCCGAGCGGTGATGGTGGATAGGACCAATCGCCCAAAGGCAGTAAGCAAGAAGTGCGTACCAAATAGTATGGTGAAGGATAGGTAGTAGCTTTTGTAGGAGTCGATGAAATCATCCAAGATGATGGTGAAGAAGAGGAAGATTGATCCAAGTAGGCTGGTGCTGAAGGTTTGAATGAACTCCTTCAAGCGTGATCTGCGGTAGATGCTGCTGTATACTCCGGTGATGGAGAAGATGCCGATCCAGAAAAGAACGATGGCTGCAAGACTCAAGAAAAACTTTTGGTCATAGAGCAAGAGCACATTCTCCCCGAACATCCGAGGTTCAATGACCGACTTCCTGAACGTGAAGACTGCAAAGTAGGCAACAGCTGCACCGATGGCATCACTAAGGATGTATTTGAACACCTGGAGGTTCCGATTCATAGCTCGATCATCACTTTGAGGTTATCGAGGATCACTTTTCCGTTTTCTCCACCGTTCGCACCAATGTCTGGAGCAAAATAGATGTACACCGATTGAGGGTTGGCCGCTTGCGCAAGGGTACTGGTCAGTGAAACATAGGCCTTACGAAAACGAATGCCTTCTTCCTCCAACCGGTTTAAGGTCAAATAATCAATGTTCTGATCCCTCAATTGACCGTTGTTCACGTAAAGCCCAATGACCAATGGGTAGTCCGTGTAATAATCCATCTCTAAAAACACCGCCTTCCCCCGCTGAGGGAGTTGCATATCTTCCGTTCTAATGGCAACCGCAGTTACCGTATCGTTGATCTCCAAGAGTCCAGAACCACTTCCTTCGTAAACAAAATCCGGGTTGGTTGTGCGAAAGATTTGCGCATTGCTGGCCTCGGTGGTCTCTACGTTCAAGAGTCCATCCTCAAAATCATCGATCAAGCGGTATTCATACATGCCAGCAGGGTCACGGTAGCGTGTAACAGGTTCGATGCGGAGGGTTTCGCCTGGCACCAAGTCTACATCCTGCTCATGGCCTTGAAAGAAGAGGTAGTTATCCCGCAAGGTACTGATGGTAGATACCTTGATTCCTGGTCCAACCAAGAGCCTGCGCTGACCCTCGTCTAGGATCGGGATAGTGGCGGGAAGTTCAAAGATTCCAACCATTTCTTCGTTGATGAAGACCCATCCATCTGTGATGTTTTGCGAGAGCGATCCTTCGTTGGCATTGGGATTGTCTACAAGTTGAATGCTGTCTATTTGTATCCAAGCTGGCGTTTGCTCAGGACGGTCGATGAGCTGGCAACTGGGTACAGCCAAGACGCTCAAGGATAAAAGCCACAGCACAAATAGATTCCGATTCAACACAATACCCAGGACTAGTAGGAGTTAAAGAACGCGCAAGCTACGCCATTAGTATGCTCCTGTCAAGATTAGGCTGCGAAAATAGAATTCGTGTAGTTCAGTTGCTCTAATATTTGATGAGCAACCTGAATGGCTTGGTAGCCTTCTTCAATGCTCACTTCTGGATGCGCGTCGTTTTGGATGCACTCGGCAAAAGATCGGAGCTCATCTTTCAAGGCGTTCGACTCAGGGATCTCTGGATGATCAAAGATCAATTGTTTCTTCTCCTTGCCATTTCCCGGATCGATCACCAATGCGAAGGGATTGCTTTCGTCTACCTTATCGATGCGTACGATCTCCGCCTTCTTTTCCATGAAGTCTACGCTTAAGTAGGCGTTCTTCTGAAAGAAACGTGATTTCCGCATGTTCTTCAATGAGATTCGACTAGCGGTAAGATTCGCCACGCATCCGTTATCGAACTCCAATCGTGCATTGCAGATATCTGGGGTGTCACTGATCACTGCCACACCGCTTGCACTTGTCTTACGCAGGTTAGCTTTCACCACAGACAGCACAATATCGATGTCGTGGATCATGAGGTCTAGTACTACCGACACATCCGTGCCACGCGGATTGAATTCCGCCAATCGGTGCGATTCTACGAACATCACCTGTCCAAAGGCATCCTTTACCGCCTGAAAAGCCGGATTGAAGCGTTCGATGTGTCCAACTTGTACTTTGACTTTCGCTTCATGAGCCAGGTCTACCAGTTTCTTAGCCTCTTCAACTGTATTGGTGACGGGCTTCTCAATGAAAGCGTGCTTGCCATTTCGGAGTGCATAGATGGCGCATTCAAAATGGGAAAGGGTAGGCGTAACGATGCTTACCGCATCCGAAGCATCCACCAAAGACTCCATGCTATCAAAGCGCTTAAGGCCATATTCAGCTTGCACTTGGGTCGACTTCTCATGATCCGGATCATAGAATCCGATTACCTCAAAGTGCGCATTGAGTTCGAGTGCCAAGCGAATGTGGATCTTACCCAAATGACCTGCTCCAAGGATGCCTAGTTTGATGTGCTCCATAATTTCAAGTGCTTACAAAGTTCCTTTCAAAAAGTCCCTTGTCGATAAACAATTGGAGATTCGTTTAACATGCCATTGTCGAAATGGATAATTTCGAACCCGTAATGAGGGATACACTGAAGCATAAAGGAATGCGCAAGAAGCTCATGGATGTCTTGCGCCAAAAAGGCATTGAAGATGAGCGGGTGTTGGAAGCGATGATGCAGGTACCTCGCCACCTGTTCTTCTTTGATACGGCATTTTTACATCTAGCTTACGAAGACAAGGCGTTTCCGATTGGTTCAGGTCAAACGATCTCTCAGCCTTTCACCGTGGCTTTTCAGACCTCTTTATTGATGACGAAGAAGCGGGAGAAGATCTTGGAGATCGGCACAGGTAGCGGTTATCAAACGGCCGTGCTATCTACTCTTGGTGTGAAGGTCTTTACCATAGAACGCCAACAAGTATTGCACGACAAAAGCAAGGTGTTATTGGAAGAAATGGGCTACAAAGCCCGCTGCTTTTACGGCGATGGCTATGCGGGTAGGCCTGCGTTTGCGCCTTTTGATAAGATATTGGTTACCTGTGGAGCGCCTTACGTGCCGGATGCATTGAAAGAGCAGTTGAAGGTTGGCGGACGCATCGTTATTCCGGTAGGGGAAGCCAATGCCAACCAACGCATGATCACCATAGATAAAGTGAGCGAAACCGAATTCAAAGAGCAAGAACACGGTGATTTCCGTTTCGTTCCAATGCTTGAAAAAACGGACACGGCCGAGTAGGTATGAAATAAACTCTTCGCCCCATCGTTGACGTATTCATTAAATTCAACCCATGATGAAGAAGTATAAGCTGTTTATCGCTATCGCTTTGCTTGCCCTTTCTTTAGGAGTAAGTGCTCAGGAAGAGCCTACAGAATCAGAACTTTTGCCCGTAATTGATACCCTCGATCGTTCTGCTTTATTCCCTCAACCAGGGGACTGGGGCGTATTTGTGAATGTGAATGGATTGGTAGGTAACATCACTGCCAATCCTCGGCCAGACTTGCTGGGCAATAGCAGCTTAGTGTTGCGCTACACACATAGTCCTAGGGTTACCTTTCGCTTGGGTCTTGCACCGCGGCTTACTCGAAGCAGGATCCTGTCAACGGATAGTGTCAATACCACCTTGGTGGAGTTTGACTCAACCGCTTTACGTTCGCAGTTCAGTTTGCGTCCGGGCGTAGAGTTTCACTTGAAAGGAAGCAAGCGCATCGATCCCTATGTTGCCGTTGATGCAGAGTTGGGTTTGGTAGGTCAATTGAGCATAGGAAGTGTAACCGACGTTACCGACACCACAGGAACATCGCGCACCATCAGAACCATTACCGAAGACGGTGGCTACAGTCTAGGAGCTCGCTTGAGTTTCGGGGCGAACTATTTCATCACCCAGAATTTCTTTTTGGGGATGGAATACGGTTTGGGAGTCAATAGTTTGATTACCGGTGGAGACCGACAAGACGTGGTTCAGATCGAGCCGGTTTCAGGGGCCAACACAACCATCCGAGAGCTGAGCAGTGCGCGGAGCAGTAACCTGAATTTTGCGGTAGACCCAACCGTTCAACTCACGATCGGTTACTTCTTTGGATGGTGATGCGACCGTATTTGACCATAGCCCTTGCGTTTATATTGGTTCTGCCTGCTTGCAGGAAAGGAGAGGATGATCCGTATTTCAGCATCCGTAGTCGAAAGAACCGCATGATCGGCTACTGGCAATTACAGAGCTATGAGCTAACCCGAGACTTTAGTGAGGTAAGGGAAGAACGTTATGAACCGGAGGACGGCGTTTTGGTGCTCATTGACGAAGACTCATTGGAAGTGCGCCGAAAGTTTGCTTGGGACATTGAGTTCAATCGTGAAGGGGGCTACCGATCCTTGCAGGAAGAGCGCTTCACGATCGATACAGTAGAGGTGCCATTTAGCTATACCCAAAACAGAATCATCAAAGGAGAGTGGGATTTTACCGGCGGTAACGGCGAGCCGAGTAAGTCCAAGCTGCTTTTGTTGCCAACTGAATTCAGCAGTACGCGTTCAGATCAAGGCTCGAACATCCAGATCCGCACAATTGATGGCCAAGAGGAGGGCATGGTTTGGGATATCAGACGATTATCGAACGAAGAGCTTTGGTTGTCTTACGAGCGGGTAGAAGCGGTTGCTTTTGATCAGGAAACGGAACGGGTTGAGGTTCGATTCATCAAACTAGACGCTGCACCAGCAGAGGATTAGTGCATCTTCTTCAAGCGGTCTAATTGGCGCTTGTTTTCTTTTTCCTTCAAGTTCTCGCGTTTATCGTACAGCTTTTTACCCTGAGCCAATGCGATTTTGAGCTTCGCCAATCCATTCGCGTTGATGAATAAGGCAGTTGGTACAATGGTGAGTCCTTTTTCCGTCACCTTTTTATGCCATTTGTGGAGTTCATTGCGCTGCAGCAAAAGTTTGCGTTCGCGTTTCGGTAGGTGATTGGCGTCTGTACCGAATTTGTATTCTGCGATGTTCATATTGATGACATACAGCTCGTCGCCTTTGAACTGACAGAAGGCTTCATTGATGCTTGCCTGCCCATCTCGAATACTCTTGATCTCTGTCCCACGCAAGACAATACCGGCCACATATTCTTCAAGAAGCTCGTACTCGAATTTGGCTTTCCGGTTCTTTATGTAAATGTCTTTTTGCATGCTAGCGCGAAGGTTGCAATTATTTCAACGTATGCGATAGGGAAGGTGTTTTCACTTTTTAATGCTTATACCCAACCTTTTGGATGATAGTTGCGTCTAAGGTATAGGTTATTTAAATTAGGGTAGGTTTAGTTTAAAAAGAGAAGGCCCCGTCAGCAGATGGGGCTTTTTTTTGTGTATACCTCGAACTTCACTTTACCACGGCATCCATGATAACGAGCATATGAACCTCTGTTTGCCTAGAATTAATATTTTCGTGCGTAAATTATTTAAATCATTGGTATGAAACCTGTAGAAATGGCAAAACTCTTTTCAGAGTATTTGAATGAAGGAACCACTCCGAAAGGCGTGAAAGTACAGTCCTTCTTTCAGCGTTTAGAAGATAAAGACAAGAAGGTAGTGTCTAATAACGTAAAGCGCGCGTTTGAAGCTCATTTGAAGGAGCAAAAGGAACGTGCTGACATCCTGAAGAAGAAGAAAAAGGAAGTAAATGACCTTAAAAAGCGAGCAAAGGAATTGGGATTAAAGATTGTAGATTAATCCATATGATTTCTGTTAAGGCATAAGGATGGTAACCCAAACTACCGTCTTTGTGCTTTTTTTATTCGCTTTGTGTTGAGTCTTCTTTCTTTAGTGAATGGATCATCTCCGTAGGATCGTTTTTCATGTTTTCTTTCGACACGCTTGTTTGCGGTAATCCCAAGAAGAATAAGTAGGGTCCATCTTCAATAATTTCTGCACTCCACGAATATTCACGTTGTGCGCAATTCGGCTGGAAGATTGTTTCTGCATCTTCTGCTACGATCCAGAATGCATAGTGCGGTGGTGCTATGGTTTCACCATGCCAAAGGATGTTGCCATGCGCTTTCAATGCTTCTGCATTGCAAGTGTCCGTTGCTTTCAGCGCCTTTCGGATGCCGATCTTGCTTTGCGTGAACTCAATGTCTCTTGGCGTCTGTATCGATCAGTTATAGCCGCGGTTGTTCACATAGGAATAGGGATCCTCCTCGATGCGTGTTTTCGAGGAGTGCTTATGCGTGTATGAACCGCAGCCGGATAACCCAATCAAACCGGCTGCTATGAGTAATCTTCGAGACATGAGTGAAAATTACTCAATTCACCTGTTCTTTCACTAATCGAGGTATCGAATAGTAGTTCCTGATACCAAGGGCCACCAGCCTTGGAAATCATATCGCACGTTGACCACGGCGTCTGCCCCTTGTGCTGATGCTGCTTTTGTGAGTCCGTTCATCAGGTGTTGTGGGGTATGAAAAATACCACCACTCGTCTCGATGTAGTTGAGCTCCTCAAACGGTCGGCCAGGCAGCTTGGTGGTGCACACCTCGAGGGCTTCAGAACGATTAATCACCGCGGTCCTGGTGGTTGTGCAACTGGATAAGAGCGTAAAAGTCAAAGGGATTAATATGAAAGTTTTTTTAATTGATTACATACGAAAAGGATGACATAAGGACGTCTGGTTTTGACCTTTATTGTTCGAGTACTTCGTTTCTTGTAACCGGTTCCGCCTTCATTGCATTGCGTCGGACAGGCCCGCCTTTTTTGAGTCGGGCAGGCATGCTCCCCGATAGTTATCGGGACAGACTTCTTCGCCCCAGACATTCCTTCGCTTCGCTCAGAAATGAAAAAACCCGGCTATCGCCAGGTTTTTACCGTTCCCTTCGTGACCGGTCAGGGGCTCGAACCCTGGACCCATACATTAAAAGTGTATTGCTCTACCAACTGAGCTAACCGGTCGCCTCATTTTTGAGGGGTGCAAATATAGCCGCAACTTTTACAGAATCAAATCCTTTTCGAGAAAATCGAGTAAGAAGCTTAGCGGGGGTTGTTCCAGAAGTCCAAGGCCTGACTCGCAACATTAGGCAGGTCGAGTCCTCGGAGGTTGTTTGGGTCGGTTACTGAATTGTTCATCATCGGCTCATCATTGCCGGTAGGGTCTATTTGGTAAGTAGATAGCCTGTAGTACCATGCGTAGTCTACGATCTCGCCCGGTACATTTGAATTGATCAATACGTAATCATTCGTTACGGCTGAAGGATCCATGAACGCGAACTTGGCATCTTGCTTCTCTGGTAAGGCGTAATAGTGCCAGATCTCATAGGGGAGAGCATTCGGCTCACGTTGCTGCTGTACGCGGGTGTTCGGCTTTCCGTAGTGCAAGTATACACGTCCGCGGTCGGTAGCACATGCGTGACGCCTTCTTGAGCCTAATCCAAACTCGTTTTCAACGTATTTGATCTTGCGCTCATATCGCTTCCATTCGATCTCTGGGGCCAGCGGGTTCCGATCGCGCCAGAAGTTGTACATGAAACGCTTCAATTCCAAAGTGTCAGCTTTCTGGTAGTTCTCTTCGATGTATTTCTCTTCGAAAGTCGACGCTTGGTAACGCATACAGTAGACGTAGTCGCGCAATTGCTCACCGTGCACCTTACCTACAAAGGTGTTGTTGATGTCTGCCACGCTCATCGAGTCGGCAGATTTTGCGATGCTCTGGCGTTGAATGATGGCGGATTGGGCTGCCAATACCTCGT
>CAJXNO010000031.1 GCA_913057205.1 uncultured Flavobacteriales bacterium
CGCGTTCGTGTAGAACGAAAAGTGGATAACCAAACCGAAGTGTTCTTTGTCTTTCCTCCGCGTGAGGATGATGAATGGAGTGCCAATGCCTTCAATGACAAAGACGAGCAGGAGTATTTCTTTCTCTCCGTTGATGCATCAAGCCAAGTGGCTGGGGTGGACTATGATAGCGTGGCCACCGTTGTACAAGAGGTTGATACCAACATATTCATCTTCCGCACCTATGCAGAAGAGCGCTTTGCTCGGAACATCGGCTTGATCTACAAGGAATACCTAGACATCGAAACCCAGCAGAACGTAGATTCTGGACTGCATTGGATCCAACGCTTGAGCGACTACCAGATCGCTCAGTGAGACGGATTCACATGACCTTCCAAGTCTAGCAAGAAGGCATATTCCAAGGCGATTTCCTTGTAAACTTCGAATCTACCGGATGCACCGCTGTGTCCGTATTCCATGTTGATGTGAAAGAGCAGCTTGTTGTTGTCTGTCTTCTTTTCCCGCAAGAGTGCAACCCACTTGGCAGGTTCCCAGTACTGCACTTGTGAGTCATGCAAGCCCGTTGTTACCAACGTACTCGGGTAGTCCTTTTCTTCGATGTTATCATAGGGTGAGTATGACTTGATGTAGTGGTAGTACTCCTCGTTCTTCGGATTTCCCCACTCATCGAATTCACCCGTGGTGAGCGGAATACTTTCATCGAGCATAGTGGTCACAACATCCACAAAAGGTACTGCCGCGATCACACCATTCCAAAGGTCTGGACGCATGTTCATCACTGTGCCCATGAGGAGTCCACCCGCACTTCCACCCATCGCATAGAGGTGGTCGGGCGATGTGTAAGAGGCTTCAACCAAATGCTCGGCACAATCGATGAAATCCGTGAAGGTGTTCAGCTTGTTGAGCATCTTGCCATCTTCATACCACGGTCTCCCGAGCATTTGACTGCCTCGAATGTGCGTGATGCAGAAAATGAACCCGCGATTCAGCAAGCTCAAACGAGATGGACTGAAGCCCGGGTCTACCGTGATGCCGTATGACCCGTATCCGTATAGCAAGAGCGGGGTTTCTTTGCTCGGTTTGGTGTCTTTGTGTCGAACCAAAGACATCGGTACCTTAGCACCATCACGTGCCGTTACCCAGATGCGCTCTGCTACATAATTTGCTTTATCAAACCCACCGAGCACTTCCTTTTCCTTCAATAGCTCGCGCTCCTTGGTCTCCATATTGTATTCAAACACCGAAGGAGGGGTGGTCATACTTGTGTAGGAGAAACGAAGGGTCTCGGTATCGAACTGCGGGTTTGTTGATGATGCCACATCATACGCCTCCTCGTCAAAAGCGATGTAATGATCATCAGATCCATCCCATTTCATCACGCGGAGCTTTGATTGCGCATTGCTTTTTTCGCTGAGCACCAAGAAAGATTCAAATACATCTATGCCTTCAAGGAGTACGTCATCCCGGTGTGGGATCAGTTCCTCCCAGTTTGTTTTTTCGGTTTGGTTCTCTGGCGTCTTCATCAGCTTGAAGTTCGTTGCGCCGTCTTTGTTCGTCAAGACATAGAAGCTTCCATTGTAGTGGGAGATGCCGTATTCGAGATCGCGTTCCCGTTCTTGAAACACCTGCCATTCGCCTTCCGGAGTGTCTGCACGTAAGATTCGATACTCATCGGATACGGTTGCCCCGCTGTGGATGATGAGCCACTCTTTCGATTTTGTTTTTCCTACCCCAACGTTAAAGGTTTCATCGGTCTCGTGGTAGACCTCTACGTCTTCCGATTGCGGTGTGCCAAGCACATGCTTGTAGATCTTGTATGCACGCAACGTAACCGGATCTTTTGTGGTGTAGAAAACGGTTTTGTTGTCGTTTGCCCAAGTCACGCCACCGGTTGTTCCTTCAATCCGGTCATCAAGAAATTCACCCGTATTGAGGTCTTTGAAACGCAGGGTGTAAACACGCCTGCTCAAGGTGTCTTCACTGAAGGCCAAGAGGGTGTTATTGGTGCTGATCGCATTGCCACCTACCTGGTAATAGCTGTGGTCTTTCGCTAGCTCGTTAACAGGGAGGATGATTTCTTCTTCTGCCTCCATGCTCCCTTTCTTTCGACAATAAATCGGGTACTCCAGCCCCTTTTCAAAGCGATTGTAGTAGTAATAGCCATCATAGAAGAAGGGTACAGAAGCATCGTCTTCCTTGATGCGTCCTTTCAGCTCTTCAAACAACTCTGCTTGCAGGGCTTCGGTATGGGCCATTTCGGCCTTTGTATAGGCATTCTCTGCTTCTAGGTGTGCGATGATCTCCGGGTCCTTACGCTCCATGTCACGCATCCAGTAGTAGTTGTCGATGCGTGTATCTCCGTGAGTGGTGATCTCATAAGGTACCTTCTTGGCTATGGGTGCTTTTACCATGGATGCTTCTTTGGTTTCAGTTTCGGTTGTGCACGATGCTCCCAGCAGTGCTCCGAACAATATGATTGGAACGATTTTCTTCACAGCCGGCAAATGTATTGGCTTCGCAAGGTAATGTGAAGCATATTTCTGAATCAAGCGCGAAAAAGCATTTCAAGGGACATCTCTACCTTCGTTTCGAATAGTAATATTGACGAGCAAAAGCAAAGAACAACCAAGAATAGACGACACATGAAATTCTTTATTGATACCGCTAACCTGAATGAGATAAAAGAGGCAAATGAATTGGGTATACTCGATGGTGTTACCACCAACCCGAGCCTTATGGCCAAAGAAGGCATTACGGGCGCCGATAACATCCGCAAGCACTACATTGACATCTGCAACGTAGTGGATGGTGACGTAAGTGCTGAGGTCATCGCAACAGACTTTGATGGTATCGTGAAGGAAGGGGAAGCACTTGCTGCACTGCACAAGAACATTGTGGTGAAGGTGCCGATGATCAAGGAGGGTATTCGCGCCTTGCGCTACTTCAGTGATAAAGGCATCAAGACGAACTGTACCTTGGTGTTCTCTCCTGGGCAGGCCTTGCTCGCAGCCAAGGCTGGCGCGACCTATGTTTCTCCTTTCTTGGGTAGGTTGGATGACATCAGCTCAGACGGTCTCGCCCTCATCGAAGAGATCCGTTTGATCTATGATAACTACGGTTACGAGACACAGATCCTGGCCGCATCCATTCGGCATGCGATGCACATTGTGGATTGCGCGAAGATTGGAGCAGATGTGGCCACCTGTCCGCTGAAGCCCATCCTTCAACTGCTCAATCATCCGCTGACCGACAAAGGCTTGGAGCAATTCCTGGCCGATTACCGCAAAGGCAATGCATAATGAGTTGGGCCGATAAACTCAGAAGTTTCGGTCCTGGTTTACTCTACGCTGGAGCTGCGGTAGGCGTATCCCATTTGGTTCAAAGTACCCGCGCTGGCGCTGAATTTGGACTACAACTCATCGGAGTGGTCTTGCTGGTTAATATGCTGAAGTATCCGGTATTTGAATCAGGTCCTAGGTACGCTGCAGCCACAGGTAAAACCCTGTTGGATGGCTACAAACGAGTAGGGGAGTGGGCCGTTTGGGTCTACATCCTGATGAGCATGCTGACCATGTTCATCATCATGGCGGCCATTGCGATCGTAACGGCCGGACTCTTCGGACAATTGACCAATATGGAATTCAATGCGCCGTTTTTGGCTGTCGGACTCTTGGTGCTTTCGCTGGTCATTTTAGGTTTCGGGCACTACAGCGCTTTGGATCGCATCATGAAGTTCATCATCATCTTACTAACGATATCGACGTTATTGGCATTGGGTTTTTCCTTCATTGAACCTACGATCCGATCTTCAGCTTTTGAGACCATTTTTGATCTCGGTGATCGAAGCCACGTGCTCTTCTTGGTTGCCTTGATCGGCTGGATGCCGGCTCCCATTGACATTTCCATTTGGCATTCGGTATGGTCGGTATCGAAGAACAAGGAGCAAGGGAAACGCTTGTCAAAGCGACAAGTACTGACCGATTTTCACGTTGGCTACTGGGGAACCACCTTACTGGCCATGTGCTTTTTAGGTTTGGGTGCGATGATCATGTATGGAACAGGGGAGCAGCCCGATGCGAGCAGCCTTGGCTTCGCAGATCAAGTCATCCGAATGTATACAGAGAATCTAGGTGCGTGGACCTTTCCTTTCATCGCCTTGGCTGCCTTTACCACTATGTTCAGCACCCTGCTCACCTGTTTGGATGCCTTTCCAAGAACCCTTAGAAAGAGCACCAAGCTGGTGATGCCGCGCTTTGATCAGCGTTAACACCATAACTCGCTTTATTGGTTTTGGATCATCGTTACCGTATTTGGAACAGCGGTCATCCTGCTCTTTTACCTGCGTGATATGCGTGCCATGGTTGATCTTGCAACTACAATTTCTTTTGTGCTGGCTCCAGTATTGGCCATTTTGAACTACCTGGCGATGAACGATAGCGCGATCGCAGATGACTTCCGTCAGCCCAAGGCATTGAAGCGTTTCAATATCTTGGCGATTGTATTGCTATCAGGTTTCAGTATTTGGTTTTTGCTCTACTGATGCCTCACATGTATCTTTAGCGAACATTTTACTTCCATGAAGAACCTTTACGCACTTTTTGCGGTAGTGCTGCTACCGGCTTTCTTAGTAGCTCAGTCGTCCTCAACCATCCAGATGGAACAGGTCAAGGTGAAGCGGTCGCATACGGTAAACCCAAAGACCTTTCGAGATGACTTTAACTTGCAGATCCAGTCGATGGAAGCACCATTGCCCGGGGGCGATTTAAGCAAGGAGCAGAGTGCCGCGCTGAAGAAATATATGAATGAGCTTTATCCCCGCACCAACGCCGTATCGTCAAGCAGAGATGGCGCAAGGAACAGCGATACGCTCGAAGTGCTCAATAGTTTTCCAGCTACCTTTTGGTCGAACGGAACCAACCTGGTGGGAGGAACTCCTAATGATAACACCTTGGCCATCTCTGACGGCGGAAACCTGCTCATCTCATGGAACAGCCAATTGTGGGGTTACGACACGGAGGCCGATACCTTCTTGTTCCGCTTTCCAGTGAAGCACCCGAGCTTCTTTCAATTCTTAGCGCAGTACAACGACACCACCTACGCAACATCCTTTCCGTTTGACCCTAAGCTGCTTTACGATCCAACCCGAGACCGGTTCATCATGGTGTTCTTGGTAGGAGGTGCACCGGCTCCAGGTCAACAAGGTCGCGATCCAGAAACGAGCAATACCATCGTCTGTTTCTCCAGCTCAAGCGATCCAAAGGACCTGTGGTATGCCTATGAGTTGGATGGAAATCCATTGAACTATACTACCTGGACGGATTACCCGCAAGTGGCGATCAACGAGAACAGCTTCTACTTGACCTTGAACCAACTCTATCCAGATTCGGGATGGGTAGAGGGATTTGCGGAAACCGTGATGTGGCAGATGGACCTTGATGCTGCCTTTGCAGGGGATGATGAGGTGCCAACCAAGTTCTGGACGGGCTTCACACATGAAGGCAAGAACATTCGTTACCTCCATCCGATCAAAACCGGTATGGGGCCGCAGGGCGATACCATGTACATGCTCGCCAATCGACCTTTTACCGTTACCAACGATACCTTCTTCTTGGTGCGGGTTACTGGAACGGCCGATGATAATTCGATGGACATGGACATCAAATTGGTGCCGTCTTCATTGCGCTACGGTCATCCTCCCTATGCTTTTCAATCCGGCGCTGCGCAGCGGTTCTGGACCAATGATGCACGAGTTCTGGGCGGAGTTCGCATGGGGAAAGAGATTCAATTCACTGGAAACACCATCGATACGACCACCGGCAAAGCGAGCATCTACCATGGCTTCATAAACGATGCCGATAACCCAGAGATTACTGGAAAGATCATTGAGGGCATAGACAAGGAACTCGGCTTCCCGAACATCGCCTTTATTGGATCCTCCGCAGTAGATCGTGAGACCGCGATATTCTGTAACCACACCGCGTTTAATATCGGGGCTGGAAACTCGGTTATCTATGTGGATAACGACCGCAATCACAGCGATGTACAAACCATCAAGCAGAGCGATACCTATGTGGATATGTTTGGCGGAGGTGGAGATAACCTGAACGAGCGCTGGGGCGATTATACCGGCATTCAGCGCAAGTTCAACGCAACCAGTAGGGTGTGGGTTTCGGGATATTGGGCCTTCGGTGGTCAGCGTCCGGGCTCATGGGTGGCGGAGTTGGCATCGCCAAAGGATGGTCCGGTAGGAATGACAATGCAAGCGGATGAGCCTCAGGGTCGCCTTTTCCCAAATCCGACCATGGACCTCGTTCAAATTGAATTTGCGATCGATAGGTCTACGGACGCCAGCATCCTGGTTCATGACCTTCAGGGCCGTGAAGTGGCCGTTCTTGGGAAACGGTTCATCGAAGCAGGTGAGAATAGGATGCAGTTCAACGCATTTTATTTGGAGTCCGGCACCTATGTGGTCTCTGTAAGAGCCAACGGAGAGGTGCTTTGGCAGGATAAGCTGGTGAAGCAATAGGCGCTTCAGAATTCCAACAGTACCCATGTGTTAGGCCGATCAGGCGCGTACATTTGCAGCCGCAATGATCAGTCTGAATAACATCTCTGTTTCTTTTAGTGGAATCGACCTTTTCAAGGGCATTTCTCTAGTCATCAACGAGCGTGATCGCATTGGTTTGGTTGGTAAGAATGGGGTGGGAAAGAGTACCCTTCTGAAGATCATTTTGCACCGTCAAGAGCCAGATACGGGCGACGTTGTGATTCCGGAAGGCAGGAAGGTAGGTTACCTCCCTCAGGAGATGGTATTCGAGGGAAGTCAGACCATCTGGACGGAGACCTTGAAGGCCTTTGATGAATTGAACCGCCTTAAGACACGTGATCTGGAGATCCAAAAGGAGCTCACGGAGCGGGAAGATTATGAATCGGACAGCTATCAGAAGATCATCGATGAAATGGGTGCGATCCACCTGCGTTTGGAGGTGATCGATGATGGCAAGAGTGACCAGCGTGCGGAGCAGGTGCTGCTGGGGCTGGGGTTTAAGCGGGAAGATTTTGACCGCAGCATTACAGAGTTTAGCGGTGGTTGGCAGATGCGTGTGGAGCTGGCAAAGCTGATCTTGATGCAACCGGACCTCCTTTTGCTGGATGAGCCCACGAACCACTTGGACATCGATGCGATCCTCTGGTTGGAAGACTTCTTCAAGGAGTATCCCGGCGCATTGATGATGATCTCCCACGACCGGATGTTTCTGGATAACATCACGAATCGAACCGTAGAGATCGTGAAGGGTAAGATCTATGACTACAATGTGCCATACACGCATTTCGTAACCTTACGCCAAGAGCGGATCGAGCAGCAAAAGGCGGCATTTGACAACCAACAGAAATACATCGCACAGCAGGAGCGCTTCATAGAGCGTTTCAAGGCGAAAAATACCAAGGCATCTCAAGCAAGAAGCAAGCAGAAGCAGCTCGATAAGATCGATCGTATTGAGATCGATGATACGGATGACAGTCGGATCCGATTCAAGTTTCCGAAGGCACAGCGTTCAGGTGATGTGGCCTTGAAGGCACGCGATGTTGGAAAACGGTATGGTGATCACCAAGTGTTTGATGATGTTGACCTCGACATCTTCAGAGGTGAGCGCGTGGCATTTGTAGGTAGAAACGGTCAGGGTAAGTCTACCTTGGTAAAGATGATCGTTGGCAGTGAAAGCGGAACGGGTGAGCTGGTGGTCGGACACAATGTAGAGATCGGGTACTATGCGCAGATTCAAGAGAAGACCTTAGACCCTGAAGATCGGGTAGAGCAGGTGATCGAGAACGAGGCTACCGGAGATGATGCGAAGATCAGCCGCGTGCGTGCCTTGCTCGGAGCTTTCCTTTTCGGTCCAGACGACTACGATAAGAAAGTTAAAGTGCTATCGGGTGGGGAGAAATCGCGCCTAGCCTTAGCCAAACTGTTGTTGAAACAGTGTAACCTGTTGATCCTCGATGAGCCTACCAACCACCTCGATATCAGTGCGAAAGAGACCTTGAAGCAAGCTTTGTTGGATTACAACGGAACACTCATCGTGGTGAGCCACGACCGGGAGTTTTTGCAAGGCTTAACCGATCGCACCTTTGAGTTCAATGATGGGAAGGTGAAGGAACACATCGGTACCATCGATGACTTCTTGGCCAACTACCAAATCCGAAGCTTCCGTGAGTTTGAAGGCGCGAAAGAAGACGCTCCAAAGAAGCAGAAGGCGGTCGAAAAAGCAGCAGATCCGAAGGAGAGTGATACGTCTGGCCTATCGAACAAGCAGCGTCGGGAGAAAGACAAGGAATGGAAGCGGTTGAAGAATGCGCTATCCAACTTGGAGAAGAAGATCGAGCAGCAGGAAGCGGAACTGCAGAAGTTAGAAGCGGTCATGTCAGATCCCGCAAAGGCAAAGGAAAGCCAGGATGTTTTCTTTGTGCATGCAGAGAAGCAGAAGAAGCTCGATGAATACATGCATCGCTGGGAAAAGATAGGGGAGGAGTTGGCGGAGTTATCCGCACTTCTTGAACGTTAAAACAACTGGGGATTACTTTTTCATAACCTTTTTGAATACCGAGGCGACCTAGCGCGGAAAATTGCGTCTTTTGAATATGCGTTACCGGTTGTGGTTAATATGTATGCTGTGGACAGCCACAGTTATGGCACAAGGTCCTGCGGATTGGTGGTTCTTTGGCAGCAATGCAGGAGTCCATTTTACCCCTACGGGACCTGTTAGTGTTGGCGTTGGCCAAATGGTAACAGCGGAAGGCAACTCTTCGATTTCTACTTTTCAGGGAGACCTACAGTTCTACTCTGATGGCTCAACCGTTTGGGACAAGAACCATAACGTGATGCCAAATGGTACAGGGCTCCTAGGAAACTCGAGCTCCACGCATTCTGGCGTGATCTTTCCCAACCCAGGCGACCCGAACAGCTATTTTATTCTCACCGTAGATGATGGTAATCCGAATCCTGCGGTTACGCAAGGGTTGCACTATTCCAAAGTAGATATGACCCTCAATGGAGGAAATGGAGATGTAGTGGTGGCTGAGAAGAACGTATTTCTTGCAGATAGCACCAGTGAGAAAATCGCTGGAACCAGCAAGACCGGTGGTTTTTGGGCCATTGCCCACAAGCACAACACAGACACCTTCATGGCCTTTGAGATTACGGCTGCCGGAGTCAACACCATTCCTGTTGTTTCGGCTACAGGCTGGGAAACGAGTGGTTTTGGGTATGGGATAAAGATTTCACCGAGCGGCACAAAACTCGCTGCTGTCTACTTTGGAAGTGACTCGATCTTCATGTATGATTTCAACCTCCAAACCGGTGAGATCACCCCTGCGTACAAGATCGGAACCACCATGGGTGCAGCGCTTCAGTATGGATTGGAGTTTTCACCGAATGAACAACGACTCTACCTGCAGGCCTTCGGGTCAGCAGATGTTAGACAGTTCGATCTGACCGCAGCTACACCTACGGCCATTTCACTTTCTGAAACGGTGGTTGGATTGCCGAATAGCGGGGGCGGACAACTACAGCTCGGTCCGGATAAGAAGATTTATTGCGCACGTAACCTGCAAGACTTCCTTTCTGTGATCCATGAACCCAATGAACTTGGAGCAGCTTGTAATTGGGAAGATACGGGGTTGGTACTTCAGCCAGGAACATCTTCACGTTGGGGCCTAACGGCATTTATTCCAACTTTTTTCTTGGATGATATATCGGGAGGTGACCACTGTTTTGGAGACTCCGTCCAGTTTTCTGTGGATACAGTCAATGTGGATTCCATTTTTTGGGACTTTGGCGACCCAGCATCCGGTGCAGCCAATACCTCGGCCTTGGTTAACCCAAAACACCTCTACACCGATACCGGAACCTTCACGGTGACCTTGATCGCTCGTTCGGCCTTAGACAGCGTAATCGATACCACTACCAAACAGATTTTCGTTTATCCAAGACAGACCTTGGACCTTGGGCCAGATACCTTGTTGTGCACACCTCAAGAGCTCATCTTGGATATTCAGCAAGACTTTAGCACGTATCTGTGGGGCGATAGCTCTACGGCAGATACCTTACTCGTGTCGGATGACGATACCATCACAGTGACCTTATTCGGAGTGTGTGACACGCTTCAGGATACCATCGTGGTGCGCTTTGATGATCCGGTGCAAATGGATCTTGGTCCAGATACTACCTTCTGCACAGGCTTAAGCTATTTGATCGAAGGGAACGTGCAGCAAGATGCAGCATTGTTATGGAACACGGGTGAAGCCGATACGGACGAGTTGTTGGTGATCAGTTCAGGTACCTACCGATTGACAGCGGAGAACGGATGCGGAATCTTCGAGGACTCCGTTACGGTCACGGTTCTTCCTATACCCGCTTTGGATACGAATCTTTTGCCAGAGGATACCATCAATTGTTTTGCGAACACCATCATCCTTGAACATGATGGCAATGACAGCATCAATTACCTCTGGAGCGATGGTTCTTCTGCTCAGCGTTTTGAGGTGGATAGCACGCAGACCGTTTGGCTTTCGGCCTCCAACGATTGTGGTTTTTCTTCGGATACGATCAACATCATCTTCAATCCAGAAATCACCACAGAATTAGGGGAGGATACCATCATCTGTGATGATGACACCATCCAACTCTTCGGTACGGATACCCTTGCTAGCTATGTGTGGAATACAGGCGATACCACCGATACGATTTGGTCGACACCGGAGCGCGAAAGGAACTACATCGTCACCATCACCCTTGGCCAATGCCAGAAGATCGAGTCTAGGCAAGTACTGTTAGACCCTGTTTTCTGCCCGAACATCAACTGTGAACTCACCTACGGAAACGTGTTCACTCCAAATGGTGATGGCGTCAATGATCGCTTCGTGGCGCAGTCAGACTGCGATGTTTTCCGTTTTGACATGGCCATCTATAATCGTTGGGGACAACTCGTGCATTACAGCGATAACATCGCTTTTGGATGGGATGGGTCTATTAATGGTGAGCCTGCGTCGGAAGGAACCTACTACTTCGTCATTGAATACAAGGATTTGGTCGTAGTAGACGCAGATCGGCAGATCACACGCGGTAGTTTTCACCTTCTCAGATAGTACCTTCGCGGCTCATTTATCTTGAGAAAACTACTCCTTATATTATTTCTGTGTCCTGCTTTGATTCAGGGTCAAACCTACGCTGATTGGTGGTACTTCGGCGATAAGGCGGGGATTGAGTTCACGCCAAGCGGTCCGGTAGCGAATACAGAAGGACAGTTGAAAAC
This sequence comes from uncultured Flavobacteriales bacterium, assembly GCA_913057205.1. Lineage (GTDB taxonomy): Bacteria > Bacteroidota > Bacteroidia > Flavobacteriales_G > Salibacteraceae > SHAN690. Next base: position 11,313 of record CAJXNO010000031.1, read on the forward strand.
TACCGAGGGTTCAGCGAGCATCGCCGATGATTTCGGTAACTTGTTGTTTTATACCCGTGGTGATACCGTTTGGGACTCAACACATGCCATCATGCTGAATGGTACGGGTCTCCAAGGAAATGGACTAGCCGGAGATGGCGCCATGAATGCGTTCATCGTGCCTCGTCCAGAACATCCGATGGAGTACTACATCTTCTCTATTCGAAGCCTATTCGGAGGGATGTGGTATTCGAAAGTTGATATGTCGCTCAATGGTGGATTAGGTGCAGTTGTTGCCGGTGAAAAGAATGTGCCCCTGGTAGAAAGCACCACAGAAATGGTGGCAGCCGTTCGGAAACCGAATAACCGCGATTTCTGGGTCATTGCAATGAAGAAACCTGGTGATACTGCCTTTGCCTACGAAGTAACCCCTGCAGGTGTGAATTTGGTGCCCGTTAAAAGCAATACCGGATTGGCACTGCAAGCAACCGATGATGTGGGTTACCTGCGCGCATCACAACAGAGCGATAAGCTCGCCATGACCTTGATCAAACTCGATCAAGGGCAAGTGAATGCTGAAGGGGTCCATTTGTTTGATGTGGATAATGCTACCGGTGCGGTCAGTTTTGACTTAACCATCACGCCCACCCAAGCAGATACCTCGAATTACGGCGTTGAGTTCTCTCCAAACGGTCAATTCCTGTATGTACAATCGATGTTCAATGCAGATTGCCGGCAGTATGATCTCAGTTCAGGGGTCGCATCTACCATCAACGCCTCTGAGACGCTGATCGGAGTATCTTACACCGTAGCGGGCGGTGGCGCATTGCAGCTCGGACCAGATGGGAGACTCTACGTAAGTAGGAACGCTCAATTTCTTGTGGCAGCAGTAGAGTTCCCTAACAATGCAGGGGTGTTTTGTGGATACAACCATGACGCCCTGAACCTCGGGGGTGAGCAGGATGCTTTCGGCTTCCCACAATTCCTTCCTTTCGTTTTAGAAGGAAGCATCAGTGTGGATGACGCCTGTTTTGGTGATACCGTTTTCTTTACATCGAACTATTTGAACGCGGATTCGGTGCTGTGGAACTTTGGAGACCCTGCATCTGGCGTGCTTGACACATCAACATCGATCAATCCCGGACACGTTTTCACCGATACAGGCTCCTATACGGTGACCCACATCGCATACGATGCGTTTTTGGCGGATACAACCGTTCTCACGATCAGGATTTTGCCCCGTCAAACGCTTGCTCTGCCAAGTGATACCTTGATTTGTGGTGGCTTGCCAGCAGCAATTGACCTCGAACAGCCCGGCGTTTTGCATTACGTGTGGAATGGTGATACGACCAATGCATCGTTTGTAATCCAAGATACCGGACAATACCTCGTTGATCTGATCGGCGTGTGTGATACACTCCAAGCGATCATGGAGGTGGATGAGTTTGTGGCTGCTAGCCTTGACTTGGGAAATGACACTACCGTTTGTGGCGTATCATCGTTGGTCATTGGGGATACTTCAATTCATGATCAGTACACGATTCTTTGGGGTGGGGGGGAGACCCCGTCTTTGATTACGGTAGATAGTGCTGGAAGCTACGTGATGACGGCATGGAATAGCTGTGATACGCTGGTAGATACCATTTCTGTTGATTTTGCGAGTCCGCCTCTTGACAGTATCTTGCCTTCGGATACGGTATTGTGTTTTGACGATCCGTTCTTGGTGGAGCGACCGCGTGATGCATCCTTCCAGTACACCTGGCTGAATGGCAGTGCAGAGACCGAGTTGATCCTTTTGCGGGATACCGTTTTGGTCCTTTCTGCTTCAAATGCATGTGGAACCGCTACAGACAGCATTCGCATTGATTTTAATGGTGAGATCCTCACAGAGTTAGGCGAAGACACGATCATTTGCGATGAAGACAGCCTGCTCCTCCGAGGCATCGATTCTACGGCTGCCTATTTCTGGAACAACGGTTCTACCGCAGATAGCTTATGGACTGTGAAAGGCGAAACGCAGCGCTATCTGGTTACCATTACCAAGGGGCAATGTGTAAAGGAAGATGTTATACAAGTGACCAGTGATTTCATCTCGTGTCCAAACATCAACTGCGATCTGCAGTATGGCAATATTTTCACCCCGAATGGCGATGGCATCAATGACCGATTTATCGCTACTTCAGACTGCGATATTTTTCGGTTCGATATGTCAATCTACAACCGATGGGGGCAGTTGGTGCACTACAGTAACAACATCAGTTATGGTTGGGATGGATTCGTAAACGACGTTGAGGCCAGCGAAGGCACATACTACTTCGTGATCGAATACAAGGATTTGGTTGTGGTGGATGCAGATAGGCAACTCACCCGCGGTAGTTTCATACTCAAGCGCTGATCTTAGCGGAGCTGAGCTCGATCAATGTATTCGATGACCTCAGGATAGTTGATCCTGAACCTAAGGACGGTTCGGTCACAATCTTGGCTTTTCACTCCGATCGCTTCCCTGCAGTTCACCACTGAGGTCCCCTTAGGATCATTCGTACTTCCTTCAAGGTCTGTAAGGTAGTCTTGTACGGCAAAGCCTCTTTCAACGCTCAAAGCTCTATCGTCTTCATTCACCAGAATGTAGTAGGGAGCTTGATTTCTACCGTTGATGGCAACACTTAGCTTGTTGAGCAGTGAAATGCCATTGGAATTCAAGGATTTCTTGTTCTCGTCAAAGAGTTCATCGTTAGCGATGGAAATATCCAGCTGTCCGAGTGCAAGGGATACCTGCACCTGTTCTTTCTTGTAACCCTCTATGGCCTTCTTGCACCCAGCTTCGATCACGCGGAGATCCATCGTCTTATCCAAGTAGAAAGCACTCAACGCATTTTCTTGCTCTTCCTTGATGATGCGGTTTTCGCGTTCCTGCATTTCTTGATCGTTCTGAAGTCTGTATGCCTCCAATTGCTCAGCAGTGGGCTGTGGTATGTTGGCTGCATCTTCTAGCATTTGAAACTTCTCTAAGGTCCTGTTCGAATTGGCAAGCTCTTCACGGAGCTGCTGTACTTGCTGTTTCATGTCTTCCAACAACATCTTCTCTGCATTGGCAGTTGCATTTTCAATAGGCTCCTTCACGCGCAAGCGCTCAACCTCTGCCTCTAAGGCGGCATACTTCTTCTTTGACACACATCCAGTCAAAACAACAATGAGTAGAGTAAACGTGAGTAGTTTCTTCATGGTATTCAATTGAATGGGTACAAATATCGAATGAATCTCGGAATGTAAATTGGGAAAATGACGAATGCAGTGGATAGCGATGTACGTAGCGCGTAAAATTTAAAGAACACAAAATCAAGTTAATACGCATCCATTAGTAAAATTATATAGTACTATGTATTGCAAGGTAACATACAATGCATACATATTTGCAATGCAATAAAACGACATGAACATTGAAAATTCAAAAGCTCAGTTACGAAAAGGAATCCTTGAGTTCTGCGTATTGGCCCTGCTGAAGAAGGAGGAAGCATATCCAAGTGATCTGCTGAATGCACTCAAAGGGGCTGAGTTGATCGTAGTGGAAGGTACACTTTACCCGCTGCTCAATCGACTCAAGAATGCTGGACTGCTGACCTACCGATGGGAGGAATCTACCTCAGGACCGCCCAGGAAGTATTACAGTTTAACCGAACAAGGAAAAACCTTTTACAACGAGTTGGCCAATTCTTGGGGGGAACTCAGGGATGCCGTAGAGAAAATTTTAGCAGACAATAAATCCACACCTAAGCAATGAAAAAGACCATCCAAGTTAACCTGAACGGCCAAGTGTTTACACTGGACGAAGATGCCTACGAGCGCCTATCGGGCTACCTGAATCGTATCGGACGGCTTTATGAGAACAGTCCGGGTAAGGACGATATCCTATCAGACATCGAAGCGCGAATTGCTGAACTCTTGCTTGAGCGCATTGACGATCGTAAACAGGTCATCAATATGCAAGACATCCAACAAGTGATGGATATCATGGGCGATCCAGAACAATTCGAAGCAGAAACCGCCGATGAACCCGGTAGTGACAGCAATTACACTTACACACGGGAAGAACGGAACAAACGCCTCTTTCGGGATCCGGATAATCCCATGATCGGTGGTGTGTGCTCGGGGATCGGATACTATTTCGGTATTGATCCGATTTGGATCAGACTCGCCTTTGCCATCGCCCTGATTTTCTTTGGAACAGGAGTGCTCTTCTACATCTTGTTATGGGTTGTGATCCCCGTGGCCAAGACCACCTCAGATCGCCTGAGCATGAAAGGCGAGCCGGTGAACATTGGAAACATCGGCAAGACCATTGAAAAGGAAATCGACGGTTTTGGTGAACGGGTTTCGCGCGCAGGAGACCGGTTTAGCAAAGGATCAGGCCGAAAGATCGACCGCGGAATCGACCGCTTCTTCAACTTTTTAGCAGAGTTGCTTCGGGGTTTTTTCGGCGTGCTGGGTAAGGTCATCGGTGGTGCCTTCATCCTCATCGGCCTCCTAACCATCGTAGCCCTTGTTGCAGGTACCATTGGCGTTGCAGACATCATTCATTTAGGAAGCAATGACTGGGATGCAAGCATGTCTATCTACGAATGGGGCGACATCGTTTTTGAATCCGGTGAATGGATGTTCCTTGCCATTTTCGCAGGTTTTCTCCTTGTTGGCATTCCATTCATTGCCCTGATCTACGGGGGCTTGGTACTCCTGTTTCCTCAGGCCAGGGTGCCTTACCTAGGGGCAAGCCTTGCAGGCATGTGGTTCATCGGTATCATCCTTTCCATATTGACTGCCTTTGGTATTGCACAAGAATTTTCGAAAGAAGAGACCCGCTTCGATCGCATTCCCATGACAGAGATGGGCCTGATGGGCGATACCTTGATCTTGGAAACAGGAGATGACCCTTTCAACATCTCTGAACGACGTGCATACTACTCCAGAAATGATTTCATGATGAAGATCGATGACCGAAAGATCATTGTCGGAAACATTGATTTTACCGTACTGCGCTCCAATGATGATCAGGTTTGGCTGGAACTCAATCGCAGTGCCAAAGCATCCAGCTATGAAGAAGCAGAGCGCAGAGCAGATTCTATCCGCTACAACTTCAGGGTCGACTCAAATAGACTGCTCTTGAATGCCTACTTCAGCTATCCACAATTGTACTTGCTGCGCGACCAAGAGGTTGAAGCTACCCTTCGGATTCCGACCGGTACTACCATTTATCTCGCTGAAAGCATCAAGCGCATCATCGAAGACATTCCCAATGTGACCAACACCTATGATCCTCAAATGGTAGGACATCATTCGCGCATGGAGGAGGATGGACTGACCTGCTTGGATTGTAAAGCCATCAAAGAGATGGAGGAAGACGAAGCAGATTGGTCTACAGAAGAAAGCACAGCGCCGGCTGCACCATAGCGCAGCAACCCAGCGTTCTTTACTTTTCGCTGTTTAGTTAGGTTCGCGCCCAGACCCTTGGTTTGGGCGCTTTTTTATGTCAAAAAACGCCTCGCGTTTCATATCTTCGCGCTCCCTCGAGCAGCACTTTTGTTGCCCTACCTCGGACATTGAAAAACTGATTGATATGGCGCAGACCGCAACCGCAGATAAAGAGATCACGAAGGAAGAATTGAAGCAGGAGGTGTTGAACGATTTCCGCTTAGCCAACTACAGCAGGGAGATCAGTTTGATGGGTCGCCGCGAAGTGTTGACAGGAAAGGCGAAATTCGGTATCCTGGGAGACGGTAAAGAGGTTGCACAAATAGCGCTCGCCAAACAATGGCAACCCGGCGATTGGCGCTCAGGTTACTACCGCGACCAAACCATGATGATGGCAGCCGGATTACTCACCGGAGAGGAGTTTTTCGCCCAGCTCTATGCCGATGCCGATGTAGAACGCGAACCTGCTTCTGCTGGACGTATGATGAACGGCCACTACGCCACACGATCCCTAGACGAGCATGGCAACTGGAAGAACCTCACCGAGCAGGTGAATTCATCGGCCGATGTTTCTCCTACAGCCAGTCAGATGCCACGTTTGCTTGGACTTGCACTTGCGAGTAAGTTCTACCGAAACAATCCTGAACTCAAAGACCACAAAAACTTCAGTTTGAGTGGCAATGAAGTTGCGTTTGGAACCATTGGAGACGCTTCAACCAGTGAGGGTATGTTCTGGGAAGCGCTCAACGCTGCGGGTGTTTTGCAGGTTCCGATGGTAATGTCAGTTTGGGACGATGGTCACGGAATCTCTGTTCCCAAGAAATACCAAACCATCAAGGAGAGCATCAGTGAAGCCCTTTCTGGTTTTCAGCGCACCGCCGATAAGCCAGGTTTCGAGATCCTCAAAACGAAGGGGTGGGATTACGCGCACCTCATCCTTACCTACGAAAAAGCCGTGAAGATCGCCCGAGAAGAGCATGTACCTGTTTTGGTGCACGTAGAAGAGGTTACCCAACCACAAGGGCACTCCACCAGCGGATCACACGAACGTTATAAGTCGCCCGAGCGGCTTCAGTGGGAGAAGGACTTTGATCCGATCACGAAGATGCGTGGGTGGATCCTTGAGAAAGGATTGGCAACGGAAGAAGAATTAGAGGAGATCCTAAAGCAAGCGAAAAAGGATGCGCGCGATGCAAAAACCAAAGCATGGAAGCAGTTTTTGGATCCGATCAAGGAGGAGCACAAAGCCGCTGTTGCATTGCTGACCACTTTTGGCGCTCAGAGTAAGAACGCGGTATTCATCAATAAGGTGAAAGACGAGTTGGCCGCGGCGGTGGAACCTTTGCGCAAGGAGATCTACAGCAGCGTTCGAAAAGCATTGCGCTACGCTCGGGGAGAATCCTTCCCGGCAAAACAAGCCCTCGTGCAATGGCTCGAAGAGCGCATGGATGAGAACGAAGACCGCTACTCATCCCACCTTTATTCACAGTCGGATGATTCGCCCTTGATGGTGTCACCGGTTGAGATTGATTTTGGAAGTGAACCGAAGACCGTTGATGGTAGAGAGATCCTTCGTGACAATTTTGATGCGCTCCTAGAGAAGTATCGCGAGCTGATCATCTTTGGAGAAGACTCGGGTAAGATCGGTGGTGTGAATCAAGGCCTCGAAGGCATGCAAGATAAACACGGCGAACACCGCGTTTTTGACACAGGAATTCGCGAGTGTACCATTATCGGACAAGGCATCGGAATGGCCATGCGTGGCTTAAGACCAATCGCAGAGATCCAATACTTGGACTACCTCTTGTATGCGATTCAGATCATGAGTGATGACCTAGCTACGGTGCAGTATCGAACAAAGGGTGGACAGAAAGCACCGTTGATCATTCGAACCCGAGGCCACCGCTTAGAAGGTATTTGGCACAGCGGTTCACCAATGGGGATGATCATCAACTCCATTCGTGGAATGCACGTTTGTGTGCCACGTAATATGACCCAAGCGGCAGGAATGTACAATACACTGATGGCAGGCGATGATCCGGCCATCGTGATCGAATCTTTGAATGGTTATCGCTTGAAAGAGCAACGCCCGGAGAATATGGGTGAGTTTAAGGTTCCACTCGGTCAAGTAGAACGTATGACGGAAGGGGACGACATTACCATCATTACCTACGGTTCTATGGTTCGGATGTGCGTGGATACCGCGAAACAACTTCGAGAGGTGGGTATTTCAGCTGAAGTGATCGATGTGCAAACTTTGCTTCCGTTTGATCGTGATCACGCCATCTTGGAAAGCATCAAGAAAACGAACCGTGTCCTCTTTGTAGATGAAGACGTACCAGGTGGAGCAAGTGCCTTTATGTTGCAAGAGGTCGTAGAGGCTCAGGGAGCATATCGCTTCTTGGATTCTGCACCATCAACCCTCACTGCCAAGGCACATCGTCCGGCGTACGCCTCAGACGGAGATTACTTCTCCAAGCCATCGAACGAAGACATCTTCGAGAAGGTCTATTCCATTATGCAAGAGGCTGATCCACAGCAATTCCCGTCTTTGTACTAAATGCTGAAGCGGCTGCTCATAGGGGTAGCGATCCTCGCTTTTTCCTCGGGTCAGCTACGTGCTGATGGGGAGAAGTTTCAGTTGATGCTGATGCTGACTCCTACGGCTGAATGGGTGCGCTTCAACCAAAGTTTATTAGCAAATACCTACAACAGTCAGTGGGGTACAAAATTGAGCTACAACTTTGGCTTTGAGTACAAACGCTTCTTTGATCCTTCATTGAGTTTCAGTACCGGGCTGACCTACATGAACAAGGGATTCAGGAATCCTTTCTATGAGGCACCGAGCTTTCAGAATCCAAACCCATCACCCGAACCCATGGGCGTAACCTTGGGTAGCGCTCATATCGCGGCTATTCCGCTTTACATCAACATTCATCATCGCTTAAGGAGAAAGGTTGAAATGATTTACACCGTTGGTATAGCAGGTGGCTATTTGTTTGCCGAACAAGCACGCAACAACTATTACTCGGGCGAAGCAACACCCGAGCAGGGGTTTTTAGACCTCACAGAAGGAAGAAGCAACATCAACCTCTTCGTGGATTATTATGTTGGGGCGCACATCGGCGTTGGTATCAGTGCATATTTCAAGCGAAGCTTTGTGCTGGTGGTGCAGCCGATGTATAAGCATCAGATCAACAACGCCCGCGATTTTGCCGGGCAGTTCAATTCAAGTGATCCATTTACGGTGCGCTTGAATAGCTTTGGCGTAGATGTCAAACTCGGATACTACTTCACCAAACAGATCAGGGATCGGAAGAAGGCCTTTTAAACCTGTGTTCTGGGTTTTGTTAACTCTCCTATTGGTGTTGACGGTCCAGAGCATTTGGCGTCCATTCAAAGAGATACCACTCATGGGTGTCACGCCCCAGCCTGCATTGCCCGAAGATCAACCCAATGCTTGGTTTGACGGAAGGTGGCAAGCAACGGTGGAGCATCGCGTCAATCGAGACTTTGCACTGCGTCCAGCGCTGATCCGCTTCATCAATCAAGTCCGTTATTCCCTGTTCGATGAGCATACGCCCGTCATCACAAAAGGACAGAATGGCTATCTTTTCGAAACAGCCCATCGCGCACCTCTGTGTGGACAAGACTTGATCAGTCAAGACAGCGTTATGCGCCTGATCCGGTCCTTAGACGATTTTCGTAACCGCTTGCTCAGAAAGGGGAAGCGCCTGGTCATCATGATCGCTCCAAATAAATGGCGAACCCTTGCTAAGCAGGTCGACTGCGATTGTAAACCCAAATGGACGAACTATCAGCGCATAGTGCCGGTGCTGCAGGCTAGAGGATATGCGGTGTTTGACGCCATCGATGCGTTTCAATATGAACAGGCTGCGAAGCCAGTTCACCCCCTTCACAGCAAGCAAGGAACACACTGGAGTCATTTTGGTGCCGCCATCTCCGCAGACTACTTGCGCTATACCTTTTCCCAAGAGGGCATCCAACTGCCAGCTGTGAGCTTTGATTCGGTTGAGGTGGTTAACCAGCCTCGGAGCACCGATAAGGACCTGCAAGAATTGCTGAACATCATGGTGGAGCCAGAAGCGGAAAAACTAGCTTACCCCATACTTAGTTTTTCAGGGGATTATAAACCGAGGGTAACGGTGATTGGCGATAGCTACTATCGGATCTATTATTTGCTGGGACTACATCAAGGCCTTTTCGCGATGGAGAGCAAGTATTTCTACTATAACCGTTCACTCATAGATACGGATGTTTACCTACATCAACCGCTGAATGATAGCATCAGACGGACCGAAATCGAGGCTTCTGATGCTGTACTCCTTGTTCTTAGTGAACCGCTCTTGAGTGACTTGGGATTTGGAATCCAATCCCTGGAGTTCTGATGGATCTTTATTTGCCAAACACAGCTTCCGCTACCTGTGCAATACTCGTAGCCTTACCCATGGTGTAGTAATGGAGCACGGGCACGCCCGCTTCGATTAGTTCTTCTGATTGTTGGATGCACCATTCAACGCCAACGCGTTTCACATCTTCATTGGTCTTGCACGCTTCAATTCGGTCTACCAACTCATCCGGAAAATCAACGTGAAAGAAATGCGGTACCCGGCTCAATTGCTTCTGTGAAGTGATCGGTTTCAACCCCGGAATAATCGGCACTTCGATGCCAGCCTTTCTGCAATCCTCCACGAATTGAAAGAACTTCTTGTTGTCATAGAACAGCTGGGTTACGATGTACTCAGCTCCCAGGTCTACCTTCTTCTTCAAATACTTCAGATCACTCTTGAAGTTGGGCGCTTCGTAATGCTTCTCAGGATAACCCGCTACACCAATGCAGAAGTCGGTCTTGTTGGTGTCTTTGAGCTCCGGATCTAAGTAACTGCCATTGTTCATGTCTACTACCTGCTGCAGGAGGTCACTGGCGTAGGCATGTCCGTCTGGTTCTGGCTTGAAGATGCCTTCCGTTTTTGCGGGGTCTCCACGTAGTACAAGTACATTCTCAATACCCACAAAGTTCAAGTCGATCAGCGCATCCTCCGTTTCATCTTTCGAGAACCCACCACAAATGATGTGGGGCACGGTATCAATGTTGTAGCGGTTCATCAGCGAGGCACAGATCCCAACGGTACCAGGTCGCTTACGTACCACGTGCCGTTTCATCAGTCCTTTTTCCGCTTCTCGATAGATCACCTCTTGGCGGTGGTAGGTAACATCTACAAAAGCTGGATTGTAGGGCATCAAGCGATCCATCGTTTCATAGATGGAGTTGATTGTCTGACCCTTCAACGGAGGAAGTACCTCGATGGAGAACAGGGTCTGCTTTGCTTTTGCTATGTGTTCAGTGACTTTCATGTCGTTCGTTTCTTTGTTAATCAGCAATCACCGGTCGGAGCCATTTGCTTACTTCTTCTTCCTTCATGCCTTTGCGCTTTGCCAAGTCATTTACTTGATCTGGTAGGATCTTGCCCAAACCGAAATACCGTGCTTCAGGATGGGCGATGTAGTAACCACAAACCGATGCAGCGGGATGCATGGCCAATGACTCTGTCAAGGTTATTCCCGTGCGTTGCTCTACTTCGAGTAGGTCCCAGATCGCAAGTTTTTCGAGGTGGTCAGGACAACCTGGATAGCCAGGTGCCGGACGAATCCCTTGGTATTTTTCTTTGATCAATGCATCGTTGTCCAGTTGTTCGTCACTCGCGTAGCCCCAAGCCTTCGTGCGCACATGCCAGTGTAAATACTCTGCAAAAGCCTCGGCCAATCGATCTGCCACCGCTTTTAGCATGATGGATCCATAGTCATCATGATCGGCTTCTTTCTCGGCCACCAAGGGTTCGAGTCCTAAACCAGCAGTCACTGCGAATGCACCGATGTAATCCTTCACCCCAGAGGTAGTAGGGGCAATGAAATCTGAAAGGGCAATGTTGGGTTCGGAGGAAGTCTTCTTCAGTTGCTGACGCAGGGTTCTGAAATATTGAATCGCTTCTAGGCGTTGCTCATCCTCGTATACGAGCACATCATCGTTTTCGGACTGTGCTGGGAAGAGGCCAAAAACACCCTTCATCGTCAATGCCGACAACGCCTCCAAGCGATCCAAGACCGCCTGCGCATCATGGAACAAGGACTTTGCTTCTGGCCCGATTCCTTCCTTTTCAAAGATATCCGGGTACTTGCCTTTCAGTTCCCAAGTATGGAAGAATGGGGTCCAATCGATGAAGTCCCTCAGGGTCTTCACATCGGTTTCAATCTCTTGGATACCGGGTTGCTGAGGTGAAATCGGTTGATAGTTCGTCCAGTCGATCTTCACCTTATTGGCGCGGGCATCGGTGATTGAAATGAAGTCTTTCCTGCTCTGTGCTTTTGCGTAATTCTCTCGCACCTTTTCGTAATCTGCCTTGATTTCTGCAAGAAAAGCGGATCGATCTTTTGAATTCAGTTTGCCTGCAACAGGTACGGCTCGCGATGCATCATTTACGTGCACCACACCATGCGGATACGCTTGCTCGATCTTAACCGCGGTGTGTACGCGAGAAGTAGTAGCTCCACCGATCAACAAAGGCAATTGCATCCTTCTTCGGTCCATTTCTTCCGCTACGTGAATCATCTCATCCAAGGACGGAGTGATCAAACCACTCAAGCCGATGATGTCGACCTCATTTTCTTCGGCAGCAGCTAGGATCTTATCTGCGGGAACCATCACACCGAGGTCGATCACCTCGAAGTTGTTGCACGCCAACACTACGCCCACGATGTTCTTACCGATATCATGCACATCGCCCTTGACCGTTGCAAGAAGAACCTTTCCTGCAGACTTACCACTACCGCTTTTTTCTGCTTCAAGATAGGGCGTGAGGTAGGCCACCGCTTTCTTCATCACCCGTGCACTCTTCACCACTTGAGGTAGGAACATTTTACCGGAGCCGAAGAGGTCTCCCACTACGTTCATACCATCCATCAATGGCCCTTCGATCACATGCAAGGGTCGCTCAAGTAGTTGTCTCGCTTCCTCCGTATCTTCTTCAATGAAATCAGCAATACCCTTCACCAAGGAATGCTCAATGCGCTTCCTCACATCCCAGGAACGCCACTCGGGCGGACCTTTCTGCTCTTTCACATCATTCTTCACCGACGCTGCATAGGCCATGAGGCGTTCGGTGGAATCATCGTTTCGGTCAAGTAGCACATCCTCTACCAGATCCAACAGATCTTTCGGGATATCATCGTAGACTTCTAACATGGTCGGGTTCACGATGCCTATGTCCATGCCTGCCTTTACACCGTGATACAGAAAAGCGGAGTGCATCGCCTCCCGCACTTTGTTGTTGCCTCGGAAGGAGAAAGAGACATTGCTTACGCCGCCGTTCACGTGGGCATAGGGGAGGTTTTCCTTTATCCAGCGGGTAGCCTCGAAGAAGTCAATCGCATTTCTGCGGTGCTCCTCCATGCCGGTCGCCACGGGAAAGATGTTAGGATCGAAGATGATGTCCTTTGGATTGAACTTCATCTTATCGACCAACAAACGATACGCACGCTCACAGATTTCAATGCGACGGTCATAGCTGTCTGCCTGTCCAACTTCATCAAAGGCCATAACGATCACCGCCGCACCGTAGCGTTGGATCGCTCTGGCTTGACGTAAGAACTCTTCTTCACCCTCTTTGAGGCTAATGCTATTGACCACGCACTTCCCTTGGACCACTTTCAAGCCCGCTTCAATAATCTCCCACTTGGAGGAATCGATCATGATGGGAATGCGCGCAATGTCTGGCTCTGATGCGATCAAGTTGAGGAAGTGCGTCATGGCCTCTTTTCCGTCGATGAGTCCATCGTCCATGTTCACGTCCAAGATCTGGGCTCCACCTTCTACTTGATGACGAGCGATAGAAAGGGCTTCTTCAAACTGACCTTCTTTGATCAAGCGCAAGAACTTCTTGGAACCCGCCACATTGGTGCGTTCGCCCACATTAACAAAATTGGAGTCTTCGCGAACGATGAGCGGTTCTAAGCCGGAAAGCTCCAACGTTATGCTTGATCTACTCATACGGGAATGGTTTTAGCACGGGGTTCAAAAGAACGGGCCACTTCTGCCAGTATCTTGATGTGGTCTGGGGTGGTTCCACAGCATCCACCTGCGATGTCTACCAAATGGCGTTCGAAGTATGCTTTCAATAGATCAGCAAAGGCATCGGGAGATTGATCATAGGCCCCCATGGCATTGGGCAAACCAGCATTCGGGTGCGCAGAGATCCGAACCGGTGCGTGTTGACTCAATACATCGATGTAGGGCATCAGCTGATCAGCACCCAGGGCGCAGTTGAGTCCGATCGAGAACAGGGGAACGTGCTGCAAGGAGATCAAGAAAGCGTGTGCCGTTTGTCCGCTGAGTGTTCTACCGCTGGCATCTGTTATGGTACCTGAAACCATGATCGGCAATTCAGTGCCTTTTTCATCAAAAACTTCTTGAATTGCAAAGAGCGCGGCCTTTGCATTGAGGGTGTCGAAAACCGTTTCTACCAAAAGGAGGTCAACTCCGCCTTCCATCAATCCACGAACTTGCTCTGCGTAGGCTTCTTTCAACTGATCAAAGGAAACCGCTCGGAAGCCTGGTCGGTTCACGTCTGGACTCAAGCTTGCAGTGCGGTTGGTTGGGCCGATCGATCCAGCTACAAACTTGGGGGCCTCGGTGGTGCTGTATTGCTCTGCTGCTTCCTTCGCCAAGACCGCAGAAGTTCGATTCAATTCAAATGCAAGTGATTCTAATCCGTAGTCTGCCTGTGCAATCGAGGTGCTGCTGAAGGTGTTGGTCTCTACGATGTCTGCACCAGCAGCGAAGTATGCTTCGTGAATGGAGCGGATGATCTCTGGTCTTGAGATCGACAAGAGATCGTTGTTCCCTTTGAGCGCCTTCGGGTGGTCAGCGAGCTCAGGTGTTCTGAAATCATCTTCCTCGAGTGGGTGCCGCTGGATCATCGTGCCCATGGCTCCGTCTAGGATAAGGATCTTTTGTGAAGCGAGTTCTTCTATGGTCATTGCTGTTAATTCTATGACCTATCCTGAAAGAACAGGAGACTATCCTGAACTCATCTTTCCTCAATTTTGAGGTCGGAAGTAGCACCTTCCCGCAGTGGCGAGGGTTGCTAAGACATCAACGGGCCAAATCCCTACGTCTTTCTTGATAAGTCAAGTGCGAATATACAGACTGATCGGATAACCCAAACAGTTGATTTGCACTGGGATGAGAGATCAACCGTGGAACTTTTTCCTCAATTCAACGTATAATATCCTGTATCTTAGAAGTACCAAAGGACCATGAAAAGATTACTTCATATCGCCCTCCTTCTTCTTACCGTATCTGTGGTGCGGGCACAAGTGAATGCTTATGCGGAAGTAACGGGCATCGCAGGTGCTACCTTAACCATTGGCTCCGTGAATGAGACCTTCGATAGTTTTGAGGTGGGTGAGTTCGTGATCATCATGCAGATGCAAGATAACGTGCTGGGTACGACGACCATCTCTGCGGCTTTCGGTAATGTGGGAGATATCCTGTCTGCAGGCTTGTTTGAGATCGAAGAAATTGCCAGCATTGTAGAAGCTGGAGGAGTACCAACTTCCATTACCTTGCAGAGTCCGCCAGATAGTACCTACAACACCGGACCAAATTCAAGCTTTCAGATCATCAGTTTTCCAACGCTAGGTTCTCCTAATTTCACGACTACGGCCGATATTACTGCGGTAGACTGGAATGGAACCATCGGAGGAGTGGTAGCTTTTGAAGTAACGGGAACCCTAACCCTTCAACACGATATCAGCGCCGATGCTGCTGGATTCCGTGGGGGGTGATCGCAGTACAAATGAAAGTGGCGCGATCTGTACCTCCGCAAGCAGTAATCGATACCGAGAGGATAACGATGAACTCGGCTTCAAGGGAGAGGGCATCTACCGCAATACCAATAACCTCCTTAACAATGCGCGCGGACGCTTGGCCAACGGCGGTGGCGGCGGTAGCCATCACAACGGCGGCGGTGCTGGAGGCGGTAACTATGTTACTGGTGGAATCGGCGGTAATGGATGGAATAATTGTACCACCAACCCCGCAGGAGGTATAGGAAGAGTGTCATTGTCCTCGTTCATCAGTGGTAACCGCGTCTTTATGGGCGGTGGCGGCGGCGGTGGTCAACAGAATAACTCCCAGTCGCGTGCGGGTGGTGACTGTGGTGGTATTGTGCTCATCAAAGCATCAACCATTACCACAGGTACCTGTGCCGGCGTTACCATCTCAGCTAATGGAGTAGGTCCTGCAACAAGCGGGACCAATGATGGCGGCGGCGGCGGAGCAGGCGGAAGCATCGTTTTCGATGTGGGAACATGGAGTGTTCCTGCTGGTTGCCCTCTGACCATCTAGTCGTGAGGTGGAAACGGTTCATCCTCACTTTCTGGTGGCTCTCATGCCGGCGGTGGTGGCGGCTCACAGGGGGTAGTGATCTATAACTTAGCGCACCCAACAACCAATGTCACCACTTCGATCAGCAATGGCTCTCCCGGTTGTGGAAACACTTCCAATCCGTGTAACTCGTTAGCCGGATCTCCAACAGGTTCCAACAACGACGGTATCATCACCAATACTTCTAACGTAATTCCTGTAGAACTGCGCTTTTTCCATGCACAACCAGACGAACACGAAGTAGTACTGATGTGGGAGACGGTAACCGAAACCAACAACGATTTTTTCATCCTAGAACGACCTGCTGACGGACATCAATGGAATCGTTTGGGAAAGGTTGAAGGTGTAGGTACTTCTAATCGTCCGAACACGTACGCTTTTACAGATTGGACCCCACTTATGGGTATGAACATCTATCGCTTGACCCAGGTCGACTTCGATGGAAAGAAAGAACAGTTTGAACCTGTGTACGCTGAGTTTGGTGCACATGAAATCCGCCTGTTTCCTAACCCGGCAGATGACCGCATCATCCTTTCAGGTATGGATGATTCAGAAGCGTTGAGCATTGTGGTTTATGACGGCATGGGCAGAGCCGTTGATGTGCCGTTGGTACCAAATAGTGCCAATCTCATCATTTCAACCGATGACCTACCAACTGGACCGTATTACTTGATCTACCAGAACGGGAATGAACAAGCGGGCTTGAAATTCACTGTTCAGCATTGACCTGTTTCCTTTAAGGACCTAACGGAGTCTTGTTAATAGTATTTAGCTTCTGCATGCAGCTTTAGGCTCTTTCCACCCAATTTTGAATCATGGCATTGAATTACGTCTGGGTGGCCTTCTTTCTGGTAGCGTTTGTGGTAGCGCTGCTACGGGTGCTCTTATTCGGAGATACTGCCGTCTTTGGTGATATGGTGCAGAGCACTTTTGATATGGCAAAGGTCAGTGTGGATATTGCCATCTACCTCATCGGGGTCATTACGCTCTGGCAAGGGATCATGAAGGTAGGGGAAGAGGGAGGAGCGGTGAATTACCTTACCCGTTTGGTCGGACCCTTTTTCAACAAGTTGTTTCCCGGTGTTCCCAAGGATCATCCTGCGGTAGGAGCGATGATTATGAATTTCAGTGCCAATATGCTGGGATTGGATAATGCGGCTACCCCTTTGGGCTTAAAGGCGATGAATGAGCTGCAATCCCTCAATAAGGAAGAAGACACAGCATCGGACGCCATGATCATGTTCATCGTGTTGAATACATCGGGCTTAACGTTGGTACCGGTAAGTGTTATGGCGATACGCGCAGCACAGGGTGCAGCTAATCCGGCTGATATTTTCTTGCCGATTTTGCTTGCCACCTATTTCGCCACATTGGGCGGACTGATTACTGTAGCGATCAAGCAGCGCATCAACCTTTTTCAACCGGTCTTGCTCGCTTGGCTCGGTGGATTCACTGCTGGTATTGCAGCCCTGTTGTTTTACTTGAATGGTCTGGAACAAGAAACGGTCAATACCATAAGTAACGCAGCGGGTAACGGTATCATCATGTTCATCATTGTAGCCTTCTTTGCTCTAGCCATACTAAAACGAGTGAATGTCTATGAAACCTTTATAGACGGCGCAAAAGACGGATTCTCAATCTCGATCAAGATCATCCCATACCTCGTAGCCATGCTGGTAGCGATTGGTGTGTTTCGTGCAAGCGGGGCCTTGGATTACTTGGTTGATGGCATTGCCGCATTCCTCCGACTTTTCTTAGCGGATACGCGCTTCGTTGATGCCTTGCCAACAGCTTTGATGAAGCCTCTAAGTGGAAGTGGTGCCAGAGGAATGATGGTGGAACAGATGAACACCTTCGGTGCAGACAGCTTCGTAGGCCGATTGGCCTGCGTATTCCAAGGCTCAACAGAGACCACCTTCTACACCCTTGCGGTATATTTCGGTGCCGTGTCTATCCGAAAGACCCGTTACGCGTTGGGTACTGGACTCATCGCTGACCTCTGTGGCATTATCGCAGCCATCGTGATCGCTTATATCTTTTTTGGTTAAAAGTGGAAGCCGAAGGTGAATGAACTGATCGGCCCTACGGTTGTGTTGATTCCGCGCGCACGCGTTACCGTAGTGATCGGCTGTCCCGTCTGCCAGTCTATATACGAGTACTCGCTTGTGTAATCCCTGAACGATACGTCGAATCGTGTATCCAATGCCATGCTGAACTTAGGGCTGAACCAAAACTCCATGCCGATTGTAGGACTGAGTCCTACTGCAAAGGATCGGTTCAGGTTTTTTTCCGGTGTGCCGGAATTCCAGTTTTCCTCGAACAATCCTCCCGAGAGGTCACAACCTATACGGGGCATGAACCTGCCAAGCATCACGTGGTATTGGTATCCTACCCGTGTAACAAACCCATAGGTTGTGTTGGTGTTGGTGAATCCTCCGCCACCGGTTGTGTTTTGATTCAAGGTGCCGCCCACCATCACGCGAATGGCGCCATTCGGAAGGAAGTAACGGTAGGTTAATCCCGGTAAGGCCCAAAACTGCTGCCGTACATCGCCGCCGCCAATGATGCCAAAGCCGAGTTCATGCTTGTAGATGCGGTATGGGCTTGGCTCAACTTCTGTTGGAGCACTTTCTTCAATCTGTGCGAAAAGCGGAACACTGATCAAGATGATCGAAACGAGACTTAGGAGGGTTTTCATGGTGTGTGGGTTTGGTGCAAAAACGCAATGCAAGTCAATTTAGTACAAGACTAGTCAGAAAGCGAATCTGTTGGTTTAGGCGGAAAAAATAATTCTAAGGCTCAAGGTTTCAGCTTGTCATAACGTTTCAAGACCTGTTGCGATAGATAGCTCATACTGGCAGCGCTGCCGATGCAAATACCGTCGCTGCTTTGCCAGCTCGGCTTATCAGGATCGGTAAAACCCAATACTTGTAGGTCACATCGAATGAAGTTGTTTGCGGGACCCACAGAGAGTGTTACGAATCCTCCCACGTTACGCTCCATCATGAACATCCCCAGATCAGGGTCAAGGCGAGCTGCATCGAACGGCTTTTTGGCTTCCTTGCCGGTACTCAAAGCTTCAAAGCGCTCCAACATCTCCCAGGAATAGGGTGTTTGCTTGGTTACATGATCCTTTCGAATGAGCTGAATGTGATGACCGTCCGCCTCAAACCGCTGTAAGATCGGATTCCAATTATAGTCATCCATGAAGTCTTCATAGTCTTTACCATAAACGAGATCGTTACCTGGAAACGAAAGGGAAGAAGGCATCAAGATCGTTTGGATGCTATCATTTGTTGCTCCCGCGTTTCTTTCCATCAACCAACGGGCGTATGCGCTTCGTTCACCTCCTTGGTCGATGTATGCTTTCAGCGCTGCTTCGTTTATTTGGTCGGTGCCTATGGCCAACAACAGTTGCGCTTCCGGATTGTCATGTTGCTGGAGTCGGTCTTCCAGTGCGGCTTCCAGTGATGAAAAGGTGCTGTTCAATGGAAACGGCTGTTCACCAGCTACGAGCCGATCCACCAAGAGTACACTTTTGATGCCTTCTTGGGTTTCCAAAGAGAGTTGATCACCCTTCAGCAGTTCATCGGTGGCGTGTTTACCGAGATCGTAATTATGCGCCAGTACCAGTTCTTTTGGAGGAATATCCTCGGTGATCTTCAGCCTGCGTAAAGCATCGTACATCAATCGCTCAAAACCTTGATCTCCCGGTTCCTCAATCAAATATCGCCAAGCACTTTCTAGGGCCGTTCTGTAATCGGCATCCGCCAAGAGCAGGTAAAGCCGTTCCATTCTTGCCTCCTTTCGCATCTTAACGAAGGCTTCATGATCCATAGGATCGATCACGCTTTGCTCAATATGAATCAGTTCTGCATAACGTTCATCAGGATCAGGATGCGTGCTCCCATAGAACCAATGCTTTGAGGCATTTCCAAATCGGATGCGCTGATTCTCCTGTTGTTGCATGAAGGTTTTGTAGATGCCAGCCCCCTTCTTCAGATCCAATTGTGCCCGAGACAGCAACTGAATCGCGATCTTGTCGGCTTCGGATTCATCTTCTCTGCTGTGCCTCATGTAGGAGGATATAGCAGCGGTTCTTCCGATTAAACCCGCCATTCCACCCATGAAAGATGTGATCATGATCGCATTACTAGCGCGATGCCTATCCAAGTAGCCTTCCCAAGCGTGCTGGCTGAAATTATGTCCGAGCTCATGACCCAACACCAGTACTACTTCCTCCATACTTCTCGCTTCAGCAAGCAACCCAACATGCATGAACACATACCCGCCAGCGGTGGCGTAGGCATTAATACTAGGGTCGCGAACGATCTGCAGGTGATAGGTAAGTGTGTCGCCGTGATAGTAAACAAAGCGCTTGATCTGTCCTTCCAAAAACTGCTGCCATTCATCGAGCGCTGGATAGCTTTCACCTTTGATAATATTCCACCTTGCCAAACCGGAAATGTCTGCTGCAAACCGTTGGTACAGGTCGTCTTTGATGCCCGGATGCTCCGAGATGATGCGTTCTTTCACCGTCTCTGGATGAAAGGCTCTTGGCACGGATGCCATGTAATCGTTCGGTTGATATGCTTCCCATTCTTGCGCATACATTGACGAAAGCATGCAAAGAAAAGCTGCACTTATGACGATGTGTAATCGGTTAGTAATCGGCATGGTAGTTTGGGTTGGAGGATAAAAGTACAGGTTTAGGACCACTCGACTAACTTTCTTTCTATGTGCCTAAACCGTTGCTAGCACTTACTTTCGACGCATGAAGTGGAGTGCATGCATGGTTTTAATAGGTGCTTTAGTGCTGATGTCCTGCGGGAAGCGAACACAAACGAGTACTGAAGCCCCAGAAGCGGTGAATGATACGGGCGTGGAAGCATCGGAAGAGATGGTGTCGCCCTCGGCTGAAGGGCCCACAGCGAGTGTTATCATTGGAAGAATTGCTTCACTGTGGACGGATACTTCTACTGCTTCGGAAGCTACACCTGCATGCCTCGAGTTTCCTTGTGAAGCAAAAGTGGAGATCTTGGCAATCGAGCAGATGGGCAGCAGCTATCATGGCCAGTTTGAAGCCGGCACCATTCAATTAGCACACTTTATCTTTAGCCTTGCACCAACGCAGGATATTCTTCCTGAACTGAATATCACCCTTCCGGGTTTAAAAGAAGGTGACCTCTTCAGAGCCCAAGTCAACTACCGCGAGCATGGCCCACTCCAAATTGGGTCGTATGAAAGACTAGAACAATGAGAAAACGATACGCAGTACTTGGTCTATTGACCTGTTCACTCTTTGCCTTGGCGGGATGGTTCTACTCCAGTCAACCGCTGAATAATCAGGTGCAACGTAGCATTGACCAAGAAGAAACAAGTCCAGATGGTAGATGGGATTATATGCTAGATCGCTTAGTGGATCCGCAAACCGGTGAGCTGCCAGAGGCCATCCACGTGCGGGAGTTAGCATACGCATCCACTTTACCTAAAGCCTTTCCATCTCGTGACACGATTCAGATGTCTTTTTCATCTGTAGGTCCCTACAACTGCGGTGGTAGAACGCGCGCATTTGCAATGGATGTTACCAATCCAGATATCATGCTCGCAGGAGCGGTGTCTGGTGGAATGTGGCGTAGTACCAATGCGGGTGCTTCATGGGTCAAGGTAACCAAGGCCTTGGATCACCATGCTGTGTCTTGCTTGGCGCAGGATACCAGAGTAGGCGAGACATCTACGTGGTACTATGGTGCTGGAGAATCGGTCGGTAATTCGGCCTCCAAGAGTTTCAGTGCATTCTACAGAGGAAGCGGCGTTTACAAGTCAACAGACAATGGCCTTTCTTGGAACCTCCTTCCTGCAACAGCGGCCTTGCCGCATAAAGATTCACCTTGGGATATGGTCTTCGAGCTGGCCACCGATCCTTCTAGGAGCGATAGCGCTATTGTTTATGCAGCATTACAAGGTGGAATCCATCGCAGCACCGATGGCGGCGAAACATGGACCAAGGTCTTGGCATCCATTTTTGACTCAGAATGGACTGATGTGCATGTTACCTCGAGTGGTATCGCCTATGCCGCCATTTCATCCGACGGTGGAAACAACCGGGGTTTTTGGCGTTCTACAGATGGAAGGAATTGGGTCAACATTACACCATCAACCTTGCCCCAGAACCATGAGCGAACGGTAATCCAAGCGGCTCCGTCTAACGAGGATATCGTCTATTTCTTCAGCAGAACACCCAATGCAGGCGAGAACGAGAGTAAGCTCCACAAATACCAATACCTGAGCAGCGATGGTGCGGGTTCCGGTGGTTCATGGACCGATCTCACCAGTGGATTGGAGAACGCCAATTACAACCTGTTCAGTGGCTATTG
>CAJXNO010000032.1 GCA_913057205.1 uncultured Flavobacteriales bacterium
CAGTTCAACGTAGATAGCGTCTATTACGCACGCTATTTCGGTACCAGCAGAAATAAAATCGAATTACAGGGAGGGTTAAAATGGATAGAAGGGATTGGCACGACCTCTCTCTTCGCAGAACATTATGAACATCCTGACTTCAATTTTCACAAAGAATTATTGTGCGCATTTAAGAATGGCAACAAGGTCTACGAGAATCCAAGGTTAGTAGATTGGGACGGCAACTGTTATCTAACCTTCAAAACGCAGGGGCTTCAGAACTCCGCAAATACTGTGACTAGTCTTTATCCTATCCCTGCCCAGAGTCAAATAACCGTTGAGCACACTACGGAGATTCAGCATCACTCAATTATCTCACCAACTGGCATCTCATTTAACGTTGATAGAAAAACAAATCAGGGCCATTCCGTATTCGATATTACCCAGTTACCACAAGGAGTATACATTCTCTATTCAACACATCTTGATGGTGAGGAAAACGTAATGAAGTTTGTGAAAGAGTAAAGTGAATTTTAGAATCCAAATAAGCTAAAACACTCCTACTCTCTTTGTCTTCAACATTGTAAAAGACTACAACATTCTTCTTCCTGGCCCTTCAGAACCGATTTTCAGGTAACGGTTAAACCTTAGCTCCAGCCTTATTCTTCTTCTGAAAATCAAAAAGGCGCAGGCACCCTCAACGTCACTTCGTTTTGATCAATCGGATGAACAAAGCGCAATTGCTCTGCATGTAGATGCAGTCGGCTGTTTTTACTGCCGTAGAGATCGTCGCCAACAATCGGTGTTCCCAAGCCTGAGACATGAGCGGCATGGACCCTCAGTTGATGGGTCCTGCCCGTTACTGGATAGAAGCGAACGCGTGAGCGACCATCAACCTTCTCCACCAACTCCCAAATCGTTCTTGCAGGTTTGCCATGGTCGTAGCAGACCAACTGCCGTGGCCGGTCATTGAGGTCAACCCTCAAGGGTAAATTGATCTCACCCCCATTCTCCGTCAGTTCACCTTCCAGCAAGGCCTCATAGCGCTTCTTTACTGTACGCTTCTCGAACTGGTGTTGGATCAACTTATGTACCTCCTTGGTCTTTGCTACGAGCATGATGCCGGAAGTACTCATATCCAAGCGATGCACCACGAGTGGACCATCGGCTTCTGGATACTTCTTACGCACACGGGTGTAAACAGAATCCTCGATCTCTTTTCCTGGGACCGACAAGAATTCGGCCGGTTTGTTGACCGCCAGCAAGTACTCATCTTCGAAAATGATGTCCAGTTCCTTTTCGTCCTGCAACCCGATGAGCATTTCATTCGGTGCTACGTTGAGTCCTTTCAGCATGTGTCCGAGAATCGGCTCGCATTTGCTCCGACATGCGGGGTAGAACTGTTGATGCCTGCGCACTTCTGAGGGAGGAGACGGTCCCCACCAGAATTCCGCCAGAGCTATGGGCTGTAGGTCGTTGGCAAATGCATAGTGTAGCAGCTTCGGTGCTGCGCATTCACCGGCTCCCGCCGGAGGCAACCGATCACCCCACTCCTCAAAAATGGAACGCAAGGATTTAGATGCCCCGTTAGCATTTAAAAATTGGTACTGCTCGAACATCTTCGCCTGGGTCTGTGCGGAAAGTTGCTTTCGCTTGTCCTTCAGGTCTTGGATCTGCTTTTTGTGAGCATCCAAATCCGCTTTTGATCGGTCCAGCACTTCTTTCCACTGCTTGGTCAGTCGTTTGTAAGCAAACTGATCATCTTTGCTTTCCTTGATCAGTGCAGCCTCCAGCCTATCATATTCGATCGACGTCAATTGACCATCGGCCTCTTGACGTTGGAGCTTTCGCGCCCTCTTTCCTTGCTTGATCTTGCTCCTCGCATTTTGAAGCTCAGCTTCACATTGCTCAACTTGACGTGCATACGCCGCTCTTTTAGATTGTAGATCAGGTGCCGACTCAAGTGCTTCGATTCGCGCAGTTAGTGCTTCGATCTTCTTTTCTTCTTGCCGAAAGAAACCATCCTCAGCAAGGATGTCGTAGACCGGTGGCACAAAGGGTGCATGGTGATTGCTTCCCGCCAACTTACCGGAAAAAGCCGCTAGAAAACCAAGATTATCCTGCTGGTCTTTCACAACGAGTACGCCGAACATGATTCCGGATGTAGTGCCTTCATCCGTGTCTTGAAAGAAGGCTCGATTCCATGCTTGCTGCTGGATAAACGCTTGCAGTTGCTCGGCAGCCAGCAAGCTCAGTTCATGCGGCTCATAGTAAAAAGGATAGGTGAATTGGGTCGGAAGCGCGATGGATGTTACATCGGACTCAAACGGTATGAAACAATCTACTTGGCCCATTGAGGTACAAAGGAAAGAAGAATGCTAACGTGGGGCAATGAGCGTTGCTTTGAGAGGCAAGAGCTGAAAGCGCAGCGGTCTACTTATTTGAGATGGAGGCCTCCCTAAACTCCTTGCCGGCACAACCGCAATCAGAAGCGCACCCCGCCTTAGAGGTGAAGGCTTTTCTGAGTCTCACCGCAAGATAACCCAGTGCTGTGGCCACGAGCAACGCTATGATGATGTACTGAATGATCATGAGATCAATTGATATGCGATTAAAGATACAACGTACGCCATTGCGGTCATAACCGCGAATTGAATCAACGGCCACTTCCATGTTTTTGTTTCGCGCTTGACAACCGCCACAGTGCTCATGCACTGCATGGCCAAGGCGTAGAAAAGCAACAAGGAGATGCCGGTAGCTAGGTCAAACAGAGGTTTGCCCGTAGAAGGATATACATCTGCACTCATCTTTTCCTTGATGGAGTATTCATTCTCTGGATCGCCAACGGCGTAGATGGTGGCGATGGTACCGACAAAGACCTCACGCGCTGCAAAACTGGTCAAAAGCGCAATTCCAATCTTCCAGTCATAGCCCAAGGGCGCAATCACGGGTTCGATCTGCTGTCCGATGATACCGATGTAGGATGTTTTTAGGTCAGCAGCGCCAAGCGCATGGTCTAATTCTACTTGCGTCCACTCCTGCGCAGCAGCTTGTTGTTGAACCGCTGTTCTTGCTTCTGCGCGCTTTGCGGGTGGACCGTAACTTGCCAATGCCCACAGCACAATGCTGATTGCCAAGATGATCTTACCGGCACCCACCACGAAGCTTTTTACTTTCTCGTACATCGTGAGTCCGACGTTGCGCGCTTGTGGCAGTCGATAAGGCGGCATTTCGAGCATCAAGAATCCGGTCCGCTTGGTCTTGATTACCTTATTGAAAACCACAGCAGCAGAAACGGCCAGCACAAACCCGAAGACATACATTGCCATCAACACGAGTCCTTGCAGGTTCAGAAAGCCAAATACCTCGGTGGAGGGGATCACCAATGCGATGATGATTGTGTAAACAGGCAATCGAGCCGAGCAGGTAGTAAACGGAGTCACTAAGATGGTGATCAGTCGCTCCTTCCACGTGTCGATGGTTCTCGTGGCCATGATGGCTGGAATGGCGCAGGCCATTCCTGAGATCAGAGGAACCACGCTTTTTCCGCTGAGTCCAAAGCGCCGCATCAACTTATCCATGATGAAGACCACACGGCTCATGTAGCCGGATTCCTCTAGCAGGGCGATGAATCCAAACAAGATGGCGATCTGTGGAATAAAGACCAATACACCTGCTAAGCCAGGTAGGATTCCTTGCGCCACCAAATCAGCAAGAGGACCACTCGGAAGCACCTCTTGGGAAAGGAGGCTTAGTTCTTCAAAGAGCAACTCGATCATCTCCATGGGCCAGGTAGACCAACTGAAGATGGCTTGGAACACAAGCGCCAGCAAGGCAAAGAAGATCACAAAACCCATGATTTTATGGGTAAGGATAGCGTCAATGCGATCGGTAAGTGAAGCGGAGGCTGTATCCGTTTCTTCAACACTTGACTTCAGCAGCTCATCGATGATTTCGTAGCGGCGAATGGTCTCCTTCACCTGCGCACGTTTCCGGTGAAGGTCATGGTCCTTTGCCAAGTCTGATAGGTGTTGGAGGGAGAGTTTCTTGGAAGGTTCAACCAATGAAAGTCCTTGTAGCCAAGCCTTGTAGGCGTTTGGCTCATTCAATCCAGCAGCCAGCTGATCGATGTACGCAACATGCTCTTCTTTCGGGTTAAAAATCAAGGATTCCCGAGCAGTGACCTTGGCATTGGCCAACGCAGAGCGCAATTCATTCATTCCTTCGCCGCTACGTCCATTCACCACAACGGCAGGTATGCCGAGTTGACGTTCAATAGCCTCAAGGTCGATCTTCAGGTGCTTCTTCTGGGCTTCATCGTTCATGGTGAAAGCGAGCACCATAGGAAATCCGAGATCAATGACCTGCGTAACCAATAACATGTTACGCTTGAGATTGCTCGCATCAGCAATAACGACAACCGTATTAGGAAAATCCTCACCATCCTGATTCAGCAGGGTTTGCAGCACCACTTCTTCATCTTGGGAGGAAGGATACAGGCTATAGCAACCCGGCAGATCGATCAGTCGAACCCGCTCCTTATTTGGAAGCTTAAAGTAGCCGATCTTTTTATCGACCGTAACCCCAGGGTAATTACCCACTTTTTGATTCAGTCCGGTCAGCCGATTAAACAGAGACGATTTTCCAGTATTGGGGTTACCGACGAGCGCTAGGTTCATGTATACGCGATGTTCTCGTTCTCCAATTCAACACTCACCCATTCCGCCTCCTCTTTCCGCAGGGCGATGTCATACCCTTCCACCACCACATGCAGCGGGTCACCCAGTGGCGCGATCTGTTTGATGCGCACGCGGCTGCCGGGAAGAAATCCCATTTCAAAGAGTTTCTCTGGTGAGGCAAGGTCTAATGCTTTGATCCTTCCTTGCTCACCAATGCGCATTTCAGACAGTTTTCGTTCTGGCATAACCAAGCTGCGAAGTTATTTAGAATGAGTCTATCTAACAACGAAACTTATGAATAGATGCAATGGTCTTTCGAGCAGATGTTCAACATGCAGGGATATCGTCAATGAACCTCATCAACCCATTGTGTTTCATCATCCTAAAATAACAATAGAGCTATGTAATAAAACGAATGTAAATTTAAAGTTGGTGTTGCGTTGATAGCGCATCTGTTATAACCTACGACTTATGATAATTCTCCGCTTCGTTAGCACCTTGTTTCTGGTACTGATTACCCTCACCTCTACGTTACAAGCACAGACAGCATGCAACATTATTTATGTGAGTACAGCCGGTTCACCTACTGCTCCTCGGACCATGGCGCAGCCGACGACTTTGGGAAATGCTTTACAACTTTCACAAAGCGGCGACATCATAAGACTTGCAACCGGTATCTATGAATTTTCAAACGACATTTACTTGAAGGACTCCGTTACGATTGAAGGAGGTTTTGAAGAATTCAATAATTGAATAAAAACGTCCGAGGCTGCTAGTACACGTATTCGCAGAAAAAATAAGGGACCTGTAGGACCAGCTGGAGCACAAAAGAATTACGGTACCTAGAGGAGATAGTATTTCTGGATTTCGACTTCAAGATTTAAGAATAGCAACATATGATGCAGTTGGAAATGGAACATCAGCATATGGTATTTACTTGACTAACTGCGGCTATTACGTTATTAATAGGTGTTGGGTTATTACTCAAAGCGGAGCTAATGGTACGGATGGAACGAACGGAGTCGATGGAACCCACGGCACCAACGGAACCGACGGCCAAATAGGCGCCGAAAACATTGCCAATGGTGGCGGTGGCGGTGGAACGGGCGGTAACGGCGGTGGTGGCGCCGTTGGCGGTACGGGCGGACTATGCTGCTCGCTGATCGGGATTCCTGGAATAAATGGAACAGCTCCTGTCGGCATCAATGGCGGTAGTGGAGCTGGTGGTGGTTCTGGTGCCGGAGGAGCAAATGATGGCGCTCCTGGTGGACTAGGAGGTGGTGGCGCCTTGGCTGGAACCGGTGGACTCGAATCTGGCTGCAACGGTGGTACCATCGATTGCACGTCTCCTGAGTCTGGAACAAATCGTGCCAACGGATTGGACGGAACCGATGGAACAGACGGATTGGATGGTTCAGGTCCTCAACTCGTCGGTGGCTTCTGGATTCCTAGAACGCCCGGAACGGATGGAAGCGATGGTGCTGGCGGACAAGGCGGCGCTGGAGGAGGCGGTGGTACCGGTGAAGGTCTATTCGAATACCGGACAATTGGTGACTTCTGAATCGAATCTATCGGGCGTTGAAACCATCGATTTGAACGTGCAGCCGGGAGTTTATCTGATTGAATTCGAACATGACGGCAGCAAGCACTTCCAGCAGTTGATTGTACGTTAATTTGGATCGTGCCGAAAACGAATCTGGCGTTAATCAAGCTGCTTGAGCACGTCTAAAAATACTCGTCCGAAACGTCGCAGTTTGCTCTGTCCGACGCCTGAAACCATCAAGAACTCCTCCTCCGTTCGGGGATGCTTGGCGCACATGTCGACCAAAGTTGCATCACTGAAGACCATGAATGCGGGTACTCCCGCCTGCGCAGCCAACTCCTTGCGTAGCTTTCGCAACTGCTCAAACATCGGTTGATCCTCAACTTCCAACTCCGTAGCACGATGCTTAGATGTACGCGATGCTGTGGGCCTGCTGGCCCTCTCCACTTCTTTTGCCACAGCAATCTTCACGTCACGCTTTTGTTGTAGGACTTGATGACTCGCCGGTGTCAACTGAAGTACCGGATACTTCCCCCCCGTTGTTTTCAATATGCCTTCTTGTAGAAATAGCTTGATGTAATCGCGCCACACAGCTTGACTGTGCATCTTCCCTACTCCATACGTCGGAATCCAGGTATCCTCCTCTCGAAGGTCTTTGCTGTTGCCCCCACACAGGATCTGCACCACATAACTGATCCCCCTGCGTTGCTGCAATCGGCTCACGGCAGACAAAGCCATCTGCGCTTCTTTCGTGAGATCCAGCACATCCACCTCATCCGCTGATCGCGTGCAGTTGTCGCAATTCCCACAGGTGTTCGGTGCCTCCTCATCGAAGTAGTTGAGGAGGTACTTTCTCCGGCATGAGTTCAACTCGCAGTAGCGCGACATGTCTTCCAGCTTATCCAACATCACCTCCGTCTGCGCCTCGTTTCCTTCCACCTCGGCAAACTGCCTTAATTGGAAGAGGTCGCCCGCAGAATAGAACAGCAAAGCATCGCTCGGTAAGCCATCTCGACCTGCCCTACCCGTTTCCTGGTAGTAACCCTCGATGTTCTTCGGTAGATTCATGTGCACTACAAAGCGCACGTTGCTCTTGTCGATGCCCATCCCGAACGCAATCGTTGCTACGATGATCTGCACATCATCCTTCAAGAAGATCTCCTGATGTTCGTCGCGTTTATCGCGCGGCAAGCCGGCATGGTAAGGTCGAGAGCGATAACCGCTGTTGTTCAGTTTGGCGCTCAATTGTTCCGTTTGCTTCCGGCTTAAGGTATAGATGATGCCTGCATTTCCCTTCTGGGTTTCTAGGAAATCCAATAAGCGCTCAAAGCTGTTTCGCTTAGGTTCCACGCGGTAGTGAATATTGGATCGGTTGAAGCTCGAAACGAAGACCTTAGGTTGCTTCAAAGCCAATCGATCCAAGATGTCCTCACGCGTTAGTGCGTCAGCCGTAGCTGTTAGGGCAACAAATGGCACCTCCTTCAGCGACTTCCGGAGTCGCGCCAACTGGAGGTATTCCGGTCTGAAGTCATGTCCCCACTGCGAAATGCAATGCGCTTCATCCACCGCCACCAGGGCTATCTTTAGTTCTTTAACGAACGACAAGAAATCATCGCTCCCTATCAAACGTTCTGGCGCGATGTACAAAAGCTTGATCTCACCGAGTCGCAAATTGCGGCATACCTCCCGCTGTTCTTCGTTAGACAGGGTGCTGTTCAGGTAAGCTGCCGCTACCCCATTGAGTCGTAAGGCATCCACCTGGTCCTTCATCAAAGCGATCAACGGACTGATGACCAACGTAATGCCTTCTAACGCTAAAGCTGGAACCTGGTAGCACATCGATTTACCACCTCCGGTGGGCATCAGCACCAGCGTATCACTGCCCTCGAGCACCGATTGAATGATCGCCTCCTGCTCGCCACGAAAGCTGTCGTAGCCAAAGGTTGATCGCAATATGTTGAGCGGTGTTTCCAAAGCCAAGCGAAAGTAGGTGAAGTAAAAGGAAGTCGATTGGTGAGAAACCGTGAAGGAACATCCGAGAGTTGCGGGGAATGCAGGGGGATTAGAGATTAGACAATAGACTTTAGAGAATAGACTTTAGACTGGTGTAGGTTGTACGTGCCTGATATAGGTTGACCGCTTTCATACTGGCCTTGCAATTACCAAGCACATCCAGCCTGATAGCCGATAGCTGATAGCTGATAGCTGATCAAAGCTATTCCGCTGTCGCGCTTTCTACCAAGAACGGCGTCTTGCCATTGGTCACGATCACCTTGGCGTTCGGACTTTCAGAGAGCTTTTCAAAGGCCTCGATGCTTCGGAATTCGAGTATTTCTGGTGTGAGTCCCTCTAAAAGGATCTGCTGGGCGTCGCGTTGTCCTTTGGCTTCGATCACCTTTCGTTCGGCTTCCAGCTTTTCTTGTTCGAGTAAGAACTGCATGCGCATCACCTCTTGTTCGGCTTCTAGTCGGCCTTCGATGGAATTGTACAATCCCGGAGGCAGTTGGATGGTCTTCATCAACACCGCTTCGATCTCGATGCCACGTTCGTTCAAATGCTCATTCATCACCATGGCGATCTCTTCTTCGATCAAGCCTCGCTTACCAGAGTGCATGTCCTTCGCCATGAACTTGGCACAGATATCCGCTGAAGCCGAACGGAATACACTACTGATAATATTCTCATAGTTGTTACCCACGCGCGATATCAACTGCGGCACCCGTTCCTCATCAATACGATACAGAATGGAAATATTCGAGTTGATGTTCAAGCCCTCCTTACTCGGCAGGTTGAGGATGACCTCCATGTTAACGGTACGCGTTGGGGTCTTGATGATGGTTGTGGTGAACGGATTGTACGGATATGCACCTTCCTTGTACACCCGTTCAGAAAGCTTTCCGAATTTCTGTTTCAGTCCTACTTCACCCGGACGAACGATCATACAAGAGGTTAAAAACATCGACGCTAAAGCGATGGCAGAGAGGCGGATCAATGATTTCATGGTTGAATGTTTTTGGTGATCAGTTATCAATCTTTATACCAAACAAGGAATACCATAAAAGGCTTCTGGGTATGACATGGACAGGCATGCTTCGATGCAATTCAGTCAAAAGTTTAGTGCAAATGAAGAGGACATGCCATAGCCTTGAATCTTTACTCATGTCATGTTTATACTTCAGCGGTATTCGTGAGTATCCCGCCAAAGCGTGATGGTTCTTTCTATTCGATCATCCAAACACCAAACAAAACCGCCTTGGGAAGGAGGACGGTTCTAATCAAGGAAATGCAAAAAGTTGATCTTACCTTTCTTCTGGCCTTGACAAGGGATCCGTAGAATTGCCGATGGTTCTTGCGTTGACGAACCCATGTTTGAGCTCAGCCATCCACACCTATAGTGTGGTTAATGGCGTTTGCGAGTTTGGGTGAGGTAGCAAGAATTATCGTGCAATTCAAGGGAGCTTGTCACAGCCTTGAACTTTTCTTTGTTTCTTTCTTTTGTTTCAAGACAAAAGAAAGAAAGGACTGAAGAACTTAATTTGAACCCATGACATTAAGATCATTGACCATACTACTAAGCATAGCCTTTCTAACGTCGTGCACTACAACAAAACCTGAACACGAAAAAACCCACTTCACAGAACTAAAAACCCTCCTCCCTAACCTGAAATACGACATCCGCTACAACACCA
The DNA here is from genome assembly GCA_913057205.1 of uncultured Flavobacteriales bacterium. Classification (GTDB taxonomy): domain Bacteria; phylum Bacteroidota; class Bacteroidia; order Flavobacteriales_G; family Salibacteraceae; genus SHAN690. Next base: position 9,891 of record CAJXNO010000032.1, read on the forward strand.
ACAACAACTTCGTCGGCAGCCGCATCAACGGCTACAACGCCTCCAAGGCATACTTAACCAACGAAGCCGCAGCAGCACTGAAAAACGTACAAGCCGATCTGAATGCAGAAGGCCTAGGCCTCAAGATCTACGATGCCTATCGCCCACAACGCGCGGTAGACCACTTCGTTCGATGGGGACAAGACCCTGACGATACCCTCACCAAATCAACCTACTACCCCGACATTGACAAAGACAGCGTCTTTGCTTACGGCTATGTAGCCAAGCAAAGCTCACACACCCGCGGCAGCACGGTAGACCTCACCATCATCCACCTAACAACCGGTGAAGAACTCGACATGGGCAGTCCGTGGGACTTCTTTGGGGCTATTTCTAACCACGACTCTCCACTCATAACCCCAGACCAAACCGCCAACCGCAACAAGCTCCGAAAGCTGATGCTCAAGCACGACTTCAAGGAATACCCGCAGGAATGGTGGCATTATACCCTGAAAGATGAGCCCTATCCCGACACCTATTTTAATTGGGTAATAGAGTGATGTCAATCGGTAACATAGTTCCGGTTTGAGCTCAAATCACTGAAAAAACGGTCAAAACAGACCTGATTCGGTAGTATACTTCCGTTTTTCGTTATCAGTTGATATAAAACACGAAATAGTAACTTGCACCCATGACGGAATTTGAAGAGATAATCGATGCCTTAATCAAGTTCAGAGACGAGCGCGACTGGAAGCAATTTCATAACCCTAAAGACCTTGCTTTGGCCATATCTATTGAGTCAGGCGAGTTACTTGAAAGCTTTCTTTGGAAGGCACATGACGAAGCCAAAAAGGAAAAAGTGAAAGAAGAACTGGCTGATGTTTTAGCCTATGCGTTCTTACTGGCAGAGAAGTACGGTTTCAATGTGAAAGACATCGTTCTAGAAAAGATCAAACAGAACGCTGAAAAGTATCCTGTAAGCAAAGCGAAGGGCTCAGCAAGCAAGTACAACGAATTGTAATGCGCATGCTGGAAATTGAGGTAAGACGCTATGCATTCAGCAACGATGTAGTGCAAGCGATTGAAGACGAATTCTTTGTGCAACAGCTATGGCCCGTGGTTTACATCCTAAGCGATGGCGCACAGAAACAGGCCTATGTTGGTGAAACCACCAATACACTGGCCCGCTTTCAAGCGCATCTCAAACACAAAGAGAAAAAGAAACTCACAGCGGTGCACTTGGTTGAGAGCGGTAAGTTCAACAAGTCGGCCGCATTAGACATTGAAGCCAACTTGATTCGCTACATGTCTGGAGATGGTAAATACAAGCTTTTGAACAGCAACATTGGCATTGCCAATCACAACTACTACCAGAAAGATGAGTTGTACTGGTCACTTTTTGAGCGCCTTTGGAATGTACTGATTCAAGAAGGGATTGCCGAGAAGTCTCTGGCTGAAATCAGCAACTCAGATCTTTTCAAGTACTCACCTTACAAAGCTCTGGCGTACGACCAAATTGCCAGTATACGCAGAATTATGGAAGCCTTGCTTGATGACCTACATCCACCATTCTTGTGGAAGGTGGTGCTGGTACAGGTAAAACCATCTTGGCTACCTACCTCTTTAAGCTCCTGCACGCAGATCCGTCAGAGTTTGAGGATCATGAATTCGGTGAAGATCACGAACAAATCTTGGAGCTAGCGAAGCAATTGAAACTGAAGTACCGAAGTCCGAGAACGGCCTTGGTTGTGCCCATGAGCTCTTTTCGTGCTACCATGAAAAAGGTTTTTACTACGGTAAAGGGACTAAAAGGCAACATGGTTATAGGACCTGCAGACCTATCACGAAATGAGTACGACATTGTGTTGGTGGATGAAGCGCACAGACTAAGACAGCGAGTAAATCTTGGATCTTACTTTAAGGCTTTTGATACGGCCAATGCGCGACTGGGTTTTGCTAAAGAGAGCGGAACCGAACTCGACTGGGTAGTTATGCAAGCAGATCGAAAGGTTCTGTTTTATGACAGTCTTCAATCCATCCGGCCTTCTGATGTGCGCAAAGAAAAGTTTGACACACTCAAACAGGCATCAAATACTTCTATACAACGCCTGAGATCACAGTTTAGGGTAAAAGCAGGCGATGATTATGTGAAGTTTGTTAATGATCTGTTGAGGAATAAACTGAGCAAAGAGTACGGACGCTATCAACCTGAAGGCTACGATCTCAAATTGTATGAAGACTTTGGCAGTTTATTCAAGGATATCCAGGCTAAAAACGATCAGCATCAACTCTGTCGTCTATTAGCGGGTTATTCTTGGGAGTGGGTGTCAAACAAAGGTGCTGACCACGACATTGAGATTGATGGAATTAAGGTGAAATGGAATACCACCAACCAGGATTGGATCAACTCGGCCGAAAGCATCAACGAAGTAGGCTGCATTCATACATCGCAAGGCTATGATCTAAACTACACCGGACTTGTATTCGGGCACGAAATCACCTACAATCAAGCACTAGATCAGATTGAAATCATTCCCGAAAACTACTATGACAAAGCGGGTAAGGTAAATGTAGCCGACAAGGACACGTTGAAGAATTACATCCTGAACATTTATCAAACCATGATGCTACGGGGTATTCATGGCACCTATGTATATGCGTGTGACCCTAAATTCAGGGAATATCTAAAGCAATTCATTCCCCTTCAAGAAAAGGAACTGCCCTACAAGGTGATTCCAATAGATCAGGTAAAACCCTATCAAAACGCCATCCCGAAGTACGATATCAAAGTGGCTGCCGGCGGCTTCTCCCCTCCCCAATCGGTAGATGAGGTGGAATGGGTGCAGCTTGATAACCCGAGTTGGATGACGCGCGACTACTTCTTGTGCCAGGTCATCGGTGAGTCTATGAACAAAAAGGTGCCCAACGGAGCATGGTGCCTATTTAAGCGTTACAGCGGAGGCTCAAGAAACGGAACCATTGTTCTTGCCCAACATCACTCTTTTGGTGATGAAGGTTTCGGCTCTGGTTTCACCCTCAAAGAATACCGTAGTACCAAACAACAAAACCAAGAAAGCTGGGAACATGCTTCGATAGAATTGATTCCCTATTCTTTTGACACTTCGTTTGAAACGATAACCTTAAGTTATTCAGAATCGGAAAGCTTTACTATCATAGGTATCTTGGATCATGTTCTCTAAAACGCAACTCTGGGTAGTCTGAACCAATTCAACTTATCCGTTTCCGCAACTCCCTCCAAACCTCCAGCATCGCCAAGGTATCAAGCTTACAGTACTCCCGCAGTGCTTGCATCGTAGCTTCTTGATCTCCGCTAAACTTGCCCTCGGCCATGGCTCGCCAGGTGTTGCTGGCGGTGCCGCCTTCTTTGATTTCGAGATCGTCATAGCTGAGGTTAGTCAGTGCGGGAAGCACAGCTTTGATACTCGCTGAACCGTTCATAGCTGGCAGGTAGCACCAATGGCTGCGGAAGGGAACAATGAGGTCAACAATACGGTCGATGATGGGCATGAGGTATTGGGCATATTCGCCGTAGGTGATGGTGAGGTCGCGGATCTTGCCTTTTTCGAAACCCATGTTGTAGGTGACGATGGATCCTGATTGACCGAGGTCTTTGATCATGTTCACCATCAGCATCGGACGAGGGTCGCCCGCGTTGGGATCGGCGAGGTATTCTTTGTGTTCGGGCTCGGCACCGGGCTCGCGGATGATGTGGAGGCTGTATTGGAAGGGATACTGCTGGTAAGGTCGGGTATCGTCATAGAGTGGTACAGCCGGACCAATGGTTTCAAAGTCGAAGAAATACAAGGGGTACTCCCATTCGTCTAGGAAGGATCGTATCGCAGGTTTGTCCCACACCTCCTCACCTGTCTGCGCACCGCGCACTTGGTTCCATTGCTTTTCGTTGAGGTCGGCATCGGTAGGAATTTCCTCCAAAGCCATGATGCCCTGCTCCATGAATTGCCAGCCGCGCTCACCGATGCGAACAATGTTGAGCACATTCGGTTGCGGCACGTGCGCCCAGCAATGACCGATGAAGTCGCACGCAAAAGGATCATGGCAATGCGGACCGATGCTTTGCTCAGGCGCATCTGCTTGTCGCAATACCCTGGTCATGGCCGCAATGCGGTCTGGGATACCTGCTTGCAAGGGCAGCACCTGCTCCAACAAGGATTCACGGGCAAAGAGTTTGTCGAGTTCCAACTCAACATCGCGGGTGTATTCGTTGTTGATATACATCAGTTCAATATCCACCAAATCGATTCCCGCTTGCTGGAAAACGTAGTACTGAATGGCTGCATCGTTGATGTGGTAGTCTTTAACACCCGTAGAGCTCTTCACCTCAATGGCGCGCCAGCGGTCTCCTTCGCGCACCAGGATGTCCATTGCCGCATACACCCCGCCCGCGGAGAAGGCTGCTTCATAGATCACATCAGCACCTTCAGCTACCCACTGTTTGGTTTGTGCTAAGCCGATGGCAATGCCATCGCGCCGACTGTAATCTGGCGTGGCATCCTTACCTTTTGGAAAAAGCTGTTGCGCCAATTCGCCCACATCCGAACCTTGAGCAAACAAGGCTTCTTGATTGGCAGAAAGGGCATCCCTGAGTTGGGGTTGGTGTTTATCGAGCCACAAGCGTTTTTCGCATTGCAGGCCTCTGATGTACTTAGATTTTGATAGCATGGCATTATACGTTTACATGTTCGCGAAACAGTGCTCAATCCTTTTCGCGCGAGAGCGATAAAATTGAAACAATGTTACGAAACCACAAAGTTTTGAAGGAAGAACGTAAGGTATTTATGTTTTGAGTACTCAGTACTTAGTACTCTTCCATAGTAAGTCCCAAAAAAAAATCCCCTCCGTTTCCAGAGGGGATTTGTATTTCAAATGAGGGAAGGCAGATTACTTCTTATCGTCTTTTTCTGCTTTCTCCATTTCGTCTTTCAGATCAGAAAGAACGCCCAAGTCACCGAGGGTGGTCTTCTCTTGCGATTCGTTGATCTTCTTCACAGCCTTGCTATCGCCTTTGCTGCGGGTAGAAGTCTTTCCGCGTCGCTTGTCGGTGCTGCCACCGCCAACGGAAGTATCCATGTCCGTCTCAAACGTCTTTGTGTGAGAAACGATGATCTTCTTAGCATCCTTATTGAACTCGATGATCTCGAAATCCAAGGTCTCATCTTGCTTCGCCTTGCTGCCATCTTCTTTAGAAAGGTGACGGCTAGGAGCGAAACCTTCAACACCGTAAGGAAGGTTTACCACACCACCCTTATCGTTGCGGTTGGTGATGGTTCCTTGGTGTGTAGTACCCACCGTGAATACGGTTTCGAAAACATCCCATGGATTCTCTTCCAATTGCTTGTGGCCAAGGCTCAAGCGACGGTTCTCCTTGTCGATCTCCAATACAACCACTTCCATGTCTGAACCCGCTTTCGTGAATTCAGATGGGTGATTGATCTTCTTGCTCCAAGAGAGGTCAGAGATGTGGATCAAGCCATCGATGCCTTCTTCCAACTCAACGAATACGCCGAAGTTGGAAAGGTTGGTAACGCGACCCGTATGTTGAGATTCAACAGGGTAACGCTTCTCGATGTCTTCCCATGGATCTGGCGTCAACTGACGTGTGCTCAAAGAAAGCTTACGCTCTTCGCGATCGATAGAGATCACTTTCGCTTCTACCTCGTCTCCTACCTTGAAGAATTGATCTGCAGTACGCAAGTGCTGCGACCAGCTCATTTCAGAAACGTGGATCAAGCCTTCAACACCAGGTGCTACCTCAACGAATGCACCGTAGTCAGCCAATACCACAACTTTTCCTTTGATGGTATCGCCTTCTTTCATCTCGGTATCAAGCGAATCCCATGGATGGCTCTCCAACTGCTTCACACCAAGCGCGATGCGCTTCTTCTCATCGTCGAAGTCAAGGATAACCACATTGATGGTCTGGTCAAGCTCAACCACCTCTTCTGGGTGATTGATGCGACCCCAGCTCAAGTCGGTGATGTGGATCAAACCATCTACACCTCCAAGGTCGATGAACACACCATAAGAAGTGATGTTCTTCACGGTACCTTCCAGTACCTGACCTTTCTCGAGCTTCTGCATAATCTCCACCTTCTGTTGTTCGATCTCTGCTTCGATCAAGGCTTTGTGAGAAACCACTACATTCTTGAATTCTTGGTTGATCTTCACCACCTTGAATTCCATTTTCTTACCTACGTATTGATCGTAGTCACGGATAGGCTTCACATCGATCTGTGAACCTGGAAGGAAGGCCTCCAAGCCAAACACATCAACGATCAAACCACCCTTGGTGCGACACTTCACCGTACCGGTAACGATCGTATCCTCGTCACGGGCTGCATTCACACGCTCCCATGCACGGGTCATACGTGCTTTCTTATGAGAAAGAACCAGCTGTCCTTCCGCATCTTCTGTCTTCTCAACGTATACCTCAACGGTATCGCCAGGCTTCAGATCTGGATTGTGACGGAATTCTGTGGTTGGAATAACACCTTCGCTCTTGTAGCCGATGTTTACCACCACTTCTTTCTTGGTGAGGGCCACTACGGTACCATCGAGTACTTCGTGCTCTGTGATGGAGGTAAGGGTAGCATCGTACGCCTTCTCCATTTCCTCACGCTCATCGTCGCTGTACTTGTCTGTCTTCTTATTGATCTTGGTCCAGTCAAAAGACGAACGTTGCTCTTCCAATTCAGCAGTACGCTCTTGTGGTGTCTGCTTAGCAACAGGGGCTGCTTCTGGAGCAACTTCCTCAACTACAGACTCTTCAGGAACATCAGCAGCTGGAGCTTCTACCTTCTTACGGGTACGCGCTTTCTTCGGCTTATCGTCCGCAGCTTCTGCTTTCTCGTCTTTTTTAGTGGATTTCTTGGCAGTTGTCTTTTCCGCCTTCTCAGCCTTAGGGGCTGACTTTTTTTCTTCTGCTTTTGCAGCAGATTCTTCTTTCTTTTCTGCCATGTGGCATTGCTTTGTATCTCATCCCAACCGATGCGGACAAGAGTATTTTTACATACGGGCCATCGGCAACCCGTTTTTCCAAAAGGGGTGCAAAAGTAAGGCTTTCTTTTTCAGGAACAAAGGATAAATCTACTGTTTTAAATACCGCTTTCTAACCATCCGTATGCCCAAAGTGCAAGGCAATCCATCTAATTGCGTTGAAATAATGTTTCCCAAGCCCATAGTATAAGTGCTTAGAGCCACTACTTTTACATGCATGCACTCGGACCAACAATTCATGCAGCGAAGCCTCGCGTTGGCACAGCTCGGCGCCGGCAATGTAGCCCCGAACCCCTTGGTGGGTGCGGTGGTCGTGTACAACAACCAAATCATCGGTGAAGGCTACCATCAGCGCTACGGCGAGGCTCATGCCGAGGTGAACGCCATTGGCGCGGTGAAGGATAAAGCACTCCTGAAAGCAGCAACGATTTACGTAAACCTGGAACCCTGCGCGCATCATGGAAAAACACCGCCGTGTGCCGACCTGATCATCGAACATCGACTTAAGCGGGTGGTGATCGCCAATACCGACCCCTATGAAGAGGTGGCGGGAAAAGGCATTGAGCGCATGCGTCAGGCTGGCATTGAGGTAGAAGTGGGTGTATGTGAAGCGGAAGGAAGACACTTGAACCGACGCTTCTTCACCTTTCATGAAAAACAGCGTCCGTACGTTATCATCAAGTTCGCCCAGACGGCTGATGGGTTTCTAGATCGCATCCGCGCCTCACGCAGCGAAGGCGAACCTCTGAAAATCACCAGCGAGATGGCCAATCAATTGGTGCACAAATGGCGCAGCGAAGAGCAGGCGATCCTGATCGGATTGAATACGGTACAACTCGACGATCCCTCACTCACCACGCGACTTTGGCCCGGCAGTGACCCCCTCCGCCTAGTGATCGACCCTCAACTTCAGATGGATCCAGAATCCAAGGTGCTGTCCGATGGAAAACCAACGTGGGTCTTCAATGCCGTGCGCTCCGATGTGTGTGAGGACCGGGTCTGTTATGTGCAGATCGATGACCCCGCCGACTTTGAGCATGAGATCATGGCCTACCTATATAAGAACGGCATACAATCGATGATCATTGAGGGGGGCGCTACTACCCTGCGGCGTTTTATCTCGGCTGGACTCTGGGATGAGGCACGCATATTCTCCGGACCGATGCGCATCGGTGAAGGGATACAGTCGCCACCACTGACTGGCAAGCTCATCCAGCGCGAACACTACGGTACAGACACCCTCCATACCTACGTGCCTGAATGATCTATTTGATCCTAAGCATACTCTCCTCCGTCGGAATCTTTCTAGCCTTCCGACTTTTCAAAACCTACGCGATCCATACCCGAAAAGGGATCATGCTGAACTACCTCGTGGCAGGGGTGCTGGGATTGCTGCTCTTCCAGCCGGATTGGAGCTGGTGGGAGCGTTCGTGGTTCATTCCGTCCTGTTTGTTGGGCATCCTTTTCTATGTGGTGTTCCGAGTGATGGCAAAGGTTACCCAGGAGAATGGCCTGGCGGTATCCAGCATTGCGACCAAGATGAGCGTGGTGATTCCGGTGGCGGTTGGATTGACCGTGCTCGATGAAACGTTGAATGCATTGAAGCTGTCCGGCATTTTACTTGGGCTGGTAGCGGTGGTGCTTTCCTCCGGCGATCATGTGAAAGCGGGGTCTTGGGTGTGGCCGATGCTGCTGTTTCTCGGGAGTGGTGTGGTAGACAGCAACCTGAAGCTCTTTCAGCATTTTCTCGTACCGGACGAGGAGATCTCTGTCTTCAGCAGCAACATCTTTCTTTCCGCGTTTGTAACCTCCTTCGTCCACCACCTCTCTCTTCCCGAACGAAGCATCCAGCTCAAAGAACTGATCGGCGGTGCTGGACTCGGCATCGTGAACATCGCTGCGCTGTATTTCATCCTTCGCTCGCTGGCACTCCCCAACTGGGAAAGCAGCCTCGTCTTCCCGATCAACAACTTCGGGATCATCGCCGGCTCCACCCTCTTGGCCATCCTCTTATTCAAAGAAAAGATCCACCTACGAGGCTGGCTCGGCATCGGCTTTGCCGTCCTCTCCATCCTCCTACTCTACCTCGCCAAGTGATGCATCCCGATGCCTATCATACCATCCTCAAAGAAGTTCACGGAGACTTTCGCGATCGTGGCAGTAAGTTCCCGAGTGTGCTTTTCCATTGTCCGGATGAAGAAACCCTCAAAACCCGCATCGAACAGCTCAAAAAAGAACACCCGCAAGCCCGGCACTTTTGCTACGGTGCCGTGGTCGGAAGCAAAAAGCCCATTGAACGCTCCAACGATGATGGTGAGCCCTCGGGAACAGCCGGACTCCCCATCCTCAATCAATTGCTCAGCGCTAACCTGAAGAATGTCGGCTGTGTGGTGGTACGCTACTTCGGAGGCACTAAGCTGGGTAAATCTGGACTGATTCAAGCCTACAAGGAAAGCACCGCCAACGCCCTGGAGCAAGCCAAGACCGTGACGCAATACCACCGGAGCCTTCTGCGTTTCGTCTTTGATTATGACGCTACCGGCGCGGTGATGAATGCCTTGGAAAAGATCGAACACAGCAGCATTGCACACCAAGACTATGGACAACGTTGCACACTCGATGCTTGGATACCGGATTCCCTGCTCGAAGGAAGCGTACATTTGTTTGATCACACGGATGAAGTGGACGTTAGCATACCTGACCCTGCTCTTGGGGATTGAATTCTCTGCCGCTGCGCAAGAGGGCATCCCACAAGGCTACCTTTCGTTATCCCCAGATCATCCCGCCCAAATCGACCTCTCCGGCTGGCTCAGTGAACAATATGAACGAAGCGTTTCGCTGGAACGCTTTCATGCGGATTCGAGCCTGGTAGGTTTCCACCAGAGCTTCTGGCTACAGTTTAAAGGACAGGTGATCCAAGACGCAGTAGTGCGCTTGCACAGGTACTCGGATGGCACCGCCCGACTCACCGCACCAAAACACCTCGGTTTTTTTACATCGCCAGTTGAGGCGAATCAAAATCGATTGATCCAAAACTGGACGAAGCAACACCCTCGTGTGGAGGTGCTCCAAGCGCAACCGCGTTGGTTCTTAAGGAACGACAGCCTCTTTGATGGCCTTTCTGTGATCTACCGAGAAAATGGCATCCAATACGAAGAGCTCTTGCTTGCCGATGGAAGCAGCGCATTGGAACGCACCCGAAGCGCATTCGATCGGCCAGACTCCACCGTATTCGTCAACACCTACCAACCCGACCCGATCACCTTCCTGGAAACGAACTATGGTCCGGTAGAAGATAACAACGATGCCGACTCCGAAGACCTCACTGAAGCGCTGGTACGCGACAGCATCACATTGCGCTGGAATGCCGTAGACGGTCATTGGGAACTCACCTCTGACTACGCGCATGCAGCAGACTTTCACAGCATCATTGAGTCCAGCAATCCCAAGGTAGATCCACCATCGTTCACTGCACCTAATCCAGCAGATCTCGAGGTCACCCGCTCTGTAAAGGACTTCGAATACTACCATGTTTTCTACCACCTGCATCGTACGCAATCGCTGTTGCAAGGATTGGGTTTTGAAAACCTCGTGAACTACGCGCTTGATTTTGATGCCCACGCCAGCACCACCGATCAGTCGAGCTTTGAGCCACTCGGTATCAACTCCAGGTTGCGCTTTGGCGACGGCGGTGTGGATGACGGTGAAGACGCTGATGTGATCGTGCACGAGTATGGACATGCCATCACGCATAGCGCAGCACCCGAAACCAACTTTGGCGGGGAGCGTGCCGCCTTGGATGAAGGCTTCTGCGACTACCTGGCCATCAGCTACTCGAGACGCTACAGCGATTACCAACGCGACCTCGTTTTCAATTGGGATGGTCACAATGAATTCTGGGACGGCCGAGCGCTGACCAACGAGCGCACCTATCCGACCGACAAGACCTTCGACATCTATGCGGATGGCATCCTCTATACCTCTGCCCTTGCAGAGATCAGCGACTACATCGGCCTCGCTACCACCGACCGCATTGCGATCCAAGCCGCATATGAGTGGTATCCGAACATGTTGTTATCCGATGCTGCTCGACTTTTCTTGCGGGCAGACACCCTTTTAAACAACGCAGAAAACTCAGAGCTGGCGAGCATCATCCTCTGCGACCGCGGATTGTTGCCCGGTTGTGAGGATACCCTCTTGAGTTCGACACCGTTTTCTGAACCCTACCTCAGCAATACCGAAGACTTCGCCTTCAGCAACGAGCCGGTGTACATCTTTCCGAATGGACTCACCATCACCTCCATCGAGGTCATCGATCTACATGGACGGAGCTTGTTTGAACAAACATGGGAAAGCAGCGATGCCTTGTTCTACCCTTACAACGGAGAGGGGTTGCGGCAGGGCACCTACATCCTGAGGCTACACACCAACGAAGGTCCGTTCAGCTTCAAATTGATCAGAACATGGTTGTAAGCTAAACCGCCTCGAGGTCGGCGAGCTTGGCCTTCGTCTTGAAATTACCGAAGAGCACCAATGCCTCCTTTCCTTTGATTTCTAGCACTTCCCCTTTCTGCGAGCTGTTCTTCATACGCACCACTGAACCAAGCTCGATCGGTTTTGGCGGCGGCGGTGGCGCAGCCGGTGTTTTCTTCTTTTTCGGTCGCTTGGCGGGCGTAGTTTGCACGTATTCCGTTTGCTTGTGCTTCGCCTGTTCCTTCTTTTTGACGATCTTACTCTTCTCGATCGCCAAGAACTTCTTAACCTCCTCTAGCAGCTTCTTGTTATGGCCCTTCATGCGATAACTCTGGATGAACTGCTCCATCTTCTTGCCGTTGGAAAGCGCCTTGTTGTTCTTTTCGATCAACTGCTGTTGCTTCAGTAAGCGCTCTTCGTAGTGCGCGATCAGGTCTTCATATTCCTCCTTTGCCTCATCTGCCTCTTCCTGTGCGCGACGCGAGGCTTTGTTTAATTGCTCCACCTCAGACTTCTCTTTCTGCAGGTTCGCGATGAGCTTGTCCATTTCTACCTTATTCGCATCCAGCCGCGTTTTAGCCTCTTCGATCAGGTCTTGAGGAATGCCATTGATCTGCGCCACCTCAAAGGTGAAGGACGATCCGGGTTGTCCGACCGACAGTTGATACAACGGCTCCAAGGATTCCCGATCAAACAACATGCTCGCATTTACCGCATTCTTTAAGCGGGCCGCCTTGAGCTTGATGTTGGCGTAATGGGTAGTGATGACACCGAAACTGCGGCGGTTGTAAAGGGTTTCAAAGAAAACCTCGGCCAATGCTCCTCCCAATTCAGGGTCAGAACCTGTGCCGAATTCATCCAGGAGCAGCAAGGTGCGCTTGTTTGCTTTCGATAGGAAGTGATTCATCCGCTTCAGGCGGTAGCTGTACGTGCTCAGCTGGTTGGCGATGCTTTGGTTATCACCGATGTCTGACAAGATGTGATGGAACCAACCAAAGGTGCTGGAAGGATCACATGGAACGAGCAATCCCGATTGCACCATGATCTGCATCAGTCCCACGGTCTTCAAAGTGATGGACTTACCACCCGCGTTCGGACCCGAGATCACCATCATGCGGCAGAACTTATCCATGTAGAGGCTCTGTGGGATGGTGTTGAGTCCGGCATCCTTGTTGCTCAGGAGTAAGAGTGGATGGTACGCTTTGATCAATTCCAATTGCGGTTCATCGAGTAAGGCGGGTCTGCTGGCACCTAAACGCTGCGCCAAGCGAACCTTGGCTTGGATAAAATCAAGGGTGGTTAGGATGAACTGGTATGACCTTACCAAGTCGATGTGCACCCGAAGCGTATCGGTGAGCACTTTGAAGATCTTTCTGATCTCCGCACGCTCGTCATCCAAGAGCATTTCGAGCTCATTGTTGAGCGCCATGTTCTCTTTGGGTTCGATGTAGGTGAAGCTGCCCGTCTTTGAGGCGCCTACCACATTCCCTGGTACTTGTCGCTTGTAGTTTGAAACCACCGTAAGCACGCGGCGATGGTTGATGTAGGCCTCCACGGTATCCCCTAGAAAGCCATCTCGACCGAGCTTCTTCACAACACGCTCAAAGTTCTTATTGATCTCATTGCGGGTGCGACGGATATGCTGCCTGATCTTTAAGAGCTCGGGAGAGGCATCATCCTTCACCTGCATGCGGCGGTCCAGCACCTGTTCGATCGGATCGATGATCTCTTTCGTGAAATAGGCCGACTGCGCAATATCAAAGAGTTGCGGGTAGTCTTCCTCGCGCTTGCGCAGAAACTGCATGATGTCGTTTACGAGCCTACTCGCATCCAAGAGTCGAATGATCCCTTCCAGTTCAAGGATGGAAGCTGTGATACCCAGCTGCCTGATCTCCGCCTCCAATTCTTCGAACTCAAGGCGTGGAAATCCATCCTCCTCGTTGCGGATCGCCAGCAATTCTGCCGCAGCATCCAGCGCATCGTTCGCCTCATGCAAGCGCTCTAGCGGCTCAAGCTGCTCCATGCGCGATTTGGCCGTTTCGCCATAGCATAAATCTACCAGCATAGAACGGATCGCACGGAACTCCAGGTCTTGAATGGTTTGTATGTCGATCTCAGGTCGCATTGGGCCGCAAAGGAAGAAAGAACCTGTGAGCGGAGTATTGGTTCGAAGAGAAAAGAGTTGTACTTTTCCTACAATGGAACAAAGGGATTACCTCGAGCGGCAGATCGAAGCCTTGGGCAAGGTGCTGCGCAACATGATGCATTGGCTGGCCACCGGCGAATTACCGAGCAGCAGCGAAGCGCTTTCACAGTCCTTCCAAGAAAAACTCGAGCTTCCCCTCTCCTATTTTGATCCAGATGCGTTGCGGGCGCTTTTAGATGAACCAGCGTGGGATGAACAAAACCTAGAGACCTTGGTCCGCTGCTACCTCACCCTCGCCAACAGGAGCGACCAGGACGTTGCAGGTATAGCCCTTCAATGTGCCCGAAGCATCCTACTCGAGCTAGAAGAGCGCGCAGACACCTATTCCTTCGACCGTGCAGCGATGCTGGAACGGGTGGAGCTACAAATGATTGAGTATGGGCTAAGGTGAATGGCTGGCGCAGGCGAAAGCCGGCATGGTCTTGCAGTCCTGAAAATCATCTTTTGAATAGCAACCGTAAATCGCGATGACGATCGGGATATGTGGATGCTCACAGGAAGTATGCTTCGGATTAATAGCGAGCTGTCCTTCGTTTCACTGCCAAGTAGGATTTAGCTCTGTACGGTACTTTTTTTTTTTAGAAAAAAATTATCCAAAAAAATCGGAGAACTCAAGCCCTTCGGTGTTTTGCCCACGAAGCCCCATCGCCGCTTGGCTAAACGCCCCCACCCGCAACGCTGCCGCGCTGAGTTCTCCAATCGGCCCGCATGTCGAGGTGAAGTTGATGTTAGCACCTTCGATCAATCACGTCTATGAATGCCGCACATACTGATGCAGACTGGAAACTGCTGACGTACATGGATCAATGCGCTTACGATGAATCGCAATCTGTACCTTTGCCGGCCTTATGCAACCGTATAAAACTGTCGCTTTTTACACGCTAGGCTGTAAGCTGAATTTTTCAGAGACCAGCACCATTGCTCGGCTCTTTGAACAGGGCGGCTATGCCAAGGTGGAATTTGATGAGCGCCCGGATGTCTATGTGATCAACACCTGCTCGGTGACCGATCATGCAGATAAAAAGTGTCGCAACTTGGTGCGCCGGGCCAAGCGCAATAATCCAGATGCCTTCATTGCGGTTGTTGGATGCTATGCGCAGCTCAAGCCTCAAGAGATCGCGGAGATCGAGGGGGTGAATGTGGTGTTGGGTGCAAATGAGAAGTTCAACATCATTGAATACCTTGACAAGCAGCCCGTGAATGGTGTTGCGCACATCGAGAACGGACACATCAAGGAAGTCAAGGAGTTTGTTCCTTCCTTCTCGGCAAACGACCGTACGCGCACGTTCTTGAAGGTGCAGGATGGCTGTGACTATTTCTGTTCGTTCTGTACGATTCCGCTGGCTCGCGGGCGTAGCCGCAACCAAAGCATTGAAGATACCATGAAGGTGGCGCGCGAGGCGGCTGAAGGTGGTGTGAAAGAGATCGTTTTGACCGGGGTAAACATCGGTGACTTCGGACAAGGCGGAGAGGAGAGCTTCCTGCAATTGATCCAGCAACTCGATACCATTGAAGGTGTTGAGCGTTTCCGTATTTCAAGCATTGAACCCAACCTACTCAGCGATGAGATCATCGATTTCGTTGCAAAGAGCAAGAAGTTTGTTCCGCATTTCCATATCCCGCTGCAAAGTGGTTCTGATCAAATGTTGGCAGACATGCGCCGACGTTACCGTACGGAACTGTATCGCAATCGTGTGGAGCACATCCGTCGAGTGATGCCGGATGCATGCATTGGCGTAGACGTGATCGTTGGGTTCCCAGGTGAGACCGATGAAGAGTTCATGAAGACCGTAGACTTCATCCACTCGATCGACGTCAACTACCTGCACGTATTCACCTACTCAGAGCGTGCGAACACCACGGCCTTGCGCATCGATGAAGTGATCCCGATGCAGGTGCGCCAGGAACGCAACAAGGTATTGAGCAACATCTCGCACAAAAAGAAGCGTGCCTTTTACGAAGCCCAATTGGGCAGCACACACGAGGTACTGTGGGAAGCCAGTGAGAATGAAGGCATGATGCAGGGATTCACGGAAAACTACGTGAAAGTTCAGCGTCCTTTTGATCCTGCATTGGTCAACAGCACCCAGCGCGTGCAGTTGGAGCAGATCGAGCGCAACGGCATCGTATCTGCGGGCGTGGAAGCGGATATGATGTTGGTAGGAGAATCCGCTTGATTTCATTCCATCACACTATGTTTGTTTCATGAGCATCAGCCGCCATGGATACCTTCTTGCCTATGCCCTTCTTTTGGGTTGTTCGCTGGTCGTTTTCAAGCTGCTTGATGCCTCCTTGATCAATCGATCGATGAACTGGCAGGTCTATGCTGGAATCATCGCATTGGTCTTTACCAGCTTAGGAAGCTGGGCAGGGCTGAAGTTCAGGTCGACCAATTGGTTGTCTGACAAGCCATCGGAAATCAGCTTCAATGCAGCGCGCCAATCGGAGTTCGGCATCAGCAGAAGAGAGTTAGAAGTTTTGGAGTGCATTGCAAGCAGCAAGAGCAACCGTGAGATCGCAGATGCGCTCCTCATTTCGGAAAACACGGTCAAGACCCATGTATCATCTCTCCTGCAAAAACTAGATGCGAAACGCAGAACCGAAGCCTTACATATTGCACGCTCCAAAGGCTTATTGGTACCTTCGGCGGATGACAATCACCCGAAAGTATGAGTCACAATCCTCGCTAGCAAGAGAGTTTTGCCTCAAACTTTAACACACAAGAAAACATGAAAAAAGTAGCGCTTATTTACGGTGGCATCGCAGGTTTGATCACAGGCGGAATGTTCTTCATCATGCATCCATCGGATGGACAGATAGACTTTAAAGGAAGCGAAGTAGGCGGATACGTCACGATGATCGTAGCGCTTACCGCCATCTTTTTCGCAGTAAAGCACCATCGCGACAAGAACTTAAACGGCAAGATTTCATTTGGAAAAGCCTTTGGGGTTGGACTGCTGGTGACCCTTGTGGCATCCGTGATCTACGTTGCTTCTTGGGAAACCTACTCCGCTACCATCGGAGGTGATTTTGCTGATCAGTACATGGCCTTCATCCAGCAAGAATTAGGCGAACAAGCCAAGTCAGATGAAAAGATCCAAGAAGAGATCGAGGCAACAGCAGAAATGATGGAGATGTATAAGAACAACGCCGCTTATCGCATCGGATTGACCTTCATCGAGATCTTCCCAATCGGATTCATCATCTCGCTGTTCACGGCGATCGCTTTCGCATTCCTCCTGAAAAAGAAAACACCGCAGCCTCAATGACCGCGTCGTCTTTAGCACAACTAACGCAAGCGGTTGCTGATCTGGCCAGCGCTGCACGTTCAACGGTCATCCTTCCAAAAGTGGAAGCTCAAGATTGGAAGCGGCACGACAAGGATGGAGAAGGACGCAACTACGTAACCGACATCGACCTTACCACGGAGGCCTACTTGATCAAAGGACTCCGCAGATTGCTCCCTGGAGCCGGAGTGATCGCCGAAGAAAGCAAAGACGAAGCGCAGCCCGACAGCTTCGAATGGGTAGTCGACCCCATTGATGGCACCACCAACTTGATGCACGGGCTTCCACCCTATTGCATTTCCATCGCCTTGCTGGAGCATCGAAAACCTGTGATCGGAGTCATTCTGGAAATCCACGCCAATGAGGCCTTCACCGCTTGGCGTGGAGGTGGCGCTTATTTGAACGGGAAAGCCATCCGGGTATCCTCTGCTGCCAAGATCAGCGAATCCCTGCTCTGTACGGGTTTTCCTTACGATCAATCTGATGAAGCCTATTTTGAGCAATGGATACAGCTCTACAGTACATTGGCACGGAATAGTCACGGTGTGCGACGACTCGGTGCAGCAGCGGTTGACCTCGCTTATGTAGCGGCAGGCCGGTTGGATGGATTCTACGAATACAACCTTGAACCCTGGGATGTAGCGGCAGGTATGCTAATGGTAGAAGAAGCGGGCGGCAGCATAAGCAACTTTGAGGGAGGCGACGAGGTGCTTTTTCGAAAGGAAATGATCGCTACCAACGGAGCGCTGCACCCTGCACTACTGGAAAGGATACGGTCTTACATGGGTTGAAGCGTAGGAATGCTTCCGAAAGCTTAGTTTTACATCAACCCAAACCCTAAGCATGCTAGAAATCTTCCAAGAGATCGACCAGGCGCAGCTGAACTTTTCTGCGTCGGGCAAACAGGTGTTGAACACTACCATAGCCTTCATCATGTTTGGCGTAGCACTCGAATTGACGCTGAAGGATTTTAAGGATTTGCTGCAGAAACCCAAACCCGCATTGGTTGGGGTATTGTCGCAGTTTGTATTGATGCCCTTGCTCACCTTTCTCATTGTCATTGCAATCCATCGCTTCATTTCTCCTACCATCGGCATGGGGATGATCTTGGTCTCTGCTTGTCCGGGCGGAAACGTTTCCAACTTCATCAGTTCGCTGGCCAAAGGCAACATTGCACTCAGTGTAAGCTTAACAGCCGTTTCAAGCCTGGGAGGGATCATCATGACGCCGTTCAACTTCGCGTTTTGGGGAGGATTGTATTTGAAGGTCATTGAGTCTAAGCAAAGCGAGCTGGTGCAAAACCTAACGATCGATGTCTGGGAAGTACTGCAGACAATTGGATTCATTCTGGCACTGCCGCTTGTTATTGGCATGCTGATGCGTCACTACCAACCTGACTTTACCAACAGGATCTTGACTGGAGTCAAGCACTTTTCGCTCTTCATTTTCATAGGAATCATTGTTGCCATCTTCAGTTCCAATGTGGAACTTTTCATGAAGTACATCCTGTACATTTTCGGAATTGTGCTTATTCATAATGCGCTTGCTTTTACGCTGGGCTACCAAACAGCGCGTGCTTTTAAACTGAAGCTTCAAGACCGCAAGACCATCTCGATTGAAACGGGCATTCAGAACTCTGGTTTGGCGTTGGCACTGCTATTCAATCCAGCAGTATTTCCAGCAGACATAGCCATCGGTGGAATGGCCTTCATTGCTGCCTGGTGGGGAGTTTGGCACATCATGGCAGGACTCAGCTTGGCGGGTTATTGGACGCGCGTGCAAAACGATGATTGATATTTAGCGGTTTATTCTTACTTTTCGTCGACACAATCCAATTTTTAATCGATAGGACATGAAAAACCGTTTACTCTCTTTATTGATTCTTCTACTTCCAAGCTTAGCGCTTGCACAACTCAACACCATTGTTACCTCAACAGACATTTCCTGTTTTGGCGACAGCAATGGAACGGCTACGGTCATTGGCAATATTCCGGGTGCTGGTCCGCCCGTGGTAATCTCGCAGATAGATCTCGGCTCGCCCGATTATATCGAATTGACGAACGTAAGTGGCGCACCAGTAAACACTTCGGGCTGGTTCGTTATTACGAGTAATTCATATACCAATATCAATACTGCAAACAGCCTTCAGTGGAATTTACCTGCATCCGTACCAGCTGGCTGGGTAGACTATCGTGAAGACGTAACTGGGACGAATTACTGGGGAAACAACCTATTCTACAATCCTGGTAACTACCCATCCTACACTGGTTGGGTGTTGCTCTCCGACAACCTCGGAAACATTGTCGATTTCGTTGCATGGGAGTGGCCTGAGAATGACATTTTGAACACCTTCAATGTTACGGCAGGAGGATTCACCTTTGACATCACACCAGCAGATTGGACAGGTGACGGTGCTGAAGGAAACTGCACACAAGCAGTAACCAGAAGCGGTAATTCAGACAATGATGATGCGACCGACTGGTCTTGTTTGGCTGGAAACAAAGGCATCTTGAATGGCTCAATGACCCTACCATTCACTGGTGTAGGCCTGAGCGTAGAGTACCTATGGAGTACCGGTGACACCACCAGTACAATTACCGATCTTGGTCCAGGTACATACACGGTAACCACTACTGGTAACAACACTACGGTGATCGATACAGTGGTCATCACCGAGCCGCCATTACCTCCTTTCGATATTCCATTTGAAGACACTGTGGTCTGCACCGGAAACGCCTTGTTGGTAGATGCAGGACCTGGGTGGAACTCGTATGACTGGAGCAATGGTAACATCAGTCAAACCACCATTATAACCCAACCGGGCACCTACTCCATTACGATCACGGATTCTAATAACTGTCCGGCTGTTGACAGCTTCAATGTGTCGCAAGGAGTTACACCAGAACCAAACCTCGGTGGAGATACCACCATCTGTGCGGATGAATGGTTACTGGATGCTGGTTTCGGTGTAAGTTACATTTGGAACACAGGAGGAACTTCATCTACTTGGACCGCTACCCAGAGTGGGAACTACGCCGTTACCGTAACCAGCAACGATGGATGCATCGGAGTGGCTGATGTTGACCTTACCCTCTACCCCGTTCCAGATCCAGACCTTGGAGACGACTTCGTGTTGTGCTATAATTTCAATCAAACGGCATTCTTGAACACAGGAGGAAACTTCTCCATCTATCAATGGAGCGATGGTTCAAGCAACGCTGTGCTCTTGGTTGGTAGCGGAGTGAACGCTGCTGGAAATCAGAACTACTCTGTTACAGTAACTGACAATAACGGCTGTACAGCCAGTGACACCGTGCGCGTTACCTACGCGAATTGCGTTGGAACCGGCGAAGAGCCTTCATCGGATGCATGGACGATCTTCCCAAATCCTGCGAACGACTTTGTAGAGATCAATGCGCAACAAGCCGATGCTCTCGAACGCATCGAGGTTATGGATGTTACCGGCAAACTGGTACTGCACAGAGCGGTGAACAGCAACAGTACATCAACTCGACTTGATCTGAGCGAGATCGAAGCTGGAACCTATTTCGTCCGACTCTATGGCGGCGATCAAGAACAGACGATACGCTGTGTGAAGCAGTAAAAATATCTCAATCTACTACCAAGAAAAGGGCCCTCTTCGGAGGGCTTTTTTCATTTGTGACATGTGTCACAGTAGTCCTTCTCAACACAAACTACTTTTGTTTCATGAAATCATCACTCCTACTGTTGATGCTCGGATGCGTCCTACTCGCATCTAGCAGCAAAGCCCAAGAAGGATTTCCTTTTGAAGTTCAACTGAAGTCGGTTACCGTTGATGACCTGGATGGCTTGCACTCGTATGCCTTTGGACAAGCCGATGGCAAGTGGCTTTTGGTCGGCGGTCGACTTGACGGATTGCACGCGCGCCAACCTTTTAATGCTTTTCCGGCCAGTTCTAACAACACCGAGCTCTTGGTGGTAGACCCCGCGAATAATCAGGTCTGGCGAGCGGACATCAGTAGCCTCAGTACGTCCATGGCGGAGCAGTTGCAAGCCACGAACTTCTGCTTTCATCAGATCGCAGACACCCTCTACATCGTCGGCGGATACGCCTACAGTTCCAGTGCGGCAGATCACATTACGTTTCCATACCTGACCACGATTCTGGTATCGGAGGTGATTGATGCGATCGTCTCCAGCGCAGACCCATCCCCTTTCATCCGTCAAGTAGAAGATCAGCGCATGGCCGTTACCGGCGGACACCTGGCACATCTAAATGGCCAGCTCATGATCGTTGGGGGACATCGTTTTGACGGAAGGTATAATCCGATGGGACATAACACCTACGTTCAGAGCTACACCAACGCTATCCGGAGCTTTGAAGTGAATAATTCGGGAAACTCACCGAGCATTAACAATTACACCGAATCAATAGACCAAGCACACCTGCACCGGCGTGATTACAACCTCGTTCCACAGCTGTTCGGCGATGGAAGTTTCGGGTACATGATCTCATCTGGGGTATTTCAAGTCAATGTTGACCTGCCCTTTCTCTATCCGGTTGAAATCACAGGCACGGGTCACCAAGCACGCACGGGATTCAACCAATACCTGAGCAACTATCACTCGGCGACAGCTACCCTTTACGACAGTGCTAGTAGCAAGAACTACAGCATCTTTTTCGGCGGCATGGCACGCTATCAGTACATCAACGGTGAATTGGTTTCGGATGACCAGGTTCCATTTGTCAAAACCATCAGTGTATTGGCGAGAAACGGTCAAGATGAATTGGAAGAGCTGGTACTTCCCATTGAGATGCCTGCCTTGCAAGGCGCGAGTGCGGAATTCATTCCAAACCCAGAGCTCGATTACATCGAGAATGAGATTGCCTTGGTACGGTCAGACAAGAGCGATTCTGTGCTCCTCGGCCACATCTTCGGGGGCATTCACAGCACTCAAAACAACCCGTTTTCTAACAACAACACCGCTGCAACAACAGCTGATGATGTGATGCTAGAAGTTTGGTTGAGAACCGATGTTCCGCTCAGCGCAAAAGCGATTTTGGGCACGCACTCCTTTGAAGCGGAGCTGTATCCAAACCCCGTAAACGCAGGTCCGATCCAGGCATCCTTGAACGTACCTCACGACGGCAGCGCCTACCTTTTGATCACAGATCAGCAAGGAAGAATGGTGAACAACCTGACCATCCATGATCTTAAGGCTGGCATGAATAGCTTCACGCTGTTACAGGCAGAGAGCCTAGATAGTGGAAGCTACCACTTCACCTTCATTTTTGATGACGTTTACTACCACGATTGCGCGGTAATTATTCAACACTAGCAGCAAGGGATTAACACCACGTGATTACATTTATGCCATGAAGTGGTATGGATGCTTGTTGCTTTGGGTCTTTATGGCCTTTTCTCCTCTCTTGATGGGCCAAGAACGCACGGTCTATCAATTCTCCATCAAAGAAGAAATCGCGGCACCCGTGTGGCGTACGACTAAGCTGGCAATGGAAGAGGCACACACCATGAAGGCCGACATCATCTTCATTGAAATGAATACCTACGGTGGTGCTGTGGATGCAGCTGACTCCATTCGAACGAAGATCCTTCAGAGTAAGATCCCCGTATTCGTATTGATCGAAAACAACGCCGCTTCGGCAGGTGCATTGATCGCCTTGGCTTGTGATAGCATTTTCATGCAACCCGGATCTACCATGGGTGCTGCCACGGTGGTGAACCAAACCGGTGAGCAAGTGCCTGACAAGTATCAGAGTTACATGCGAAAGAAAATGCGTGCCACGGCAGAAGAGAACGGCCGAAATCCGGATATCGCTGAGGCCATGGTAGACCCCGATAAAGAAGTAGAAGGCATTTCAGAAAAAGGAAAAGTGGTTACCCTCACCGTGCAAGAAGCGATTGAACTGGGCTTCTGTGACGCTGAAATGAACAACATGCAGGAGGCCCTCGAATATGCCGGAATAGATGATTACACGGTGGTAAGGCAACAACTTTCCACCACCGATCAGATCATCGGTTGGCTGATCAACCCCGCTGTGAGCGGACTCTTGATCTTGGTCATCTTCGGTGGGATCTACTTTGAGCTGCAGTCGCCCGGACTGGGATTCCCGATTGTGGCTGCGATCACCGCTGCCCTTCTCTATTTCATGCCGCTTTACTTAGAAGGACTGGCAGAGAACTGGGAGATCCTTCTCTTCTTGGCCGGATTGGTACTCATCGCATTGGAGCTGTTTGTCATACCCGGCTTCGGGGTGGCCGGTATCGCTGGCATTGCTCTCGCCGTGACTTCCTTGGCGCTGGCCATGGTTGGGAACGTGGGCTTTGACTTTCGTCCCGTGCAGAGTGAAGTGCTGGTGCGCTCCTTCTTGATCGCGATCATCTCCTCTACCGTGAGCGTTGTAGGTTCAATTCTTTTGGCGGTGAAG